>CAZHNN010000018.1:0-53256 GCA_964533965.1 uncultured Clostridia bacterium | reverse complement strand
TCATTTAACCAAAGCTTTTGTCCTCTATGCGTGGAAGAAAGGGAAAAGAGCTTCATCAAGGTCCGGGATTACGTATATCAGCATCCTCAGGCAATCCTGACGGAGATCGCAAAGAAGACGGAAGTGGACGAAAAGCTGATCTTGGAGTTTTTAAAGGAAGAGAGGCTGTCACTTGGCGACAGCGAGCCTGAACTGCTGTGCGAGAAGTGCGGGAAGCCCATCAACAGTGGCCGGTATTGCGAAAAGTGTAAGGAGTTCTTTGAAAAGATCCTACTCGATCTGTCGGAAACCAAGCGCGCGCAACCGGAACAAAAGAAAAGGCAGGACACCGGCCCCGACAGGGGCAGATACAAGATGCATGTTGACATTAACCGATAACGACAGGGTCGACGCATGTTGGGAGAGTAAAAACGATGAAAATTGATTCGATTTCAACGAACAGGATCTATACAAACCTTATAAAGATCCAGGAAAAGCCACAGATTTCGTACAATCACACGACGGGGTCAGACCGGGTGGAGTTTTCCAAAGAGGCGGTCACGTATACCACCGCGCTCAAAGCCGCCAAGCAGGCGATGGAGACGACCGACGCCGACAGGCTCCGCAAGATCAACACGATCAAGCAGCAGATAGAAAGCGGAACCTACAACGTGTCCGGAGAGGACATCGCCGAAAAGATACTGGGGCGGTAAACAGCGCCATCTACTTACCGGGTTGTCATCTAGCCGGATGACGATCAGGGTTTGTTATCCTTATCAAAGGAGGCAGAAACATGCGGGATATGCGGCCTCTGCTGCAGGTGATGACCGATCAAAAGGACGTTCATCGCATCCTGTTGGATATTTCAACGCAGAAGAAGGATGTTTTGATCCAAAACGATGTAAATGTTTTAAACGGCATCGTGCAGCGCGAAAAGCAGCTTATACTCAGGGCCAAAGAGCTCGAAGAGCAGCGGATGGAAATTATCGACGAGCTAACCTGCGACATGAACATAAAAGGGAAGAAACTCACCTTCTCGAAGGTCATCGAGTTGTGCGAAGAACCGCTGCGGCAGGAATTTGCGCAGCTTAAGCGCGAATTGAGCGACATAGTGCTCAAGCTCAAGCGCAGCAATGAATTGAACAAGAAACTGATACAGACGCACATGGATTTTACGTCCTTTTGCATCCGCATGATCACCGACAGCGGTGAAGGCCAGTTGTACAACAACAAGGGCGGAACGAACGGCGACACGGCGGTCAATTTCCGTGTGTTTGATCAAAGGGTATAACAAATGGGATTTTACGGACTGGAAATAGCCAAAACCGGCATGTATGTCAGCCAAACGGCGCTTGAGGTCATCGGGCAGAACGTTTCAAACAGCGCGACGCAGGGGTATACCCGCCAGCGAGTTGAAACGGCTTCCATCGAGGCCGCGGCGCTTTATGGCCGTTATGCCAGCGTTTTGAAAAATGCGGTAGGCGGCGGCGTTGAGATCCAGTCCATACGGCAGGTGCGAGACGCGTACATCGACCGCCAGCTGCGGCAGGAATATGCGGGTTTCGGCAAATGGCAGGCGAAGGCCGATGCGATGTCTTACATCGAATCGCTGTTCAACGAGACGTCCGACTACAGCATTTCGAAGGTTATGTCCAGCTTCTTCGACAGCCTGAGCGAGCTCACCACGGATCCAAGTAGCCTTGAGATCCGCACAACCGTTCAGCAGAACGGCATTGAGCTCACCAATCTGTTCAACAGTTACTACCAGCAGCTGTCCGATCTGCAGACCGAGCAGAACGACAACATGTATGCCACCGTACAGGAGATCAACGACGCAATTACAAACATTGCCGATTACAACGCGCAAATCTACTCGTACGAGCTGACCGGAAGCAACGCCAACGATCTTCGCGACAAGCGGAACCTGCTGTTGGACAAGCTCAGTCAGCTCATCAACATCGACTACTACGAGAACCCCGACGGCAAGCTTGTGGTCACAAGCGAAGGACACGAACTGGTCAACCACACCTCTACCACCAAGCTGTCGGCAGTTGCGGATCAGACCGGCGTGGTCTCGGGGAATGCAGGATACTACAGCATCTATTACGAAGGCACGACCGACGCGTTCGAGTACTCCGACGGCAAACTGGAAGCCTACCGACAGATGCGTGACGGCAATAGTGTAAACGAGGTGGGCGTCCCCCGGTTGATGGACAACCTCAACACGCTTTGCCAGAGCATCGCGCAAGCCTTCAATACCGTGCACAGGGCCGGTTACACGCTTGCCACCACAAGCACGGCTTCGAAAAACAACGTCGACTTCTTTAATGTGCCGGCAGGCGGGTATACCGCCATCACGGCCAGCAACTTCTCGCTTTCCGACGATATCCTGGACGATGTGAACAACATCGCAGCATCAAGCCAGCTCGTGGACCTTTCCGCCTCGAATACCAACGAGGGCAACAACGAGAACATCCTCGCCCTGGTGGCGTTGTGCGGCAGCGATGGCATTGTCGGCATCAGCAATTTCGAGGACTATTTCAGCACCATAATGACTGAGATTGCCATCAACAGCAGCACCAGCAGCAACATGAGCCAAAGCCAAGGATCGATCATCAGTAACCTGGAAAACCGCAGGGAAGCGGTGTCGGGTGTCTCCATCAACGACGAGATGATCGATATGGTCAAATACCAACACGCCTATTCTGCGTCCTCGCGACTGATCACCGCCATCGACGAGATGTTGGATACGTTGATCAACAACACCGGCGTCGTAGGCCGTTAACGGAGGTGTAAAATGCGCATCACGAACAATATGCTGACCAGGAACTATACCAATAACCTCAACGACAATTTGTCGGTGCTGACGAACTACCAGACGCAGCTCTCCTCGCTCAAGCGCATCACGAAGCTCTCGGACGATCCGATAGGCTCAATGAAGAGCATGCGCATCAACGCAAAGATCTATAAGACGGATCAGTACAAGGAAATCGTGGGAACTGCCAAGACCATGCTGACCGATGAGCAGAACGCGCTGTCAGACTTGAACGAGATCTTGAAAAGCGCGTATGAAAAGACCGTGGAGGCAGCCAACGGGTTTGTGACCAGCGAACAGAAGACCGCTTTCGCTTCCTTTATCAAGCAGCTGCGCGACGAGTCGCTCACGCTTGGGAACAGCATGAGCGGCGAGCAATACATCTTCGGTGGATACAACACGAAGCAGCCGCCGTTCACCGTTGATGCCAGCGGAAAACTCCTGTACAACGGCCTGGATGTAACCGATACCGGTAACGCGGGTCTGATCGCCGAAGACGGACAGGCCATTTCCCTTGAGATTGGCTCCGGGCTGACCATGGAAGTGACGATGTCCGGCACAGAATTCATGTCCATGGGCAGTGAAAACGTCTATACCATGCTCGATGGGCTTTACAAGGATCTGCAAAGCGGCGCAACGCCCCAAACGATCTCCTCTTATATCAGTAGGCTCCAGAGTGCGCAGAGCCGTGTGCTGAGTAAAGAATCCGAGGTTGGCGGGAAGATCAACCGCATGGATCTGGTGGCAAACCGTTATGAGAACAACCTTTTGAACTACAAGAGCGTGAAGAGTGATATCGAGGACATCGATGTTGCGGAAGTGACGCTGCAATACCAGAACGCGCAGGCGGTCTATGAAGCCGCGCTCGCTGTTGGCTCTAAGATCATCATGCCGTCTCTGGTGGATTATCTGACCTGACGACAGTGATGAAAACGCAGCCCACCGGCGGGCTGTTAAGCGCCGAATGCGGCCTGTACAGGTTTTTTTGTGTTTTTCAAGTTGAAAGAGAATCGAAACTATGCTATAGTTAGTTACAGAATACATCAAATAGATGTAATCTCAATGTAACTGCGCTTGAATCGAACGGAAAGGGACGGGCGTACATGTATATCGAAACTTCTAGGTTTGGGGACTTTGAATTCCCCGATAACAAGGTGATCGCCTTCCCGCAGGGCTTGCCTGGATTTGAGGACCTGCACCGTTTTGTGATTCTGGAGATCGAGAAGAGCAAACCGCTGTATTGGCTGCAATCCACGGAAAACAAAGCGATTGCCCTTCCGACCATAATCCCGTTTGAATTGTTGGACAACCACATCATCCAGGTGCGCGACAGCGACCTTGAAGATCTGCATGTGGAGGATCAGTCCGACCTCATCGTAATGAACGTGGTCATGATCCCCGAAGATGTAACGCAGATGACTGCGAATCTCGCGGCACCGATCTTCATCAACGCGAAGGAGGGCATCGGCAAACAGGTGCTCATTGACGCCAAGGAGCTGCCGATACGGTATCCGATCTACGATGCGGTCATGTGCGCGGTCAAGGAGGGCAAAGAAAATGCTGGTGCTCTCTAGAAAAGTGGGCGAAGCCATCGCCATAGGGTCCGATATCACCATCGAGGTCGTCGCCGTCGACGGGGACCGTGTTCGCATCGGCATCACCGCGCCCGAAGAGGTGCGCGTGTTCCGCAAGGAGCTGTTGAAGGAGACCATCGATATCAACCAGTCCGCCGCAAAGACGCCGGTCGTCAGTTTTTAACGGACAGAGTCAAGAAGCCCGCTTATGCGGGCTTTTGTGTTTGATAAAGCAAATCGTACAGCGCAAAAAAGCAACAATGTCAGTTGCATATTCTTTACCAAGGGGCTTGTACACAAGGCTTTGCCATGCGTATGATCCCCTCCCGATTTCCTTCGGAAACGCCGGACCCCCTTGAAACGGACACTGTGTGGGGCCTGTATTATGCTAATCTACAAGAGCGCTTGTCGGGGTACCTCCAACAAGCTACCATATCCCGCTTTACGAAAAACATGCCACCGACATGATTTTATTCTCGGTGCCTTCGATGTCCCGATAAAGACCTCGAAGAAATAGGCATTATCAATATAATAAGACCTTGTAGGAATACTTCCAATCTCATCAGGGAGTCGTAGGGGATAACGTCCCCTACCTGGGGCCGGGGGCAGAGCCCCATTCCTTAATAGGGTGGCGGCGGGGTATAGATTTGCGGCTCTATGCGAAACGAACAAATGAAAATCAGACTAAAACAGTGCTTTACTTAAAAAGAAACAGAGCCGACCTATGGCGGCTCTGTTTCTTTTTGTAACTCGTTGTCACCTTGTAACTCGTTGTCACCTTGGGACTCGTTATCACCTTGGGACTCGGAGTTATTGACGTAAAAGAGTCAGAACGTTCTGGGGCGCCGAGTTCGCCTGAGCTAGCATCGAGGTCGCGGCCTGCACCATGATGTTGTTCTTCGTGTAGGTCGTCATCTCTGCGGCCATATCCAAGTCGCGGATACGGCTTTCTGCTGCCTGCAGGTTCTCCGAAGAGGTGTTCAGGTTGTTGATCTTGTGCTGCAACCTGTTCTGCAAAGCACCGAGGTTTGCGCGCTGGTCGGAAACGAGGTTGATCGCGCTGTCCACCGAGTTGATGGCGGAGGATGCGTTCGCCTGTGAATCGACACGTGCTGCCGTAAGGGCAAGGCCGCTCGCGCTCATATCGCCGATGGAAATGCTCAGCGTGTCGCCGTTGTTTGCGCCGGTCTGGATTGTGCCGCCGCCGCCCGCGCTCATGTTGACCGTGCCGTCGAGGCTTCCCGCAACGAACGTGTTCTTTGTCTGGAGGGTGATGCCGAACGCCGCAATGTCGATCGTTCCAGCGCCGCCCGCCGGCGATCCGATGGTGAACGTCGCGCCGTCGCTGCCGCGCGTTACGGTGAGGTCCGTTCCGTCATCGGCAAAGGTGAATACTTCGCCCGCTGCAGCGCCGTCGACGGAGATGCCGGACACGCCGACTACGTCGTCAAGGCTCGAAGCGGTGGAGTTGACCGATACGCCATAGGTGCCGTCGAGCAAGCTCATGTTGTTGAACTTCGTCTTACCGGCGATGTCGTCGATCTCCTGTTTCAGCTGGCCGAACTCCGCGTCCAACGCGTCACGGTCGACAGCGTCCTGGTTGGTGTCCGAAGCAGACTGGACAGACAACTCGCGCATACGCTGCAGTATGGCGTGGGTCTCGGTGAGGGCGCCTTCTGCCGTTTGGATAAGCGAAATGGCGTCTTCACTGTTTTTTGAAGCCATATCCAGGCCACGAATCTGCGCGCGCATTTTTTCGGAAATGGCCAGACCTGCTGCGTCGTCAGCGGCGCTGTTGATCCGGTATCCGGAAGACAGTTTCGCGGTTGACTTGGCGACGGCTTCGTTGTTCACGGTGTACTGACGATGCGTATTCATCGCCATGATGTTGTTGGTAATCCTCATTTTTTATTTCCTCCTTGATAAATCATCGGCTTCCTTGCCATTTTGTGTGACTTGACCACATGCCCCCATGGCGCCTTAGGGGGATCGAATTGGTTTGTCACATGATATATCGGCATATTGGGTTGGATGTTTAGGTTTTTTTTCTTGCATTCTCCTGTGGCGTCACACGACCCGGAAACGGCGATAGAATTGTTACATAGACTTAGTAAAATGGAATGGGAATGTAACATTTTTTGCCCTCTAAACGCTCCTTATTAACCAAATTCGACATTTTCAAGCATTCAATAAGGCAATATTAACGAAATTTTACAAAAAAATTTCCAAAAATGTAAAAAAAGGCTTGAAGAAAGTTACAACTCGATATAGAATGTAACTCACCGAGTAACAATTATGCGCAGGGAGTATAAAAAAGGCATAATGGGAAATATGATTCAAAAAATACGGGCCAAGGCCCAGCAGTTTTTTGGCAACCTTTCAAAAGGGCAAAAAATACGCCTTATTATCCTGACTGTAACCGTCTTGGTCATAGGCGTAGCTTTGTATTTTGTGGCGAGCTACAAACCATATTCTGTGCTCTATACGGGGATGAACGCTTCGGACGCGGGCGAAGTACTAAGCGTGCTGGAGGAGATGGGTATCAGTACCAAAGTACAGGGTACGGATACGGTGCTCATCCCATCGGACCAGGTGGACGAGGTGCGCATGAGGCTGGCGACACAGGGGTATCCAGAAAGTGGTTACAACTACGACATCTTCAAGCAGGCTTCGGGGCTTGGCACCACCGATTATGAGAAGAAGGTCTATCTGCAATTCCAACTGCAGGACAATCTTCGGAAGACCATTTTAAAATTGAGCAAGGTCCAGGATGCTGTCGTGAACATCAACATGCCCGAGGACAGCTCTTTTGTCATTTCAAACGGCAGCAAGGAAGCGACCGCCGCAGTCATGCTGACCCTCAAGGATGACCAGACCATCAGCTCTTCAGAGGCAAAGGCCATCGCGGAGCTCGTGAGCAAGAGCGTGTCGGGACTCTCTGTGGACAATGTTCGCATCGTTGATTCCAAGATGCATATGTATTCGCTTGACGACAAGGATGAAACGCAGAACATTGGTTCGCAGCTTGATTTGCAGAAAACCGTGCAGGGCAATCTGCAAAAACAGGTCCTCAACATGCTGACGCCGATTTTCGGTGACAACGGTGTGGTGGTGCAGGTGGGCGTAACGCTGAACTTCGATACGACCGTCACCGAATCCATCACATTTGCCCCGCCGGTGGAAGGGCAGACGGAGGGGCTTGTGGTCAGCATGTCTGAGCTAGCGGAAGTCGTGCAGAATTCCAACGGCGCCGCTTCGGGCGTGACCGGCACTTCGACAAACACGTCAGATCAATATCAAGCCATCGTGAATGATACCACAAGCAACGTATATAAAAAGGTGTCCAGAGAGGCCAACTACGAGTTGAACCAGACTAAGACGCAGATCGAAGGCGCCAAGGGTAAGATCGAAAAACTTTCTGTCTCGGTTGTACTGGATAGTTCCTCCAATTCTACCGATTATACAAGTAAGGTGAAAAATTTGGTGGCCACCGCCGTCGGCGTTGCTCCCGACAATGTGGCCGTGGAAATGATACCGTTCAAGAACATGAGCAACGGCGGCGGATCACAGGCGGTATTTAGCAACCAGGCGGAGCTGCTCAAGCAAATGCAGCGCGCCACGCTGATACGTACGATCATCATCGCGGGCGCATCGTTGTTGGCGTTTCTGATCCTGGTATTCACGCTGCGCAGGATTTTCGGACCCAAGAAGGTCAAAAAAGTCAAGGTAAAACGCTCCAGGAAGAAAGGAAGCGAGGTGGATTTGCAGGTGGACGAGCAGATCATTCCGCCGCCGATCCCGGAAGAAGTATTTGAGGAAATCGAGTTTGGCACCAAAGAAGACGGCAATTTGGAACGGCTTGGAAAATACATCGACAAGAGCCCGGAATCAGTGGCGCATTTGCTCAGAACCTGGCTTGCGGAAGAATACGGCAGGTGATAGACGATGGCATCAGCACTTTCAACCAAGGACAAAATAGCGATTCTTTTGATCTCGCTTGGCAAGGAATATGCTTCGAAGATCTATAAGCATCTTTCGGATGACGAAATCGAGCAGATCACGCTTTCTATCACCAGCATGCGGCGCGTGTCGCCCGAACAACAGGAAGAGGTCCTATCCGAGTTCTGTGACATCTGCATGGCGCAAAAATATATCTCCGAAGGCGGTATCGAATATGCGCGCGACGTACTGAACAAGGCTCTGGGCCAGAATAAAGCCGATGAGATGATCCAAAGGCTGTCCTCCACCTTGCGCGTAAGGCCCTTTGATTTCATCCGTCGTACCGATAGCGCACAGGTATTGAACTTCATCCAGAATGAACACCCGCAGACCATAGCGCTGGTGCTCTCCTATCTGACGCCGCAGCAAGCCGCAATGGTGCTCTCGTCGCTCCCACTGGAAAAGCAGACCAACGTCATCGCGCGCATCGCCAAAATGGGCAGCTCGGCACCGGAATACGTCAAAGAAGCCGAGCGCGTATTGGAACGCAAACTATCCATGCTGATCTCCGGCAATCAGACGCAGGTGGGAGGCGTGGACATACTGGTCGACATCCTTAACAGCGTCGACCGCAGCACGGAGAAAAATTTGCTGGAATCGCTCGGGGAGAGGGATGAAGAACTTGCTGAAGAGATTCGCAACCGCATGTTCGTGTTCGAAGATATCACCAAGCTGTCCGACCAGGCGATCCAGCGTGTGCTAAAAGATGTCGACAACCGCGATCTGGCGGTGGCTCTCAAGGGCGCTAACTCCGAAGTGGTCAGGACAGTTTTCAAAAACATTTCAAAGCGTATGCAGGAAATGGTCCGCGAAGACATGGAAATGATGGGCCCGGTACGCGTGAGCGCCGTCGAAGAAGCCCAACAGAGGATTGTCAACGTTATCCGCAAGCTGGATGACGCGGGTGAGATATACGTGTCGCGCAGCCAGGAGGATGAAGTGATTGTTTAAAATCGATAAATCATCCGTGGACTTCATCGATTCAAACAAGGAATTTGTGGTCATTAAACAATGGCTTCGTGACAATGTCGGCGATTTTGAACAACCTGAATCCGAGCAAACACCGGAGCGCCCAAAAGCGGAAGTAATGGATCTTACAGCCGTCCGAGCCGAACGGGCGCAAAAGGCGGACCGGTCTGAACAGGCTGTACGGGTCGATCAGGCGGAAATGATCGAGAAGGCGAAAGCGGAAGCGGACGAGATCATCAGTAAAGCACGGATGGAGGCGCAGCGCCTGCTTGAACAGGCACATGAACAGGCGGAGCAAATGCGTGCGCAGGCCCGGCAGGAAGCGATCGAGCAGGAGTTGGGAAAGGCTGAAGCAATCTGTGAAGAGATCAGGGAGCAAAACGCCATTGCAATCAATGAGGCTTTAGCGAAGCTTTTCGAACAGCAGGTGCGGTTTGAAACGGCAGTGGACCAGCGCATTCTGCAGCTGTCGCTGGAGATCGCACAGAAAATTCTTAATATCGAACTGGAAGACAACGATACAATATTTGAAGGACTTATCAGGCAATCCTTACAAAAGGTAAACATCAAGGGCGAATGCACGTTAAGACTCAACGCCCGCGAATACCATAGGCATTTTTCGGACGGCGGGAAATGGGTCGCAGAGGAATTGGATACGCCGTATGACGTTGTCATGGACAACAGCGTGCCTCCGGGCGGATGCGTTTTGGAACTGCAGGATTGCGTTGTCCGGGTGGGTGTGGATGCTCAGATCAAGATGATCGCTATGGCGCTCAATCAGGGTTAGAGGGGTTGAGCACATGGAAAGAGCATTCGATTTAGAAAAGTACAGAAAAATCATACAGACCGCAGATCCCTATGAGTACTGCGGCAAGGTGACCAGAGTGGTTGGGCTTACGGTGGAAGCCGTAGGTATCAACGCGAAGATGGGCGAAGTCTGCCGTATCTATACGGGCAATGCTGACGAGTATATCCTCTCCGAGGTCGTGGGTTTCAAGGAAAAGACGGTACTTTTGATGCCGCTGGGAGACCTTGCCGGCATAGGCCCCGAAAACTACGTGGTTCCGACCGGGGATGCGCTCAAGGTTCCGGTAGGATCCGGGCTGTTGGGCAGGGTGCTCGATGGGATGGGAAACCCGATGGATGGCAAAGGGCCGGTCTTGGTGGAGGATTATTACTCCATCAACAATTCGCCGCCCAACCCCCTTGCCCGATCCCGCATCAAGGAGATTCTGCCGCTGGGCATCAAGGCGATCGATTCGTTGTTGACCATCGGTAAAGGCCAGCGCGTGGGCATCTTCGCAGGATCCGGCGTGGGTAAGAGCACGCTATTGGGTATGATGGCGAGAAACGCCACCGCGGACATCAACGTGATCGTGCTCGTGGGAGAGCGCGGACGCGAAGTGCTGGACTTCATCGAAAAAGAGCTGCAGGAGGAAGGACTGAAAAAGTCGGTCCTGGTCATCGCGACCTCCGACCAACCGGCGCTGGTTCGCCTCAAGGCGGCAAGCGTGGGGACCTCCGTTGCGGAATACTTCCGGGATAAGGGCTACGACGTGCTGCTGATGATGGATTCGCTGACCAGATTTGCAATGGCACAGCGGGAGATCGGAATGGCCATCGGCGAGCCGCCCGTATCCAGGGGTTATACCCCTTCGGTCTACGCGATCATGCCAAAGCTGTTGGAGCGGTCAGGGACATCCAGCAAAGGCTCTATCACAGGGCTGTACACGGTTCTTGTGGAAGGCGACGACATGAACGAGCCGATCGCGGATACGGTTCGAGGCATACTTGACGGACACATCGTATTGTCTAGACAACTGGCGAACAACAACCATTATCCGGCCATAGACATACTATCCAGCATCAGCCGACTGATGTCGGACATAGCCAACAAAGAGCATAACCAGATGGCCGGTTATGTAAAGAGCATGATGGCATCCTACCGGGACGTACAGGACCTGATCGCCATCGGCGCTTATAAGAAGGGAAGCAACGTGCAGGTGGACAGGGCTGTTGATTTGCAGGATTCCATCAACGCGCTGCTTACACAGCAGATCAACGACCACTTCACCTTTGACGAGGCCGTTGCAATGCTCAAGGATATTTGTGGGTGAGTAATGCATGAAGAAATTTAAGTTTACGCTGCAACCGCTGCTGGACCTGACGCTATCGATGCAGGAACAGCTGCAATTGCAGATGAAGCAAAACGAACAAACCCTTGCCCACCTGGCGGGTGAGCTGGACACGCTGTTTTCGCAGCGTACGAGCGCCAAACAGGCATATATGAACCAGATGCAAAAGGGTGTTCAGGCGGAAGAGCTAAAGAGCCACACCGCCTACATCGATCAGTACTCCGAGCTTATCGTAAAGCAGGAAGAGAGCATCGACAACGTTCAACAGGAGCAGCAGAGGCTGATTCTGGAAAAGACCAGCAACTATCAGGACATCAAGAAGCTTGAAAACCTGAAGGAAAAACAGTATGCGCAATATCTGGCGCAGGTCAAGAGCGACGAGGAGAAGACGATCGGGGACCTGATCAGTTACCGGATCGCAGCAAATTAGTAATAAATTGAAAACAAAGTCAAGAAAATACGAGATCGCGCCTTAAGTTTTTATGCTTTTGGCGCGATTTATTATAGTGAGGGAGTAAACCATACTCGGTTCACTCCTACTGTTCAAAACATCAAAGGAGGGAAGGACATCAATCTACCGGTACAACTTGTAGCGAACGAAGGGCAACTGCCAATTGTGGGCAACCAATCGCAATCGTCCGATCCCAACGCGTTTCTGATGCTGCTGGCGGCGGCCACAGGGATGCCGCAGACAGCGGAAGGTCAGGCGGCGGACGGAACACAAACGATAGCGAACATGACACAATGGCCGGGCCTCTTCGGAAAAGGGCACGAAGATGCGAGAAAGATGAACCAAAGGTTTAGCATATGCTGCGAAGCGGATGCGGACACACAGACTGCACAAACGGCGGATTCGGTGGACGCAAACACACAAGGAACGGGGATCGACAGCATACTCGAAGGATTCGGATTGCTAAGCTTCAAGATGGAAGGCATCTGTCAGGAAGACTCCGGACAGACGGTAAATGATGTACCGACAACACAACCTTCGCTTGAGACCATTGCACGGAAGCAACAGAGCCTGCCACAGTGGATGTGGGCAGTGCCGAATATACAGGCAATACAAACACAGGACGCCGGCGATGCGCAAGCTGTAACAGCACCGGCACAGGGCGTAGCCCAGGTGATGCCGGACACGCAGTATGCACCCAAGGCGATGCCCGAACTGCGGGACGCTATAGCCGCAATGCACAACCAGAGCGATACGGGCGCGGCTCAACTAGGAGCGCCGGACACGGTACCTTCGGATGCAAACGAAACTACAACACCAACCGGACAGGCAGCCAAAGCAGCGCTGTTCGAGGGGCTGCAGCAGGCACTTGGTGATGCGTCAACGGACAGAATCGGACCAGGCGCAGCGCACGTAAAACAGGCGGAGAATAGCCAAACACCGCAAGGCAACGCGTTTGATTTCAATCCGGATGTACCCACTATCGTAGCATCTGCCAAAGGGGACGGCGCTTCAACGAGCGACGATGCCGCAAACACAAAGGCGCAGGACGGAAAAGCGGACCAGAGTGTCGAAAAGATGCAGCCCAAAACGGCAGCATTCGGACTGGATGCGATGCAAAAGCCGCAGAGTGTGAACGCCGGAACGCAGAATGTTGAAAAGACTGCGCAAACACAGGGCGGCGAGAAGCCAACTGCAGCGGATATGGCGCACAACGCGATGAAGATCGTACAAAGCATCCAATCGCACGAGAAGGATGGCAACTACGAGATGTCCGTGACACTTCGGCCCGAATCCCTTGGCAAGGTGAGCATCAAGCTGGTCATGGACGATACGGGTATCAAGGCGCAGATTAAAGCCGAGAGTGCGGCAGCCAAAGAGGCGTTAGGGGAACAGATCAACACACTTGCGGAGTCCCTCAAGGAGAAGGGCATACAGGTAAACCATCTCGAGGTGACATACGAAGCCCCCGCATTCAACACGCAACAACAATACGAAGGCAGGAACCGGGGCCAATCCTCACACAGGAACCTGCGCGCCTACGCCGCGCAAAACACACAAGCGGTGGACAGCGTATATGCAGGACAAGAATCGGATCTGGCTATAAAGAACGGTTCCATTGAGTTTCAGGCATAGGAGAGTATACATGTCAACCACAACGGCGGCAGCGGCGGAGAATACAACGGGATTACGCCCCCTCTCCGACTACACTTCGACCAAATCATCCGGCTCATCGCTGGATAAAGACGCATTTATGCAATCGCTGGTAGCGCAGCTTTCCAATCAGGATCCGCTGGAGCCTACCGACAATACCGAATACGTGGCGCAGCTGGCACAGTTCACGCTGCTCGAACAGATACAACAGCTCAACAGCACCACCAACACCAACCAGGCGTACAGCCTGATGGGAAAGTACGTATACGTCGACGAAAAGGGAGACGGCAGTTCGTACGTCTTCGGGCAAGTCGACGGCGTGTCCATCGAAGATGGCAAACCGTACGTGATGGTGGGCGATCAGAAGTACTCCTATGACAGCGTGGTATCCGTGATCAACTCGACCGATACGACGCTGGAGCAGGAGCTGATCCAGAGCGCCGATCTGATCGGCAAGTCCGTCACGGCCCAGATCACCGATGATAAAGGCAATGCCAAGACCGTATCCGGCGAGGTAACCTACATCATCGCGAAGAACAACGCCGTGTACGCCGTAGTCGACGGCACAGAGGTGCCCATCGACTCCATCCAACAAATTCAAGCTTAATTTTCGGAGGTAAACTATACAATGATGCGTTCTCTTTATGCAGGTATCACCGGCCTGCGCAGCAACCAGACCCGTATGGATGTCATCGGCAACAACATCGCCAACGTCAACACCGTCGGCTTCAAGAGCAGCCGCGTCGTGTTCCAGGACATTTACAGCCAGACCATCAAGGCCTCTTCCTCGCCCACGACCAACAACGGCGGCACCAACCCGCAACAGATCGGCCTTGGCACATCCATTGCCGCCATCGACGTGATGCATACCACCAACGGCAGCCAGTATACGGGCAACACCATGGATCTCTCCATTGAGGGCGACGGCTACTTTGTAGTTTCCGACGTCGGCGGCACCTACTACACCCGCGCCGGCAACTTCTATACGAACGAAGACAACTTCATGGTGACCGCCAACGGTTCCTTCGTCAAGGGCTATAGGGTGGATGCCGACGGCAACCTGTTGGATGCCACCGGAGCGATCACAGCCAATCCCGCCAATGCGCAGGTCGTTAACATCTTCGTTGATCCGAACTACTACGATGTGTCCATCGACCTCAACGGCACCGTCGTGGGGCTTGACGCCGCCACTGACGATAGGGTCGTGTTGGGACAGATCATCCTAGCCACGTTCTCCAACGAGAGCGCGCTGCAGAAGGTCGGATCCAACATGTACCAGAGCACCGCGAACTCCGGAAATGCGGTGCTGAACAAGCCGGGCAACGGCGTGGCCGGAAAGATCAACCCGGGTTCGCTTGAAATGTCCAACGTGGACCTGGCCAGCGAATTTACGGATATGATCGTCACGCAGAGAGGTTTCCAGGCCAATTCAAGGGTTATCACCACAACCGACGCAATGCTCGAAGAACTGGTGAATCTCAAGCGGTAATAGTTTTCAAGGCGGGCGGGGGAGCGCACGCTCCCCCGTATTCGCCCATCTATGCGGCCAATAGCCGCTTGTTGGGAGATTGATATGATCCAGCTGAGCCGGTTGAACAACGAGAAATTCCTGGTTAACTCAGACCAGATCGAATTTGTGGAACAGACGCCGGATACCGTCATTTCGATGATATCGGGCAGGAAGATCGTCGTCGCGGAATCCTGTGAAGAGGTAAGACGGCTTGTGATTGAATTTAAAAGAGAGGTCCTTGCACAGGATTTGAACAAAGGCTGACAGGGGTGTACGTCGTGAACTGACAACAGTGATAGGGCTGGGATTTGGCGTAATCTGTATCGCCATATCCATCATGTTGGACGGCGATATCATGATCTTTATCGATCGTCCCTCGATCTTTATCGTCTTTGGGGGAACGATTGCATCCACTGTTGTATCCTATCACGGCAAAGTGCTCAAATCGTTGATCGATATCTATGAATTGAACATATCGCCGGACAAGCTGTAAGCTGCCGGCTATGGGGAATACGACCCCATCGACACCAACGAAACAGCCGAGGGCCTGGTGCGGAACCGGCTCGTGGATTTCATCATAAAAGGTGCATAACGCACAAAGGAGGCGAAGAAGATGAAAAAGTTAACGGTACCGCTTATCGTTGTTCTGCTTGTGGCGGTAGGTGGAATGGCGTACATGTTGTTTTTCAATAAGTCATTACAGCAGGAGCCTGTGAAGAGAAAAGCCACCTATTTCACCTTTACGCTGGAGAAAGAATTCATCACCAACGTTAAGAACAGCCAAAGCTTGTTCAAGACGTCGATCACCTTTGAGATCGAGCAGGAAAAGGAGGAGGAGCAGAAGGCTTTTTTGGAAGAAAACACTCCCGTCATTCGCGATTCGATACTCTTCCTTTTGCGGGAAAAGACATACGATGAGCTTCGGGCAAGCGACATTCGCGACAAACTATCCAAACAGATCGTGGAACTGCTCAACGAAAAGCTGGATGTCGAGTATTTAAAGAGTGTATATTTCAACGAGTATGTGGTACAATAAACGCCATACGAGGCGTTGTTGAAAGTATAAAAATGCGGCCTGGTGACGTGAGAAATCGCCGGTGCATAGCACTTTTGTCGGGATTCATTTTGCCGTGTGCGGCGTAGCCCGATGTAAAAAACGCTGTGCCGCATTGCATGAATAAAGGCGGCTGTTTTTTTGTCGGGAGGGGGCTAAACGTTGTCCGAAGTCTTATCGCAAAACGAAATCGATGAACTATTGAGCGCTTTGGCAGCCGGCAGCGATTTCGTTGCGGAAAATCCAGCGCTTGTTGCGGTAGATAAGATTCGACCCTACAACTTCAGGACGGCCAACCGGTTCCCCAAAGAGCAGATCCGCATGTTCCAGTTGATCTTTGAGAACTACGCCAACCGCCTCTCTACCTTTTTTTCCGGAACGCTGCGCGCGATAAGCGAAGTCGAAGTCATTTCCATTGAAGAGCAGACGTATTTGGAATACAGCAACTCGCTGCCAACGCCGGTCATGCTTGCCGTGGTCAACATGCCGCCACTGGCGGGATCGTCGCTGATGGAAGTATCCTCGACGATCGCTTTTGAGATTATAAGCCGTCTGCTGGGGGGAACCGCCCAATTGACGGAAGACATCAGCAAGCAGTACACCGAGATCGAGGTTTCGATCCTCACGCGTGTGCTGCAACAGATGCTTGGGCTTATGGGCGAGTGCTGGGAAAAAGTGGTCAATACCAATGCGATGCTGGACCGGATCGAGACAAGCGCGCAGTTCGCGCAGGTCACCGCGGTCAACGAGCCCATCGTGATCATTACCATGAACGTCAAGATCGGCAAGGTTTCCGGCATCGTCAACTTCTGCATTCCGCATGTTGCTGTCCAGCCCATCGCAAAACTACTGGGCACCAAGACGTGGTACAACGATGCCCCGCAACGCCAAAGTGACGAATTGCAGCGTTCTAAGTTGAGTTCGCATATCACGGGCACACAGCTCGTGCTGCATGCGATGTTCAATTCAACCAAAGCCACCGTGCGTGATATCGTGAACCTACAGGTGGGGGATGTTATACGAATAGACCACCAAATTGAACAGAAAATTACGGTAAAAGTGGAGCATATCACTAAATTCAAGGGGACTATTGGGCTTTCAGGCCAACGGGTGGCCATCAAGATATCCGAGGTCCTCAAGGAGGAAGGCCAGAATGAGTGAACAAAGGGGTTTTGAGGATCCCGATTCCCTTAAGCTATCCGCCAACGAGATAGACGCTATTGGCGAGATTGGCAATATATGCATGGGTACATCGGCGACGGCGCTCTCAACACTGTTGGGTTACAAGGTGAGCATCACAACGCCGCGGGTGAGCATCGGCCACATAACGGATCAGATAGAGGATCAAGACGCAAACTATGTGTCCGTTGAGGTATCCTATATACAGGGCATCGAAGGAAGCAGCGTCCTTTTGATCAAAGAACGCGACGTATTCTTCATCACCAGTATCCTTATGGGTGAGGAATACGACGAAAACGCCGATATCAAACTGGATGAGCTGCACTTTTCCGCCATCAGCGAAGTGATGAACCAGATGGTTGGGGCCTCGGCCACGGCGCTTTCCAGCATCGTGAAAAAGCCGGTGAACATATCGCCGCCCATCGTGCACGAGACAAGCGCCGACGATGAACGCAGCGATTCGGCGATCATCATCAAGTTTGCGATGGAGATCCAAAACGTCTTATCCAGCGAAATCATACAGGTCATGCCGTACGACTTTGGTAAAAAACTCGCGTCGTTCCTTTTCAAGGAGGTAATGGGCGTGGACGACAAACCGCAAGCCAAACCGAAAGAAACAAAACAAGCTGCTGAACCGGCCCAAAGGGCAGCGCAAAGACCCGAGCCTCAGGAGAGCAGGGTCGGCGTACGGTCGTTCCAATATGAATCCTTTGATGCTACGCCCAGACACTCGGGTGAGAGCCAGGAGAACATCGATTTCATCATGGATGTGCCGCTGCAGGTGACGGTGGAGCTGGGCCAGTGCAAGAAGACCATCAAGGAAATTCTGAGCATGAGCATGGGTTCCGTGGTCGTGCTGGACAAGCTCGCGGGTGAGATGGTGGACATCTTTGTCAACGGCAAGCTGTTCGCGCGCGGCGAGGTTGTAGTCATCGACGATAACTATGGCGTGCGCGTCACGGACATCATGGCGGATTCAAAGATTGCGTTTCGGTAGTCGGTAAAACTTCGTTTTTACCGAGATAACAAATCGTTTTGCATTCGATTGAACAAATCTGACGCTCGCCAAAACCTTTTTTTGGCGGTCACTGGATTTATCCATCTTTGGATGGGATGCACCCGAAAAGACCCGAATTTTGAACGATTGAAAGAATGGAAAACGCAGGGGGTAACCTGCGTTTTTATTTATAATGTAGGTTAGCCGCTGCGGCGGGGAAATTTTGTACCCAACCGTAACACACTTGGGCAAGTCGTATTGGACTTTTAAATGAAATCAAGGCTGGTTTTCAGTAACACATTCATATGCACCTTTTCATATCATAGGACAGATAGCCGTTTACTCAATAAATGATTTCTACATACCGATGAGGAGTGATTTAAATGGCTATCCGACATTACGTGCTGTTGGCGACGGACGGTTTAATCCACCTTCCTACGACCAATAAGCTCTGCCCACCTGCTAATACCCGCCAGGAATTGTATGTCTTTGGCTTTGTTGGCGGTTTATATCAGGTGATAGAAAACGGCCTTGTGACCTATGAAAATCAGAACTTGAATTGGAAAGATTCGGGCAACCGGACCTATCTCAAAGGGCTGGCAGGCTATGCCTCCATCCCATCCCCTATCATTTGGGCCGAAGTGGGCGATCATCTCTATATTACACTGATCAACCTCGGCATGCCAACGTCCGGGCTTGAGGATCCGCACACCATTCACTTGCACGGCGCCCATGTGGCAACACAGCTTGACGGGTTCCCGGAGTCGTCTTTTGGCGTGCCCATGTGGATGAACGAGCCTGTGCCGCCGACAGCGACGTACTATTTTAAGCCCGAGGGTCCCGGAACATATATGTACCATTGTCATGTGGAAGCTTCAGAACATGTGCAGATGGGCATGTATGGCGCGCTTGTCGTCTACCCATCGGTGAAGAGCCTCAAAGAAGTGGGCATCACCATGAACCGCCACGGTTACTGGGAGTTGTACGGAGAAGAACAATGCCAAATCCCGCGGTATGCCAGCCACAGGCAGTTTGCGTATAATAACGTTAGTACTTTCTTTGACAAGGAATATGTGATGTTGTTGTCTGATATCGACTCACAATGGCATCAGACCGTCCAGACGACGCAGACAACGGGGATAACGTTCAACGCCTCCAATTTCAAGCCGGATTTCTGGCTCGTAAACGGGCGTGCTTTTCCGGATACCCTGCAGCGGCACCCGCAGACACCTGATCCGAATGCAAACAAAAACTTGACCCAGATCAACTACGAATCCTATGTGCATGTTGCAACCGGGCAGAAATTCCTGCTGCGGATGATCAACATGGGCTATCAGGTCGTGCCCTGGCACATCCACGGCTGGCATTTCACGGTTGTGGGAAAAGACGCGCATATAAGCCCGTTTTTGACAATCGCAGCGGGAATGGGGATGCACGACCACCATGCGCTGGAAATGGGGTTCACCGCCACGATCGGTTCCGGCGAAACCTATGACCTGTTGCTGTCAGCCGACGACAAGCAGCCCATATACGGCAAATATATCTTCGATGGCCAGGACGAAATACCGTCGCTATGCTCCCAAATGGCGGCGCTAGGCAGAGATTTCAACGCCGATATACCAACGCAGCCCGTGGACTGCGACAATATTCAAACCGTGAATTACCTTGACCTATGCCCGAGGCGTGAATTCTTCCCGCAATTCTACCCGATGCACAACCATGACGACTACAAGGTCACGAACACCAATACGCTTGCCGATCCGGCCTTCAGCAACTATCCCGGTGGACAGCTGACCTTTATTCAGACGGATGCTCCGATGCCTGACGATGGTTGTGACTAAAGGATTCCAAAGGCGCTTAAAAGACTCAATGTATAGGCGGAGCCGTCTCAAGGACGGTTCCGCCTGACTGGTTTGACGTTTATAAGGAGAGCAACAGTATGAACATATTAACGAGAACAAAGCTGTTTCTTTATCGCCATTTCCGGTGGCTGCGAAAACCTTCCATCCGTGTTTTGGAAGCGCAAATGAGCGGCAACGGCAGTTTCATCGATATGCGGTATTGGCTGGCCAGGCCGGACAAAATCGATCCGAAAGGCAAAATCTATATCATCCATGAAGAATCCGGAGAAAAATTGTACTTAATGCATATAGCCAGATTTGGGGCCATCCGTACCCGCCATAACAAATACAACAATACGGGGAATCTTCTTTTTTACAATCGCAATGGATTGGTAAAACAGGGTGCCAAAGTATCTTTGTACATGGATGAGCTCGCGGCCACCGGTATTGTAATTTGTTGAAGATACATGCGTATCGGAGAGGGCGGCTGTCAAGGCGGTTGATGGCGGGATTTAAAATGAGAGTGTTAACGGCATTGAAAAGAGGCTCTGCGGATTCCCGCAGAGCCTTTCAGGTTAAAACGAAGTTTTTGTCTGACTTAATCCGCCGCGGGAAGCAGTCCCTTTCTTCCCAGAACCCGCTCGATGTAGGGCATCACCTTGGCATTCTCTTCTTTGATCTGCGCCGCACCCAGGTCTTTGAGCTGCCGGTCCATCTGCTTCATGATGTTGGCGAAGATCAATCCCTCGGCAGCGGACACATAGGCGATTCGAAGCCGCTCGATGCTCATGCCCTGATCCACGAGCGTCTTTTGCAGCGATTCCATCCGTTCCTTCATCCACACGTTGCCGGAGATGTAGTGGCAATCGGTAGGTAGATGGCAGGCGCCCACAAAGACCGCCCCTGCGCCAAGCCGCAGGGACTCCAAAACGAAATCCTTGTCCACACGTCCCGAGCACATCACGCGCACGACGCGAATGCGGCTGGGATATTCGAAGCGGCTGGTTCCGGCAAGGTCCGCGCCCGAATAGCAGCACCAGTTGCACAGAAATCCCATGATCTTCTCCTCGGGTTTGTCTTTGAGTGCGGAGCGTATCTGGGAGAAGATCTGCGCGTCTGTGAAATGATGCTGATCAATGGCGTCCACAGGGCAATCGGCCACGCAGGTGCCGCATCCGTGGCATTTGGCAGGGTTGATGACGGACGACTGACGTTCTGCGATCTGCGGCGCGCCGTACGGGCACACCTTCAGGCAAATGCCGCACTTCGCCCGCTTGTTCAGGCATTTGTCCGCATCCACGGTGGCAACGATGGGTTCGATCTCCACGAGTTTTTTACTAAGGATGGTCGCGGCCCTGCCCGCTGCACCGCTCCCCTGGGAGACGCTGTAGGGGATGTCCTTGAGACCCTGGCACGCACCCGCGTAGAAAATGCCGTCCACCGGCGCATCGATGGGCTTGAGCTTCGGGTGGCTCTCCAGGAAAAAGCCGTCCGTACCGCGCGTCACATGCAGTATGCGGGACAATTCGTCCGTTCCTGCCTTTGGAATGCCTGCGGTGCTCAAAATGACCATCTCGGCTTCGATCTCGAGCGGTTCGCCCAAAATCGTGTCGTCTACGCGGATCAACAGGTTGTTGTCCTTGTTCTCAAGGATCTTGGAGGGTTTGCCGCGCACGAAGGTGACGCCAAGCTCCCTCGCTCTTCGGTAGAACTCCTCGAAGCCCTTGAACGGCGTCCTCATGTCCATATAGAGGATATAGATCTCCGTTTCGGGCTCGTGCTCTTTGATCAGAATGGCTTCCTTGATCGCGTACATGCAGCAGAAGCCCGTGCAGTACTCGTATTTGTTGACATCCCGCGAGCCTACGCATTGGATGAACGCAACGGTACGCGGCGCTTTGCCGTCCGAAGCCCGCACGACGTGGCCGCCGGTTGGACCCGCAGCGTTGATCAGCCGCTCCGCCTCCAGAGCCGTTACGACGTTGGCGTATTTGCCGTATCCATAGCGGTCGTCGTCATACGGCTCGTAGATGTCAAAGCCGGTGGCGACCGTGATGGTGCCAACCTCTATTTCGATCTCCTCCGGTTGCTGCTCAAGGTCGATCGCTTTTCTGCCGCCGCATGCGTCCACACACTTGTAGCATTCGATGCAGTGATCGCGGTCGATGTTGAAGATCAGCGGCACTGCCTGCGGAAACGGCACGGAGATGGCTTTTCTGGTTCCCAGGCTCATCTCCCATTTGTTCGGGTATTCCACCGGGCAGACGTCCGCACACTCCCCGCATCCGGTGCAGTTGCTCTTTATCACATACCGCGGGTTCTTGCGGATGCGTACCTTGAAGTTTCCGATAAAGCCGTCCACGTTTATGATGTCCGCATAGGAGATCAGCTCGATGTTGGGGTTGCGGGCGACTTCGACCATCTTGGGACCTTCGATGCAAATCGAACAGTCCAGTGTCGGAAACGTCTTATCCAACTGCGCCATATGGCCCCCGATGCTCTCGTCCTTCTCCACCATGTATACCTTGTAGCCCATGTTTGCCATGTCAAGCGCGGCGTTGATGCCTGCGATGCCACCGCCTACCACCATTGCGCGGTTGGTGACGGGCACCTTAAAGCGTGTGAGCGGCTGCAGCAGCCTTGCCTTTGCCAAAGATATCCGAATGATCTCCATGGCTTTGTTCGTGGCGTCTGCCTTGTCGCTCGGATGGCACCAGGAGCACATCTCGCGGATGTTGGCCTGCTCGAACAGGAAAGGATTTAGCCCTGCCTCCTCGACGCACTTGCGGAACGTCGGCTCGTGCATTTTGGGGGAACAGGCGGCAACGACCACGCGGTTGAGCTTATCTTCGGCAATCGCCTTTTTGATCTCGTTTTGCCCGGGGTCGGCGCAAGTGTAGCGGTTTTCCACAACGCAGACCACGTCGGGCTGGGTCTTGGCGAATTCCACGAGCTTGGCTATGTCCACGGTCCCCGCTATGTTGGCCCCGCAGTGGCAGATAAAAACGCCGATGCGCGGCTTTTCTACATTTTTGTTGTCCATATCCGTATCACCTCGACATCTTAAGATTGGCGATTGCCTCTCTTGCTTTTTGCGCCCGCTTGGCCATCAGTTCCCGGTTTAGCCCCTCTGTGGAGGTCATCTTTTCCAGCGCTTTGTTCCATGCGCCGGATTCGACCTTGGTGTGGCGAACAGAGGTCCTCACAAGCTCCAGAGCTTCGGGGACGGGACAAACGTTTTTGCAGGCGCCGCAATACATGCAAACCAAATCGTTTACCCGAATTTTGTTGTCACTTTCCAGTGTCAGCGCATTGACCGGGCACACGTCAAGGCACATATGACAGCCGTCGGGGCAAAGCTCCGCGTTTACCGTAAGGGATCCTTCGATGAATTTGGTAACCTTCACGGCATATGCGGGACATGCCACATAGCAGGCCTGACATCCTGCGCAGAGTTCCGTTTGAATTTCTACCGCATCCTGCTTTACGGTGATGATCCCAAGCGGGCAAGCTGTTTCACACTTTGCACAACCGGGTTCGCACGTATCGCGGTCAATTTCGATGTCCCGCACAAACTCCGGGAACACATCGCGGGTTACCACAGGGAGTTCTTCGCGGCTGTCCACCGTAATGGTAATCGCCGAAAACGGACAGGCAGCGGCGCAGATACCGTGAAAATCGCATTTGGATTCGTCAATATCGATGACTGGAGCCAGCGTTTTGCCGTCCGGCCCCTTTTGGGTCGGCTTGATTATGATCGCTTCGCGGGGACAAATCAGCTTGCAGATATCGCACCCTTTGCAAAGCTTTCTGTCCACCGTCAGAACGAAGCGCTTGGCGTGGAAGATCTCGCCTATTTCCAATTTGCCGTTCGTTTCTTTTTTATAGCGTTTCATGTTGCGATTTCCGCCTTTCTCTCTGAGACTGCGCCAACCGCATCCGTATTCTGCAGATAACGAAGTATCGAGGAAGCGGCCACCCGCCCCGCTACCATCGCGTCGATCACGCTGGCCGACCCTGTTGACGTGGGTGCGGCATCTCCGCCGGCGAAAACGCCTGGAATACTGGTTTCCATCGTATAGGGATCCACCACCACCACGCCCCGTACCGTCTCGACCCGATCCGTCAAATAGCCTAGATCGGAGGATTGGCCGATGGCGGAGATGACCGTATCCGCTTCGATGGTCTGCGTTGTTTTTTCATCGAATTTGGGGCTGAACTTTCTGTTTTCATCAAAGACGGATTTGCAGCGAATGAATTCCACACCTGTGACCTTCGCGTCTCCCAGGATCGCTTTGGGTCCCCAGGACGGATTCAGCTCGATGCCTTCTGCCGCAGCTTCCTCGATCTCCCACTTGTGCGCGGGCATTTCGGCGCGCGATTCGAGGCAGAACAGCCGAACTGTTTGTGCCCCGCAGTATAGGGCGGCGCGTGCTGCGTCCATCGCGACGTTTCCCCCGCCGATGACGACGACGTTTTTTCCGATGTTGGCGGAACCGTTCAGGTTATACTCTCGCAGCAGCTCCAGCGCGGGCACGACACCCTGCAGGGATTCGCCTTCCACGCGAAGCTTCCTGTTTGTGTGCGAACCGGTGGAGAGGAAGACCGCCTTGTATTGCCCACCGCTGACAAGGCTGTCGAACAGGGCACGGTCAATCTTCACGTTGGTTTGAATGGCAACGCCAAGGTCTTTGATCTGCTTGATCTCAGCATCCACGACTTCTTTGGGCAAACGGTATTCCGGGATCCCCACCTTGAGCATCCCGCCCGGTTCCGAAAATGTCTCAAAAACGGTGACCGGTACACCCATCCTTGCCAGTGACCAAGCGGCGGTGAGTCCGGCCGGACCCGAGCCTATGATTGCTACGGCGTCTTTGTCCGCGCTGACCTTCGGTGCTTTTGGTTTTCGAGACAGCCAGCCGCGCAGAACGTCCATGACCTGGCTGTCAAAACCGCCGTTTGCGGCTTTTTCTGCACACGGGCGCAACGCGATCCAGCTGTACGTGACGGGGAAGGGGATCTGATCTGAAAGCTCTAAGAGCGTTTGCTCGAACCCGTGAGTCAAAAAATGCTGCGCCAATCCGTCTTCCACCGACAATTCCTTGAGCGCGTTCATCACCTCATGAACGCGAACGCCCTGCGGGCAGCCCTTGGTGCATGAGGTGCAGGCGGAACACAACAGAACGGCATTGCCAAACGGAAGGTTCCGGATGCCGAGTTTTGCCAAATGCAGTATCTTGTTTGGCCTGTAGATGTTAGTAAATCGGGATATCGGACAGGATGCGGTGCATGACCCGCATTGATAACAAAATTTCAGCGTCTCTTCGGAAACCGATTTATACAGCCTGTGTTTGAATTCCGGATCGACGCGGTAGAAGAAATCTCCGGTTGCCATAGGACCTCCTAACCTTGTCTCATGAGCCTTTTTTACCGGCTCTTTTGCGGACTTCTTTAAGAAAATGCGAGATATCCTCTTTTTTGCCGTACAGGAGAAGATAGCCATCCTCCTGTGGAACCGAGGATAAGCCAAGATTCTGTATGAGACCTCTGAGCTCGTCATCCATTGTGATTTCGGCAATATCGATCCGGATCCAGTCACAGCCCTTGGGGACACCGGAAACGAATGTCTTTTTAACAGAGGGCTTTTTGGCATTCTCCGTATACGCCGTGCTCAGATCGGCCTGCCACCGGTCGGCATACTCTTTGCCTGACACGGAGTCGGCCAAGATCACAAGTTGCGCTTCGAGCATCTGCAGCTGCAACGTTGCCTTTTGTGCCGCTTCCGGGTCTGCCGGATTAGACTCGGCGATGCTGACCAGCGACCGGCAGGTTTGCATATCCGTGATGATCTGCGCGGGGATCGCAGCCCCTGTTTGTATGAGCTCGAGTATCAGCTCTTCCATTTTCGTGACGATATTGTTGTAGTTCATACGATCGACCGCCCATAGACGCCGCGTGGCGGGCAAAAGCCCGCCACGCACGTCCTATTTATTTTTCTTTATTGGCGTTGGTGTTGGCGTTGATAAGCCGCTGCACGGCATCGATGCGTGCTTTTTGCGCAAGGATGTCCGTAGAGGTCAACTCCAGCGCCTTTTCCGGGCACCACTCAACGCAAAGCGGGCCGCCTTCGCGGGTTTCGCAAAGATCGCACATGCGTACCACTTTGTCGGGCTCGAGCGAGATCGCGCCGAAATCGCACGCTTTGATGCACCAGCCGCAGCCCACGCACAGATCGTCGTTGACGGCGATGACGCCGTTTTCCTCCGATTGCGTCAACGCCTTGCGCGGGCAGGCGGCAACGCAGGGCGCGTCTTCGCACAGCCGGCAGTTCAGCGCCGCGTTGGTATGAGGGTAGATCCGGATCATGCGGATGCGGGAGCGGGTAGGGTTGAATGATTTGTTCTTTTCCAAGGAACATACGTACTCGCATACTCTACAGCCCACACACTTGTCTATTTCAAGGCTTACGAATTTATGTCTGGACACAGTATCACCGCTTTCCCATCAGTTTTTGTTCTCTACGATATCGGCGTAGGAAACAAGACCCAACTCCTCGAGCTTCTTAGTTGTCGGCACGCCTGCATTTGTCCAGCCACGGACTTCGTAATAGGCGTCCAGCATGATGTCCAGGTCCTCCTGCGTGCAAACGCTGCCCTTGGACATTCCCTCGGGTATGGGGTCTTTCTTGATTCTTTCGGGGAGGGAATCGTCGCTTCTGGTCAGCCCTTCCCGTATATTGAACAACCTGGCCAGATTGCTGATGCGCTCGCCGGCCTCGGCCATTTCTTCGATCGTGATGGGGATGCCCGTTACGAGGGTATACACCTTGGCGATGTCATCGTAGATTTTCCAGATCCTGCGCGTGAACTTGCAGATGATCATCGAATCCAAAATGCAGTAGACGTCTTCGTCGTCCTTAACGAGCTTGCCCCTGCCGGGTTCGGCTTTATAGCGGTCCACCTTGCCGGTGAGATCCCAATCGTAACTCCCGTGCCGCTGGTGGTCGGCGCCCCGCCTCGAAACGGCATATCCAAGGGCTGCGGTCTTTAGGCTTCTGGCCTCATAGCCGGTCATCTCCAACCCCTTGATGTGCATGGCAAAATACTCCGAACCCTTACCTATTTTTTGCGCCGCGCGCATGACGCCTTCGGCCAGGATGTCACCGATGTCCTGCCGGAGCGCGATCTTTTTCACCAGTTCCACCATGGCAATGCCGTTGCCGAAGTTGAGCTCCAGTCCGCCGGTGTCTTCTTTGGTGATAAGGCCTTTCTCATAGCACTCCATGGCAAAGCCTACAACGATGCCGGTGCTGATCGCGTCAATGCCATACAGGTTGCAATATTCGATGGCTTTGATCACAGCCGCCAGATCATCCACCCCGCAGTAAGGCCCGAATGCCATGGTGGGCTCATACTCCACACGCGCGATGGCGTCTTTAAAAGGCCCTTCCGTCACTTCTGCTATGTGCTCGCAGCGGCACGGGCAAGCGGAGCAACCCTGTATCTTGGTTACATAGTGCTTGTTCAGATACTCGCCGCTGACCGTTTCAATACCCTCAAATGTCGCCGCCTGATAGTTTCTTACCGGCATTGCCCCCACCGCATTGAGCACGAGGACGTTGGCAGGGGTACCCATGCCACGGTACTTCTGGGTGGCCGGTCCTTTGGCCCTGTCGTACAGGTCTTTGCAGAATTCAAACAACCCTTCGGGATCCCCCACGTTCACGTCATGGGTACCCCGGATAGCGACGGCTTTCAAATTTTTGCTGCCCGCCACCGCGCCAAGCCCAGTCCTTCCAGCTGCTCTGAAATGGTCGTTGATCAGGCTGGCAAACCGGCAGAGCTTTTCTCCTGCCTGGCCGATGGCAGATACCCTGACGTTCTGATCGCCCAGTTCGTCCCGGATCATCGCTTCGGTATCCCAGGTGGATTTGCCCCACAGATGAGAGGCGTTTTTGATCTGTACGGATTGGTCATCGATGAAGACATACGAAGGCTTTGCCGCTTTGCCCGTGATGATGACAATGTCGTATCCGGCCATCCTCAAATCGGCGCCCCACTGGCCTGTGGAGTATGATTCGCCAAGAAGGTTCGTTGCGGGCGATTTTGCAAACACGCCGAATTTCGACGCTGTGCAGGGGACCATTGTGCCCGTGGTGGCCCCGGTGACATAGATGAGAGGATTCCCTGGGTCAAAAGGATCCAGACCCGGTTTCAGGTTGTCTATCAGCGTTTTGACCCCGAAACCGGTACCGCCGATATAGGCCTTGGCAAAGTCCTCGTCAAAGGTGTCTGTTTTACACCTTCCCGAGGTAAGGTTGATCGTCAGGATTTTTCCTGTATACGCACGCACGTACTTCCACCCCTCCTCTTTCGGTCTTTTTTGCTTTATCGTTTCCTCCGTTCGCCGGAGCTTTAAATTCAAATCGCTAAAAAGAATAAAACCGACCCAAGACCGGTCGGTTCAACTGTATGCATTCTGGGGGGACAGTCCAAATGCGTTACAGCATGCACCGACTCCTCATTGCAGAATAAGTATAGCATATTTCCCGCTTCCCGAACAAGTTATTTTATTAAATCATGAAGCTAGAAGGATATTGTGCATTAATGTGTTTAAAATTGTGTATTTAAAATTAATTTGTAATATATTGTATAAATTATAGTGTATGCGATTGTATCGTTGTATACATATGTCGATGCAATTTCTTGTTTCTTGTGCGAGGCTTCCGGATACTTTAGACTTGGTTTGAAAATGGATTGGTTGAATACTGCGCAATAGTTTGATCCGTTTTTGAATGTACATACCAATCCTCTGCCTTTGTTTTGTTGACTGTTTTCCAAAAACTGGGTATGCTTTGAGTAGTTTACACATGAGGTGGCAGATGGAGCAAACGTACGGGCTCATCGCTTTTTGGCTGTCCGCGGCGTTATTTTCCGCGGCGTTCATTGGGATGATCGTCATTGGCATCCGCCGTCTGGTAAAAAGCCAGAGGGAAGGGCGGAGCGCTTTGAATCTGCCGCTTTCCACAGAAATGACGCGCAAGGATTACAAAAAGCTCTTCTGGTGGCTGTTCTGCAGCACCGCACTGGTATATGCCGCGGGGATGATTGCGGTGATCATCAACACGCCTTATCCTCTGTCATTGCACGATGTATTCCTCCATGCGTTCCAGAAATCCGACGCTCTGCACTATATCGAAGTCGCCAAATACGGGTATACGGCAATCGGCGAGACGCGGTATTTCATCGTGTTCTTCCCGCTGTTCCCGCTGCTGGTGCGCATCTTTGCCTTCTTTACGCTCGGGCACTACATACTTGCATCCGTCATTTTGAATTTCCTTCTGATGTATGTTGCACTCGTTGCTATCTTCAAGCTCGGCATCATGGATTTTCCGCGCGATACCATTTGGTACGCGGTAGGTTTGATGCTTCTATACCCGCTGGCGTTCTTCTTCCACAACGCGTATTCCGAGCCGCTGTTTTTGATGACATCAGCGCTGTCGCTGTTTTTTACAAGGAAGGATAAATACGCGCTGGCGGGGCTGATGGGGTTTTTCTGCGCGCTGTCCAGAGCCTCCGGCGTGCTGTGCGCGGTGCCGCTGGTCGCACGCTCTTTTATCGGCGCATGGGAGAGCGGAAAATTCCATCCGGTCCAATGGCTGAAAAAAGCCGCGTGGAGCATCGTCACGCTTGCGGGGACGGGAAGCTATCTTCTTTTGAATTATATTGTAACAGGCGACCCCACGATGTTTTTAACCATCCAGAACGACCACTGGTACAACCATTTCGCGCTGTTTCCCAACGCCGTGCGCACCGTCACCGAGCGTATGTTTACCAACATCTACCCGCACCACGCGGCGTTGTGGATATCGCAGTTTATGGCGCTGTTTCTCTTTTTGATCCTGCTGATACTCGGGGTAAGAAAGCTATCCACCGAGCTGTCGTTCTACAACTGCGCGTTCTATCTGATGATGATATCACAGAGCTGGCTTTTATCCGGGCCGCGGTATTTGATGACGATGTTCCCGGCGTTCTTCGTGCTCTCGGCGGTGCTGCAAAACAGGGTAGGGCGGATAGCCGGGCTTGCGATGTTTGGCGCGGGACTTGTGGTGATGACGGCGCTGTTTGCGATAGGGCATTGTATCTATTAGGAATTAGTCGATAGGGAGGGGAGCCTCTCCTTTTCATACAAAGGGGCGAAAGCCCTTTTTTATACGCATCTCCTTGTTCCTTATCGCGCGTAATTTGCCCTTTTACATGTGTAAATTCTCGCGTTGTTCCGGTGCATTAATTGGGATACCATGGGACTGTCAAATGTATTGACTTCACCTGTCGCTGCGAAGAAATAGGATAAGGGAGGAAATCAGGATGGCAGATCCAAGACCGATCAAATCAAATTTAAAATCCAAACAAATTATATGGGAACCGGAAAGACCGCTTCGTTGGTCGTTCATGAAAATTCTGCGGGAATTCAGCACGCTCAAACGCGAGTATCCGGTCAATCCATATACGGAAGTGTATAAATTCCGGGATAATCTCTACTGCATTTTCACCGACAGCATGGGCAGCGGCGGCGATCCATGGATGTATTTGATCGACGGGCCGGAAAAATGCATGCTGATTGACACGGGCTTTGGCGTAGGCGATCTTAAAGGGCTTGTCAAAGAGCTTGTGGGAGATAAACCGATCATCGTTGTCAACACGCACTCACATGTCGACCACGCCTATGGCAACTGCCAGTTCGACACGATCTATTGCCATGAGAATGAAGTGCAGCGGTTGAAAGACCAGCTCAGCTCTAATATGTGGGACCGCTTGTTTGACGAAAGCGGGAAGCCGAAGTATACAGAGTTTGACCCGAACGATCTCATCCCATATCGTGAATATGAGATCATCGGCGTTCTGGATAACCAATTGTTTGACTTGGGCGGCGGGTATATGGTGGAGGCGGTTCCTCTGCCGGGACATTCGCCGGGACAATGCGGTTTCTATGATCATCAAAACCATACGATTTTCATCGGTGATACCGGCGGCATCAGCGGAGCGGCGCCTGATGATCCGTTGAGAAAATTCTGCACCGTTACCGCGCTGCGAGATGCGCTGGTAAAGCTCAAACCGCGCTTTTCAGAGATCGAGGGCGTCTTCCCGGGACATGGGATGCTCGATCAATCCAGCATCACACTGCAATACCTCTTGGACGCTGCGGAAGCTGTTATAGCCCACCCCGATTGGTATGACGGCAAGCGTGAATTCATGCGCGACGGTAAAATGGTGGAATCCTTAACAAAGAACATATACCAGGGCAGCGCCATCCGTTACAATATGAACTGTATCGAATGAACCGGTTACGGAGGCAAATTTTATCGGTTGGTATAAGGGAGGAAATCACATGGCAGATCCAAGGCCTATTAAGTCGAATTTAAAGTCGAGGCGCATTGTCCAGGAAGAGGAAAAGCCGATCCGGTGGTCGTTTACGAAGATTTTGCGGGAGTTCAGCACGCTTAAAAGGGAGTACCCGGTCAATCCGTATGCGGAAGTATATCCGTTTAGGGATAACCTCTATTGCATTTTCACCGAGCACTGTGGCGGCGGCGGTGATCCGTGGAGCTATTTGATCGAGGGGCCGGAAAAATGCATGCTGATCGACACGGGCTATGGTGTTGGAGACCTCAAGGGGCTTGTCAAAGCGATCGTGGGAGACAAACCGCTGATCGTGGCCAACACGCACGCACATCCCGATCACGCATTCGGCAACAACCATTTCGATACTATCTATTGCCATGAGCGTGAAGTGCACCGGATGAAGGAAATGAGCAATCCCCACATGTGGGACCGTTATTTTGACCAGAGCGGAAAGCCGATCTATACACAGTTCGATAAGAACGATATCATTCCCTATCACGAATATGAAATCATCGGCGTTCCGGATGGCTATATGTTCGATCTGGGCGGCGGTTATCTGGTGGAGGTGGTTCCGTTACCAGGGCATACGCCGGGGCAATGCGGTTTTTTGGACCATCACAACCACACCCTATTCATCGGCGATACCACCAACATGGGCACAGTGTCGGATGAACCGTATGGGGAATACTGCACCGTCACCGCGCTGCGCGATTCGCTCTTACAGTTGAAGCCGCGCTTCTCCGAAATCCAAGGCGTCTTCCCGGGACACGGAATGCTAGACCAATCCGTCGTTACGATGCAATACCTTCTGGATGCGGCGGAGGCCATCATCGCCCATCCGGACCGGTATGACAGCAAAACGGTGATCAAACTGGGCGGCGGGACAAGGGAGTCGTACTGCAAGTTCGTCTATCAGGGCAGCGCCATCCGTTACGACATGAACAGCATTTGACAGGGATGATCGAAGGAAGAGAAAGGCGGATATACATCCGCCTTTCTTGTGTTTGTAGCATATTCAGATGGGAATTCAATCCCCTTCAAACAAGTCGTATTCACCCTTGTCCGTTTTGACCGCCTTGCCGCCTATCAATTTCATCTTGTACTGTCCGCTATAATATCCGCCTTCCAGATTGATTACATCCAGAGAGAAATAGAGCCAGCCGTCGCTGATACTGAAATTGTATAATTCGGCTCCGCTTACACCGTTCTCATAGTCAATCGTCTTTTCGATTTCTTTCCTATCCGGGATATCTAACGTTAGCTCCTCAACATTTTTAAAGGCATAGTCCGTACGATATAGCTCATAGCCATATGTTGTAAAATACATATAATTGCCATGCGATGGGATATAAAGCGTGATTGATTCGCCTACGTAAATCTTCTCTTTGCCGTCGAGTGACACACGTATGGTATCCCAATGTACAAAGTCACCGCTGACCTCGTTCCTGTTAACATAGAGATAATTCGGTGTTGCCAGCATCTCGAATCCCGTGATGCCGAGGTTCTCTACCACCCCCGCTTCGTTGCGGCGGCAAATCGGGTATTGGTCGAACCCTTCGCCGTTCGGAACGGGCTTAGAAGTATCGAAATAATAGGTCCAATTTCCAATAATAAGTTTGACTTTAGATGCTTCAGATTTTTCATCCGGATCAGGCGTCGATTCAGGCTGTGTATATTGTTCCACTTCCTCTAAATAGGTCTCATAGCTTATGGCATCCGTTCCGTGAATACCATAGCTCGTACACTTCTGCCAGACTCCGAGGCTACCTTCGCTTTTTTGGGATGTTGCAGAAATCGTTGCGGTTGGTGTAGGCACAACAGGCATAGGGGAAGGGGTTTCTGCGGTCGTTTCGGATGGTGTGGGCAAAGATGCAGGCTTTGAACATCCGGCAAAAAGGAGCAATGCGGCGGCAAACAAGAGGAAGCAAGTACGCTTTATCATGCGGATTCTCCTACTTCAAAGTTGGACAACAAAAAAATTATATGTCGATGGTACCATACTCCATATAAACATAAATTTCAGCAATGTTTCAGTCTATGTTCTCTTCTGTTTCCGGCCGATAGTATTTGCCCTTGTCTGTTTTGTAGGATTTACCGCCTGACAGCTTGATCTTATAATGTCCGACATATCTGTCCGAATAGTTGTCATCCATCACTCCGAAAGAATAATAGATCCACTGCAAATCGATTTTATCAATATTAATATTGTACATGCCATACTCGGGATCAATTTCAGTTTTTTTCATAATGGCATCCCAGTCGGGTATGCTGACGGTCAGCCTTTCGACGGTTTCAAACTCGTTACTGGTTCGGTAAAGTTGTAAACCGTTAGAGTCCGGGCTATGAAAGTATATATACCTGCTGGACAATAGGATATCCCACAAATTGCCGACATACTCGACTTCACTAAGATCCAATGAAACACGCCAGGTATAGGGCGCTACAAAATCCGTCCCTGATAATATCAATGAGCCGACATATAAATACTTATTGCTTGCCTGCAAATTCATGCCATACATATTGATAAATTCAATTGTTCCACTTGAATTTTTCCTGTACACAGGAAAATCAAAATCAAAGTCATCGTACTGCTCGTCAATATATTCGATGGGGTGCTCAACATCCAAATAATATGTCCATTGTTCTATTGTTATTTCTTCGTAGAATTGCTTATAGTAGTCATAATCTTCTTTAGATTTCAACTCAATTGTTTTGTGAGAAGGAATTGAATAGGTAAACTGATAATTGTTTTTGTTGGACTTTATACCATAATTATCATCCTCTATCCATATGCCCAGGGGGTCGGTTTGCTCCGGCTCTAACGCTCCGGAACCAGATCCGTCCATGTCTGGAGGAGAAGATGTAGCAGAAACCGTATCTGTTATAGAAGGCGACACTGAAGGAGCGGGAGAGACGGCCGATGCGGTACACCCGCTTGATAGAAGCAGTAGTGCGGATAACAAAACGGAGGCAGTTCGTTTGTACATATTCGTCGCACCTTTATCTGAAATGGAATAGACGAAAGCCATTTATCTACTTAATGATAGCATAAACCGATGCGTAATTAAATAAAGGGCGTCTTCGGTTAATCGAAAACGCCCCGATTATTTATCTTTGGTTTTTACTCTCCGATGTAGATGATGTCGCTGGTGGCGCGCTCCCCGCCTTCGCAGGGGATGTTGACGATCTTGTTGTTCATCACCATTTCGGACGAGCCGCCGCCATCCAGGTTATAGGCGACCTTGCAGCCGTACTGTATGAACAGGTTTGCAAAATCCTCGAGCAACAGTCCGTTGCTGTAGCCGGATTTGCGCCCGTCGACGACGATGAAGATGTAGTGCAGGGGCTCGATCATCCCGATACCTGTCCTTGGGTTGATCGCACTCACATGGCTGGAGCTGGATTTTTCGACGTATTTGCCGTTCTTCACCAGCGTGGGCCCGAACGACCAGCTGTGCAATGCTCCTTGGCTGATAAGCTGCTGGCCCGTCACACTATCGGGCACGATGCGCATATCTCCATCCTTCATCAGAACCAGGACCTCGTCAGTAAAGTTGTCGTTGTACAGCGTGCCGTTGCGGATGGTAAGCTTCTTGTTGCTATAGCCGGAATAATCCCCGTTGATGGCCAAAATCGCGTTTTTGCGCTTTGCCATGCTGGATGTTGTCTCGTGGATGTTAATGCCGTACTTGTCCTTGGCAAAAGCCGTCTTGAAGTATTGCACGCTGTCCATCTTGATGTCCGCGACGAAATAGGTAAGATTCTTCTGTGATACCTTTGTCACCTTGAGCTGGATGTGTTCGTCGGTATATTCCGTATCCGTGTATACCTTTGGCACCGGCGTCGCATCCGGTTTGGTGGGTACCGGCGTAAAGGTAAGCGAAGCTTCCGGCATTATCGGCTCAGCCTCTTTGGCGAACACAAAGGTGTCAAGCATGACAAACGATGACATTGCTATCAGCAGCACCGATATGATGCACGCAAACAGGTATCGATAGCGGTATTGACTTCTTTTAAGCAATTTTGATTCCCCTGTCGCAATCTTAACTGAACAGGTTGTAGTGTATCCCGAGAGGCCGATCATTGCAAGATGATTTTATCTTAATCTCCTTTTATAGCAACAATTCCCCTTTAATAAGTGTAAATTTACACGTTGTTCCGCTAGGTAAATTGGGATACCATAATATGGGTTTCAGTTTTCGTTCATTTTGAATTGGGATAAGGGGGAACAGACATATGCCAGATCCAAGGCCAATTAAATCAAATTTAAAATCGCAGCGCATTGTTTGGGAAGAAGAAAGGCCGATTCGGTGGTCTTTTATGAAAGTATTGCGTGAGTTCAGCACGCTAAAAAAGGAGTATCCGGTCAATCCGTATGCGGAAGTGTATCAGTTCAGGGATAATCTGAATTGCATCTTCACCGAAAGCTTCGATGGCGCAGGTGATCCGTGGATGTATCTGATCGACGGGCTGGAAAAATGCATGCTGATCGATACCGGTTTTGGCGTGGGCGATCTTAAAGGCCTTATCAAAGAAATCGTAGGAGATAAACCGATCATCGTCGCCAATACGCACTCCCATTTCGATCATGCCTATGGCAACTGCCAGTTTGATACCTGCTATTGCCACGAGAACGAAGTGCCGAGGATGAAGACGAAGAATAACCCGCATATCTGGGATTACCTGTTTGATGAAAACGGGAAGCCGATCTATACCGAATTTGACCGGAATGATATCGTTGCGTATCACGAATATGAAATCGTCGGTGTTCCGGACGGGTATCTGTTCGATCTGGGCGGCGGGTATAAGGTGGAGGCAGTGCTTATGCCGGGACATACGCCCGGGCAGTGCGCTTATTATGATCATCACAACCACACGATTTTCACCGGAGACACGACAGGCGTCGGTGGCGCCGGTCCGGATGAGCCATATAGGGAATACTGCACCGTTACGGCGCTGCGCAATGCGCTGCTAAAATTAAAACCGCGCTTTACAGAAATCCAGGGCGTCTTCCCGGGACATGGAATGCTCGATCAATCGAGCGTTACCCTGCAATATCTGTTGGATACCGCAGAAGCCGTTATCGCCCATCCGGAACGGTATGATACCAGGCGTGAGGTGGAACGATGGGGCAAAAAATCTGTGATCTACACCAAAAACGTTTACCAGGGCAGCGCCATTCGTTATACGATGGAAACCATCTGACAGAACCTTTGCAAAAAAGGCGGGCAGGCCCGCCTTTTTTGCATGATTGGTAAAACACATAGACAGATAAACCAAAGCGGCACCGTTTCCGATGCCGCCCGCGTCATTCACCGATGTAGATGATGTCGCTCGTAGCTCGCTCTCCGCCCTCGCTGGGAACGTTGAGGATCTTGTTGTTCATCACCATTTCTGAAGAGCCGCCGCCGTCTAGGTTATAGGCGACCTTGCAGCCGTATTTGATAAACAGGTTTGCAAAGTCCTTCAAGCCAAGTCCCAGGCTGTAACCGGATTTGCGCCCATCCACGACGATGAAGATATAGTGCAGCGGTGATACCATCCCTATGCCGGTGCGGGGATTTGCCGCACTCACATGGGATGAGGCGGAACGCTGTACGTATTTGCCGTCGATGACGAGCGTAGGTCCGAACGACCAGCTTTGCAGCGCTCCTTGCTTGACAAGATCTGCGCCCGATACGTTGTCCGGTGCGATGCGCATTTCGCCGCTTTTCATCAAGACCAGCACTTCACCGTTGAAATTGTCGTTGTACAGAACGCCGTTGCGGATGGTGAGCTTGTTCTTGCTGTAGCCGCTATAATCCCCGTTGATCGCCAGAATCGCGTTCTTGCGCCTTGCCATGCTGGAGGTCGTCTCGTGGATGTTGAGGCCGTATGTATCCTTTGCGAACGCCGTCTTGAAGTACTCAACACTGCTGAGCCTGACGTCCGCAACAAAATAAGCGAGGTTCTTTTGCGTAACCTTCGTCACCTTTATCTGAACGCGCCCATCGTTGTATTCCGAGACTATGGATGCCGCTTGGCTTGGCGTGGAAGCAGGGTTCGTTGGTGTTGGCGCGGCGGTGGCTGTAGCTGCCGGGGTTGGCGGTGTTGGCGCTACGGAGGCTGCCGGTGAAGCTGCCTGCGTCATGGAAGCGGAAGCTGCCGGTGTTGAGGTAACAAGGGGTATCGGCGTAGCTGTCGCCTGTTCTTGGGCGATCGTGGCAGAAGCAGCCGGTACCGGTCCCTGTCCCTTGGCTGCAACGAAGTCGAAGTATATGAACAACGACGACGCGATCAACAAAAGCGATAGGATGAACGCGTACAGATAGCGGTATTTGTTTGGGCTATTTTTGATCAAATCCGGCTCCTCCGATGCAGTGTAAAGTAACATTGTAGTGTATATGGCATAAGAGATTATTTCAATGGTTATTCTTAGCACAATTGCCAGTCAGAGCGTCGTTATGGAAGAAAAGCGGCAATTCTAATGCACGGGCGGATAGTGCATTATCGCGGATAATGCTCCCCCTAACCCACTCTTGCGATTCGGTTGAAATTAGAGATTTTGTGTACTGCTTGTGCGATGCTTCCTTTATAATCAAACTGCAGGCTATATTGTGGTGTGGGGTTGAAAACGTATGAATAAACCGCTTGCGGAACGTTTTACATTGTTGATAAATGCCGTTGCCCAAATGCGTGAAGTTGTGGCTATCGGGAAAAGCGGCGGAAGCGAATTGCCTGATGCAAAGCAAAGCGACATAGATGTCTTTGTTTTTTGCAGATCGATTCCCTCTGTTGCCTTTAGGCAAGCGGCTATCGATACGCTTTTGATCGTCTCCGGTTCAAGGATCAGCGACACCGAAGATAGGTTTTGGGGAGTCTGTGATTATGTCATTTTGGAGGATGCGGAAATATGCCTGATGTATTTTAGCGTTGATACAATCAGCACTGAGATTGAAGCCATTCTACAAGCAGAGCGATTGGACAAGGAAGGGAATTATTTCTACCCGACGGGACGCTGTGCGACCATGCTGTCCATGCATGCGCTGTACGATACGACGGGTTTTATTGACACAATAAAAGAGAAGCTTTACGTTTATCCGCCTGACCTTGCGGAAAAAATCATAGAGCATCATGCCCCGCAAATGAACGATGCCGAAGATTTCTCCCGGGCACTCTTACGAAAGGATGTTCTGTTTTATCATTGTACGCTTGACAAGGTGTTGGATCATTTTTTGCAGGTACTGTTTGCACTCAACAGATGCTACTTTCCAAGCAGAAAACGGTCGCTGCAATTCATCGAAACTTTTTCGATAAAACCGAGCGATTGCCCCGAAAAACTGTTGCAGGCAGTTGCATTGGGCGGCAGACCGGAAACGTTGCCGCAGTCCTATCAGATTTGGGAGAGCTTGTGCAGCGAACTTGAGGGATTGATCAAGCGGACGGAATAAGGCAATCAATTTATACTATATGAATCCAATTGCATGAAACAGGATGTCGGCGAAGCATCCGCTTAAATATGGACTACTTGAATTTCGTCATTACTTTCTTTGAGTAGCTCAGCGAGCAACCGCCTGTGACAATGGTCGGGCGTGGCTTCGCTGCAAAGCAGGCATACGGCCTTGTATTTCGAGTAATCGGAAACAAAATGACTGGTGGCACTTCGCTCTTTCAATAATTCTTTATAACGCGTCTCAAACTCATTCCAGCAGATATTTTTGGATTGAAAACCGTCGAAAATCTCCTTGGCCGGCGTGAACACCATGTCGTGGACATACTCGCACCGGCAAATCTCCTGCAGGAAATACTTCAGGTCATCGCCTTTAGAAAACCCTGCCAATTGAGAAGAATTGTTCAGCCGAATATCGATCAGCAAGTCTATTTCATGTTTTTTCAGCGTTTCGAAAAAAGTTGCGGCGCTTTTTTTGGTGAAGCCTATCGTACAGAGTACCATTTTGTTTCCCCTTTCATGGGAATGCCCGTTGACAGTTACTCTTCAACCAGCGTCCAACCGAACATTTCTTTGAAATCCTCATAGCATTCCGGGCAGATCCAACAAATGTTGTCCTCCGTCGCATAACCTGTTGTGAGAATACCATCTCCACCGGATTCCATGAATTTTTTCCAGCAGAATCTGCAATGTTCATGATCCCAGCGTTCGCTCTGCGCTTTATAATCTCTTTTATAAAGCGATGCGTTTTGAAGGTATTCTTTCGGATCGTCTATCCGCCAATCGTCTTTTTCTACCATGCTTCTTCTACCTCAATTTCAACAGATAGCACGTCGGCGACAGGCCGCCGTAGGCAAAGGTGGTGCGGCGGACGATGCTGAACCTGTGTCGTCTTGCCATGTGCTCGAACAGCTGCTTGTCGTTTGTAATCGCAAGCACGAAGCCATCCTCGCGTAACAGTGACGGCCATTGCCGTAAAATATCGTCGTATAGCTTGCGGTTTTCGTCGTGGCTGCCAACCCTATGTCCGAACGGCAGGTTGCAGAGTATCTCGTGCAGCTTTTCCTCGCGCACAAAGCCACGGCAGTCGCGGTTGAAAACTTTGGCGTGCAGGCCCGCATTGTTCAGGTTTGCGCGGGCGATGCGCCAGGCTGCGGGGCTGATATCCAAGCCGGTCAGCGATTTTGCGCCCATGATCTTCGCGCGCTCGGCCAATAGCGTGCCCGCGCCACAGAACGGATCGAGCACGTCGTGAGAGGCAAGCATGAAGTCTTTATGCGCATACAGGATGGCGGCGGCGGCAACGGGATGCATCGAAGCGGATACAGCTTCGGCGCGGTAGGCAAAGCGCGTGTCCTCATGCTCGTATAGGCGCAGCATCAGCAGGGCTTGTCCGTCCTTTTCGACGGCACGAAGCTCGACATCGTAGCTCGACGGGGCGTTGACGAACTGCTTATCAGACAATGCATGGAAGAATTCGCTGGCGAATTCGCCCCGATCCACATTTGCCCGAAGCTCAAGCCGTAACCCGAAGGGGCCGGTGCCGTCGTGCATCGAATCCAGCAGGGCATAGATGCCGTTGTTCATTATAGCCGCGAACGCCTTGGGATCGACGGGTTGTGTGGCTATTGGCAGCAGCGCCTCATAAAAACAGCGAAGTTTGAACAGTGACGCGTAGTCAGCGGTTTTATGCGAAAGGTATCCGCCGTGAGGTTCCAGCATAATGCCTCTGTCTTTGCCTTCCTGCACCAGTACGTCGGAAAGGCCGGAGACAGGCGCAAGATATACATCCAAGGGCTTTGAAAATTTCGTGAAAGTCCGCCGCTTTTTGGGGTCCACGCGGCTTTGCGCCTTCTGCAGCGCGTCGCGCTGCTCGCGCGCATGCTTGTCATCCCCTTCGATGGGCGGAAGGGCTGCCAATGCCTGCCTTGTTGCAGAGCCTCCGATGGCTCCCAAAGCCAAGATGATGGAGGGACGGACAAACTGTTGCGTCTCATTTTGTAAGGCTTCGACCAATGCGGGCACATACGCTTCGCTTTCCAGAGAGCCTATCAGTACGGCGGCGTTTTTGCGCGTCTTTGCGTCCCCATCGGACAACAATGGCAACAGGAGCGAAGCATCCGCTTCCTGCAGAAGCTTCTTGTGCTGCAGCTTTTTTACGCAGCGGGATAACAGCGCCAGCGCCGCGCGGCGGTGTTCGCCTGAAAGCTTTTTGCACAAGAGCGGCACCGCGTCCGGAATCAGCGTAATGTCGCTTGCGGCCTGCGTCTGTGCCGCACCTGTCTCCTGTAAATAGAGTTCGAAAAGTTTCTCAAACGCCTGCATGCATTCCTCCGGCTGCCTTGTATATCTGCTTTAGAACATTCTGCGTTCCGTCCGAAACGGGGGACTCGGCCATGGATTGCTTCATCTTGGGCGCGTGGACAATGGCTTCTGCGATGTCGTGTATGAGGCGGTCGGTGGTGATATCTTCCTGCATCAATACCATCGAGTAGCCGAGCTTCTCAAAGTACTTGGCGTTGACGATCTGATCGCCTCTGCTCGCCGACGTGGGAAGCGGAATGAAGATCGCCGGCTTTTGCAGCGTCAACAATTCAAACAGCGTGTTCGCGCCGCTGCGGCAGACGACGACGTCGGATGCTTTGTACAGATCCGCCATCTCGTCGCGGATGAATTCATATTGACGGTAGTTGGGGTGCGAAACCGATGAGTCCGTGTTGCCCTTGCCGCACTGGTGCACGACGTTGTAGGTGCTGCACAGCGTGGGTACCGCTTCACGCACGGCTTTGTTGATCGCAAGCGAGCCGAGGCTTCCACCCATCACAAAGACCCAGGGCTTTTCGGGATGCGGGAATTGGCAGAACGCCTGCGCTTTTTCCTTGGAGCCGGATAAGAGTTCCTGGCGGATCGGGGAACCCGTCCAGACGCCCTTTTTGCCCTTGAGGTGCGCCAGCGTGGGCTCGAAGCTCACGCAGATCGTTTTGGCACGGCTCAAGCAGAGCCGGTTCGCAAGCCCGCAGGTATAGTCGCTCTCATGGAGTACCACGGGGATTTTAAGCGACCACGCTGCATATACGACGGGGACGCAAACGAAACCGCCCTTGGCGAATATCACATCCGGTTTGATCCTCTTAAGCAGCCTTCGCGACTGTCCTACGCCCGCCAAAACCCTGAACGGGTCGGAAAAGTTCTTCACGGAAAAATAACGGCGAAGCTTTCCGGTGCTGATGCCGTGGTAGGCCACGCCCTCGATGGGCTCGATCAGGCCGCGTTCCATGCCGTCCTTTGCGCCGATGTAGTGCACGGTATAGCCCTCGCGCTGCAGAAACGGGATCAGCGCGATGTTCGGCATTACGTGGCCCGCGGTGCCGCCGCCCGCCAATACGATGGTTTTCATAGGATCCCCCAAACGTTGTTTTCAGCGATATCTTACCATAGATTATGCCTTCTGCAACGATTTTGCATAATTCTAAACCCGCCCACCGCCCTATAAAGGAAATTAGGGGGCAGACACCCCCCTGAACCGCAGAGATTACCGATGATAGTATGGAGCCGGTGTACAAAATAAGAAATAAGCTTCTGTTAAGCGAAAATTTTCTCGCCTACTTAATAACTCGAAGAGCAAATGATGATCTGCTTTTTCATTGTTCGAGCCTCCGAAGGAGCGGAAAGTATAGCTTTTTTAAAACTAATTTATGAACCAAGACACATGTGGACACAATTAACCACAGATACCTTACGAAGGGATAATGTTTATGTTATACGAGCAGAGTATGGCATTGGCGCGGGCATCGTTTGAACGTTGGAGTTTAAGTGAAGTTTTCTCTTTCGGTTGGTTTTTGACTTTGGGGATCCTGATTGTGGTCTATGCCATTTGGCTCAAAGTGCTGGATAAACAAAGGACTGTCCCGCTTTTGCTCATAGGTACCTTGGCTGCTTTTTCCTACATGGTAAAGCTTATGCTCTTGGTCCCTATGCTGGGATTGTTGAGCTATTCCATCCGGCTGTTGCCGGTACCGACACCTTTGCTTATGGAAGGCGTTACGTTATCGCCCATTATCATAATGCTTGCAGAGCAGTATTCATCTTCGTGGAAGGGCTTTCTGTTGCGAAGCGGAATCGGATTTGCCATATTGAATTTTGTTATCATTGTTCTGTTTAACCATGTAGGAATACTACAATTCCATCATTGGAATGTTTTCTATAACTTCTTGATCCAATTTGCACTTTCAATCTTTGTAAGGATGGTATTCCTTTGGATTTCGGGAATACAACAGCGGCATACATCGGTGTAAGCGCCCATCGAAAAAGCGCAGGCGGTGCCAGATTCGCGGGCAAACCAACAGTTTGCCCGCGACCAATTGACGCATAATCGCAGTTTGCATATAATAATGTCAAATAAAACGATGACTGCGGATAGTACCGATTGACACAGGCTCAGAGAGGGTGTGGCCAAAGGCTGAAAGCCGCCCCGCCAAGATGTAATTGGGAAGTTGCGCCGCATGAGTTGCCCTGAGCATGAGTTTGGGGACGTTTCCGGCGTTAACGGTTTGAGGGAAGGGCGCTGCCCTTCCAATGGGAGTGGAACCACGGCGTTTGTCGTCTCGCAAGGAGATGGCTTTCTTTTTTTGGGAGGAAATGGTATGTTCAAAAGGCTACGAGAGGATATAAAAACCATAACGGATCAGGATCCGGCAGCGCGGTACTGGCTTGAGGTCATATTGTGCTATCCCGGATTTCACGCCGTTCGCTGGCACAGGCGCGCGCACTGGCTGCACAAACACCATTTGAAACTGTTGGCGCGCATGATATCCAGCCTGAACCGGTTCTTCACGGGTGTGGACATCCACCCCGGCGCTAAGATCGGAAGGCGGCTGTTCATCGACCACGCGGCGGCGGTCGTCATTGGCGAAACGGCGGAAATTGGAGACGACGTGATCCTGTACCAGGGCTGCACATTGGGCGGCACCGGCAAGGACACCGGCAAACGGCACCCGACCATCCTCGATCATGTGATGGTCTCGGCGGGGGCGAAGGTACTTGGACCCATCACCATAGGCGAGCACAGCCGCATCGGCGCGGGCGCAGTGGTGCTAAAGGACGTGCCGCCGTATTCCACGGTGGTGGGCGTCCCCGGACACGTGGTGCGCCGTAGATGCCCGGAAGGCAAGGAGATCGGTCCGCAGTGTCCGCCGGATTACCAGATCACGGCGCTTGACCAGATCAACCTGCCCGACCCGATGGAAGACGAAATGAGAAAGATGCAGCAGCGCATCGATGCACTCGAAGCGAGGATGGCGGAGCTGCTTGGAGGGAAATCAAATGAAAATATTTAATACGATGACGAGGCAAAAGGAAGAGTTTGTGCCGGTACACCCCGGCAAGGTCGGCATCTACGCGTGCGGACCTACGGTGTATAACTATTTCCACATCGGCAACGCGCGCCCGTTCGTGGTGTTTGATACGTTGAGAAGGTATCTTGCCTGGCGTGGGTACGGCGTCACATTCGTGCAGAACTTTACCGACATCGACGACAGGATGATCACCCGCGCAAACCAGGAAGGCATTACGGTCAAGGAGCTTGCGGACCGGTTCATCAAGGAATATTACACCGATGCCGATGCGCTTGGCATCAAGCGCGCCGATGTTGCACCCAAGGCGACCGAGCATATCGCGGAGATCATCGAACTCATACAGGAGCTGATCGACAAAGGCCACGCGTATGTTTCCGAAGGTGACGTGTACTTTTCCGTGCCGTCGATGGAAAGCTACGGTGGGCTTTGCGGGCAGGACCTTAGTGACCTTGAGTCAGGGGCCCGGGTGGACGTGACAGAAAAGAAGCAGGACCCGCTGGATTTTGCGCTATGGAAGGCGGAAAAGCCGGGTGAGCCCGCATGGGACAGCCCGTGGGGCAAGGGGCGCCCCGGCTGGCACATCGAATGCAGCGCGATGAGCATGAAATACTTGGGCAAAACATTTGACATCCATGCGGGCGGTGTAGACCTCGTGTTTCCGCACCACGAAAACGAAATCGCGCAGAGCGAGTCGGCGACGGGACAGAAGATGGTCAACTACTGGATGCACAATGGGCACATCAATGTGAACAACCAGAAGATGAGCAAATCGGCGAACAACTTCTTCACGGTGCGCGACATATCCCAACTCTACGACCTGATGGCCGTGCGGCTGTTCTTGCTGTCCGCGCAATACAGAAGCCCGATCAACTTCAGCAGCGATATGATCGAGCAGGCGACGAACGCGCTTTCGCGCATACGCAATGCGGTCGACCTTCTGGAGCGCACCAGCAGCGCGCAGGGGGCGAAAAACGACGCCGAAGACGAGCTGCAAGCGCAGCTTTCGGGATACAGGGACCGCTTTATTGCGGCGATGGATGACGATCTGAATACAGCGGATGCTTTGGGCGTGGTATTTGAGTTCGTGCGCGAGGCGAATACCGTGTATGCAAACGGCGGCAGCGCACAGGGTGCCAAGAAGGTGTTGGCGGCGCTTTTGGAACTTTTGGACGTGCTTGGCATACAAGCCGTGCAACAATCGGACATCCCCGGGGAGATCTTTGAGCTGGCGAACCTGCGCGCCGAGGCACGCACACAGAAAAACTGGCAAGAAGCCGACAGGCTTAGGGGCGAGATCGCGGCCCGCGGCTATGTGCTCGAGGATACTAAACAGGGGCCCGTGATCAAAAAAGCGTAAGTTTTGGCAGTAAACCGGGGGGACAAGCCTGTGAAAAAACCGGTGTCAGATAGGGAATGAGAGGGTTCATGACGGTTTCAAAGATGATGCGGGCGGCGGCTGTGGCGCTGGTGACGACGTTTTTGTGCGCTGGATGCAACGTGGCCGAGATTATCGATCCAATAGGTACCCAAACGTCGTCAAAACCGCAGGATACAGCAGCTGTTTACGCCGCAAAAGCGGTGAACTACATCACGCTTCGAAGCGCGCCTGATCTTGGCGCTAGCGTCGTTGCGCGCATAGACGCCGGCCAGCGCATCGTGTGCCTGGGCTTTGACGGCATATTCATGAAGGTCAGGGTGGAAAAGACGGGGGAGACGGGGTACGTGAACGGTGGCTATGTGGAGCGGGTGAGCGAGGATAAATCACTTGCAGGCCTGTCCGTCGTAAAGACGGACGACGTGCTGTATTCGTATTCGCGCATGCAGGACGACATCAAGTCGCTCAAGGTCAAATATACCGGGCTTTTACATACCGAATCGCTGGGAAAGACCGCGGACGGGCGGGACATCACGCTGTGCGTTGCGGGGAAATCCAAAGCCACGCATAAGGTGCTTGTAACCGGCGCGATCCACGGGCGTGAGTACATGACATCGATGCTGGTGATGAAGCTTTTGGAACGTGAGCTTTCTGACATGCAAAGCGGCAGGGACAGCGATGTGGCGTTCTACGTGATCCCGATGCTAAACCCCGACGGCGTTACCATCAGCCAATACGGCGTTCAGGGGCTGCGATCGGCGCAGATTCGCAAATCGGTACAGGGGATACTTGATAAGGAAGGCATCAGCGCAAAGCTCTGGAAATCAAACGCGCTGGGCGTGGATCTGAACCGCAATTTCGACGCGGACTGGAACACCCTTTTGGACGACGGGCCGAGCGCGCTTCGATATCGCGGCGACGCGCCGTTTTCGGAAATAGAGACCAAAGCCGTTAAAAAGCTTGTAGAGGGGAACGCGTTTGAAGCGACGGTGAGCTACCATGTGTCCGGTTCCATCCTGTATTGGCGCTACAAGCAGGAAAATTCGGTCCTTCAACAATCGCAGGCATTGGCAGAGAGCATCAGCGCCTCCTCCGGTTATGCGCTTTCAAACACCGAGGACGAGGAAGAACTTGAAGGTGGCGGCCTGAAGGACTGGGCGCTGATGAAAAAGGGCATCCCTTCGCTGACCATCGAGGTCGGGTGCCTGGACGCGCCGCTTGAGATCCATGAGTGGGACGCGATTTGGCAGCGTAACCGAGATGTGTTCCGTCTTTTGGCGTCGTTTGTCAGTACAGAGTGATGTCCTTTTGAAAAGCTATAAGTGAAATATACAGAAAAAAGGCGTTGCCGTTACGGTTTCGCCTTTGCTTTTGACTCCTTTTCGTTTGCTTCGCCTTCTGCCAGGCTGCAAATCATTTTAATGAATTGTTCTTTGCCGGCGGTATAGGCAGCCCTGTCCTTTGGGAATTTTTCTGCCAACCGCCTTTTCAACTCGCAATACTGCTGCGCGTATTCGCTATGGCTGTTCAAATAATCGCGGAAGAGCAAGACGTCGTGCAAATTATCGTTATCTTTTTCATAACAGTGGATATGGTGCGTCGATATGTGCCCATCCAGCCGCTTGACAAAAAGGTATCGTCCCTTAACGCCGCTTTCACCGCAGGCGTCATAGCCGGCTGATACCATTGCGTCGATAGCAATGACTGTACGACAACGGCAACGTCCAATATGGGCTTTGCCCATATGCCTTTGATGCAGGTGCTGCCAACATGTTGAATATCGATACAATTTCCGCTCAGGATGGCCAGAATTTCTTCCTTTGTTGCCAGATATTCTCGACTCCAGCTTTCGTCATGCGGAACCAACACAACTTCATACCGTTCCACTCCCAACAAGGGCTTCACCTCTTATGTAAAAACGTCAATAGACTGAACAATGCCTGGCTAAGGTGCATTTAGTAGGATGATGTTCGGACGTTTGGATAACTCATCCATTGAATCGAAAATCGCAAGTGGTTTATTCAAAAGGCCCATTTAATGGTATACTATCATAATAGCATAGAAACTCCCAAGAAGGAGAAAGAGTATGGCAAGACAGCGCACATCCGGTATCCTGATCGCGCTATCATCTTTTTGTCTTAGCATTGCGATGTTGTTGACCAGCGTCTACATCAACGTCTACAATCGAAATTTCTATCAAACCACCTATGCGAAGCTCGGCATCGCCAAGAGTACCGGCATGACGATGGACGACCTGATGAAAGCGACCGATGCGCTGCTTTTATACTGCCAGGGCAAACGCACGGATCTGAACGTCACCGTCTTGGTCGACGGGAACCCGCAGCAGGCATTCAATCAAGTGGAGATAGCGCACATGGTAGATGTGCGTACGCTTGCGCTTGCGGGCGAAAAGGTACAGAACATTCTGTTCGACGCATTTGCGGTGCTGTTGTTCCTTGGCATCTTCCTTGGCAAGAGGAGCTTTTTAAGCCTGTTCAGACCTCTTTTTTGGGGCGTTGTCGCCAGCGTTGCGGTGATGGCGTTGATTGGCTTGTTCGCGGCTATAAACTTTGACGCGTTCTGGACGCTGTTCCACAAGGCGCTTTTTACCAACGATCTTTGGCTGTTGGATCCGACGACGAGCATCCTGATCAACATGGTGCCGCTGGAGTTCTTCTTTGCGCTGGTGATGCGCATCCTGCTCTATTACGGCGTTGCGGTGGTTTTGGTCATCGCTGCCTGCGTAGTGGGGATGATTGCGTACAAAAAGAAGGAGGCACTCTGATGCTGCACCTGGCTTTGGAGACGTCGTGCGATGAGACGGCCGCATGCGTGATGGATGAGAAGGGCGCGATCCTCTCGGACATCATCCTCTCTCAAATAGATATCCATAAGACTTACGGCGGCGTTGTGCCCGAAATCGCATCCAGAAAGCATTTGGAGGCACTGCCGTTTGTCGTGCTCTCCGCGATCACGCAGGTGGGCATTACGATTAACGACATCGATGCGTTTGCCGCGACGTTCGGTCCAGGCCTTCTGGGGTCGCTCTTGTGCGGCGTGAACTACGCCAAGGGACTCGCGTTTGCGATGGATAAACCATTGCTGGGCATCCACCACATGGAGGGGCATATCATGGCTTGCCATGTGACGCACAAAGAACTCGAACCACCCTATCTGTGCCTTGTGTGTTCGGGCGGGCACACGTCGCTGATACATGTGAAAGCGCCGTTTGAGTATGAACTGTTGGGCCAAACGCGCGATGACGCTGCGGGCGAAGCATTTGACAAGGCGGCGCGTGCATTGGGCCTTTCGTACCCCGGCGGGCCCAACCTCGAACGGCTGGCCAAAGAGGGCAACGCCAACGCCTATTCGTTTACGCGGCCGCGCATCGAGAACCCGTACGATTATTCGTTCTCGGGGCTCAAGACCGCAATCATCACGCTGCTTCACAATGCTTCTCAGCGCGGCATTGAGCTGAACCGGGCGGATGTTGCCGCAAGCTTTCAGAAAAACGCGATCGAATTTCTGTTGACCCCCGCATTTTTGGCGATGCGCCGGCTGGGGATAGACAAGCTTTCGATGGTGGGCGGCGTATGCGCAAACACGGCGCTGAGGCTCAGAGCGCAGGAGTTGGCAAATATACACAGTGCCACTGTATATATGCCGGACATACGGTATTGCACCGACAATGCCGTCATGATCGCTGAAGCGGCACGAAGAAGGTTCGCCCTGGGGCAGCACAGCGATATGACACTAAACGCCATTCCATCGATGCCTCTTTTCGGTCTTCTGTGAGTCAAAGAATGTGAAAAGTGGAACAAACTAATATCCCCAAAATGGGTATGCGTTGTGAATGAATGTGGATATTGCCAAAAAAACCCTATAAATCAGCCTGCCAATTGTGGATAACTTGGTGGAAAGTGTGCATAACGGCCTGTATATTCGGAGTGCGCATGCGGCAATTGAAAAATTATGTAAGTTTTTGGAAAAAGATACGCAAAATCGAGCCGTTTCTCGCTTGCATGCAACGATTTTCTGCCGCATAGGGTTTTTGCGGAGGGGATTGGATGAGAGGCAGGCGGTTTGGCACAGCAGTGTCCCTTTTTTGTTGTATTGCACTGTTGACACTGGGTGTAACGGTGAGGGCGCAATACGCACAGGCCATGAATATCCCCGGTCGCACCATCGTGCTGGATGCCGGACACGGGGGTTTTGACCCGGGCGCGGTGGGCGCGAACGATTCCGATGAGGCGGAAATCAACCTGTCCATCGTGATGATGCTGCGCGCAGAGCTTGAGGCGCGCGGGTACAGCGTGATTTTGACGCGGGAGAATCTCGACGCGTTGGGTGAAACGAAGCAGGAGGACATGCAGAAGCGCCGGGATATCATCATGAACAGCGGCGCCGACTATACCGTCAGCATCCACCTGAACGCGAACCCCGACCGATCCTGCTACGGACCGGTGGTACTGTATCATCCGGACAGCGTGGTGGGAAAGCAGCTTGCGGAAAAGCTTCAGGTGACCCTGAACAGGGAATTGCAGATAGCACGGCCGCGCACGGTCCAGAAGGGCAGCTATTTTATTCTAAACAGCGGTACGATGCCAAGCGCGATCGTCGAATGCGGGTTTATCACCAACGCGGCCGATGAGAAACTTTTAAAGGACAAAGAGTACCAACAGAAGATCGCCAAGGCCATAGCGATGGGCCTGGACGAATTCATCACACAGCAGATGAAGGAAACGCCAACACCCAGCCAATAACGGCGGAAGAGGTAGGGTTGAAGAATTTTGAATGAGGCGCAAAGCAAACAGTTGTCGTCCCTCGCGCTTGCGTATGTCGGAGACGCAGTGTACGATCTATACGTGCGAACGGTGCTCATAGAAGAGAACCCGAATTTGAGCTCGCATGCGCTGCACAAGATGGCAACGCGCATCGTCTGCGCGGGCGCGCAGGCGCATACGCTGATGGCGATCTTGGACGAGCTGACAGAAGAGGAACAGCAGGTCTATAAGCGCGGGCGAAACGCGAATTCACCTTCGGTGCCCAAGAACGCCGATGTGGTGGAATACCGAATGGCAACCGGGTTTGAAGCGGTGTTGGGATATCTTCACATGGCAAAAAACACAGATCGTTTGAATGAAATATTGACGTTGGCCCGAGCTAAGGGCTGGAAGGAGAACACACATGGCAAGGACAAGCCTTAAGGTGGCGCTGTTGGCCTGCACGCCCAATCCGCAGGAGATCGTGGCGATGAGCGCAAGGCTGTGCTATTCGGGATCGGACATCGCGGATCTGCAGATGGGTGTGGAAGAAAAGGACCAGAGCAAATACCTCAAGCGCCTGATGGACATGGGGCATCTTTCACCCATCGAGCATTGCAGTTTCAGCTTCGGCATAGAGGGCGTATCAAGGGCGCTGTTGGCGCAGATCACGCGGCATAGGATCGCGAGCTTTTCGGTGCAAAGCCAGCGGTATGTTTCAAAAGTGCAGCAAGAGGGATGCTTTTCCTATGTCATTCCCCCCGCGATCGAAGCCTTGGGCGAAGAGGCGATTTGTGAATACGACGAGCAGATGCAGACCATGCAGAGGTGGTACAACAAGTGGCATGAAAAGCTGGGCACGGGCGAGTCGAGCAACGAGGACGCGCGCTTTGTGTTGCCAAACGCTTGCGAGACGCGCATGGTTGTTACGATGAACGCGCGCGAACTGCAGCATTTCTTTGGCCTGCGCTGCTGCAATCGTGCGCAGTGGGAGATACGGGCGCTCGCCTGGGAGATGTTAAAGCTATGCCAACAAGAAGCCCCGGCGCTATTTGCGCAGTCGGGCCCCGGCTGTATTTCGGGGCCGTGCCCGGAAGGCAAGATGAGCTGCGGGAAGAGCAGTGAGGTCAGAAAGAAAAAAGAGGAGCTTTCATGCCGGAAGTAAGGAACGAGGAAACGGATATCATATTTGGCATCAACCCGGTGCGGGAGGTGCTGCGGGCAAATCTGCCGATCGAGCGGGCGTTTGTGCACAATCCGTCGGGCGCTGCGGGATCGGTTTTGGCACAGCTTCGCGACATGGGCGTGCCCATCATCGAGGTGACCGAGGACAAGATGAGAAGCTTGTGCCAGTCGGCCGTTAAGGAACCAAACCACCAGGGCATTGCAGTGCGGATCGCTTCCGCGCGGTATGTGGAGGTGGACGAGCTGCTTCAAAGAGCGCAGATGCGCGGCGAGGAACCTTTCTTGCTGCTGCTGGACGGTGTCACCGACCCGCACAATTTCGGCGCGATCTTGCGAAGCGCGGAGGCGATGGGCGTACACGGCGTCATTGTTCCCAAACGGCGTAGCGCGGGGCTGACAGCGACGGCGTTTCGGGCAAGTAGCGGGGCTGCAGCGCACGTCGGCGTGGCACAGGTGACGAATCTTTCACAGACGATGGACGAACTTAAGCAAAAGGGTCTTTGGATCGTAGGGTCGGACGCTGCGGCACCGGCATGCTTTGAGCAAAACCTTCTTGGCGGCGTGGTGCTGTGCATCGGCAGCGAAGGCGAGGGGCTTGCCCGGCTGACGCGCGAGAAATGCGATTTCTTGGTCGGCATTCCGCTCAAAGGGCAGATACAATCCTTAAACGCCTCCTGTGCGGCGTCGGTTTTGATCTATGAAATCGACAGGCAAAGGCGGCAGGCGCAGCGCTGACAGCTAATTTTGTACGGCGGGAGGGGGGTTCCAATGTCGGACTATGTGGCCATGACCGACGAGCAGCTGGCTATCCTTGCGGCGGAAGATGTGCACGCCCAGGAGTATTTGCTGCAAAAGTACAAGCCTCTGGTGCGTGTGAAGGCAAGCGCGTATTTTTTGATGGGTGCGGACAAGGAAGACCTGGTGCAGGAAGGCATGCTGGGGTTGTTCAAGGCCATCCGCGATTTCAACGCACAAAAGTCGAGCTTCTACGCGTTTGCGGAGCTTTGTATCACACGGCAGCTGATCTCCGCCGTGAAGGCGGCGACGAGGCAAAAGCACATGCCGCTCAACAGCGCCGTATCGCTGCAGAGCACATTGCCCGAATCGGAGATTTCGCTTGAACAGGTGATCACGCCCAAAGAATCCAACGACCCGCAGGAGATCCTGTTGCAGCGTCAGCAGGTGACGGCCATGCGGGAGGCGATGCAGTCCGTATTGAGTGATTTGGAAAAGGAGGTGCTGCGGCTTTACCTTGCCGGCATGACGTATCAACAGATCGCTTTCGCGTTAAAACGAAGCGAAAAAAGCGTCGATAATGCCCTGCAGCGCGTCAAGGGTAAACTCGAAGATTTTCTGCATTAAAAGGCTTTTTCGTTGACAAACATTGGGGGTTGCATTAGAATAGGCTAGGCGTGTTTGAACGTCACGCGGGTGTAGCTCAGTGGTAGAGCACCGGCTTCCCAAGCCGGCTATGTGGGTTCGATTCCCATCACCCGCTCCAAGAAAATAAGCTATACCCAGCAGGAGGAAAGAAAGAATGGCAAAGGGAAAATTTGAGCGCAACAAGCCGCATGTGAATATTGGCACGATCG
>CAZHNN010000017.1:0-56153 GCA_964533965.1 uncultured Clostridia bacterium | reverse complement strand
AAATAAGCGAAAGTCCTTTTGTCCGGCGTTGCTGTCAGTCCGATTTGAAAAGCATCAAAATAATCCAATACCTGCTGCCAAATGTTATAGATGGAACGATGGCACTCGTCTATTATGATAAAATCAAAAAATTCTGATGGGTATTTTCCGTTGTATACAACCTCCCTTGGCGTACCCGCTTGCCTGTATTCGTTTGGGGATGTCTCCTCCAGACTTTCGTCCAGCTCTTCACCCCGCAGGATGGAATACATGCGTTGAATTGTACTAATGCAGACATGGGTATCCTGCGGGATATAGGACGAATTAAGCCGTCGAATGTTATATAACTCAGGGAACAACCGGACATCGTCATTGGGCTTATACTTTCGGAATTCCTCCTCCGCCTGCTCTCCCAGGTTCCTTGTATCCACAAGAAAAAGGATGCGCCGCGCTTTGGCAAAGCGCAGCAGTCGGTATACCGAAGTGATGGCGGTAAATGTTTTACCCGACCCCGTTGCCATCTGAATAAGCGCGCGTGGCCGATTGTCCGCAAAAGATCGCTCAAGGTTGATGATCGCTCTGGTCTGACAATCGCGAAAGCCCGTACTATCGAATGGAGGGAGGCGCTTCAAGTTATTGCGTAGGGTATCAGCTTTCCTCAACCACTTTTCCAACGTCTCGGGGCGATGGAAAGAGAAGACTTGGCGAGACCTTGCCTTTTCATCTTTGTAATCAGTAAAACGCGTTATAACATCCGTAGATTCATAGGCAAAACGAATAGGTTGCGCCCTATTAGCCCATTTGAAGGTGCTTTCCGCATAACGTGCCGATTGGGTTTCCGCAGAGATGAGGGTTTCTCCTTTTTCACTTGCTTTGGCTTCTATGATGCCTACTGGTACACGGTTAACAAACAGCGCATAGTCGACGGGTCCGGTACTTGTCGGGTATTCCCTGACGGCAACACCAAGCGAGGCCATCGGGTTAAACTGCTTCATGTCCTGTAAAACCCATCCTGCCTGTGCAAGCTTTTTATCAATTACTTCCCGTGCCTTGGCTTCAGGTGTCATGTCTTTCCTTCGCTATCAAATCCTACCAAATTATCATAGCACAATTTGATTTAAAAGAACAACATTCAAAAAGCACTAAAACTACTGGAATACATGGGAAACATTTGGAAATTCAAAGTGAACATGTGTTCTCACGCAAAGTATTCCTTCGCTAAAGTATAGTTTCGCGCGTAGTAATGGCTAAAAGAAAACGCCTTAACTTTTAAGGCTATGGCGTTCCTGGTCAAACGGACATCCCTGTTATTTCCTCTTTGGCTTTTTGGGCGGGGAAAGTCTTTTTGCTCTGGATGCCATTTTTACCCGAGTTTCATCGGAAATCTTCGAAGGTTTTCGGATCGAAATACAGTCCTTTGGTACTTGATACTCCTTCCCATAATCATCCTGTCTTTTTACGACAAACATCGGACTTTGTGAGCAGAGGCCATCAAGTTTCCGGATTAGTGCCTTGTTTGGGGTCAATACTGTTGCCTTGTCCTCTTCCTCATTGAAACGAATGATCGTTTCCTTTTCCTGCTTGCTTAGGACCATTGACAACCCTCCAAATTTATTTTGGTCCATGGAGGTTTTCCCTGGTTATTTCCAAAGCCTGCCTTTTTCCGATGTATACCGGCAGCTTTTCATCGTTATCCCCATGTTTTTGGCTTCCTGCCGTTCCAGAAGCCTTTGGGGAGGAAGGGGGCTTATTACTTATACCAAATATTAAATATCACCTTCTTTGCATTCTCTAATGCAGGGAGAAGAGATCTGATCTACACTCTTCTCCCATACATAACTCGGAGTATGTAGAATATCGGATTTCTATTCTACTGCTGTTTCTATTCTGTTTCTGTAGGACCTGGACATCCTGGGGACGTCCCACACCCGCCCTGCTCCTACTCCTCAATGCTCGGCAGGTGTTCCGATTCCGAGGCTTGTTTCTGCCTCTGTGCGCGCTTTTTATCCCGTGCTTTCTTGCGTCCTTCGATCACCTTGCCAGCATAGTCTTTGAAATCATGGATAAAGAGGTTCTCGCCATCTCTGTCCAGAAGTTCTGATGCTTCCAAGGCTCCTAAAAGGGCTTTAGGATCACCATCCCAATCAACAGCCCGTGCAATCGCTTCGGGCGGAAAACGGGCAATGTTCCCGTCCTCTGTTGTGTCACAGGCCCAAACGCTCAGGCTCATGATGATCCCAACGGCACCAAAAGCGCGGAGGTTCAGCGATTTCGCCAAAGCGTAGGTCTTCCAATGTTCTCGTATGGTGTTGTGGCAGGGTATCCAAACTCCGTTAGCCATTATTTAATCCCCCTTCTTTTGTGTTCTCAGGTAAAGACGGATATCATGGTTCATGGGGGGCTGTTCTCGATAGATGTACGCGATCAAAGTCGATGTCCGGGAACCGCTTTTCCTGATTTAACAGCGAAACAGCGATGCCGAAACCGAGTCCATAGCCTTTAGGTGTAAAAGCCGGTTCATTGTTCTTCCGCCCGTTTACTTGGATTGCGGCTGGTGCGTAGCTGCTTGTGTGGAACCGCTTAAATGTTCCTCCAGGGCGTCCAGATTGAGCATGATTTTTGCTCCGGCCTTAACAACGGGGATTCCTCCCGAAAGGACAAGACGGCGTAAAAAATACATCGTGACTGCCGTCTGGGGATCTTTGCTCTTGATATACGCCAGAGTTTCTTTAAGGGTGCGCATGCGTGCCAATGACCGTTACCCCTTTCTTTGTGCCAAGAATTTTATCGCCTGCAGAACCTTTTCTGCTTTGTCTGCTGGCAAGCGTTTTCTCAGCCACCGGATGAATGTCCATTCGGTAAGGCCAAGCGCCTCGGCTACTTCGTACTGGTAAAGACCGGCCTGCCTGATTTGTCTCCTGATATCGTCGTTCATTCTCCACCTCCTCCTTGACATTGTTGTTGCCGGGATCTATACTGTGGTCGATTTCTGAATTTTTTCTGTTTGTCATCCTCCTCACGTCAACCGGCAAACAGTTCAATTTATTCAGGGAGCGCCGTCCTCTTGGATCCCGATTTTTCTTGACGCGATATTGTAAGAAATGTCGGCAACAACGTCAAGCGGTTTGGTATATTTTTGATGACAAATGGTATTCGTTTTATCATAATTTACCGTTTGTCCTCACCTTCTGAAAGGAGTTCGAATGGAAACGGCCTTATCGAACAAGTTTGGCGAATTGAGATCTGCCGGTGGGGCCATTGAGTCTCTGCTTTATTGCAGGAAGGACAGCAGTGAGATTTTTGCCTTTACCAGCGACATTGGTTTGGTACAGGCTAGTTACAAAGTTGGCGAGGTATTATTGGCCTTATTGAACTACGATTTTGCCACAGCATACAACGAGATTAAAAAACACAGGGTAAGGGGGACTAACGTACAATATAACGATGGCGTATACAGGGTTTTGGAAGAGATGCCTGTCCCACTCTGCTTATGGAAAAAAGCAAATCGTGACCTGTTCGATATCCATCGGGTGCACAGATCCCTCATTTCCTTTTACAACGCCTGCAATCAAACCGTGAAGAAGATAACCAGCCGAGAGGTTGATGTCTTCGATTCCTATTTCATTAAAGCGTTCGATTTATCGGTCTCCAAGAGCGCTTACGTTTACGATGAGGATACAGGCCAAATCCGGTTTGACTCGACCTATTTGTATGACCCGGAAGATTTTTTCCCACAGGCTCTTATGGGGCTTGATCCAATTGAGGAAGAAACTCTTCAACAATTTTACGAATTGTATGATGAACCAGATCATCCTATTGAAAAACAGGAGTTTAGGCTCCTTCCTATCGTCGTTTTCGGTTCCTCCAATCCGCTTGCGCTCGTACCGCTTCTTGTACGGTCGGCTTTTGAAGCAGGCTTACATGTCTTAAAGTGCGCGAATTGCGGAAGGTTTTTCATTGCCCAGAGCCGCAGTGACGAAAAATACTGCAGAGAACCAAGTCCGCAGGTTCCTTCGAGGACTTGCAAGCAATACGGAGGTGTGCAGACATACAAAGACAACTTGAACGCAAACGAATCAAAGCGTTTATACCGCAGCGTTTACAAGACAAAGCAGACGCTTATCAGCAGAAACCCTCAGGTACCCGGATACGTCAAGATGTTTGAAAGGTTTAAGGCTGAAGCAAAAAAGTGGAGGTACGACGTAAAAACCGGCAGCAAAACCGATACCGAATACATCGAATGGCTGAAAAATATGAAAGAAAAGAAGGTGTAGCCTTGGCAACCATCATCAAGCGTGAAGGAAAACACGGGACAAGCTATCTTATTCGCGCTTACGCTGGATACGATGTAGCGGGTAAACAGATCGAAAAAGCGATGACATGGAAACCGTCGCCAGGTATGACCCCAAGGCAAATCGAAAAAGCCCTTAAAGAAGAATCCATCAAGTTTGAACATCGTGTACAATCTGGTGTTGCACTGGATAGCAAAATGACTTTTGCTGTTTTCGCCCAACGCTGGATCACCGATTATTCCCGGAAGTTCCATGCTCCGAACACTTGCATTGAAAACGAAAAGATGCTCAAGCGAATCAATCGGGCTATAGGGCACATAAGGCTTGATAAACTACAACCAGCCCATCTATTTGACTTTTACAACAAAATGGGTGAGGAAGGTCAGAGGGCTGATTCTGAAAGGGCTCAAGCAACGAAGAGGTTCATGAAAGTCCTTGAAGAAAAAGGACTGTCTCAAGAAAAGCTGTCCGCGATGGCTCATATCGGGCCGAGTACAGTAAGCGCCGCCATGCGTGATAAACACATTACCGTCCCCTCCGCGCACAAAATTGCAGAATTATTGAACGAGCCTTTTTCGCATCTTTTTACACTCTGCAAAGGAAAAGGCAAACTTTCGGGCGTCACGGTCAACAAGCATCACCGCCTTATATCTGCTATTCTGCAAGCGGCAGTAGAATGGCAGGTGCTGGAAAGCAATCCCGCACGCCGCGTAAAAGCGCCCAAGACAGACAAGAGAGAAGCAAAGTATTTGGATGACAGGGATGCTGCAAAGCTTGTAGAAGCTCTTGAGGTGGCTCCTATCAAATGGAAAACAGCGACTCTTATGCTGTTGTATACAGGCATTCGCCGGGGCGAGCTTTGCGGCCTCGAATGGCGTGATGTCGACTTCGAGCATAACCTTCTGCACATTCTAAGGGCAAGCCAATATGTTCCCCGTTTGGGGATCATTGAAAAAAGCACAAAGAACAAAAGCTCTGAGAGGGTCATGAAACTGCCTGCACAGGTTTTTGATATGCTGAAGGAATATAAAGCATGGCAAAACCAGCAGCGCTTAATGTTCGGCGACAGATGGAATGAACAAATTCAAATACTCCATGCGGATGGCAGTATGGAAACGAGAAAAAACGAACGGTTGTTTACGCAGGACAATGGTCTTCCCATTGATCCAAACAGCGTTACACAGTGGGTTAGGAAGTTTCAAATTCAAAACAACCTGCCCGAATTTACGCCGCATACTCTTCGGCATACGAACATTTCCCTGCTGATCGCTGCAGGAGTCCCCATCCGCAACATTGCAAAACGTGCCGGTCATGCTCAGCTTTCTACTACGCAAAACATCTATGCACATGCATTTGAAACCGTTGATGAAATGGCTGCCGATGCGCTCGCTAATGCCTTGGATCTGAGAAGAAGAACCTGATAAAACCTCCGTTTTTGTCCGTTATTTGTCCGTCATTCAGTCCGTTACGGAACCAAATAGAACCTAGCAAATGGGTGATATTCGATAAGGACAGTCCGCTCAAATCGCTTCATATAGGCATTATTGACTGTAATTAAAAGTACCCCTAAATCTGTTCGAAAACACTCCGACTCTGTAGGTCGCAGGTTCAAATCCTGTCGGGTACACCAAACAAAAGCCGCCTGTATGGCGGTTTTTTTGTTGGTATGCACGAGAGGGTTAATGAACCTGCCTGTTACGAAGTAACAGTCGGGGGCATCTTTAGCCGCCCGCTTGACGGGCGGTATCCTGTCGGGTACACCAAACAAAAAGCCGCCTAAATGGCGGCTTTTTTTACTACTCGAGAGGGTTAATGAACCTGTTTGTTGTACAGCAACAACAGGGACATCATTGGCCAACCCGTTGCAAAGCGCAGGCTACATGACATGGGTCACTTCCGGTATGCTTCAAATCCCGAACTATACACCACTTTTCCATCTGTCAGTACCCAGGCCGCTTCCACATCCGGCAACTGCTCGATCAGTGCTTTTCCCTGCTCGAGCGGCATGCAGAAAATTGCCGTCGAAAGCCCATCCGCCAACCCCGAGTCGGGACAGAGGATGGTCACCTGCCGGAAGTATTCCGGTGGGTACAGCGTCTTGGGATCGATGATATGGCAATAATTCTTACCGTTCACGGTGTAGTACCGTTGATAATCCCCGCTGGAAACAACGGCCATATTCGCGATGCTTACGGTCGCGATGCTGCCGCTGTCGGAATTCGGGTCCTGGATGGCCACGTTCCAGTTCTGCGTCGAGCCCTTTTCCCTGTATCCGATCGCCTTGACATTGCCTCCGACGCTGATGAGGGCTGAGGCGTAGCCCTTATGTTCCGCAAGCCGGCAGACCTGCTCGACGGCATATCCCTTTGCCATCGCGCCGACGTCCAGGCTCATCTTTTTATCCTTCAAAAAGACGGTGGAATTGGCTGTATCGATCACAACGTCGTCGATGTTGGTATGCAATGCGGCGGCCTTGAGATCCTTCAATGGCGGCAACTGAGCGTTGTCCGGATCGTTTATGCCCGCCTCACGGTATTCATGCCATATCCTGAGCACCGCACCAAGGGCTATATTGAATTTTCCCGCCGTCATTGTATATTTCTCTTTGGCAAGCACGAGCAGGTCGATGATGCGTTTGTCTACCTTTACAGGCGCAATCCCGGCATTGTCGTTAATTGTTTTGATGTTGTTGATGCCTTCATAGTTGTTATAGATATCGTACAGCTGATGGTACTCTTTCAGATTGTCGTAGATAAACTGAGAAAACCCGGCAAACTCCTCTTTGTCCGGCATGTACGCAACGATCTTTGTGAAGGTATCGAAAAGCACGAGGAATTCCGCCTCGTAACGCACATTCGCCTTTTTGCTACAGGATGCGGAACCCAATACAGATAGGATGGACAACGCTATGGCAGCGATTCGTTTGCGCATGATATCCCCTTTATAAAAGAGAGGCAGCAAAGCCGCCTCTCTTTTTAAGTCTTGCATGATTAGTTTGCGTTTGCCTTGGCCTTTACGATGATATTGATGAAGTCGCTGACGTGGACCGTGACGGAGGCTTTGATGTCCGCCGAGGTAGCTTTCCCTGTCGAATCCATTGCAATGCCCTTGACCTGGTCAACGGTCTTGCCGGTCACGTACGACGCGAACGAAGCGGCCTGCTCGTTCCATTCCTTCTTGATGGTAGAAACCTTGCCCATGCCATAGGCTGTTCCCAGCTCGTTCTTGGTCTGGGGCGCGGCTTTCAGGTCGATTGTGATCTTTCCTGTCTTGTCAAACTTCACGTCGGTTACGGACGCGTCGATAACGCAGCTGGTGATCTTGCCACTCGCATCGAATGTCGTTGCGGTATAGTAGTTATACGCTTCGGCAACACCGTCCGCCGTGTCGCTGACATCCTTGGACTTGCTCATCGAAGCGGAAACTCCAAGGCCCAGTGTGTCGCCCGACTTGGCACCCATGTCCTTCGCGTTGGCGACGGCCTTTTCAATGCCTTTTACGAAATCCGCGATGTGGATCGTTACGGACGCTTTCAAGTCAGCGCCATTTGGAACACCGCTTGCATCGACGGCAATGCCTTTGACTTCGGCAACCGTCTTCCCGACGACATAAGCCGCAAAGGCGTTCGCCTGCTCATTCCACTCTTTTTTGATGCCAGAAGCCTTGCCAAGACCATAAGCGGCGCCCAGTTCCTGCTTCGACTTGACTTCCGTGGTCGCCGGTGTCGTCAATTTTCCCAAGCTTGAGAAATTGATCTTTGTCTGCACGCTGTCGATCTTGCACTTTTCAATTTTGCCGTTTGCTCCCACCGTTACGGCAACAACCGTCGAGTTGATCTGCGCCAAGCCATCCGTTGTGCCCGCAGCATCCTTGGAGTCCGAAACCGAAAGGATTACCGCCAGTCCCGTCTTTACGGCAGGCTTCGGAGCCTGACCGCAACCGGCCGCCAATGCAAGAACGGCCACCGCCCCCACCAACAGTGCCAATACCTTTTTCACCATACACCCTCTCCTTTGTTGCATTATGTTAACCCGGTTTTTTTAATCGCGGGTATAACAAACCTTAAAAGCGTCGCTGTAAGGATCCCCGCTGCAACGCCCGAAACAACCAGAACGGGAAGATAGACCCAGAGGTTCATGTTCGTATAGATCATGCAAATCGCTATGAACTGTCCGATGTTATGGAACACGGCGCCCGCGATGCTCACGAGCAGATATGATATCTTCTCATGGAAAGCGGAAAGCAGTACCGACATCACCAGGATGGACAACAGTCCGCCGACCAGACTTAAGAAGCCTGCGACCAGGCCCCGCGTGAAACAGACGAACAGCGCTTTGAGAACGTTAATCGTAAAGGCCTTGCGCTTGTCCAGAAGGAACAGCGCATACATGACCACGATGTTCGGAAGCCCCATCTTCACGCCCGGCACCGGGATGGGCAACGGCGGCAGGGAGTTTTCGACCAGTGACAGCACGAGTACTGTGGCGAACAGCAGAGCGGTCAACACCATCTGCTTCGTCCTGTTGCCCTGCTGGTATACTGAATTTTCGACATTCGTCTTGTCCATCCGATTCATTTCCCCACAACGATATCCGGATCGTTTGCACTTCGATCTCCGGCCTTGACTATCTTCAGCACGATCCCATTAGGCAGACAGGCCGCGCTTTGGCCTAGGACGCTCAATTTTCCCGTTTTCACACATATCTTGTCCGGGCAGTCCGACGATTCGAACGCGATTTCCCCGTTCTTATATACGTGGAAGATCACGTGCGTGTCCTGTGGGATATAGAATGTCCGGTCCGTGTCGGAGCTCAGATCGACAGTTGCAGCCAGTTGACCGTAGTAATAAATCTCCGCCTTCTTTGCCTGCCCGGCAGCGAGCGCCTTGTATCCCAACCATGCCAGGACACAGGTTGCAACGACCGCTGCGATGATGATGATATCGGTCCGCTTGAAAAACTTCATTTTTGATCACCCGATAAACCGGCCGGCAAATATCAACACTGTCATTGCGCCGTTGATGACCACGTAGTTGCGTATCGACGCGGCAAAGGTAGTCGATTTCTCTTGCTCCAGCTTAAACGCCTTGATGTTGTCCCGCACGATTTTTATAGTCAGAAGAATAGCCAGACAAATTGGGGGTATGACGTGCAGCAGCACCATCGCGATGACATCGAGATAGCACAGATAGTACAACCCTTCGAACAATATAAGAGCTTTATTGCCTATGTAGTACGGCAGGGTATGCCGTACTACAGCGATATCCTTCTGCACGTCGCAGATGTTATTCGCCAGCATGATGTTGGCCGTTGTAAACGCGGGAATGGCAGAAAACAGCGCAAGGCGGATCATCGCCATGATGTTTATAGAAAGGCGGATCATGCCGCCATCCAAACTTAAGGCCATCAGCGATCCCGCGGGTTCGTTGATGTACAGGATCAGAAACGGGATGAAGAACCCATAAAAGAGTCCGGACAGCACCTCGCCGAACGGCGTCCTTGAAATAGGCACAGGCCCGTACGTGTACAGAATCCCGCAAACAAAGCACAGGGCACCTGTTAAAAGAACGACGATATCCGTTAGATACACAAGGTATAGCCCGCCTGCGACGCCAAGTCCCAAAAGCGTCAGGAGGATGGCTAGAGCGGTGCTTCTTTTATGTGGCAGGTTCTGGCCGTTGGTTCTGCTGTCGATGTAGTTGTTGATCGCGGTGGTCGTAAGATCAAAGGTGAACATAGATAGGAAAAAGACGCCTGTGGCAAAATAGCGAATCGGCTGACGCTGTACGAAAAGCAAAGCTGCCGTCATTAGAGCTGGAAACAGGCTCGTTATCTTCGTCCTGATCTCAACGAAATCAAAGAACCGCTTCATCTTGTCTCCTACAGCTGCATCGCTTTATTGAGAATACTCATGATCCTAGTACGTTTTTCTTCCGTAAGATGCAATGCGGACACGATCTGTAAAGACTTGTCGTAGAACTTCTGTGCAACGCTGTGCGCATACAAAAGACCATTCATCTCGGCTACGGATCTGTTGAGCTCCCGCCTCGTTATCTTTTGCGCCTTTACCTTTTGCTTGAACTCCGGCGATGCCCCAAGTGCGTGAATCAGCGGCAGCGTGACCACGTTTTGTTCATAATCGGATTGCACGTTTTTCTTTAAGATCTCCTGCGTGGATTCGAAATCGTTGCAGTCGTCTTTGATCTGGAAGATCATGCCTGTGTACCAGCCTAGGCGTTTGTACTGCTTGGCCTCGGCTTCCCCGCAGCCGCAAAGCAACGCACCCGCGTGGAAGGACGCTTCAAACAGTGCGGCGGTTTTGCCGGAGATTATTTTGAAATACTGCATCTCGGATAGATCCAGATCGCCGTTGTGAATGTGCTGGCTCAGTTCGCCAAAGCAGATCTGGGCCACATAATCCGGTAATTGATACTCCGCATAGTCCTTCTTGTTGGACACCGAGGCCGCCAGCGTCAGGGCTACGCTGAACAGGTAGTCGCCGCAGATCACGGCGGTCCGCTTGCCAAATTTCTTCTGCAGCGATGGGATCCCCCTGCGCGTATCTGCGTTGTCGATGACATCGTCATGCACGAGGGTCGCAAGGTGCAGTATCTCCGTTGCGGCTGCGAGCTTGATGGCATTTTCCCCGATCAGGTTTTGGTCGTTCATCGAACAACACAATAGACAAAGGGCACGGATATGCTTTCCCTGCGCACCAAGCAGGTGCTGGGTATATTGCCGGATGATCAGGGGCGCGGATGACAGCAGACGGTGTATCTCGCCTTTGGTCGATTCATACGCGGCGTCATATTCCAAAAGGGCTTCTTTTGTATCGTTGGATGGTTCAATCATGGTAGAGGTAAGACTTTCTTACGAATCCGAGTTTCTTCCATTTGCGCTGGATGTAAGGCATCGCGTAATAATCCAAGCCAAAGGACCGGCCCCCGCCGATGAGCACCGCGATTGCGGCAAAGATCATCCAGAAGGTGCCAAGGTACAGACCGGTCGTGCAAACGAACATGATCTGCAGTACGAGCGAGAACCCGGATGCGGGCAGCGTGAACAAACCACTCATCAGGCAGAGCCCAATGACGATCTCCGCGACCACGATGAATGTCTGCATGGCCACCTGCAGCGAGTTGTTCGGCAAGATGGCGGAATTCATGAACTTATCCAATAGCGGCACCTGTAGCTTAAAAGCATAGTCGCTCAGGGTGGCTGCGGACAACTGCTTTCCGCTGACGAAGATCGCGCGGAAGATGCCCAAAAAATCGAAGTTGAACAGCGTAACGCCCGCCGGGCCCGCAGACCCGCCGTTTGAAGCAGCCTGCGTGGCGGAAGAGACCGCGTCCGTCACCACATTGGAATTGATGATTGCATTGAACCATCCGTTCGCCTGATTGAAAAAGTCGGCCAGCTTTGGCGCTGAAAGCCAGCCCTCGACGATTTTCATAACGCCTTCAAACACCCAGACGGCACCGAGCCATATTCGCAGGGCTACGAGCAGGAAGCTCGGCGTCCGGTTGGAAAAATGCCCGCCGACAAAGCTTCTTCGGTTTCGGATGGTGAAGATCTCATGCTTTAAGTAGCTCAAGATCTTGTTCCATCCGAGCACGTTTGCAAAGTAAAGGATGTTGATGAAATGCTTGGAGAACATCGCGATAAACGATGGCAGGCTGAACATATGCTTCGGGGTGCCGACGCGCGCCACAGCGTACCGCCCGCCAATGCTGACCATGATGCCATGGAATTTCGGCTTATACTCTTCCAACTTCCCTTTTCCGGTGATGGTGCAAAGGATATTATGGGCGATGGTATCCGAGCAGTGCTCGCAGTTTTCCACGATCTGGGGAACCGGTGCCTTTTCCCCTTCGGGGATGTAGAACATGTTGTCACCGGCAACATAGGTGTCCTGCTTCGATACCGCCCTCAGATACTGGTCTACTTTGATGCGGCCGCGGTTGGCGCTCTCATATACCTTTGCTATCGATGTGGTGATGTCGGAACTTTCAACACCTGCTGCCCAGACGACGGTATCCGTCTTCTGAACAAGCCTGGTGCCATTGCACTCCGTTTCGATGAAATCCGTTCCGATGGCCTTAACGTTCGTCTTGAGCATCAAGGTGACGCCCATCTTACCAAGGCGACGTTCGGCCTTGTGGCTGAGCTTTTCCGTGAGGTTCGGACATGCCCTATCCAGCACGTCGATGTTGTTGATCGTAACAAGGTTACGGTCTATTTCGAATTTATTGCATAATACCGGTACATATTCGGCGAGTTCCCCAGCCATCTCAACACCGGTGAACCCGGCGCCGACGACGTTGAAGTTCAAAAGCCTCTTTTTCTCGTCGATGTCTGTCTGCTTTGCAGCCCTGCGGAAAACATCGAGGATATGATCCTTTAACTTTACCGCGTCTTCATAGGACCAGAGCTTATAAGCGAATTCCGAAGCGCCCGGGACCCCGAAATAGGTGGGCTTGGATCCGGCGGCCAGAACGAGGATGTCATAGGGATATGAACCCGTTTTTCCCTGCACAATCTTTTGTTCCGAGTCGACGGATTCGACGGTGTCGAGTTTCACATCGACCTTCCTGCCGGCAAAGACCTTTTGCAGGCTGATGCGAATGCTGTCCTCGTCGACCCTACCTGCGGCGACTTCATGCAGCTCCGTAAGCATGGTATGGAAAGGATTTTTGTCGATAAGGGTTATGGACGTGCTGATCTTTTCCTTCTTAGCCCTTTTCGCAAGCTTCTTTGCAATCAAAACCCCCGAATAACCGGCCCCAACAATAACGATGCGATTTTCCATGACATGCCCTTCCACAAGCTAATGCTAAGTATGATAGATTATCCAATTTACTAATTCTATGAGAAAACTATTTCTAAATCTGTTGTTGAGCCAATATACAAATTTTCCTTATTATGATATCATTAGTATTTATTAGAGAAAATGGTTACAGCCTAGCATTGCTATTTTTATGTAATGTGCTTCCATCTATCATGTAGGCTCAGCTAAAATTCCTAATGCGAATTTCTCCCTATTCCTTTTGTTTTACATCTTGACTGGTAATTTCTGGTGGCCTCGATAATGCTGCCACCCTAACCCTTAATTCTGCTCTATTTATATAGGATGGTTGAGTGGGCTACAATAGAACAGAAGTTCACCAATGACCGTCACTACACTCAACATGCAATACCTCAATCGCATTTTTCGATATAATTCGACAAAATATTACATTGTTCAGGCTATATATTTAAGGTAAAATTAACTATACTATTTAAATAGTATATCTATTTAGTAAATAAATATAGGGGGATGACACAATGAGAAAAACCATCCGTATGGTACTCGTTTCATTGATGGCAATGACACTTGTCATGACATCCTGTGGGTTCGGTTACGCCCGCTCACTTTTCGGCGTCTCCCAGGAGGAGACCCAGGGCGGCTACTACATGTACCAGTCGGCTCCGAATGAAAACGGAATTGCCCAAATGCTCCTGAAAAACGGAACGATTCCCGAAGGCGCCACCGCCGAGCAGATGGAAAAAGCTGTACAGGCCTACATCCAAAAGAAGCTCACCAAGAAGCCCCTCACAAGTGAGCAAGTGAAAGAGGGCCTCTTGGCCAAAATGGGCGCTTCCGCCAAAACCCTGAATATCAAAAACCTTTTGAACAATACAAAGAACGGGATCGACACCTTGCACGAAAGCCAAATCGAACCGGTAGACGAACAGACGTATACCGGGGATGTAAGAACGGCTAAGCTGCTCGTTCTTCTGGCTGAATTCAGCAACGACGAATACGGCACAGGCCCTCTACACAATGAAATACCCGTGCCGGACAAAAAGGATAATTCAACATTCTGGGTAAACAACTTCGACAAGAACCACTTCCAGAAAATGCTCTTTACGCCCGGCGGCTATGACGCGACCATGAAGAACGGGCAAACACTCCATTTGGACAGCATGACCGACTATTACCTGGGACAGAGCAACGGCAGCTATAAAGTTACGGGCGATGTTTACGGCTGGTTTAAGCTGCCGCATTCCGAAGCCTATTACGGCGACGACAGCGAAACGGGCAACGATGACAAACTGCCGGGCACGCCGTTTACCCTGGTATCGGATCTTCTGAAGGTTGCAGGCCCCTACGTCGACTTTTCAGAGTATGACCGCGAAGACCCGTATGACCTGGACGGCGACAGGAATATCGATGAGCCCGATGGCATCATCGACCATCTGGTGATCGTCCATGCCGGAATAGACCAGAGCGGCGGCGGCGGTTTGCAGGGGGACAATGCCATATGGGCGCACAGTTCATCAGTCTGGGAAGAAATCCCCGTGTCCGATGCACCGGTGGACTACTGGGACGGCAACATGATCGCTTACAACTACGTGATCCAGGGCGAAAACTGCGGAATAGGCACTTTCACCCATGAGTTTGGGCACGACCTTGGCCTTCCGGATGAATACGATACCAATTATACGGCATCCGGCGAGCCCGTGGGATTTTGGTCGCTCATGTCCAGCGGCAGCTGGCTTGGCCAGCCTCTGGATATCAAACCGTCATCCATCAGCCCGTGGGGGAGATGGCAGTTGGGACAGATCTGGGGTGGAAGATGGATTCAGCCCGAAGAAATTGATCTCGCTGATATCACAAAAGACGGTACAGTTTACACCCTTGACCAATCCGTGAGCTTCGGAAAAAATGAACAGGCTCTTAAGATCAATCTGCCCACACAGACTGTATCGATGGCCACCACGCCAAAAGAAGGTTCCTTTATGTGGTATGGCGGACGGGGTGATGAGATGGACAATACGCTTACCACTTCGCTGACTCTGCCGCAAGCCGGGACCATCACGCTGGACTTTATGGCGTGGTACAACATCGAGGAATCCTGGGACTTCGCGTTCGTACAGGCATCGGCTGACGGAGGTACCACGTGGACTTCCCTGTCCACATCGCGCATGACCAGTGAACATCATCCCGATGCACAAAGCAGCATTGTTAAAAACCTACCCGGATACACAGGGGCAAGCGAGGGTTGGGTGCCTGAGAGCATCGACCTTTCCGCCTATGCGGGAAAGAGCATACAATTGCGGTTCAGGTACATGACCGATGCGGCAACCAGCTATGACGGCTTCTTCCTCGACAAGCTGAGCATCACCGCAGACGGCAATGCGATCCTAACGGACAACTGTGAGAATCAAGGCAGCTGGACGGCCAACGGCTGGGCTCTCAACAACGGGACCCAACAAAAAGGACATTACTACATGGTGGAATGGCGCAACTTCCAAAAGACGGACGCCACACTGTACAACGTGTATAACTTCTTTGCCAAGACGGATGCCACCGTCAGCTACTTCAGCTACCAACCGGGCATGCTGGTATGGTACCGCAACCTTGCCTACAGCGACAACTGGGTGGGCGACCATCCGGGTTACGGCTTCTTGGGAGTGGTGGACTCACATCCGGCCACGATAGCCTCGGGAAGCAAAAATATTGCGAGGACCCGCGTTCAGATCTATGATGCGGCGTTCGGACTGAACGCAATCCAGCCGCAAATGATCAATATATTCGGCCATACCGTAAAGCTCGGACCAAGCGCTGCAAACCCGCTGTTTGACGACGCCAAAGCCTACTTGACGTCCATACAGCCGTATGCAGGGCTAAGGCTCACAAACTATGGCCTGAAAATTCTGGTCGTAGGCGCCTCCAGCGACAATACCGTGGTACAAATAAAGGTATTCAAATAGCAGCAAGCATAAACGGCGAAAGGAGCGGCAACAATGCCGCTCCTTTCTTTTTTCTTAAAACCCCTCGCTCTCTGATTTACAGGGACCGCCTTTTGTTTTATGATTTATACAGTTATATCCAAAAGGTTCTTTAAAGGGGGGTTTAACACGAAACTGACAGAGGAAGAAAAGTCGATCCTTGCGGGAAGCGAAGGTGAAGCCAGGCAGCAGGCGATGAAAATTCTGGTGCAGTATGGGGAAGCCCTGGGGGCAGACAGGCTTCTTGAAGTGGACGACGTGGCATTGTGTGTTCCGTGTGCGTATCCTCCGCGCTTGAACGCCGATATGGAGTTTGATTCCAAAAACGCCCTGTTTTCCTGGGCCGGCCTTTGCTCCGAACAGCCGTTTGGCGAGCTTCCGAAGATCAAAGCAAAACGGTGCTCTTCCCTGTGCAACGCCAACCCGTCCCGTGAGTATATGGAATACATTGGCAAGTGTGACCAACGGTACCTGGATGGCGCCGATATGGTTAACGAGCTTTTCTTTGATATCGGGGTCAACAACGCTCTGTCGTGCACGCCCCAGCTTGTAGGACATCTCCCCGCCAAAGGCGAGCATTGTGTATGCGGGGAGTCATCGCAGGTCATTTTCATGAACTCTGTGTTGGGCGCAAGGGTCAACTGCGAGGGGCATGTTACCACAGCCTGCGCTACGATGGTGCGCAGGATCCCAAATTTCGGAATGCATATCGATGAAAACCGAAGGGGCACTCACCTCGTCAAGGTGGATAAAATCCCAAAAGAACTCTATGAATGGGACCTGATGGGCTTATACATAGGCAGACGCGTCGGCGTAGGCGTGCCGGTTTTGGAAATGAACGTGCCATTTGTGACCATGGACCAGCACAAGAGCTTAGGCGCTTCCATGATCACAACCGGGCAGGTTGATATGTACCACATCATCGGCTTAACGCCGGAAGCGGGTACGTATGAGCTGGCTTTTGGCGGTAACACACCCATTGAGGTGATCCATTACGGCGCCGATGAAGAGGAACAAATGCGCCGTGAAATGGACTGGGCGAAGGACGATACCGTGGATCTGGTGCTGATGGGCTGCCCGCATTTCAGCATTTTCCAAATCCGCGATATTGCACAAATGCTGGATGGGAGAACCTGCAAGGCAAAGCTCATCGTAATGACCTCACGGATCATCATACAGCAGGCCCGCCTGAACGGATATGCCCAAAAGATCGAGGCGGTAGGCGGCTTTATCATGCCGGATACCTGCCCGCCCATGATCCATATGTGGCCGAACGACGTGAAAGTGCTCGCAACGGATTCCGGGAAGATGGCCTTCTACGTGCCCGGCGGACGTCCGGACATGCAGATCCATTTCGGCAGTATGCAGCATTGCCTGGATGCCGCCGTTACAGGCAAATGGTGAAGGAGGATCCATGGAACAGATTGTGATTCACGGCCGAAAGGTATTCCCGGGCCACGTCGCGGGAACGGCACTTGTTTCAAATCAGGGAATCAGCACCTGGGGCTCGCTTGATGAAAGAACGGGCGTCGTGACGGCGCGCGGGCATGTTCTCTTCGGAAAAAGCATCAAAGACACGGTTCTTGTGTTCCCATTCGGCAAAGGCTCCTCGGGCTGGGGGCGCAATTTTCAGAACCTCGGCCATTTCAAATCGGCTCCTAAGGCCATGCTGATCGGCCTTGTGGATACGAGAACCGCGCTTGGCGCCGTGACCGCCCAAGTACCGTCGGTCACCGATTTTGACATCGACCCCCTTACTGTAATTGAAGACGGCGACTGGGTGGACGTCAATGCAGACGAAGGGATTGTCATTGTGACGAAAAAGAAATAGCAAAGCTGTCGGCTTATTCTCATCCCATTGCTTGGAAAATTTCGTGAAAGCGGATTCGCATACCTTCAAAAAGTACGGACACATGGTATCATGTGTCCGTTTCATTTCTATCTTGCTTGAATGGAAAACACTCTCTAGGGATATCGGTTTACGATGCATCGTACACTATTTATGCTATAATAAGAGCGTTTGAAAAATGTCCCCATTCAGGCTCCCAGATTGGTTTCATTTGCGCACAGTGCCATGTTTTTGATATTTCGTTCTTTTGTATAAAAGGAAAGGAGCAATACAATGGGCAAAACAATCGCATTGAAGTCAAAGAGAATGGTAACGCCGAATGCGGTAGTGCCGGATGGCGTCATCGTAATCAAGGATGGACGCATCGCCGATGTGGGCACGCAAAGCACAGTATCGATACCGGCAGATGCACAGGCTATCGATTATGGCGACGGCATTTTGGCGCCGGGGCTTGTGGATATCCACTGCCACGGTTATATCGGTGGCCGGGCGGGCGAAAGCACCGAAAACTCGCTGAAGATGGCAAACTTCATCCTGCGGGGCGGCACGACCTCCTTCCTTCCCACAACAAACAGGGCGCAATTTGCTGCCAACGTCGCAAAGGCGAGGCGTATCCAACAGGAACAGGGCTACGAAGGCGCCGACATCATCGGCATGAACCTCGAAGGTCCCTTCCTTGAACCCAAAAAAGTGGAGGGTGTGGATACGGGTGACGCCAACCTCATAGCGCCCAGTCTGGACGTACTCGAAGAGATTCTGGCTGCTGGCGAAGGAGGCATCCGCATCATGGGCGTTGGCATCCTGTTGGAAAATGCCGAGAAAATCGTCCGACGTCTGCGCGAAGAGGGCATCATCGTGGCGATCACGCACACCAAGGCGAACGCACAGCAGTTCTCCGAAGCTGTGCAATGGGGCTTCAACCATGCCACTCATCTTTACAACGTGATGACCGGCCTGCACCACAGGCGTCCCGGCGTTGTGGGCGGCGTGCTGTCGCACGATGGCCTGACAGCCGAATTGATCGCGGATGGGCTTCATGTGCATCCCTGGGCGCTGGACGTTGCGATACGCTGCAAGGGGCCGGACCGCATCGCTCTTATCACCGATTTGTCGCTTGGCGGCGCTGAGGACGGCGAATACCCGCGCGGGGCGTTCGGCGGGAACATCTCGATCGTCGTAAAGGACGGCATCGCCCGCATCAAGGGCTCCAACGAGTATCAGGACAACACGATGGCAGGCTCAACGATGCTGCAGAACGTCGGCATCCGCAGCGTGTGCAAGCTTGGCTATTCGCTGCCGGTAGCTTTCCGCATGGGCGCTTTGACACCGTCGCGCATCATCGGCATGGACCGCTATAAGGGCAGCCTTGAGATCACAAAGGACGCCGACATCATCGTGATCGACGACGATATCAACGTCAAAGCGGCGTATGTCAAGGGCAGCCTGCTGTATCAGGCGTAAAGATCATACATAGAATACGAAACAAAACACGATGCCTGCGGTGATTGCCGCAGGCATCGTGTTTACTGTATACAGAAGACATGGGAAGTCCGAGACGAACGCAGAAAATTACAGGGGACCTTCTCTCTAAATATTCGAAAAATACTTCCTTTGGATAACATCCCAGGGAACATCGCGTCCGGCTGCTTGGAGCACCACTTCGCAGCCGTTTTCCGTAAGTTCTTTGCACAGCTTGGCTTCATCTTCGTCCATTGAGATCGATCCGTGAACGGTGACTTTGCCCGGTTCCATCCCGATGTTGCCGATCAGCAGCGTTGGGAACCTGAAGCCCGCCAGGTACGCATCGCGGGCGGAGCGGACGTTCTGGAACAGCGCGAAGATCTTCCCTTCACCGAATTGATCTCTCTTCCACTCTTCACCTGCCGTTTGGCTGCTGATGATGCGAAGCTTGCGTAAAGGTGGCGTCGCCAAAAGAAGTACCTGCGTCATAAACGGGTCCTGAACGATCTTATCGTCTATGAGGATGATATGCGTCGGCTGCGTGATGCGTATCCATCCCACCACAACCTGGCCGTGGATCATCCTGGCATCCAGCCTTGTCATTACCAGTGTGCCCATGATATAGACATCCTTCCGAAATGCATTCATACGGGCAAATCATTTATAGATTCTTTTCAAAACTCTCAAAGCCCTCAGCGTAAGCCATTTGCTCTGCTCTCCCGCCGGCTCCATGGGAATCAGAAGTCTCTCACTGTTGTAGGCGTTTTCCGTCCTCCACCGCCCCGTATCATCCTGCTTGGCTATAACGACCTGAATGGCCTCGTCCATGCGGGGGTCCTGTATGCCCAACGATGTGAGGATATCCAGTATCTCGAGGATATCCGTCTGGTACATCATCGGAAAGCCGAATTTGAGCCAGCCGGGCTTGGATGTTTTCTTCAGGTTGTGGCTTTGCCTGTGGATGTGGTGTATCAGCATGAATTCCGAAGCCTTCCGGATGAGCTCTTTGCACTCGGGCGACCGCGCCACTTCCGGAATCGCGCTCATTGCCTTGAGCGCCTTGACGACTGCCATGTGGCAGGTATGCTTCCCCCAGCATGTCTCACAGCGATCATATGGCGGGGCTTGGGGATCATCCTCTTCACCGTCGTTAAACCGCATGAAACGGACGAGCCAATCAATGCCCTTTTGCAGCCGGGGATCGTTAAGATACCCGAAGCGGGTCAGCGCCCATACCATGTTCCCGGTAAGGCATGGGATGACCTCTGTCTTCCTTCCGCCGCCTGTCTTTGCTGCAAGATGCATTGAAAAGCCCCCGTCTTCTCTTTCCTGCGAGTTGTTCAAAAGGTATTCGCATTGCTCCCGGATTTGATCGTTTAAAGATGCGCCAAGCTCCGCGAGCACGATCAGGCTCCAGACCAGACCTTCGTATTTATTGGTATAGAATTGCACAAAGGTTTTTTGATACTCCGGTGTTTGCTGCAGGGCAAGGATCTCGGGTACAAGGCCTTTCTGCATGATTGCAAGTTTTATATCCCTGATCCGTTCATCATCTTCGGGCAAGCCGATAATATCCTTTAAAGCAAAATAGCATACGGAGGGGTTGTCCTCCTCCAAAAGCCAATCGGTGGGATCTTCCTTGAGAATCGATTTCCAGTTATCCATCGTATTCCTCCATACTGCGAGCAAACGGTAATGTCACGAGTTGATTTCCGCTTATGGGCCAGTCATTCCAAAAATGCAATCCGCTTTAATTATATAAATTATCAATATATATTTCAACATACGCTTGCTTTTTGCTAATTACGATAACAAGGCAGCTCGCTGTTTCTTCGAACGAAAGCCATATAAAAGATGGGCCTTTAGGCCCATCTTGAAACGCGTCGATTGATTTGTCTTTATCTTTATCGGCTCGAACAGGATCTGTTCGAGCGGGAGCGATGATGTCTTCTGCGGCAACCACAAAAGAGGAGCAGGGGCAAGAAGCAGCTGAACATGGCAATACCTCCTGACGGGTTACACATATGATGCATTTCTATAGCAACATGCATTCTATGCTATGATGCAATTTGAAAAGTGTTACCGCCAGGTATCTTTGTAGACGCATGAATGGTAGACAAAAGCCCCTTCATGATCAAACCACGCCGTCCGGTGGGAAGCGGGCATGTCAATGCGTCTATTTTTCCTGCATTGTTTGCAATGCAGCAAATTGTTTTCTTTTATTCACGGCAAGACATGTTTTTTCAAGATGTGCCCTGTCCCAAACTTCAATGTCATGTTTTTTTGCCAGTTCTGTGGCTGCAATTGTATATCCCGATGTACAGACGAATAGCCCGCTGCACTCCCTTTTATTCATGCACGCCAGCAATTTCTCCAGCGACTCTGTACCGGACAAGCCTTTTGTTCTGTGCGTATATACAACGGTTTTTCTCCCGTGTTTTTCCAACAGGATGCCACCTTCCGAAGAGGTGCGGCGCTTTTTGCGATATCCCAATTTCGCGAACAGCCGAACCAGGTAGTCCTCGAAATCGTCCTGATCCATGGCATCGACCTCATCCATCGTTTTGTAGCGAAATGTATGCCGCCCGAACCAATACAACAAAAACACCATCAACGCTATCGCGGCAAAGATGCCGAAGAACCAAGGCAATCCTATGGTTTCCCTTATTTTGGGAATGGTCACAATATAATGCCGAATCATCACCGCAATCAAAAAACAGGCTACCAAACGCTTACCCTCACCCATCTTTTCCCACTTACGAACGATCTTCCAATTGCGCAATGCCATCCCTCCTTTGCCATTAGTTTGCCCGGATTGGGAAAGTTAAAAGGAGAATTCGACTGCCTTGATAAAAACGGCAAAACATATGCATGAAGGAAGATTCGATATGGGCGCTAAATAAAAAAATAAGGCTGTGCAAATCAATAATTATACATTTTAAGCTATAATGTGTTATCATTATACAAATCCGGCGCAATGCGATTTAACATAGTAGTTTGCAAAAGCCGGATGCATTGTAAACAGCCTGTAATCCGGCGGCACAATGTCGTGTTTTATAAAGAGGAAGGGGATTGGACAAACAACACAAAAAGTCGCTTGGGTAATTCGATATGCGGAAACCTGTTTTAATGGATAGGAATTTATAGATTCATACTTTACAAAAAGAGGATGATACCATGAAAAAGCCTTTTGTCAGTCCTGAACAATTGAAAAAAATCACCGAGACCTTCCCCACCCCTTTCCACCTGTACGACGAAAAGGGGATTCGCGAGAATGCACGAAGGCTAAATAAAGCCTTTTCCTGGAACAAGGGGTTCAAGGAATTCTTTGCCGTAAAGGCCACTCCCAACCCGGTTCTGATGAAAATACTCAAAGAGGAAGGCTGCGGCGTGGACTGTTCCTCGTTGACGGAGCTGATGCTCTCCGATGCCGTTGGCTTTGCCGGAAGCGATATCATGTTTTCCTCAAACGTTACGCCGCCGGAGGATTTTAAACTTGCACGGCAATTGGGTGCCACCATTAACCTGGACGATATCACGCATATCGATTTTCTCAACCGGTTGACCGGGCTTCCTAAGATCATCAGCTGCCGGTTCAATCCGGGCGGTACATTCGGAATGGGCACTGACATCATGGGCACCCCCGGCGATGCCAAATACGGATTTACCATGGAGCAGATGGTAGAAGGCTTCAAAAAGCTGATGGATCTTGGCGTAGAGGAATTCGGCATCCACGCTTTTTTGGCCAGCAATATGCTGGGGGACGAGTATTACCCGGCGCTTGCCAAAGCCCTGTTTGAAGTGGCGGTCAAACTTCATCAACAAACCGGTGCGAAGATCAAATTCATCAACCTCTCCGGCGGCGTCGGCGTTTCTTACCGCCCCGAGCAGAAAGAGCCGGATATCATGGCCATTGGCGAAGGCGTGCGACTCGCATTTGAGGAGGTATTGACGCCCGCAGGTCTTGGGGATGTGGCTATCTATACCGAATTGGGCCGGTATATGCTTGCTCCCTATGGCTGCCTTGTGGCAACGGCCATTCATGAAAAGCATATCTATAAGGATTACATCGGCCTGGATGCCTGTGCCGCCAATTTGATGCGCCCCGCCATGTACGGCGCGTACCACCACATCACGGTCATGGGAAAAGAAAATGCCCCCCTTGACCACAAATACGACATAACAGGCGGACTTTGCGAAAACAACGATAAATTTGCCATCGACCGCATGCTTCCCAAAATCGACATCGGTGACTTGATCGTCATCCACGATACCGGCGCACATGGCCATTCAATGGGATACAACTACAACGGAAAACTCAGGTCTGCGGAGATTCTGCTCAGAGAAGACGGCTCGGCTGAACTGATCCGCCGCGCGGAGACGCCAAAGGATTATTTTGCAACGCTGGATTTCCTGGGGTTGTTCAAAGACTGAAAAAACGGTAAGGGCTGTCAGCAGATGCATGGCAGCCCTTTTTTACTCTTGACGAAATACCGACATATGGCCTCCCCAAGCCCTTTTATTATTCAGATCCCTTGGTGTATTAACTAGTTTACAGCTGCGCCTGTTTGAGCGCATTTTCCACTGCCTTCAAGTATGCTTTCGAAGTGAGGGTGGACCCGCTGACCACATCCACCTGCAACGACTGCCTTTTCATGACCCGATCGTAGAGCACGTCGGCCTGCGCGTTGGTCTTGCCCGGATCGGATGAATCCAGCAGCTTGATACCGACCACTTTACCGCCAACTACCGTAACCTGTACTCTGTTGACCCGCCATTTGTACATCCCGCCCGCATACTCACCGATATACATACCATCTTTCAGATGGCCAAAATCAATGGTATTGATCGGGAGATTCTTAGCCTCGTTATGCTCTCTGGCCACAAACGACCAGCCGATTCCGGCGCCTACGCCCAGCACCACGACAACAGCGAGTACAATGATCCAACCTGTCATTTTTCGTTTCCCCCTTCGATCGGTTTGATTTTTATTTTTCCCTTTCATTTTATTCCGCTCCTTTTCATGAAACTATTTGAAAATCCATCCCATCAGCTGCCTGAAAACTCTCTGAAAGGCCTGTGATGAAAACCTTTAAGTCCTTATCTACAAAAACTGCTCCGACGCCGGGGAATGACCGCAGCATACAAAGCCCCTTTTCCATTCCAAGTACAAACAGGATTGTAGAGAGTGCATCCGCATCCATCGAGCAGTCGGATACTACGGTGGCACTGATAAGCCCTGCATCTGCGGGATAGCCGGTTTTTGGGTCCAGAATATGGTGATATCTCCTCTTGTCACGGCCTATGAAAAACCGCTGATCATCACCGGAGGTGACCACCGACTTGCCTATGACGGAGATTGCGCCAATAAGCTCATTTTCCCGCCTTGGATGCCGTATCCCAACGCGCCACGGGCTTCCGTCCGGCTTCGCTCCAATGGTTGCCACGTTTCCGCCGAAATCCGTAAAAGCTGATTGTATGCCGAATTTCCTCATAGCCATTAGGACCCGATCAGCGGCAAAGCCCTTCGCAATGCCGCCCAGATCGATTGACTGGCCCTTTTTGGCAAGGGAAACCATCCGCTGGGCGGGATCGATCCCCAGACTGCCATAGTCCACCAGCGAAAGAGCCTTTCTGATCCCGGATGCACTTGGCGGCTCTGAAGCTTTTTTTCCCACGCTCCAAAGCTCGACGAGTGGACCTATCGTCACATCGAAATGCCCGTCGCATATTCTTGAGAACTGTGTAGCCTTTGTGAGCACCTCAAAGGTTTCGCAGCTCACCTTTACGCTGCTTAAGCCTGAAGACGCGTTGATCTTTGATATGTCGCTTTGTGGCAAAAAGCGACTCAGCATCCCTTCCAGCCTTGCGGTTTCCCGCTCCGCCGCCAAAAGGGCTTGTTCGGCCAGCATCCCGTAGATCTTGTGCGTGATCACCGTTCCCATGCCAATACGCGACCTGACTACACTTTGATCCGGTTGCGCCCCTTCCACAGCGGTCATGTCATCAACCCCTTCATCGTGAATTCCGACAGATACTCAAGAACCTGTGGGAAGTATTCAAACCCAATCTCTTCCTTGTGCGTTTCAACACAGATGAGAGATGCGAAAATGGCCATAATCATCTGCGCATCGATGTCTTTGCGTATTTTCCCTTCCGCCTGCCATTTTTGCGCTATCTCGACGAAGCCGCCATACATGAAATCAACGTGCTTGAGTCCGTTCTCGCGAAAGTTTTTTTCGATCTTCATGAAAACATCCCGGTTATACGATTCCCTAAGGATGGGATTGGCGGTTATGCCCTGCATATTCATAGCCATCATCTCATTCATGACCTGCATGGGATCAGCATTGAGGTCGACAGACTGTAAAATGCTCCTCTTCAGCTTAACGTTCTCCTCGTTGAAGATCTCCATAAACAACGCTTCCTTGGATGTGTAGTAGTTATAGAACGTACCTGTCGCAAACCCTGCCTTTTTTGTAATATCGGAAACGTTGGTATCCTTGAACCCATTTTCGGCGAACAATTCCTCTGCGCATCTGCGAAGTTCCAAACGCTTATCCATCTTCTTCTGCCTCCGTTGTGAGTTGTGTGTTATGCTTTGGCCATCTTGTGCCCGATATAATCGAAAAGGCGGCCCATTGTCTTTTTAACCGGTCCGAGCTTAGCATCGTAGTAATAATCCGACTCGAACCAGCCTTTTTCCCGATAATGCCTGAAGTCGTAGCTATCCTCGTTTAGCATCGCATTCATGCTTGCGCGCGACATGCGGAACATCATCAGCCGGAACAGGCTCGGTTTTGCGGGCGTTGGGTTAGAAAGCGTCTTGTAAAACCGTGAAGAAGCCTTTTGGATCTGACGCGAATTTCTAAGCCTCGCTTTGTCTGTCATCGGCTCCAGCGTTTTCAAAACGCATCCTTTCACCACGTTGAACCCGAAGTTTTGGCCTACGCCGGAAAGGTATTTTACGATGGATCTTCCCCCATAGATACCCTGTGCCACAATCGGTATAAAAGCTTTGCCGAAGAATCGCGGCCGGTGGAAAATAAACGCGAGTCGATCAAACAGATTCTTCACCTGTGCCGGAACCTGGAAAGAGTAGTTGGGCGTTGCCAATACAACGCCGTCTGCTTCTTCAAGCATCCTTATCAGGGTATCCCGATCGTCCCGCAAGGGGCAATGTCCCTCCCCTTTGCTAAAACAACTTTTGCATCCCCGGCAGAGTTCAAGGGGATGATCCTTCAAAAATACGATCTTGAAATCGACATCTGCATGCGATTTTAGGTTTCTTCCAAATTCGCAGGCGGCTTCATACGACGCCCCCTTTTGAAAACTTCCCACCAGCGCAATGATCTTTTTCATTTTGTCTTCCTCCAATTGTCAGCGCTAAACTGAATGAATATTTTTCTGTTCATTCATATTCTATTCATCTCCGCGTACAATGTCAAGCACTTCTAAAAATTTTTTTGACGCAAACCAAAAAAGCCCTAAAAAGGGCTTTGGAGGTTTAAGCGCTGGAAAGGTGCAATGCCTATGTGGAAATTACAACAGAGCCCTTGTCACATTTGTTCATCAGCAGATCCTTGGCAATCCTTCTCCGAACAGCGGGTTCACTTTTCGCCGTGCGCCGAGTTTTGTGATCAAGGATACGCCTGCTCCTTCACGCATGAAACCGATGACAGAGGCGTTTTCCCCGCCCTTTGTTTTGCGAAGGGCTTTAAGCGCTTCTTGCGCATCGTTTGCATCTACCACCGCTACAAATTTGCCCTCGTTGCCCATCGTCAATGGATCAAGGCCCAATATTTCGCAAAACGCGGTGGTCTGCGGCTGAACAGGCAACGCTGCTTCTTCTACATCTGCGCCGGCTTTCGACGCGGCGCACAGCTCGTTCAACACCGTCGCCAGGCCTCCGCGCGTGACGTCGCGCATCGCTTTTATGCGAACGCCTGCAGCAAACATCGCTTCGACAAGCCTGTTCAACGGCGCAGCGTCGGAGAGGATACCATTTTGGATGTTCAAGCGCGCGCTCAAGATGCACGCGTGGTGGTCTCCCAAATACCCCGAGCAGAGTATTGCATCGCCCGGCTTGCAGTTCACAGCGCTAGTTTCCCTTCCTTGAGGGATGCTGCCGATACCGGATGTGTTGATAAACAGCCCGCCCTTTCCCTCGATGACCTTGGTATCACCCGCCACGATTTCCACGTTTGCTTCCCTTGCCGCCTGCGCCATCGAAGCGCAGACACGCTCGAGCGTGTCCGTGTCCATGCCTTCCTCGATGATGAATCCCGCGGACAGGTATTTTGGAACAGCGCCCATCATGGCAAGGTCGTTCACGGTGCCGCATATGGCAAGCCTTCCGATGTCGCCACCCGGAAAAAAAAGCGGGGTGACGACGAACGAGTCCGTTGTGAACGCGGTCTTGCCGCATAGTTCGAACACCGCAGCGTCCTCCATACGGTTCAGATCGCTTTGAAAGTATTTTTGAAACACGGTTCGGATGAGATTTTCCGTTTCGATACCGCCGCTGCCGTGCGCCAGTGTGATCAGCATATCGTTCCCTCCCGGTACCAGATACCACAGGCCCCTTCGGCAGATACCATACAGGGGCCGTACGCGTCGTGCGGCGTGCAGGCGGTGGCAAACAGCGGGCAATCGGATGGATCAATCCTGCCCGTGAGCACCTCCGCACACCGGCAGGCCTTGGCGGCGGCATTTTCATCGTCTACAAGATGGCGGCTTCCCGCGTCGAAACGCTCATACGTCGGCCTTAGATACAATCCCGATCCTTGGATCTCGGATAGCCCGCGCCAATACGCTGGGCCCGTCTCAAAATACTCCTGAAGCGCTAAAAGCGCCTTCTCATTCCCCTGTTGCCGCACAGCCTCGCCGTAGACGTTGTGCACACCGTGACCGCCTGTCTCTGCCTGTTTTATCAGATAATACAGCGCCATGAGGATGCTCTCAGGCGTAAACCCCGCCACCGCGAACGGCTTATGGAATTTTTCCGCCAGCGGCATGAACACATCGGAACCGATGACGGTGGCGACATGTCCCGGGGCGATGAAAGCGTCGATGTCCTCTGCGCACAATAGCGAGAGCGCAGGCGGCAATAGCTTTAGTGCAGTCAGCAGTTTGACGTTCTCAATTCCCTGCTCGATGCAGGAGCGGACCAATAGCGCATACAACGGCGCCGTGGTCTCAAAGCCCACCGCCGCCATCACGATCGTCTTTTGGGGATTTTCCTTTGCCAGCTTTAACGCTTCCTGCGGAGAATAGACAAGTACGGCGTTTCCGCCGTTGGCTTTGGCATCCGCCAGGCTCCCGTGTGATCCCTTTACCTTGAACAGATCGCCGAACGATGCTACGACTGTTTCCCTATCCTGCGCCAACGAACACAGGCGGTCGATATACGCTTCACACGCAAGGCAAACGGGGCACCCCGGTCCCGACACAAGCCGTATCTTTGGAGAAAGAAGGTCTCGTATGCCGCACCGGAAGATGGCCGCCGTATGCGTTCCGCAGACCTCCATCACCTTGACAGGTTTGCCGTCATACTCTCTGAGATATTGGATGATGCCCTGCAGTTTATCCACGGCTTAATTCCTCGACTTCCGCAAGCAATGATGCCAGCTCTTCCGCCTCATCTGGCCGCATCACCTCGATCGCACAACCGGCGTGCACGAGCACATAGTCGCCTACGGACGCATCCACCAGGCGAAGGTCCACTTCGATTTGATTCCCCTTAAAATCCACCAGCCCCATGCCGTTATCCTGGGATATGACTTTCCCCGGCACCGCGATACACATATTCATTCCTCCGTTTATGTAGAGCTTAATTATTTTCAGCCAGCGCTATGTACGCCTGCCCCAGGGCTATGCCGCCGTCATTCTGCGGTACAGCCTGGTTGGTGTAAACCTTGAATCCTTGCTCTTCCAATCCCTTCACGGCAAGCGTGAACAGCACCTCGTTCTGGAACACGCCGCCGGAGAGCGCCACGGTATTGGATTTCGTGTCCTCCCTCAGACGAATGCAACTATCTATGATCGCCTGTGCCACCGCTGTGTGAAATCCCAGAGAAAGCGCGCGCAGATCCTTTGTTTTGTTGGCAAACAGCTCTTGCCAAAGAGGTTTTGAGTCTAAGAGCAACATTCCGCTTTCTTCTTCGATGCCAAATGCCATCGGTATGGGATCGACGTTCTGTTCGGACGCTTCCGCCGCAAGGTTTTCCAGCGTCAGTGCGCATTCCGCCTCAAAGCGGTTATAGTCGCAAATTCCCAAATAAGCGCTTACTGCGTCAAACAGCCTGCCCACGCTCGAGCTTTGATGGACGTTGACCTTGTTATCGATCGCTGCCTTGATGACCGGCCACCTGTTATCGTCGATCTCCGATTCCAACCCTGCGGCGTAGAGGTGGCACAGGGCGGATTTCTTCGCGTCCTTCATGCCCTCGTCGCCGTTAAGCTGAGTTACGTATTTGAGATGCGCCGCTCGTTTGTATCCATCGCCCTCACACACGAGGAACTCGCTTCCCCAAACCGCGCCGTCAGTACCGTAGCCGGTCCCGTCGAACGCCACGCCGATGACCTTTCCCTGTAAATCATGCTCCGCGATGACGGCGGCGATATGCGCGTGATGGTGCTGCACCTGTATTGTCGGCAAGCCGAGGGTCTTTGCAAACCCTGTGGAAAAGTACGCAGGGTGCAGGTCGCATATGGCGAGCTTCGGATCAAAAGCGAACAGTTCTTTTATCCTTTTGTAATTCTCTTGATAGGCTTGTGCGTTTTGTTCGCTGTCCATGTCTCCCATGTGCTCGCACAATGTCGCAAACGGCGCATTCGCAAAGCAAAATGAACACTTTAAATGCCCGCCCGCGGCGAACACGCAGGTGTCCTGATGCAATTTTCCCTGCATCACAACCGGCAGCGGCGCATACCCGCGGGACCGCCGCAGGACGAGTTCCCTGCCGCAGGTGATTTTGCAAACGGAGTCGTCGAGCCGTATGGATATTCGCCTGTCGTTGTACAATACCCCGCTCAAAAGGGGGCTTTGCCAGGCAAACATCGCCTCGTCGTCCTTGATGATGGGGTCTTCGGAAACGTTGGCGCTTGTCATTACGAGCGGTCCGCAGCGTTTTAACAGCATCGCCTGCAGCGGCGTGTACGTGACGAAACATCCGACAAACCGGCTCTTGTTGCACACGGACGGCGCAAAACGCTTTTTCCCTTGGTGCAGCAGCACGATCGGCCGCGCGGGGCTGCCCAACAGCGCTTCTTCCTGCTCGGATACCCTGCAGTATTCCCGGATCGACCGGACATTCTCAAACAATACGGCAAACGGCTTGTGCTCGCGCTGTTTCAACCGGCGAAGACGCTCTACGGCTTCTTGGTCAAACGGTGTACAGGCGAGATGGTATCCGCCAATCCCCTTAATTGCAACGATGCCGCCTTTTTGCAGCGCTTTTACGGCCTTGTCCAAGGCTTCTGCCCTTTGGGAAATATTTCCCGACGTGTCTTTGAAATACAACACCGGTCCGCAGTCGTGGCAGCTGATGGTCTGCGCGTGGTAGCGCCGGTCAGCCCTGTTTGTGTATTCGTGATTGCAGGCTTCACACATCGCAAAATCGCACATCGTCGTGGTATCCCTATCATACGGCACACGCTCGATAACGCTGTACCGCGGCCCGCAGGACATGCAGCTGATGAACGGATGCAGATGCCTTCTGTTCGATGGATCTTCCATCTCCACAAGACAGGAATCGCACACCGGCAGATCGGCCGGCAAAAAGATACGTCCTGTGGATTCGTCGCTGGGCAGTATGGAAAATTCGGTATAGTCCCGAAACGGCAGTATCTCCTTCTCCATGTACACGATCTGCGCGTGATTCGGCTTATGCGCAAAGAGTGCCTGTTCAAAGGCACTCAAGGATAAAGCCTGTCCGCAGGCAACGATTTCCACACAGCCCCCGCTGTTCTTAACCGTCCCCAAAATCCCGTGCTCTGCCGCGAGCTTCGCCACAAACGGGCGAAACCCCACGCCCTGCACGACGCCGTAAAGGCGGAGCTTTATGCAATCACTCTCTGTGCTGCAGCTGTAAGCCATTGCGCCACTTCTTCCATGCCCTGCCCCGTCTTAGCGGAGACTTTGAAGACGTTAACATTCTGGTTCAACGCGCGCACGCCGCGCATGAAATACGCTTCGTCAAAGTCCACATACGGCAGAAGGTCTGCTTTATTCAGCACGATAATGTCCGCCTTTTCAAACGCAAGCGGGTATTTGTACGGCTTGTCACTGCCATCGGTAACCGTGACAATCAGCATTTTGATGTGCTCACCGATCGAAAATTCCGCAGGACACACGAGGTTTCCGATGTTCTCGATGAACAACGTCCCTTTCTGTGCAAAGGCAAGGTTTGGCAACGCGCTTTGTATGTTCAACGAGTCGAGATGGCACTCGCCGTGGGTATTGATCTGCAGGGCCTCTATGCCGAGCTTTTGCAGTGCCTTCGTATCGATATCGGATTCGATATCCCCTTCGAGCACATACTGCTTGCCACCCATTCGCTCTATGACGCCGCGGAGAACCGATGTCTTGCCAACCCCCGGTGCACCCATCACGTTGACGGCAAAAATGCCCTTCTTTGTGAACTGCTCGTTGTTCTCTTTAGCGATCCTGTCGTTTTCGTCGTATATATTCTGTGCAACGTCAATCTTGATTTCCATTCGTTTCTCCTTGTATCGCTTCAATGTAATCGATGTAGAATTCGTTTCCTATCTCTGTAGGGTGCCCCTCGCCGGAGCATTCCGGGCATTCGAATGAGAAGGGCTTGCGTTCGAACAGTGTCTGGCATTTTTCGCAACGCAGCATGGGTTTTATGCGGCGTATGTCAAGTTCACATCCCTCACACATCGTCCCCTTTGCCACCGCGTCGAAGTACATGCGGACGGAATCCCCGACATAGCCGCTCATATCCCCTATCACAAGTGCAATCTTTGTGACCTTATTCGCCTGTTGGCCGCGCGCCGCGTTTTCCGCAAGGCGTACGATCTCTTGGGTGGCAGGCAACTCGTGCATTTGTATAAACGCCTTTCTTTGGGCAAACCCCCTGTGTTCGGCAAGGCTAACTGTAGCATCCGCTTTTTTTTATGTCAACATCGCTACAACGATAGTCTATCTAGCAGCATTAAACAGTGACTTTCACACGGTGCCATATTTATATCAAATTCCCTTTACCGATTTACGCTGACATGGTATAGTTTAGTGTAATTCTATACATAAACGAGGATACCCATGAAACGAAATTTTGGTTTTATTGCGCTCCTCTTTGCTATTGTTCTGTTGCTTCCTGCATGCAAACCTGTTCCGTACATTCAGTCAAATTATTCCTATACGACAGTTTCTCAACCCGCTGCAATCGCAGTCTCTGAGAACCTTTCCGGGGCTGCGCCATCGCCGGATGTGAATTTGCTCTTTACCGGGGATATCATGTTCCACGGTCCCTCGGTACAGATGCAATGGGATAAGGCAGCGGGAAAATACGATTTTACTTCCTATTTTGAGCAGGTTGCGCCGATCATTCAGAGCGCCGACTTCGCCATTGGCAATCTGGAATCACCCGTTTGGGATTATAAGAAGAGCAAAATCGCAACACTTCAGTTCTGTGCGCCCATTGAAGCCATCGACGCCATGCAAAAAGCCGGGTTTGATTTGCTTTGCACCGCCAACAACCACGCGATGGACCAGGGCTTGCCCGCGCTCGCCAATACCATACAGAGCATTCAGGCATACGGTATGAAGACCACCGGCACGTATCGAAACGCGCAGGAACGCGACACCATCACGATGCTGGAGAAAAACGGCGTCAAGATCGCGATCCTCGCCTATGCAAGATCCGTGAACAGATCCTGGAGGAACAAACTGGGGATGGGCGTAAACATGATCGACATTCCCCGCATGAAGCAGGATATGGCAAACGCCCGTGCGCAAGGTGCCGACGCCGTCATTTTCTTTTTGCATTTCGGCACTGAGTATACCCACAAGGCAAACAGCTACCAGAAGAACATCATCAAGCAGTTGCAGGCCGCGGGGGCAAACGCAGTGATAGGCCATCATCCGCATGTCCTGCAGCCGATGGGCATAGATTCGTCCGGATCGTTCTTCTATGCGTATTCGCTTGGCAACATCGTGACCGCAAAGGCTTCGCGTGACAGGCAGTTCGCGGCGATGCTGAACTTAACCGTCCACAAGGATAAGGGAACGGGCAAGATCACCATCACGAACGTCAACTATATCCCAACCTGGGCAAGAGCCACGGCGATGCCCGGCGGCGCAACAAGAATGCGCGTATTCGATTTACGGCAGGCGCTTATCGATTGCCAGGCGGGCACGAACCCGCTGTTACCAAAGAAATACCTCAAAGAACTGAAGTACGGAATGACTCTCATCCCTAAAGTGCTGGGGCCTGCCTACCTGAAACCGCTGCCGACGATATGATTGCCAATGCGAAAAGCCCCGTTAGAGGCAACTCAATGAAACAATATGTGTTCTCGACAGACGGTATAGCTTGTCGGTTATGCCGTCTTGTCGTACGATATGCACTTTGGAAAATAAGTAACCCATACGACACGTTCCGCTTCGCGGCAAAGTGTCGCGGGCGCTACCGCGAATTTTAGTACTTGCAAAATCTGTGGCATATTAACTATGGAGAAAATTTATAATACACAGATAAACAGAATTTTCAAAAAAGGAGAACCATTATGGCTGAACGGTTTCATATCCAAGTCTCAGATGAAGTACTTGACGACTTAAAATACAGATTGGATCATGCCCACTGGCCTGATCAATTGACTGACACCGGTTGGGAACGAGGTACTGAAAAAAGTTATTTACAATCACTCATTTCGTATTGGCGTGAACGATTTGATTGGCGTGAACAGGAAGCCGAATTAAATTGCTTTTCTCAGTATCGCTGTAATGTTGAGGGAATAGACATACACTTCGTGTATGAGCACGGTAAAGGACCTAATCCTATACCAATTATCCTTACACATGGATGGCCTGACAGTTATGTACGATTTAAAAAGATTATCCCCTTGCTTATTGATCCAGCCCGCTATGGCGGCAATCCAGAGGACTCTTTTGATGTAATTGTCCCTTCAATTCCTGGATTTGGATTTTCTGGCTGCCCCCAGCAAAGTGGCATAAACAATTTTCGTGTTTCCGAGCTTTGGGCTAAACTAATGACAGAAGAACTCGGCTATCACAAATTTGCCGCAGCAGGCGGGGATATGGGCTCCGGTGTTACAAGATATCTGGCATTTAACCATCCCGAACTCTTAATCGCAATCCATTTAACTGACATCGGTATTCTGCGCAACCTTGTGAATTCCAACGATAATGATCTTTCACAGGAAGAACTACAGTACAAGAGAAGTGCTCTGCAATGGATTTCCCAAGAAGGAGCCTACATGTCAATACAATCGACCAAGCCCCAGACTCTGGCATATGGACTTTCCGACTCTCCGGTAGGTTTGGCTGCTTGGATTATTGAAAAATTCCATGCATGGAGCGATTGTCATAATGACCTACGGCAAAGATTTAGCCAAGATGAGTTGCTCACGAATATAATGATCTATTGGATTACAAATACGATCGGATCATCGGCTCATATGTATTATGAAAACATGCATTCTTTACCTTCCCTGGGACGCATAGAGGTACCAACTGGCATCGCTCTTTTCCCGGCTGATATATTGTTGCCGCCCAAAGGATGGGCTGAACGAAATTTGAACATCACCCGATGGTCTATGATGCAAAGGGGCGGACATTTTACTGCCATGGAAGAGCCCGAGCTTCTCGCTGAAGATATACGCGCATTCTATAGGACATTTAGAACACAGAAGTAAAGGGTTATTTATGAGTTTAACGTGAAGCCGATAAATTTTATTTTTCGATGAGAGTATAAGAACAAAACGCAGGGGTTATTCTGGCTTCCCCTGCTTTTGTTTACAATTCCGTCTTTCCAGCTATCCTAAAATACTGTCTTATGGATACCCACCTTTCGAGGGCTTTTTTCATTGGATCCAAATTCGCTTTTTCTTCGTTTCTTATGGCAACAAAGCCATACTATTCCAGCCATTGCTTTGTATTTGCCAATCATGTATGTGGATGATACGGTTAAACTATAGTGCTTTCTTGTAAAAAAGGCGGGAGGGATAACTTGAAAAACCGTAAAGCGTTCCGATTGCTGGCAATACCGATTGCCGTTTTATTGCTGTTGAGCGTTTTCGCCTGTTCTTCCAAGGAACCGTCCACCACGCCTCTTTCCGGAACGGTCAAATACGGAAAAGTGACCGCCATCAACGGCTCGTATATCACGGTTGAGATGGGAACCGTAAAAACGTCGTCCCAAAGCCCGACGCAAAACTCGCCCCAAAGCTCCGGGCAGAGCTCTCCGCAGGGCTCTGCACAAAGTTCGCCGCAAAGCTCCGGCAAAAGCTCCCCCCAGGGGTCTGCACAGAGCTCGCCGCAAAGCTCTTCACAAAGTTCGCCTCAGGGTTCACAGAAGAGCTCTCCACAGGGGTCGCCCCAAACGCCATCCCAAAGCCCGCAAGGCGGGCAAGGTTCGGGTCCGGCTTTTTCACCAACCGGCGAAGTGAAGACGCTCAACATCTCCGACACGAGCATACTTAAAAAGCAGCAGTCCGGCACAAGCGGAACTAGCGCAAGCCCCAGTGCTTCGCAGCAATCTTCCCCCGGTGCATCCTCTTCTCCTGGGTCATCCCAGAAATCGTCCCAGAGCCCATCGTCAAGTTCTTCCCAGAGTCAGTCCCCGGGTTCTTCCCCGCCATCATCCCAGAGCGCTTCCATGTCCCCTTCCCAGTCGTCCAGCCCGTCCGGCTCGCCGGGCGGTGGTCAGGGCATTTCAAATGATTTTCCGGCAACACTTGCGGACATTAAGATGGGGTCCATCCTCAAGATTACCTATCAGGGAGATGCCATTATTTCCATCGTGATCATGCAGTGACGCTTCCCCAGGTGTAGTCTGTTTTTCGATCAACCGTTTGGGATGAAACATATGCCAGGCGATTCAATTCAATCAACAAAAAATCATAATGTTCCACATTATTTTCAAAATTCCTCTACAGCTTTTTCAAATCGTATGGCTACAATGAGTGCAATAGAGCAAAGGCAGGAGGAATACTTTGAAAAAATACGATATGTTGAAATTGCTGGCACTGCCGATGGCTGCAGCATTGCTGCTGGGATTGGCCGCATGCTCTTCCAAAAACGCGACCACCCCTACAGCTTCGGGTTCGGCCAACACAGGAGTTACCTATGGGAAAGTAACCGCCATTGACGGATCGAAGATCACCTTAGACATGGGAACGATCAATACGCCGTCCCGTCAAAACCCCCAAGGTACACCGTCCAGCCCGAGCGGCACGCCTTCCCAGGACAAGCAAAGGGGCGGCATGGGGATCACCTTCACCTCCGACGGTGAGAGTAAAACCATCACCATCTCCGACACGAGCATTTTGAAAAAGCAACAGCGCGAAAACGCGGGTCCCGGCAACGGATTCCCGAACGCATCGCCAAATGCCTCCCCAAAAGCATCCGTGTCGCCAAGGCCTACCATGGATCCATCAAGGACGCCGGGGGCCAACGACGGGCCGGGCGGAAACCTTGCAGCCGAAACGGCGGCCAGCCTTTCGGACATCACCGTCGGTTCCATTTTGCGGATCACATACCAGGGTGCTACGATCACTTCTATCGTGATCATGTCCTTATAACCAAAGGCAACTCCTCCATAACGATAGGTGCCCCCGGCAAGGAAAGGGATGCAAAAGCCCTTTCCTTGTCTGTTTTTATCCCTTTGAAAGGCCTTCCGGATGGCATTTTGCCTTGCCTTTTGACCGCTTGCTGGTATAATCAGCATATTGGAATTTACTCGTGTGAGGTATATGATGCGGGAACAAAACAAAAGCAGCCTGTCCGTCGTTCTGGCGTTTATGAGCTATGCCATTTTCGGTTTCAGCTTTCTGTTTTCCAAAAGGGCTCTTATGGTGTCTTCCCCGTTTGAGCTTCTGGCAGTGAGATTTACCGTGGCGTTTTTGATTTTGAACCTGCTCCTTTTGACGGGTAAGTTCAAATTGCGCTTCAAGGGCAAGCCGGTCCTGCTTTTGCTGCTTCTGGGCTTTATCCAGCCCGTTCTCTATTTTATCTTTGAGAATGTAGGCGTGAAGCTTTTGTCAACGTCGTTTGTCGGCATCATCATATCGCTTGTCCCTATCACGAGCATGCTGTTCAGCTTTTTGCTGCTGCACGAGAAAGTGCGTCCGTTCCAGATCGCCTGCTCCGTACTTTCCGTCTTTGGCGTGGCGATGACAACCATCGGCCAAAGCGCAGGCGACTCTTCGTTTCTTGGTTTTCTCGCGATCATAGGCGCCGTTGCGGCGGCTTCGCTGTACAACGTACTGACCCGCAGGATATCGCAGGATTTCAGCTCGTTCGAGCGCACCTATGCGATGTTTGCCCTTGGCACCATCGTGTTTGTTCCCGTTGCGTTGATCCAAAACGGCGCGAACCCGGATGTTCTGATAGAGCCTCTGTTGAGCGGGGACTTTTGGGTCAGCATCCTGTTCCTCGCGGGGCTTTCCTCTGTGGCTGCGTTTCTGATGCTCAATTATGCGATGACGCACATCAGCGTGGCCAAAACGTCCATCTTTGCGAACATCACCACCATCATCTCGATCCTTGCGGGCGTGGTGCTGCTGCATGAGCGTTTCGGGATCTATCAGATGATCGGCTCGATCGTAATTATCGCGTGCGTATATGGCGTAAATAAGCCCATCGAGCTCAAAAAGCAGGCGCTGCAGACCGACGACTGATCTCCTCTGCCTTATTGAAATTCAATATTTATCAGACATACACTGTATGATACTATCAAGGCGTTCCAACATCTGCTGATGGGAGGTTTTCCTATGCTCATTGAACATGCGGGTTTCGCGAAATCCTTATCCACAAAGACAGTGCTTTTGACCGGCGGCGGAGGGGGGATCGGCTTTGAAGCCGCACGCGCGCTTTGCTATCTGGGTGCGAAGGTGATCATAGCCGAAATAGACCGTGAAAGAGGCAGATCGGCAGAACAGCGTATCCGGGAGGAACTCGGCGAAGGGCTGGCCGTCTTCTATGAAGTGGATCTGAGCAGTGAAAACCAAATCGATGACCTTGCTGCTTTTGCGCTTCGAACGTATGGCTTTGTCGATGTCATTTTCAACAATGCGACATTGACTCCCATTGGAGCAGTGGACAAAGTTCCTATTGATGTATGGGACAAAAGCTACGCCGTCAATTTCAGAGCGCCCTTGTTGCTTACCCAGAAGTTCCTTCCCCTCATGAAGCAAAAAAACAGCGGGACGATCGTGTTTGTGCCCTCCTCGGGCGCGGCACCCTATATGGGTGCGTATGAGGTATTTAAAACCACGCAGGTCGAATTGTGCAACACGCTCGCGGGTGAACTGGAGGACACGGGCGTCGTGGTATTTTCGATCGGACCGGGTCTTGTCAAAACAGAGACCGCCCAAAATGCGATTCGCACCATCTCGAAGCTTATGGGAATGAGCATTGAAGAATTCTATGCCATGAACGACAAACATCTGTTGAGCGCCGAAGAAGCGGGCACAGGCTTTGCCCTATCCATCGTCCATGCAAGCAAATACAACGGACGTGAAATCAGTTCCATCCAGGCTCTGGTAGACGCCGGCGTTTATGCGAACGAAGACATCGAGCAGGATTCTGTTTTGGAGAACAACAAAGAAAAGATCACTTCCCTGATCAACGAAGCGGTGAAAACATTAGAGGATCAATACGACGGATGGGTTTCACGAAACGTGTTTGAGAGGCAATGGGTATTTCGTGATTTCAAAAAGACCGTGGGCGAATCCGCCGAGCAGTTCCTTTCAAAGATGCAGCGCCTGAAGAGCACTGTTTCGGGCAATGCATGGAATGAACTACCCCCCTGTAAAGATGATTTTAAAAAACTGCACGAATACTATGAGCATCAGTATCAACTTCTGCAGGGCTACGAAAAGAATCCGCAGAAATTAAAGGAAAGTTCCGACACAGTTCTCGGCTGGCTGCATATTGTCCGGTCCATCCTCGATATCGTATAAGCCGCTTGATCGGTGTGTTAAGGTTCGCCCAAAACCGGCATACAGGAGGTTACGATGAACGATACTTTGATCGCCACTATTAAGGATCAGACAAACCGGGCTCTTTGGGAAGTTCAGAACGTAATCTGTTGCGTTCCGGACGAACTGTGGGAGAAGCAATACTGCGGCATGCCACTATTCAAGCATATCTACCATATGGTGCACTCGCTTGACCAGTGGTACATCAACCCCAGGGTATACGAGGAACCGCCGTTGCACGTGAAGGATCTGAACAACCTCGACGCGGAATCCAACGTTATGCTTAGCCGAACGGATATCGACGCCTATTGGAGCAATGTCAAGACAAAAATCGAGGGATATTTGGAAAGCCTGACGGATGACATGCTGCTCACTAAGCCCGAACGCTGTGAATGGACGCGCTTTACGCTGATAGTAGCGCAGATCAGGCATCTGCACACCCATATGGGAATGATCATGGGGTTCATCGTGGCGGAAGTCGGCCAATGGCCGTATGTGCTTGGTTTGACAAAGGATATCCCGGGCCGGGAATTCGGGTTATTCTTTTAAACGTTGAAAAGGGGAATCTCAATGGAATCGAAGGCACGTGATTATCTTCTAAAAAACCGGGATCAAAACATTCCCGCTATATACGCTCTGCAGCGCGGTGCGGAAGTCTTGTTGTCGGATAACGACGGCGTTATCCTCTATGAGAAGAACAACGACCTGTATTACATCAGCCTCGACGACAATTCGCTGTTGCAGCGTGACTGGCAGTATGAAAAAAGGCATTCGGAGTGCCTCGTGCTGCGCGAGAAGAACATCGAAGCGCTCAAGGAGCGCATCCAACCCAATGTGATCAATCCCTGCCGTCAGGTTCTCTTTTTGGGCGAAGCGCCGGCTCTGTCGAACATCGAGGGGCTTGAGATCAAGAAGCTAACGATCGACGAACTTGATTTTGTGTGTGCGCATTACAAGATGCATCTGGATCAAGGCTACATGGCAGCACGCCTCTTAGGCGGGCACGTATACGGCGCGTATTACAACGGAGCGCTCGCGGGGTTTGCCGGAAGGCATTCGGACGGCTCGATGGGGATGCTCGAGGTGCTGCCTGAATACAGGCGGCATGGCATCGGCTCCGCGCTGGGCTGTTATCTGATCAATCTTGTGAAGAGCCTGGGACAGATACCCTACGCGCACATCTTCCCCGACAACGAGGCGTCGCTTGCAATGACGACGCAGATCCCGGGAGCTGTGCTTACAAACGAGATTGTGGCGTGGATGGTGTAACCTGTCAAATAGTCACATCCCTGTTTCGGAAATGTAAAGAATATGCAAATCGCACAGCGTCAAGCCCGTGTTGCCGGTCATGACAAGGCCGTTGAGCTTTGAGAGCACCTGGTATGTCGCGTGATGGCGCAGCGCTTTATACAGGTCAACGTCCTTTTGCTGCGCAAGAGCAAATGTCGCCCCATCCGCAATCCCGCCTGCCGCGTCCGTGGGTCCGTCGGTCCCCTCACTGTCGATGCTCAAAAGTGTAGCCCCTCGTATATTACGGGACGCTATGGCAAAAGAAGCCGCCATTTCCTGGCCGGGGCCGCCCGTACCGTGGATGCTCTGGGGATCGTCGATGATGGTGTTCACCTCGCCTGAGGCGATGAACATACAGGGTGCTTTCATCGGGTTTTGGGTGGAATGGACTTCCCGCGCGATCGCCGCAAAAAATGTGCCCATGTCCTTGCCCGAACCCGTCAGCGAAGATGTGAGAATCATCGTTTTGATGCCCTTCTGTTCCGCAACCTTTTTGGCGCAAAGGCATACATCCGGCAGCGTATTGATGACAAAACTGGTAAGCCGTTTCAATTCTTTGGGCGTTTCCTCTTTTTCCGTGCAGTTGTTGAAAAACTCCACCACCCGTTTGGGCAGCTTATTTTCCAGATTGTAATTCCGTATGGTGTTTTTCGCATCCTGCAGTGTCGTATAGTCCGGCGCCATAGGGCCGCCCGTGACCAAAGCGGGTACACCGGGATCCGTCGTGGGCTCATATCCCACGGCGTCTTTATACATCAACAGGATCATTTCGGCGCCTCTTTTTTCGATTTCTCCAGCGAGATGTCCCCCGTTGATGCGAGAAATATGGCGGCGGATTGCATTGATCTCATAAATGCCTGCGCCGCTTTTAAGCATGACATCGGTGGTTAATATTTCTTCCTCCAGCGTCAAGCCTTCAAGCGGGCATGACATCAGCGCCGAGGTGCCGCCGCTGATCACGCTGATGAACAGGTCATCTTCGTTTGCGGTTTCCACCATCCGAAGGATTTCCATGCAGCCCCGATACCCCTCCATGTTTGGCAGCGGGTGGCCTCCTGTAAACACTCGGCATTTTTCAAATCGGTCTTCGCTCTCGATGGATTTTACAATGGCGATACCGTCCGTCAGGTATTCGCCAAGTATCGCTTCAAGCGCCATATAGGTTGCGTTTGCAGCCTTCCCGCCGCAGATCAGGTATACATGGCGCTTTTGCGCAAGGTCCCATTCGCAGCGCCCAATCTTCAAAATAGACCCGGTTCTTGAAACAAACTGCGGCAAACGCACTTTTGCATCCATTGCCTGCAGCGTTTCTTCGAGCACATCCAAAATAAGGGCTTTGGATGGCACGTCCCCGCAGGACAGCAGTTCTTGCCTGTTTTTGATTTTAGGTATCATTTTGTTTCCCTCAATGGCTTACTTCTGGATAACGCTTTGATATCCGATTAACAGATATATTTCCCTTATACCAAAGGAAGGGCAAAACCGCAACCGTTTGAGATGGTGTTTATATCGAAAAGACTCCCTGTCCGGGAGCCTTTTCTGCCTTTTTCAGTCGCTCGTAACGTGTGCCACGCGGAAGCGGTCCACCACCTTGTGGTTGAGCGTCACGCCAAGACCCGGCGTGGTAGGCACTTTGAGCCTGCCGTTTTTAATCTGTTTTTCCAGCGGGTTCTCCACGATGTCGTAATGGAGATTGTTCTGGTAGGGGAAGGTTTCCTGAATCACGAAGTTTGACAGGCACGCGGACACCTGCACTGCCGCCGCCGTCAGCACGGGGCCGCCGCAGTTGTGGGGTGCTATGCGCATGTTATACGTTTCTGCCATCGAGCCGATGCGCCAAGTCTCCAGGATGCCGCCGCATGTGCCCGGGTCGGGCTGGACGATGTCCACGGCGCGCAGCTCGATGATGCGGCGGAAACCATACCGTGTGTACAGCCGCTCGCCGGTCGCTATCGGGACATTCACCTTGTTCTTTAATTCCCGGTATGCGTCCATGTCGAACGCATCCAGCGGCTCTTCATACCACAGCGGGTTGTACGGCTCAATATCCCGGCCGATGCGCGTCATGACATCGGTGGTACCTTCCGCCGTTACGTCAATGAGCAAATCGATTTCGTCGCCAATGGCTTCGCGCACCATCCGCACCGATTCGATGCAGCGGATATAATTTTCACGCGATACTTCGCGGTTTTTCAAATGCAGGTTCAAATTGCGAACCGGATCGCGCTGGCTTAAGGGGTACATCTTGATCGCGTCGTAGCCGTCGGCCACCACTTCAAGCGCACGCTTCGCGAATTTCTCCGGCGTTTCACATTTGCCTTCGAACCAGCCGTTGGCATACACGCGCAGCTCATCCCGTTGACTGCCGCCCAACAGCTCGCACACCGGCACGCCCAGCGCTTTTCCCTTGATGTCCCATAGCGCCTGCTCCAGCGCGCTGACCGCGGCATAGAAGATCGCGCCCGCGCCCTTGCCCCAGAATGTATGGTAATAAAAATCGTTCCAGATGGTGCAGATTTTCGTGGGGTCTTTGCCTACGACAAAGCTTTTGGCAAGATCCGCCATCTGTGCTGCGGCAGCGTTGCAGCCGGTGCCAAATCCAACGGAACCCTCGCCGATGCCGGTAATTCCTTCATCGGTTACGAGCTCCACCACAACGGGGCGGAAGTTGCCGGTTTCCACGACGTAAACGTTTGCTTCCCTGACGATCATTGGGGTCCCCTCCATTCGCACTCTTTTGTTGTAAGTGTTTATGAAAGCTTCAGGTGGCTGAAGATGGGGATGTTCTTGACGTTGGTGATCCCGATACCCAATTCCTCCGCCGTGCGCATCGCGAAGTTGAATCCGGCGGTACGTGTTCCGCTTCTGGGTGCGCCGCTTTTGGCCACTACGCAGCCGATGCCAAGGCCGATCTCCTTTTCGGGTGAATCCAGCACGCCGCCGGCACGGCCGGAAGGTACCACGAGCATACCCTGCTCTTTCATATACTGCGCCGTGCGCAGCGCCTCTGTGATGGTACCCGCCTGGTTGGGCTTGAAGATCATACCGCGGGCGGCCCCCATTTCGACCGCTTTCTTTGCCCTGTCCATGCTGGTGCAAAGGAAATCGTCGCCGATGATGACGGTGTTGATGCGCTCGTTTGCGAGCTTGTAGCCCTCAAAGTCTTCTTCCTGCAACGCGTCCTCGATGAACGCGATCGGGTATTTAGCCGCTAGATTTGCCAGCACCTTGATCAATTCGTCCCTGCCCACAAGGCGCCCGCGGTAAAGATAGGCGCCTTCCTTTTCGTCGTAAAACTCGCTGCTCGCGCAGTCGATGGCATAGCACACGTTTTTCTGGTAACCAAGATCCGCTACGGCCCTGCCAATAAGGTCAAACACTTCGAACGGGTCGTCCGAAGGCGCGCCGTAGCCGCTGTAGTTGCCCATGTTGGCGGAGCGGCCGTTGGCCTTCTTAATGACCTGCCCAAGGTGCATGAACACCTCGACAATGATGCGTACCGCTTCATTGACCGTCTTTACATCGTAGGGCAGCATCATGAATTCCTGGAACGCCAAGGTCTTATCGATGTACGTTCCACCGTTGACCACATTGGATGATAGGCTGAACATCGCCTTGATATCGTTGCCCTGCGCCATCAGCCGGTACAGCGGCACGTTTTGCACGGCGGCGGCAGCCCTTGATACCGCAACGGATGTCGCGTAGATCGCGTTGCCGCCAAGCTCTGTCTTATAACGCGTACCGTCGAGGTCGATCATCTTTTGGTCGATCTCAGCCTGAGAAAGCACATCCATACCAATCAGCGCGGGGCCGATGACCTTTTCGACATTGTCGATGGCTTTGTAGACGCTCATTCCCCCGAACAGTTTCGGATCGTTGTCGCGCAGTACAAAGGATTCGTTGGCTCCGACCGATGAGCCGGTGGACGCGCCCGCACGACCGAGCTGATCGCCTTCGGTCAGGATGTCCACCTCCACAACGGGACGGCCGTTGCTGTCCAGAACCTGCCTTGCCTTAACCCCTTTAATCTTGCTTGATGCCATAGCTGTTTCTCCTTTCAAAGATGACGTTATTCAATTTCAATATAGAGAACGTTGAAATCGCAAAGGTTGGTGCCGGTGTTGCCGGTAAGGATGGCGTCCCCTAGCTTCGTGAGCGCGTCACCGGTGGCATGGGTGCGCAGCGCTTCAAAGATGTTGATGCCCGCCGATTCGAGCCGCAGCAGCGTTTGCCCGTCGATGATGCCGCCCGCAGCAACCGTTGTGCCGTCGGTACCTTCGGTATCGATGGACGCACAGGCGATGCCGTTTATTTTCGATATACCGATGGCGCATCCCAATACCATCTCCTGCGACGGCCCACCGGTGCCCGATGGTTTTTCCTTGATGGCGGTGGTGTTTTCTCCCGCGCACACCACAAAACACGGCGGCTCGATGGGCCGCTTGCGTAATTTGATCTCTCGTGCCACGGAGGAAAGGAATACGCCCGCTTCGCGGCTTTCTCCTTCCATGTAGGTGGACAGTACCATGATGGGAATGCCCATCCGTTCAGCTTGTGCAATGGCCGCTTCACACGAATCCCCGACTGCACCGACCACAAAGGATGTCACGTTGCTACCGAATTGCTTTGGCGTTTCAGTTATGCGTGTATCATCAAAGACATACTCGACGACGTTCCTGGGAAGCTTGTCCATCAGATCGTAGTTGACGATCATGTCCCGTGCGTCCTTGATGGTGGTGGCGTCGGCCGCGACCGGCGTACCGACAAACGCGACAGGCTTGCCCCTGTTTTGGGTGGACGGAATGCCGACGCTGTCGCTGACGATAATGTTTATAAGCTCCGCGCCCTTCTCGGTGATGCGCTCTGCCAGCCTGCCGCCGTTGGTACGCGAGATATGCCTTCGCACTGCGTTGATCTCGAGGATTTTAGCGCCGGATTTTAGTAGGACATCCTGCGCCTCTATCTCTTCTTCAAGCGTGATGCCGTCTACCGGGCAGGTCAAAAGCGCGGAACTTCCGCCGCTGATGACCGAGATGAACAAATCGTCCTTTGTGGCGGAATCGATGAGTGAAAGGATCTGTTGTGCCGCAATCATGCCCGTTTCGTTGGGCAGAGGATGCCCGCCCACATAATCGACGGTGTTGACGTACTTGTCCTGCGGCTCCTTGATTTTGACACAGAGGATACCGCGGGTGATCCGATCCCCCAAAACCTCACAGGCCGCCTGCGCCATCGCATTGCAAGCCTTGCCCGCGCCAAACAGGTAGATGTTTTTCTTTTGGCAAAGGTCCCAACGGCGCTCCCCGATGGTAAGGATGTCCCCGTCCAATCTCATGATCTCATGGATGCGTTTTTGCGCGTCCACTTCCTGTAAAACGGCGTCGATCATTAACAAGACTTTCTCCCTTGCGCTTGTATCTGCGTGGCTTGTTAGCTCATGGTAGTTACGTATTTTTTGGATCAAATTGCTACCTCCGGATCATCCTACGCTTTTATTCGCACATAGGATAAAGCTCTTTGTGCCGCATACCGTCTTTAACGGTCTGCTTCTGAATTGATCTTACCATGTCCTTCGAAACAAAATATTCTTAAATTCATTTGGCAATTTGCAGATATTCACCTTGTTAATCCTTCGCTTGTGGCATATTTGTCTAATATTCATATTCTTTCCCTATAATCAGGCGAAACTATGCTATAATTCAGGTGACTTTCAACCAGAACAAGGAGTGCGAATGGCAAAGGTCGAATGTTGTTTCAACTATATACCAAGCTATATGACGGGGCGGTCCCACCCGTTTGCCCATATCGTCATCCCCACATCGGAGATGCTGTACCTTCGCATCGGGGAGACGGACCATTGGCTGAATTCGGAACGCATTGCGTTTGTGCCGCCAGGCGTATTCCACCGGCTCATCTGCACCGAAAAGGTGATCTGGTTTAACATCCCGCCGGAGATGGTAAACGAAAGTGATGCGCTGTATTTTGCGCAAAACCCTATTTTCGCTGTCACGGAGTATTTGCGCCCGCTGATCGCGCTGATCCGCTACGAGGCGATGTCCGACCTTGACGGCGACAGCCTGCGCTATTTGTTCCATTACTTATATTCCAAATTGATCTCGCGCTCCAAGCTCAAATCCATCCAGTTCATGGAGGCGCATTATGCCGAGCAGATCGACATCGCAACGCTCGCGCAGATTGAAAACTACAACCCCAGGTACTATATCGGCTGGTTTAGGGGAAAAACCGGACTGACGCCAAGTGAATATTTGAATCGTCTGCGCATGAGTAAAGCCAAAGAGCTTCTGATCAACACGCAATACCGCATCGTCGACATCGCGCTGCAGACGGGATATGCAAACGGCTCATCCTTCACGCGCACTTTCCACATAAAAGAGGGGCAAAGCCCACGCGAATTCCGCCATAAGAACCAGGCCAGAGGCGACTTCAGCAAGCTCCCCTATTGGTCGGCCTTATGAGCAGTAAAATGCCCAGTATATGGAGCGAAAAGCCTGTTCTAAGGATATTGTGTTTTGAATACGGGTTGTTTATGATGGACAAAGATTTGTGTAGAGGGCGGTTATGATGGCGGATCTGGATCTGTTCGCGTATTTAAGTAAATCCATCGAGCAGCTGATTGCGGATGTGTTGAAATCATCCCTGAAAAACCCGAAGGAGTCGGCGTTTTTCATCAAGTACCGCGGCGAAAACAGCCGAAATGAAAAAACCCGGCAGTCTTATGAGAACAAGGGCGTGCATATTCCTCCCTTTCTGATTGCCAGCATCACATCCGACTGCAACCTGTTCTGCAAGGGGTGCTACGCGCGGGCGAACGGCCAGTGTTCCGAAACCCAAAAGGCGGAGCTTCTTAACGTGTTTGAGTGGAAGAACATCTTTGCGCAGGCGTCGCTCTTGGGCGTTTCCTTTATCCTGTTGGCGGGCGGCGAACCGCTCATTAGGCGCGACGTGATAGCTTCCGCTGCCAACGTTGGCAGCATACTCTTCCCTGTCTTTACCAACGGCACGATGATAGATGAGTATTACCTTGACTTGTTTGACAAACACAGGAACCTCATTCCGATCTTGAGCATCGAAGGAAGTGGAGAAAAGACCGACGAACGTAGAGGTATCGGCACGTTTGCCGCGGTATTTTCCGCAATGCAGAAATTTAAAAATCGTGGCATCCTGTTCGGCACATCGCTTACGGTGACGTCGGAGAACGTTTGTGATTTGACATCCCGTGCGTTTTTGGATGCGCTCATAGGCTATGGAAGCAAGCTTGCGTTCTATATCTCCTATGTTCCGGTAGAAAAAGGCACGGAACATCTGGCGCAGACCGAAGAACAGCGCCAGGAATTGGAACAAACGCTGGCAAAGCTTCGCACAGAGATTCCGCAGCTCATCTTCCTCTCCTTCCCCGGCGACGAAAAAATGGCGGGTGGGTGTTTGGCGGCGGGACGCGGGTTTTTCCACATCAACCCTCAGGGCGACGCGGAGGCGTGCCCGTTTGCGCCGTATTCCGACCGTAGCCTGAAAAAGCACACACTGCTTCAGGTGCTGCAGTCTCCGTTCTTCCAAAAGCTCAAGGACGCCGAATTGGTCGGTGGCGAGCACGACGGTGGGTGCACGCTGTTCGAGCATCAGGAAGAGGTAAAGAAAATACTGGAAAAATAAAGTTTCAAATATGTACAGCATAGCAGAGGTGCATGATGTTCAAAATTGCCTCCGGTGTTAGATTCAGAAACTCCAGCTCTATTAAAGAGGGATTTCAGGTATTCGATGAATATCTCCGTTGTAACATTAGTCTGGAAAGAATAAAACCCTTTATCCTGCTATATATGGAAACGTTAGAAGAACCGCTTGTTTTCACCATTCGCGTTCCAATGAATTTGAAAGAGGAAGAAAAACTGCGCGAATCCATCCATTCGCCATTGCACGACGAAGTATACTTCCTCGAGAATTGCTCGAAGGAGAAAATAAAAGAAATCGTTGAAACTTATGAAGAGATTATTTTGAATGATGGTATGTCGATGATAGCGATTACTTCTCAGATAACTCGCGATTGGATTACTGTTGTAAAATACAAGATTGTCGATATACTTGGACCTAATAAGGAAAAAGCTATACCACTCTTACAAAGGTTTGGATTACAGGAATCAAGGCACCTTATTACAGCATTAGATGGTATTTCAAAGTATACTCCAGGAGATCGTGAATTGATTGAAGCAGATGGAAAGTCCGTTTATAATGCTGTGGAGGATTTGAAAAAAAGTGGAATGTATCTTGGAAAGGTGCTTGAGGTCGCTCCCAAAGTAATCATTGTTGGAGATGATTAAAAAGATGGCAAGACAGCCGAACTGTGACATAACGTTCAGAATTAAATCGGAGGTCTGACACATGAAACGGGCATTGTTGGTTATCGACGTTCAAAACGAATACTTCACCGGCAAGATGCCGGTAACCTTTCCGGAAGACAGCTTTGGCAATATCCTTTTAGCAATTGACGGAGCAAACAATAGTCAGATCCCGGTTATCCTTATTCAGCATACTGCTCCACAGCCGGATTCGGCCACCTTCCGGCGCAACAGTTACGAATGGGAGCTGCACAAAGACGTTGCGGCTAAAGAGTACGTGCAGATCGTTGAAAAGAGCCTGCCGGGCAGCTTCACCAACACCGGACTGGAAGAGTTGCTCAAGCAGCTTGGTGTGGATACGGTGGCGATCTGCGGCTACATGACGCAGATGTGCTGCGACACGACCGCAAGGCAGGCGCTGCATTTGGGCTATGCCGTAGAGTTTTTGAGCGACGCGACGGGAACGCTGGCGATATCCAACGATGCAGGTAGCGTCACGGCGGAAGAACTTCACAGGGCTATTCTGGTCACGCAGGCGATGCGGTTTTCAAAGGTCTTGACGATGGAGCAATGGCTTAAAAATATCGAGGATATAACGCTTATAAAATAGCGGATATTCCTCCTTCTTTTTTGGAGAATTTATCCCACATGCCTTTTTTCAATAATAAAGGGAGACGCATGTCTCCCTTTAAATTTATGGCGCTTTTATCTTTTAAACAAGCCATTTCCCTTGCAGGAATCTTTTCTATGCTCTGCTTCCCAGAAACTATTTTTGCTTGATTGCGCTGAAAATACCGTGGCTTAGCAGACCCAGACCGATCCCGATTCCCAAGCCCACACCGATACCGGCTAGAACGCTTATCAGCGTATGCCCACTCAGATATCCTATTAGCCCGCCAACGGTCAGCCCCAGAATCACAAAGGCCGCATAGAGAAGGCCGATGGCTTCACCGCTATCCTCAAACCATTGCGGCCAATGTTCATTCATGCCAAAGTTATCAAAGGTATGCATCATATCCTCAAAATCTCCTTTGTCTTCCGCTTCGTCGAATTTTTCCATCGTAATCTTCAGCGCATCCTCTTCGCTGTGACCTTCCTTCATCAAGTCCATAAGTCCGTCTCGAAGATACGTCTCTATCTCCTCTGCAAAATCCGTTTTTTTAGGATGCAGGCTGAACTTGTGGCGGTATTTTTTCACCTTTCGTTCCAGCTTTTCGCGATTCTGATCAAGTTTCAATTGAAGGTGTTCCCTGTATGTCAAATCCCCCTGACCGGTATATCCCGCTTTACGGGCGACCCTCTCCACCATCCGCGCTAACTTTTGATTTGTTTCACGGCTCAACGCTTCATTCATTGTCGTCTACCCCTTTCAAGATCAAGTCCATTATCGTTTTTAGATGTTCCCATTCGCGTTTGCGCTTTATGAGATGGCTTCGCCCCACATGCTTTAGTCTGTAGTATTTGCGCCTGCCCCCTACGCTTTCGTCGCCCCAGTAGGATTCGATGTACCCGCTCTGCTCCAGCCGTTTGAAAGCCAGGTACAGCGTGCCCTCCTTGAGCTCAAAGTTATTCTGTGTCTGCTCCTTGACACGTTTGCCAAGCTCATATCCGTACAGATCCTCCCTATATAGCATGGAAAGAATGATGATGTCGATGTATCCCTTGAGCATTTCCTTTTCAATTTCCAAACCGCAAACCCCTTTCCTCTTCGTACAACGCTTTGCGCCATCTTCATCAATAACGATAAGTACCTCATTACATTAGGCATGTTAACATATAGTACTCTATTATGCAAGGTATTCTGCATGCTTTTTTTTGGAAATTTATCCGGTATAAAAGAAGACCGTTAAAGCGGTCTTTTTAATGTTGACTCTGTTATCGCTAAATGTTGGTTTTTCACAAGACCAAAAGGGAGTGACCCTAGCCACCCATTAGAAAAAGCTCGAAAAAACAGCGATTTGGCTTTGTGAACAGTAATCGGCAAATACAAGCCCCGCGCAGCGGCCGTTTTAAGGGGGGTCCAGCGATTCCAAAGGAAGCGTCAAGGGGGGTCGCCAGGGGTGCTCATACACAAGGCAAAGCCTTGTGTACAAGGGGAAATCGGAATCTCCCAGTGCGCACACTTGCGCACGGGTCCCTTGGCAAAGAAAACAAAAGAGGAAGTCAGGGCAAGGGTAAATTACATTTTGTAATTTGCCAAGGCCGAACCCCTGAAAGGCATTGCAGCTTTGTAAACTATCAACAACAGAAGATAACAGAGCCTTAATGTTAAGGGGGATAGTGCCTTCTTATTCACAATTTTTAACGGATATGGATCAACTGGTTCCGTTCGGCTGCACGGCGCGAAGGCTTTTGGCCATCTCTTCGATCTGCGCCTGTGTATACGGCCGCTGTTCGATGCGTTCCCTGTCTTTCTCCAAAAATGTCTGCGGCAGCCTGTACCGGTTGAGCACATAGCGGGGCACCAAGGGCAGCTCGTTTGCCATCAGCAGAAGGTCTACCATCGTCAATTGCGGAATAACGGTGGTCCTGACCTCATAGGGGATGCCGCTCAACTCCAAAATGTGGATCGTCTGCAGCACCGCCTGCGCGTCGGCGTTTTCCCCACAGATCTCCTTATACCGCTTTACCGGCGCTTTGTAATCTACGGCCACATAGTCGACAAGCTTTTCCGATGCGATCTGGGCAACGATGACGGGCCGTGACCCGTTTGTATCGAGCTTCACCTTGTATCCCAGCGCCTTAATCTTACGGATGAATGGCAGCAAATCCTTCTGCAGCGTCGGTTCCCCGCCGGTGAGCACGACGCCGTCAAGCTGTCCTCTACGCCTGTTTAAAAACTCCCATATCTCTTCCAGGTCCATCCGCCCTTGTGAGCCGTCGACCAGCGCCCGGTTGTGGCAATAGAAGCAATCGAAATTGCAGCCCGGCATGAACAGCACGCAGGCTATATGGTCGGGAAAATCCACAAGAGTGCTTCTGGCAAGCCCGGATATGACCATATCTACTCCCGTATCGCGTATTTCTTGCGAAGCTCGTATTCCTCGCGTTTGCCCTCGTTGAAGTTCTGCACGGGTCGCAGATAACCAACAACGCGGCTCCAAACCTCGGCGGGCGCGCCGCAGATCGGGCAGTTGAAATGCTCGCCCGAGATGTACCCGTGGTCGTTGCACACCGAGAACGTCGGCGTTAGCGAGATGTATGGCAGCTTGTAGTTGGTAAACGCCTTCTTAATCAGGCGCTTTGCTGCTCCTGTGTCCTTGATCTCCTCGCCAAGGTACAGGTGCAGCACCGTGCCGCCGGTATAGAGCGACTGCAGCTCGTCCTGCAAATCCAGCGTCTCGAAAATGTCGTCGGTATAGCCCACCGGCAGCTGCGTCGAATTCGTATAATACGGCACCTTGTCGCCCGCGGTGATGATGTTGGGGAAGTTCTCCTTGTCCCGCTTGGCCAGCCTGTAGCTCGTTCCCTCAGCGGGCGTTGCTTCCAGGTTATAATAGTGCCCGGTCTCGTCCTGTATCTCCTTGATCACTTCGCGCATGTACTCGAGCGTGCGGATCGCAAACTGCTGTCCCTTTTGTGTCGTCAGATCACATTCATATCCGAGCAGGTTCTGGCACGCCTCGTTCATTCCTATCAAGCCAATCGTGTTGAAGTGGTTGTACCAGAAGCTCCCCGTCCTAAGTTTGACATCCTTAAGGAAGTTTGCCGCATACGGATACAGTCCCCTTTGTGTCTGCTCCTCGATCACCTTGCGCTTGATCTCAAGGCTGTTCTTGGCGATGTTCATCTGCTGCCACAGCCTTGTCCTAAATTCCGGCTCGCTTTTAGACACATACGCGAGCTTGGGCAGGTTGATCGTGACAACGCCGATGGAACCCGTCAGCGGGTTAGACCCAAACAAGCCGCCGCCGCGCTTGCGAAGCTCCGTTGTATCCAGGCGCAACCGGCAGCACATCGAAAGCGCATCTTCCGGGGAGAGGTCGGAATTAACGTAGTTTGAAAAATACGGAATGCCGTATTTGCAGGTGATCTCCATGAACTTATCGATCACAGGGCTGTCCCACTGGAAATCCTTTGTGACGTTGATGGTGGGAATCGGGAACGTAAATACCCTGCCCTTAGAATCCCCTTCCATCATGACTTCACAGAAGGCGATGTTGAGCATGTCCATCTCGTTTTGGAAATCGCCGTATGTCTCTTTTTGCAATTCGCCGCCGATGATAACGTTCTGCTCCCTGAGTGTGACGGGCGGCACGATGTCAAATGTCAGATTGGAGAACGGGCACTGGAACCCTACGCGTGTCGGCACGTTGAGGTTGAAGATAAACTCCTGCAGCGCCTGTTTGACCGCGGAAAAGCTCATGTTATCGTAGCGGATAAACGGCGCGCAATAGGTATCAAACGAGCTCCACGCCTGTGCGCCCGCCGTCTCGCCCTGCGTTGTGAAGGTGGAATTCACGATCTGCCCCAAGAACGAGCGGAGGTGCTTGGCGGGCTTGCTTTCAACCTTGCCGGGCACGCCGCCAAATCCGTTCACCAACAGCTGCCTAAGATCCCAACCTGCGCAGTACGGCCCAAAGAAGCCAAGATCGTGCAGGTGGATGTCGCCCGACTGGTGCGCCTCACGGACCGCGTCGGTATACACTTCATGAAGCCAGAAGTTCTTGGTGAACGCTTCGCGGATATAGTTGTTCAGGCCGTTGATGGACTTCTGCGTGTTGGCGTTCTCGTTGATCTGCCAGTCCTTGTCGTTGAGGTATTCCGAGAACATCTGAATGGTCGCGCCGATCAGAGCGTTGGATTCGCGCGCAGCTCTGCGCTTTTCACGATAGAGGATGTAGGCTTTTGCCGTTTTGGCGTGCCCTCCCTCAATGAGCACCTTTTCGACGAGGTCCTGAATTCCCTCGACGTCCGCTGTGCCATCCGGGTATCGCAGATCCGCAAGCCGCGCGACCTCTTCACCCAGTTGATGCGCTGTCATAAAATCGTCGCCGCCTACAGCCTGCGCCGCCTTGAAGATGGCCAGCACGATTTTTTCCTTTTTGAAGGGAACCTGTGAACCGTCTCGTTTGATAATCTGATGCAACATGCCATTCACCCCATACACCGTGGAAATAATAAAAACTGTCACGGACTCATCCACCATATATATGGTGTGTTTTGCATCCGTGCACAAAGTATTGTAGTCTTCGCGAATGGGAACTGTCAATATTTGTCGCTTATAAATCCAGTGTAATTTGGAAATATCTGCAAAATTTTTACTACTTATTTGGTGATTCTATCCCTTATTCTTTTTGTTTCAAAGAATGAAAGGAATCCACAGCTTAACTTGTACTGCAGCGATCATAGTGCTTGCGCCCCTTTTGGAATTCATCTTGGGTCCATTTCCATGCTTATTCAATATGCCAAGACAGAATAAAGAACCGATCGCATTCAAACAGACGCCATTGTACACCGGAACCGAAAATACCGATATGGAATACACAATAGGGTGTTCGGCAAGACCCGAATCGTTTTTGAAATTAAACGCATCCTAATTGTGCACGGCGTCGTGGACGCCGGGGTCGAAAAGAGATGGTATACGCTTTGAAAATGCCGCGCTTATGGAAATCAGAATAAATTCATTTGTTATGGCACAAGTAACTGCTATAATGAAACGGATTGCAATGCGTTGGGAGAGTTGTGATGTCACAAAACCATGAAGAGTATTCTTATCTGAACGGAAACGACGCTGTGATCGTCTTTGTCCACGGCATTCTGGGAACGCCGAACCTGTTCCGGTTCTTGGCGGAAAACCTGAAAAAGAAATACGACTGTGAAGCGCTGCTGCTGCCGGGACACGGCGGCACCGCCTGGGACTTTTCAAAGACTCCCGGAAAGGAATGGGTAACCTACGCCCACCAGCGCATCGAACAGATACGCAGCCACTATAAGAGGCTCTACCTCGTCGGTCATTCGATGGGCGGGTTGTTGTGCCTGCAATATGCCGCCGAAAGCGACATCGACGGGCTCGTCGTGATCAACTCGCCTCTGGTCATAAAAGTTACGCCGACCCAGCTTTTCTTCCGGTCAAACCTGCGCAGGAATACCAAGTGTGAAGAGATCGTCTCTGTATATGAGCAGAACAACGGTGTTACGGGCAGGAGATTCTACACGTATCCTTTTTGGATCCGGCAATACATGGGACTGTTCGGCATCATGCACAATTGCAGGCGGAACATTGGCAGCGTGAAGTCGCCAGCGCTGATCATACAGTCTGTGAAGGATGAAACGGTACACGTCTCTAACGCCCGGCTACTGCAAATGAACCTAAATGCGCAAGAGGGACCCATATATCTGCCGCAGTCCCATCACGCTTACTTTTCTCCACCGGACCGACAGACGCTCCTTACTAAAACAGCAGCCTTTTTGGGCGCACACTGATCCCTGTTAAGACGCAGCCATAAAGGGCATTTCCAACAAGCCCAAGCCGCCTTCCTTTGCAAAGCCAGGAAGGCTTTTTCGTTGCCCTTTCGATTGGATCAGACGGAAATAAGACAATGGATCAGGCTTGACAGAGAAAAATATTTCTTCTTCCCTACAATTTTACTTATGAGGCGCTGCACTTCGGGCAAACTTGTATCGTTGAAGCGAGGGATAGCAGATGGATCAATTAAAAGTTTTAGATTTGTATGAAAGCGAAACCAAGTCACAGCCCACAAAATCGGAGATGAAGCAGCAAGTCCGATTTATGATGGATCACCAGCAGGACTTTTTGATCTTTAGCATTCTGGATGATAAAGAGTACGACAGCGGAACGGTTAAGATGAAAAAGCGCTTTAAGAAAATGGTCAAGTACATGCTTATTACGCTTGGCATTATGGTCATTTGTGCACTGTGTCTGATGCTGCAGATCAAAAGCAATTTTCTCAATGCGGTCAGCGGCATGTTGCTGATTTTGCTGCTTATGATGTCGTACATTTGC
>CAZHNN010000016.1:45712-65239 GCA_964533965.1 uncultured Clostridia bacterium | reverse complement strand
TAACGGCGGGAGCCCCGTCAGTCATTACTCGCGCATTGCGCTTTCCTACTGCCCTCATAAGTCCATTCACCACTGGTTCCGCCTCGGCGATTCCACCGTCCGCCGCTCTCTATGCGCGTTTTGCCCTTGGTTACTCTTCTTATTCGAAGGTTTTGCTATGATTTGTATGAACTATACAGCATCTCCTGACCTTTGTCAACAAGTATCTGGGTTGCCTTAAAGCTTCCGTATCATTCTATGCCAATAAAACCAATATGCCCGGTAAATCCGGGCATATAGCAAGTTTTACGTTTTTAAGGGATTTTTTCAGCCGCGTTCCATGTTTATCAATGTTCGTGCCATTAGCACGCCCATGGTGGAAGACATCATTAGGCCGCGCGTCCATCCGCTCGCATCGCCGAGGCAGAACAAGTTTTTCACGCTGGTTTTAAAGTTTTTGTCCATCATCACGCGGTTTGAGTAGAACTTGATCTCCGGGGCATACAGCAGCGTTTCCGGGCTTGCGAATCCCGGCACGACCTTATCCATCGCCTGGATGAAGTTAAGGATGTTGGTAAGCGTACGGTATGGCAGTGCAGCGGAAATATCCCCAGCCACGGCATCCTGCAGCGTCGGCGTGATATTGGATCTGCTCAGTTCAACCTCCCAGGTGCGTTTGCCTTCCAGGATATCGCCGTATCGTTGGACAAGGATGGACCCGTTGGCAAGCATGTTCACCATCTTGCCCACCATCTGCGCATAGGCGATGGGCTGGTCAAACGGCACGGTGAAATGATGGGTGCACAGGATGGCCAGGTTGGTGTTGTTGGATTTTTGTCCCTTAAAAGAGTGGCCATTGACCAACGCCAACCCTTCGTCGTAGTTCTCCTGAACGACATAGCCGCCCGGGTTTTGGCAGAAGGTGCGGACCTTGTTCTTAAATGGCAGCGGATAGCCAATGAGCTTGGATTCGTACAGCAGCTCGTTGACCTCGTCCATGATCTCGTTGCGCACTTCTACGCGGACGCCGATGTCCACGTTGCCGGCTTCATGTCTGACCTTATGCTTGCGGCACTGTTCATCCAGCCAACCCGCGCCAAGGCGGCCTACTGCCACGATGGTTTGTTTGGCCATAACCGTCATATCTCCCTGCCGGGTTTGGATGACCGCTCCGGAGCATTCGCCGTTGGCCACAATCAAGTCCTTTGCACTGGCATGGAATAGGATCTCCACGCCGTTATCCACAAGGTGCTGCTGCAGCTTGAAATAGATCTCCCTCGCCTTTTCGGTTCCCAGATGGCGGATGGGGCAGTCGACGAGCTTCAGCCCGCTTGCTATGGCGCGCCGGCGGATGTCCTTGATGCGATCGCGCTGATCCAGCCCCTCCACATGCTCGTCCGCGCCAAAGCTCAGGTAGATACTGTCCGTGTAGGGGATCATCTTGTCGATGACATCCTGCCCCACCAATTGCGGCAGATCTCCTCCCACCTCATAGGACAGCGACAATTTGCCGTCGGAAAACGCGCCTGCTCCTGAAAAACCCGCCATGATATGGCAGGGATCACAGTGCGCGCAAACGCCCGTATCCGTCTTGGGGCAGCGCCGCTTTTCAACAGGAAACCCCTGTTCGACGATGAGTATTCTTTTCTTTTCGCCCTTCTGCAAAAGCTCATAGGCTGTGAAGATGCCGGAAGGCCCTGCTCCGATGATTAAAATATCAAACTGCATAATATCCTCGCTTCTTTTCGTCTTATTCAACGTATAGGCTCTTTACGGATTGCCGGGTCCGCTCTTATAGTTCGGCGTCAACATCAGATATTCCCCTACTGTTTGGAAACCGATTCGCTCATAGATCCGTCCGGCCAGCGGGTTGTCGTAGAAGAGGCATAGAAACGCCAATCCGCTATCAAATGCACTTTGACACAACGTCGTCATCACGCTTGTTGCCAAACCCTGCCGTTCGTACGCCGGCAGTGTGCACACGCCCGTAATCATAGCGCTTCGGCTGTTCTGTGCCGTTGTCTGCGCGTAGCTTACGAGTTCACCATCGATAAACGCCCCGATCCCTATACCGCCACCGTTCAAGTTTCGCTCAAGGGATGCGGTTGAATCTGCTTCGCGGCCTATATACTGGTCCCGAAACTCCCGTATCCGGCAAAACAGCGATATGACATCCACGGCCTCCTGCGGCTGAATCCGCCGGATGAGAGCATTATGCCGCCACTGTTGCGGTAAGCTTGACACCGAGTTACAGCGTGCTAGGATCGTTATGCGGGGCTTCAGGTCGGGAAAATAGGGAATCAGCTTTTCTACGACGCTGCCTTTGCCGTTGATGCCGAAATAGTCGCGGGCATTGATGTGAGAGGCCACCGCTTCGGCGTCATATTCATCCCGCTGGGAATACACCACAAAGTGCCTTTCATAGCGCAGAGCCACCGAATCCCAATACCCATTTGTTTCCTGCACGGCAACGTCAGCGACTTCGCCTTCCAGGCCGAAATTCTCGACATCCCCTATGATAAACAGGTTGTACGCTTCATCCTTGTTCACATAGCGCATCAGCGCTTCCCTTTCGGGTTCCTTTAACAGGCGCACACATATCCCCCAATTCCATCCATTAAGGCGCGTTCCATTAAACCCTGTCCCGCAATGCCTTGGCCGCCAGATAATGATCCCGGCACATATCCACAAGCGCATACCGGGCTATAAAGCCCAGCTCGTTTTTTGCCTTTCGCACATCTGCATAGCTTATGGCTATGTCTCCTTCCCTGCGGGAGGACATCTCGTACGGAACCTTAACCCCTGTCGCGAGTTCAAACGCAGCGATCACCTCAAGCACCGTATTCCCTTTTCCCGTACCCAGGTTATAGACCTGTATACCGGGGGAGAGCTTGTCGAGCGCCAGCAGGTGACCGTTGGCTACGTCGCAAACATGGATATAATCACGCTCACAGGTGCCATCCTTCGTCGGATAATCTCCCCCGAAAACAGAGATCTTTTCGCGTTGTCCCAGAGCGACTTGCACCACCAAGGGGAGCAGATTGTTGGGGATGCCCTTCGGGTTTTCCCCCAGCAGATAGCTTTGATGCGCACCAAGCGGGTTGAAATAGCGGAGGATCGCTATGTTCAGAGGGGATGCGCCACTTGATTCCGCCAGTCCTACATGCCAGCTGTCCTTTGCTGCTGCCGAATCATTGAGTATGCGCTCGCAGATCACCTTGCTCCACCCATAAGGATTGCAGCCGTATGTCGGCATCGTCTCGACAAACGGTGCCTCTTCGTTGCCGTATACCGTTGCGGAAGAACTGAAGATAAGGCGCGATACGCCGCTTCTTGCCATCGCACGCAGCACAGACAGCAGCCCACCCACGTTTACATCATAATACAATGCCGGTTTCTGTACGCTCTCACCCACCGCTTTTTTAGCGGCAAAATGCATGACCGTATCGACTGAAAAAGACTGCATCGTTTCTGACAGCCTGCCCGTATCCCTGATGTCTCCCAAAACGAAAGCAAACCGATCCGACTGCCGCGGAACTCCCGCCGCTTGGCATATCCTCTGGGTCGCGGACGGATCCGCATTGGAAGCGTCATCATAGACGACAACATTTTTTCCAGCATTTAAAAGGGCCACGCACGTATGGCTTCCGATGTAACCCAGCCCGCCGGTCACAAGTGTGCTCATGCTTGTCTGCATCTATTACTCCTATGCATGCCGCTACGAATTTTCCAAAGACACACAGAGGGCCTCACCGGGATGATCCCGTGGCCCACCGATCTGTCCTATAACGGATTAATCCGTTCGCTCTTCACTCAACCGCTTTGTCCGCGTCGCCCTTGCGGTATGCGCTGTTCATCCCGTCCAAAAAAGCCCTTTGCCGCTTTCGCCCGGCCGATGACCGCCGGTCGACGATGGGATAGATCACGGTACCATGCGGGGGCTTCGGTCTTGCCGCCGTTTTGATGCGCGGGTTGGTAAACCCGCGGCGCCGCTGGGGACACTGACATTTGGATGGTGGCGGTTCAACCTCCACAACGCCTTGCGTACTGTCCTTCATAAAAAGGATACGGACCGTGGAGAGGATGAGCTGCAAGTCCAAAAACAGCGAATAACGCGAGATATAGTACACGTCCATCTTGACCTTTTCCTCAAACGGCGTGTTGTAGCGTCCGAACACCTGCGCGTATCCTGTCAGCCCGGCTTTTACCTTTAGCCGGTAACGGAAAGCGGGTATGCTGTCCATGTATTCCTTCATGATTTCAGGCCGCTCGGGGCGAGGCCCCACCACGCTCATGTCGCCTTTGAGGATATTCCAAAGCTGCGGCAACTCATCGATGCGGACTCTTCGAATGACACGCCCTACCGGCGTAATGCGCGCGTCGCCTTCGCAGGCGAGCACCGCTTTGCCATCCTTCTCCGCGTCATTGACCATGGATCGGAATTTAAAAAGTGTAAACTCCCTGCCATCCTTGGTAACGCGCGTTTGTCGGTAGAATATCGGCCCTTTGCTTGTCAGCTTGATCAATACTGCCGTGATCAGCATGATCGGCGAAACGACAATCAATCCAAAGGCGGATAGGAGGATATCCACGATTCGCTTGGTGATTGCCTGTTCTTGTGTCATACCGCGGTTCTTGCACATGAACACCATGGTGTCGCCGAACTGTGTAAGGTGCGCTTCATGCATCATCACATCTTGCAGGTTCGGTACGACCAGGAGCCTCTTGTTATTTTCAAAGCAATAGCTCGTAAGGTTATCTCTAAGCCGTTTGTCGATGTCCCCCAACAGGACTGCGGGCACTTTGTCGATGGCTGCCTTGATGGCGGCTTCCCCCATGGTGGGCGATATGATCTCGCTCAACACAAAGCGTTGGCGATTTTCCGCAAACCGTTGGACCATATTGATTTCCGGGTGCGTACCACGGCATACGGCCAGCAGTCGCCTCGGCGGGCTGATGAGAAAATAGATGGCGTTTGCCAGCATATAGATCACTGCGGATACAAGGCTTTGCAGCATCCACAAAAGCATGAACCACCAGATCCGCAGGACGTCGTAGATAAGCCAAATCTGAAGCGCTGTCACCAGATTTGTAAAGAACAACGCGGCGCAGTACGAAAACAACAGTGTGCGCAGGCGGTACACGCCGATCTGATAACAACCGAACGACTTGCTTAAAAGGCCCAACACCAACGCGTAGATCGATGCCCATACGATCTGCCCGCCACCTTCGGGCATCAAAAGGGCATAGAAAAACCAAACGGGCATGCAGAATACAGCCAGTTTGATCAAGAACATTATGGTCTTATTAAATGGCGTTTTTCGCCTGTTTTCATCCATGATTCTATTGTAGCGCATGTGCATGATAATTTCAAATCTCAGTATTGTAACAAAGCGGAAAATGATGGAATTTACACTGGATTTATAAAACAAAAAACCGCAAAAGCGGTTTTTTGTTTGCTGTCAATCGCCCCGCAGGAGATTCTCTCCGTAATCGCGCAGGCTTTCGAACGAGTTGATGTTTTGTGCGCGATCCTGCATCATGTCCTTCACATAGCCTGGCAGCGAATCAAAGTACTGCTGTGCCTGTGGTTCGGCTGACAGCAACGCACGAAGACCTCCATAGGTCTGTCCCATTTCCTCTCCACCTCGTTTCAAATCTAGACTGCGCAGCATGGAGCGCATCATACTGGAAATCCTTTCCTCTTCCGACATAATCAGCTTTGAATGATGGCATCATATTCCACACATGTTTAGTGTATTCGAGGTAAACATACATTTGTCGCAACCGCGGCAAGGAGGGACAAGAAGATGCAGAACAATAAAATCAACGAGTCCATCGGCTGCTCCGTCGATTCGTGTCAGTATCACAACGGGCAGCGCAACTATTGCTCTTTAGACAGTATTCAGGTAGGTACGCACGAGGCAAATCCCAAAACGGTGGAATGCACGGATTGCCAGTCCTTTAGGGCAAAGGGATAACGCTGACGGTTCGAACCTGAAAAACCCCTTTGGGGGTTTTTTGGGTTCGTCATTTTTTGACGGATTCAATCGGGTTCGGCAAACATTCGAAGCAAATCCGGTGCACACGCAGCCCCACCGCCAAAGATACATAACAGTTGGCGAACGGGTTGGTATCAGGCCATTTTGTGTTGGACGCAACTGATGTTTATGGTACGATGGGCGTTGAGGTGATATAGATGCCGTGCCCCACGCCCCAAAATTGCCCCTGCACGAGCAGGAGTTGCCCGAACAGAGGGTATTGCTGCGACTGTGTCAAAAAACACCGGAAGACTGACAGCCTTCCCCATTGCTTGTTTCCGGACAACGACGGCGACCACCACGTTATCTTCTACTATCAAAAACTGAAAAAACGCTTTGAGCCGGGTGGATCCGACAGCACGACATAAACCATAAAAAAACAAAAAGCGGCGTACGATCTCGCCGCTTTTTTTAAAGAGCTGCATTCCAACATCGAAAACCGCTATGCGTTTTTCTCTCCCGCCACTGCCCAAAGATACAGTGAAGCCGCTGTTCCGTACGGCGATACACGGTTCTTGAGTTCAAAAAGGAACTCCTGCTTCACCTCTTGTAGGGAATACACGCGCTTGATACCGCGAATGATACCAAGATCGCGTAAGCTCAACACATCCGGTCTTCCCAGGGAGAAGATCATCAGCATTTCCGCCGTCCACTCACCGACCCCGTATAGGGCGCAAAGACATCTTTTAACTTCTTCGTCGCTCATGTGTTCCAAAGAATTCAGATCCAGCGTTCCATCCACCACAGCCTTGGCAGCCCCTTTGACATACAGGGCTTTTCGCCCGCTCAAGCCTAGCGCGCGCAGATCCTCTTCTTTTATGGACGCAAGTTTACCAGGTTCGATTCCCGTCGCCGCTTCCAGGCGGTTCCAGATGACATCCGCCGCTTTGGTGGATATCTGTTGGGCTACAAAGGAGCTGATAAGGGCTTCAAACAGGCCTTCGGTGCGCCGGCGCTCCAGGCGCCCATAGCGTTCGATCACCGCTTTGAGCTTTTCATCCCGCTCACACAGATATGCCATCGCCTCGTCGGTGCATTCAACGTACTGCATTGTCCCGCTCCAGAGCCAGCAAGCTCTCCTTATAGTCAACACCCGGGCCAAAACCACCCAACCCGCCATCTTTTCGAACCACCCTGTGGCAGGGGACGATAATGGGCAGCGGATTCCGGTGGTTGGCGGATCCCACCGCGCGGCACGCGCGCGGGCAGCCCACTTTTATGGCAACATCTTCATAGCTTGCGGTCTTGCCATAGGGAATTTCCATCAACGCCTGATAGACGTTCTGCATAAAAGGCGTGCCGCTTAAAAGAATCGGTAGTGAAAAGGTGTGCCTCTTTCCAGACAGGTATTCATGCAGCTGGGAAAAGGCGTCTTCTAAAAGCGGCGTTTTGACATGCTGTCCAAGCCCCGAGAGGCCCCAGTCGATCGCGCTTATCCGGTCACCGTTGCATTGAATGGTGATATCCCCCAATAAATCCGTATGTTCCGTCCAGTATGTCAGCATGCCTTTCCTCCGTCTGCTTTTAATCGCAAAATTACAGGCTGTTTGCCCTTTGATTTTCCGTCATGATACGGATGATCTCCCTGTCCGTTTCCCGCATCCCTTCGCGGCCAAGCCGCCCGATGTTGGCAATCGTATTTTCCACTCCCCTGGACACCAGTCCGTCCCCACCGTAGAACTGCTGGCCCTGCTTGTACATCTGATATCCAAAGATGCCGGCATCCACCGATGCCGCGATCTTGGCAGCGCAGGATGGCTTGGCCCCATCGCATACGATGCCCGAAACGATCGCAAGCGCGTTTACAACCGTATGGACGATGTCCTTCAAGTTGCCGCCCAGAAGGTATGCAATCCCTGCTCCGGCGCCGCATCCGGCGCTGACCACCCCACAGTACGCGGAAAGCCTGCCGATGCCCGTTTTCAGATGAATGGTCACGAGGTTGCTGATCACAAGCGCGCGGTAAAGCGCCTCTTCGCTCAGATTCAACTCTCGGGCATATGCGATGACGGGCAACGATGCCGTCAGCCCCTGGTTTCCGCTGCCGGAATTGATGATAACGGGCATTTCGCACCCGCTCATCCTCGCGTCGGAACCCGCGGCGGCCAATGCCTTGGCCTTTGTCTTGATGTTCTGCCCGTCGGTATTCAGCAGCACTTTGCCTATGTTGGCGCCGTAATCGTTTTTTAAGCCCTCTTCGGCAATGGCGGTGTTGCAGCGGATCTGTGAATCCAGCAGTTCCTTCACGTCCTCCATGCGTACCCGCTGAGCAAACGAGAGTATGTCTTCCACATTCAGAAGGCTTCTGTCGGTCAGGTGCAAACCTTGCGTTGTCCTGGATCCAGATTCAAAGAGAATTACGCCATCCTTTTCAATGGATATAATATTGGTGTGGGTTCCCGCTATGCGCACCTTGGCAACATGGCCGCCGCCGTGCAACACTAGGCCGATATCCAGCAACTCATCGCCTTGCAGAGCAAAGATAGCAAATTTGGCAGATTTCAAAAACACCCGGATCGCCTGCTTTTGCTCCTCACAAACGCTTGCGATCACCTCAAGTACGCGGACATCATCGCCCGCTACGATCCCGGCAGCTGCAGCGGCCTCCAAGCCTTCCAAACCACCCGTATTGGGAACGACGACGCTTTTGACGTTTTTGATGATGTTGCCGCTGACGTGCAGTTCCACTGAGTCGGGCATCTCACCAAGTATCGAACGTGCCTTGGCGGCGGCATAGGCGATGGCGATAGGTTCTGTGCATCCCATCGCCGGAACGAGTTCTTCGTTGAGAATGCGCAGATACAGCTCGTCTATCTCTTGCGTAGTCATCCTGCTCCCCCTTTGTATGGGTTTCCTTGTAACAGTACATAAACTATATCATGCTTTTTCGATTGCGGACAAGGACTCCCAAACAATAAAGCCGGCTGAATCGCTTCAGCCGGCTTTATCACTCCTGCATCCGATACCCAACGCCGACCTCGGTAACGATGTAGCGTGGCTCCGCCGGATTTTTTTCGAGTTTTCTTCGTATGTTCGCCATATTAACGCGAAGCGTTTGAAGATCGTTTGCATACGGCCCCCAAATCTCCTTGAGGATCGCCTCATACGTGAGCACCTTGCCCAGATTCCTTGACAACAGCACGATGATCTTGTATTCGATGGGTGTCAGATGTACTTCCGCTCCGCGCAAAAATACCAGACGTTTGTCGTAATCGATTTCCAACTGGTCCAGCGTAAGCTTGCTGTCCTTTACTGTTGCATCGGCCGACTTTTCCTTGTGCCTTATCGCAGTCCGTATCCTCGCTAGCAGCTCCGCCGTTCCAAAGGGCTTTGTGATGTAATCGTCCGCGCCCGAATCCAGCGCTTCCACCTTCTCCCGCTCATGCCCGCGCGCAGATACGACGATGACGGGGCAATGGCTCCATTGCCGGATTGAACATAAAACTTCGATCCCGTCCATATCCGGAAGACCAAGATCCAAAAGAATTACATCCGGGCAATATGCGGCTGCCATGGATATCGCTTCTTTTCCCTTTGTTGCTCTGATCGTCCTGTACTCATTGGAATGGAGTACAGCGTAAATGAAGTTTCCGATACCGTCTTCGTCCTCAACGACCATGATCAGCGGCTTATTCATCTTGGGACCCCTCCTTCAGCGGTAACGTAAAGCGGAAGACAGCGCCTCCCTGTTTTCGATTTTCCGCCTCCATTGTTCCATGATGCGCTTTTATGATGGACATGCAGATAGAAAGCCCGATGCCCATTCCTCTGGATGAATCGGAAGATTTCTTTCCGTTTGGCACATAGCTGTCAAACAAATAGGGGAGGTCCTGCTCCGCTATACCCTCTCCATTGTCGATTACTTCAAATTGGGCGGTGTTTTCCTTCTTTATAACATCCACAACAACTTCAGAATTCTCCGGCGAATGCTTTATGGCATTTTCCAACAGGTTGATGAGCACCTGCGCAATCAGCGTTCCATCCATAGGCACCAGCAACAGATCATCAGGCACTTTGACCGTGATTTTCCTATCCGGATAGCGCGTCCGAATTCGGCTTAAGGATTCCGCAACGATCTCTTCAGCCGCTTCCGGTTCCTTTGCGACACTCATTGTACCCTCTTGAATCCGTGTTACCGATAGCAGGTTCTCCACCATGCGAATCAGCCATTGAGATTCATCCCGGATGTTGGAAATCAATTTGTTATGCATGATGGTATCCAGGTTGTTCTCCAGAATGGCAGAACTTGCGCCGAGTATACCGGTCAGCGGTGTACGCAAATCGTGTGATATTGCCCGAAGCAGGTTGCTCCTCATCTTTTCCTTTGTTGCCTCAACCAGTATCCTGCGCTGTTCGTTGGATAATAGCTGGCGTTCCAGCGCCATTGCGACCTGAAGCATTATCATATGCAAAAAAGAGCGCTGGTTTTGCCTCAGTGTCCCTTTCGTGCAGGAAACTCCGATTACGCCAAGCACATTGCCCTGCGATACAACCGGCATATAGAAGCCGCCGGCGCCCATGAGCGTGTCCGTACCTGCTCCCGCTATTTTCTGATTGACAAACGCCCAATGAGCGACAGCCAACTCGTCATCTGTGCTCAGATAAGAGGAGTTTGGATCCAACGGCGATTGCGTCAGCGTACCCCGATCAGGATTGCCGGGCTCCTTCGCATAAAAGATGACAGACCGTTCAAACAGTGCGGCGACATAGTCGTTGGTCAATTCGATGATGTTTCCCATTCCCCTTGTCGCCAACAATTTTTTATTGATCTCGTACAAAACCCCTGTCCGGTGCTCCCTATGCGCTGCCAAGCGCGCCTGCGTTTTAACGCGAACAGTCAGGGCACTCGTGGCGAGTGCAACCAGAAGCATGACGCCAAAGGTAACGGGATATCCGGGCTGAATCGCATTGAACGTTAAGTAAGGCTCGGTAAAGAAGAAATTGAATGCCAACACGCTTAATAACGAAGACAACACGCCGTAAAAATACCCCATGGTAATACGTGAAACCACCAGTGTGGACAGCAGATACACCATAATGATGTTCTGCTCCCCGATGCCGATTTTCGTAAGTCCCCAACACAGCAAGGTTGCGATAATAAGAACGGCCAACGTTTTGAGTGTGTCTGACCAGGATAGGTACAGGTTACGATTCAAACGGATCCGTTTTGGTTTTCGATACGGCTTTTGCACCAGCATACTCGGAATGATGTGCACTTCAATATCCGGCAGCAGTGAAATGAGCTTATCCTCCAAGGCCATTTCGAACATGTTCCGGATAGTCTTCTTCTTTCGGCTCTTTCCGATGACGATGTTTGTAATTCCCGAAAGTTTGGCATATTCCGAGATTGCAATAGCAATATCGTCACCGCTAAGCGTGATGATTTCGCCGCCCAGCTGCTCCGCCAGCTCAAGATTGGCCCAAATGCCTTGCCTTTCTTGTTCACTCAAGGACGCGCTGTTTTTTCCTTCCACATAAACAACAGTCCAGGGAGCATAGAAAGCCTCCGCTGTTCTGGCAGCCCATCGAATGAGCTTTGCGGAGGAAGGCGACGGCCCGATACAGGCCAGCATTTTTGTGTTGGCCCGTTTTTCGGATAGCCGACTTTCGGTAAGGTTATCATGGCTTATCCTCTCTGTGGCCTTGCGCATGGCAATTTCCCGCAAAAGGCGAAGGTTTTCCTTTGTAAAAAAGTTCTCCATCGCCGTTTCGGCCCTGCCCGGTTGGTAGACTTTTCCTTCCTTTAACCGTACTAACAGCTCATCCGGCTCAATGTCGACAAGCTTAACCTTGTCTGCATTGTCAAAAATATAATCGGGAATGGTCTCCCTGACAGAAACCTTTGTGATATTGTATACAACGTCGTTGAGGCTTTCCAAATGCTGGACGTTGATGGTCGTGTAGACATCGATGCCGGCATTGAGAAGTTCCTCTACATCCTGATATCGCTTTTTGTTTCGTACGCCAATAACATTTGTATGCGCCAATTCGTCCACAAGGATCAGATCCGGCTTTCGTATGAGCGCTGCGTCCAGATCGAACTCCTTGAGTTGCATGTTCTTATACAAGATGACTTTCGGCGGGATGGCCGGCAAGCCTTTCATAAGCTCCAATGTTTCCGGGCGAAGGTGCGGTTCCACATACCCCACCACAACATCGGCGCCGCTTTTAAATTTCTCCTGGGCCTCGTCGAGCATGGCATACGTTTTTCCCACGCCCGCCGCATACCCGAAGAAAATCATCAGCTTGCCCTTCTTCTTCTGTTCGTCCCGGTTGATGCTTTCCAACAGGACATCCGGATTCGGGCGACGTTCATCCAAGTCCATTCAAGTCACCTTTCCCATTTGACTTTCACTAAATCAAACCATCGAGAGCAAGATTCACTTTGAGCACGTTGACTCCTTCTTCTCCCCAAATCCCCAGGAATTTTCCTGCCGTGTATTTTCGATTGATCGCTCTGATTGCATCTTCGCTCATATTTCTTGCTTTTGCAATACGAGACACCTGATATTCGGCGGCTACGGGTGAAATATATGGATCAACACCGCTTCCCGATGCCGTCACCAGATCCATCGGGATATCCTTTTTGTTGTCGGGATCAATCGAATGGAAAAAGTCGATTCTCTGCTGTACAAGCTCTTTCTGTTTATCGCTGACGGGAGACAGATTTGTCGTTCCCATCGGCCTGCCAATCAGATATTCCGGTTTGGTGAATTCCTGCTCTATCAGCACCGAACCGTATTGCTTGATTGACCCATCTTTGAGCGTTACGGTTATGACGCTGCCATTCGCCTGATTCGGAAAAAACACCTGCGCTATGCCGGTTACGGCAGCCGTGTAGAGGATACCGCAAAGCACCGTCATAACAATCATACTCATGAGAACAGGTCTCAACACTTTTGTCTTGTTTTCCATAGGAGTACCACCTTACACAAGACCGCAAACGGTCAGTAGTATATCAATAAGCTTGATGGCTATAAACGGGGCAACGATTCCCCCCAGCCCATAGATCCAAAGATTTCGTTTTAAAAGCTTACCGGCGGACATTTCGCGGTATGCGACTCCTTTTAGAGCCAGCGGGATCAATGCGACTATGATCAGCGCATTGTAGATGATGGCCGAAAGGATTGCGCTTGTGGCGCTGGTCAGTTTCATAAAATTGAGCACAGAAAGCTCTGGATACGTTCCAAAAAACAACACCGGAATGATCGCGAAATACTTGGCGATGTCGTTTGCAACGGAAAAGGTGGTCAACGCTCCCCGCGTCATCAAAAGCTGTTTGCCTATCCTTACGATGTCGATCAGCTTTGTGGGATTGGAATCGAGGTCCACCATGTTGCCGGCCTCCTTGGCGGCCTGTGTTCCGGTGTTCATTGCAACGGCTACGTCCGCCTGTGCAAGCGCCGGCGCATCGTTGGTGCCGTCCCCTGTCATCGCGACCAGATGCCCCTTTGCCTGATAGTCGCGGATGAGCGTAAGCTTTGTTTCCGGTATCGCTTCGGCCAGAAAGTCATCCACACCGGCTTCCGCCGCAATGGCCGCCGCCGTCAACGGGTTATCGCCCGTGATCATTACGGTTTTAATGCCCATTTTGCGAAGGTCCTCAAAGCGCTCTCTCACGCCGTTTTTCACGATATCCTTTAGATAGATGACCCCAAGAACGTTTTGGTTTTTGGCCACCACCAATGGCGTTCCGCCCTCGCGGGCAATCATCTGCGCGATCTGTTCACATTCAAAAGGATATTTGCCTCCCTTTTCGATGACAAACGCCTTGACGGCATCCGCTGCCCCTTTGCGGATTTCGTTTCCCTGATAATCGATTCCGCTCATCCGTGTTTTGGCAGTAAACGGAACGAATGCCGCGCCCAGACTTTGCATATCGCGGCCCCGGATCTCGAATTGCTCTTTGGCAAGGATAACGATGCTTCTTCCTTCGGGTGTTTCATCCGCCAGGGAGGATAGCTGTGCAGCGTCGGCAAGTTCTTGCTCCGTTATCCCCTTGATCGGGAAGAACTTGCTGGCTTGCCGGTTCCCAAGCGTGATGGTGCCGGTCTTATCCAATAAAAGCACATCCACGTCGCCTGCCGCCTCGATCGCACGGCCGCTCATCGCAAGAACGTTTGCCTGATTCAGCCTGCTCATGCCCGCAATGCCGATGGAGGAGAGCAGCGCCCCTATGGTGGTGGGAGCCAGGCATACCAACAGCGCAATGACGTTGGTGACCGAAATAGCCCTTCCCACGCCGGCCTGTTGCGCCGCGAAAGCGGTGAATGGCAGCAACGCCGCGGACACCACGAGGAAGATGATGGTGAGCGTTACCAGAAGGATCTGCAGCGCGATTTCATTGGGGGTTTTTTTCCTTGACGCCCCTTCGACCATAGCGATCATCTTATCGAGAAAACTTTCGCCCGGTTCCGCCGTTACCCGAATGATCAGCCAATCGGAAACAAGCGTTGTTCCACCGGTCACAGCACTTCTGTCACCGCCCGATTCGCGGATGACAGGCGCGGATTCCCCTGTGATCGCGCTTTCGTCCACCGACGCGGCACCTTCGATCACCTCGCCATCCATCGGAATCTGTTCGCCCGAGACAACATAGACGACATCGCCTTTTCTAAGCGCACTGGACAGCACTTCGTCATAAAGCTCCGTATTGGTATCTGACTTAAGTTTTTTCGCCGTTACATTCTTCCGTGCCTTTCGAAGTGAATCGGCCTGTGCCCGGCCCCTGCCTTCCGCGATCGCTTCTGCAAAATTAGCAAACAACACCGTGAACCAGAGGATCAGCGCAATCGCCAGCATATAGCCTACCCCCTCATCCTTGACGCCTGCAAATGCCAAGAAGTAGAGGGCCGTTGTCAAGATCGCACCTATATACACGATGAACATAACGGGGTTTTTTATCTGAATGTGCGGGGCAAGCTTTACAAACGACTGACCCAGCGCATCGGCAAAGATGCCTTTATTGGTGCTCTTTTTATTCATTTTCATCACCTCAGGGCGGTAAAGTGGTCCGCGATTGGCCCTAACGCCAATGCCGGAACGAAGGTCAATGCGCCAATGATCAGGATAATGGCTATCAACAGCCCAACGAACATAGTATTGCTTGTTGATAGCGTGCCTGCACCGATCGCAACCGGCTTCTTCTTCGAAAGATTACCGGCAAGAAAAATCGCCGCCACCATGGGCACAAAGCGCACGATGAGCATGATCACGCCACCGATTACGTTGGTAAAGACCGTATTTGCGGCATATCCGCCAAACGCGCTTCCGTTGTTGTTTGCCATGGACGTAAACGCATAGAGAATTTCAGAAAACCCATGCGCACCCGTGTTTGTCAAAAAGGACAAGACATTGGGGTTCAGTACAGTGGCCATTGTGCCAAACAAGACAGACAGCGGAGGGATCAATATGATCAGGCATACCATTTTCATGTCAAACGCCTCGATCTTTTTCCCAAGGTATTCGGGCGTTCGGCCTACCATCAGCCCCGCTATGAAAACGGTCAAGAGAACGAATGCGAGCATCCCGTATAATCCGCTGCCAACACCGCCGAACACGACCTCCCCGATCTGCATCAGGAACATGAGTATTCCGCCGGAAAGTGGTGTAAAGCTGTCATGCATCGCGTTGACCGAGCCGTTGCTGGCGGCAGTGGTCGAAACACCCCATAGTACGGATGTCCCCACACCGTGTATGGTCTCTTTGCCCTCCATGCTGCCGGATACCGCGACGCCGGAATACACCGGTCCGGCATATTGCTCGCTTATTACCGCACCGACAAGGCAGGCCGCAAACAGGATCATCATTACGATATAGATCGCCCTACCCTGCTTGTTGTCCTTCACGGCCTTGCCAAACGATACAATGAGTGCAGCCGGAATGAGAAGAATACAAAGCAACTGCAACAGGTCGGAAAACTGCGTTGGGTTTTCCAGCGGGAATGCGGAATTGGCTCCAAAAAAACCGCCGCCGTTGGTACCTAGCTGTTTGATGGCAATCTGGCTTGCAGCAGGACCCAGTGGAATTGTCTGCGAACCGCTCTGCAGTGTGGAAACTTCTTTGTAAGCGCTAAGCGTTTGCACCACACCCTGGGAGACCAGCAGGACTGCCAGCACAAGGGACATCGGAATCAACACATATAAGGTGCCTCTCGTCAAATCCTTCCAGAAATTGCCGATCCCTGCTTTCTGTTTCTGGATAAAACCCCTGATCAGAACATAAAGCACTGCAATGCCCATGGCTGCCGATACGAAATTCTGCACAGTGAGCCCGATACTCTGCGAAAGGTAGGACAGGGTCGTCTCACCGGAATACGCCTGCCAATTGGTATTGGATACAAAGCTTGCGGCGGTGTTAAAGGACAGGTTCGCGGGAACACCCGGCAGATTCTGTGGATTGAACGGCAAAATGTGCTGGAACACCTGTACCAATAAAACGATGAGAACACCAAAAGCGCTGAAAGCCAGCACTGCTATGGCATATTGTTTTGGGCTCATATCCAGGTCGGCGTTTATTCCCATCAACTTGTAAATCCATCTTTCCAACGGGGACAGGATGCGCGACAAGAACACTTTCTTTCCCGACATCACCTTATCGATATAGATGCCCAGCGGGATGGAAAGCCCCACCAACAGCACCAGGAATACGATACTCTCCAGTATGATACTTCTCATAATTTTTCTCCGTTAAACAATACATACGATAGATAGCCAAGCAAACCAAGGCCAATGAACCCTGTGACAATCAGGACAAAACCCATCCGCCAACACTCCTTAACTCTTCCGCCGACTCAAACCGTCATGGCAATTAATCCCGTTTACATCTTTTCCCGATTCATGCGATTAAACCGCAACGAAACGCATGAGGCTTACTGCTAAGTCTCCTTGATTCGTATCATCATTATAGGAAGCAGGCTGATAAAGAGGACATAAAGAAAGGGTATGCCTGTATAAGTTTTTCATTAAGAGCCAATAGAACGATTGCATTTACTGATAATAAAAACGCCGGCTCTTTGAGCCGGCGTTGGGGATTGTTTTTTATTCGAGTGTCTCGATGGGACCGAGCCTATAGTTGAGCAAAAATTGCGCGTTGCTCCCTTCCCGGTAGAACGACTTCTTCACGCGCTCCATCGCGATGCGGCCGTTTTCAAAGTTCTGCGTTGGAAACAGGACCGCAAAATTGGACGTGCTGTAACGAGAGATGGTGTCGCCATTGCGCAGGCTGGACTTGAGCGTTTCCAGTAGCTGCTTCATCACTTTATCCAGCACAAGCGGTTCCACCGGTTGCTTATCCAGACTTGTCACGGTGACCAGCGCCAAAAACATCGGGGTTCCCAGTCTTTTTAGGTTGCGCATATTCAGCTGGTAGATATCCTTAAAAATCGCATATTCACAGACAAATGCGCCATCAGAATCGTTGCTCTCGCGCAAATCATTTCGTATGTCCGAGATGTCAGCGCTTGAAGTGCGTTCGATCTTGATCAGCTGTTTATAGAACGCTAAAATCTCTTCCGACGGGTTGATGCCAAGATGATTGTAATGAAGATCGGTTGTGCGGTTGTATTGCGCCAGGGCTTCCTTGCTCCGCCCTGATTTCAACAAAGCTGACATGAGCTCCAAATTCAAGCGCGAATCCAATGCGTCTACTTCAAGTCCCATGCGTGTCACGCGGATCATGTCTTCAAACAAACCCTTGTTTTCCAACAGGGAAATATAATGGTACACCATGTTGAGGTAGCGGTCGTGAAAATAGGCGCTCTTGGATTGGACCCAGTTCTCCACGACGGAATTGGGGAGCAAATCGCCCTGATACAATGCCAATGCCACTTCAAAGTCCTGCCTGACTTCAGCGGTCAATTCCTTGGCGCGATCCAGCGTGATGCAGAGCTTATCGAAGGAAAACACATCCACCAATGTTTCCATAGAATCGTTCCAGCGATATGTGCCGCTCTTGGTGGCAATAGCCTTGTCCAGCCCGTACGTGGACAGGTTGGCACGCAGCCTGCTGACAAGCGTCTTCAAAGAGCTTTCCGGATTGGTGATGTCCTCATCCGGCCAAAGCGTTTCAAACAGTTCGAAATTTGAAATCTGTCTGTCTTTGTTCAGCAGCAAATAAGCCAGTAAGGAGATCTTCTTACGTGAACTTCCCAGTTCCGAAACGATATCATATCCGTCCACCCTGATGGAAAAGCCGCCAAACATCGTCACTTCTATGATCTGCATTCAATCACGCTCCTTTCTGCCGGGAAATATGGTTACCATGTAACCAACAATATAACATTTTAACATTTGTTTTGTTTCTTATATGTTGGAGACGCAATCACCATGTGGTTACATTGTAACTTATTTTACAACACCGTCGCGCTGTTTGTCCAGCGCGACGGTGATAGAAAATTGCCTATTAATAACTCAATTCATTATATCACACAGGCCCTATTATTCAACCCCCCTATTACGGGATTCTGGACTAATGTTTCCGGCTGTAAGCACGAATATTTGTATAATTGGCTTACAGATAACAGGCTGATATGCTATAGTTAAAAAGAATAAATTTTCTCAATATCTTGCCCGAACGAGATGATAGGAGGCTAATAGATGTCGGACTCTCCGTTATTTACGGCCGCATCCATCCGCGGTCCTTTGGGCATGCTCCTCGCATTCATCTTATTTACATCCTCCATCGTGCGAAGCAACGCTTCGCTCGTTCTGGTGCCGGAAGCTTCCGGTCAGCGTGTTGAAAAGAACGATTGGGCCAAAGTGGATCTTTCGAGCATCGACCTTGGCTATGTTATGGTGCAATATACCGGTAAGCCGATGAAAATCCGCATGCAGATAAAACATGAGGACAGAGACAACGAAACGTATACCTATGATCTTGCCACCGACGGCAGGTATGAAACGTTTCCGCTATCCTGCGGCGACGGAAAATACACGCTCAATGTATACCGCAACATCAAGGGCGACGAGTATCTGTATGTGTTCGGCACCTCCTTCACGACAACCATCAAGGATCCTCTGACGCCCTTTCTCTATCCCAACCAATACGTCAATTTCGCACCTGAAAACGAATCGGTAACGCTTGCCAAAACCTTAAGCTACGGAGCGAGGGACGATCTGGAAGTGGTATCCCGTATTTACGAATATGTTATCGCCAACATCAGCTATGATTACGATAAGCTAAAGACCATCACAAGCGGCTATCTTCCGGACAACGACGTAACGCTTCGCACAAAAAAGGGCATCTGTTTTGACTATGCCTCGTTGATGACGGCGATGTTGCGTTCCCAGCGGATTCCCTCAAAACTGATCATCGGTTATGTGGGAAAGGAATACCACGCCTGGATCAGCGTGTATACCAAGGAAACCGGCTGGGTGGAGGGCATCATCCGCTTTGACGGAACCACATGGGTCCGCATGGACCCGACCTATGCCTCCAAGGACAAGAGCAAGCAGATGGCAGACTACATCAACAACCCCAAGAATTACAACGAACTGTTCTTCTATTG
>CAZHNN010000016.1:44128-45702 GCA_964533965.1 uncultured Clostridia bacterium | reverse complement strand
TTAGCAAAAGCCAGGCTTTTTGCTAAAAGCCGGGCGTTTGTAAAAGCAAAGAGTTTGCAAAAGCCATCAGGAGTTTTTCATGAGCAGATTATCCATCCGAAAAAAGCTGACCCCTGTTGAAACCGCAGTCTTCTGCTCGCAGCTTGAGATGCTGCTCCGCGGCGGCATCAGCGCGCACGAATCTCTGCTCCTTCTGCAGGAAGGCGCAAGCGACGCCAATGAATCGGAACTGCTTGAGCTGTTGGCCTGCGAAGTGGGAGCAGGTGCTCCGCTCTATGATGCGATGGAAAAGAGCGGGCGCTTTTTGCATAACGCCGTTGAGATGGTCAAGATCGGCGAAACAGCCGGACGCCTGGAAGACGTTCTCGAAGCGTTGAATCGCTACTATTTGCGAAACGAGCGCCTGAAAGAGAATGCCCGCAGCGCCATGATGCATCCATTGGTGATGCTCTGCCTGCTGGTGGCGCTTGTAATCGTTCTTTTAGTCCGCGTCATGCCGGTTTTTGCACAGGTCTATATGCAGCTTGGTGCTACCATGTCCCCGTTTGCATACGGCTTGTTGTCGTTTGGACAGTGGCTGGGGAGAAGTTCCATGGTCATCGGTATCGTGCTCATCGCACTGTCGGTCACCGTTGTATTACTATGGAAGCGCAGCGGAGGAAAAAATGCGCTCCTCCGGTTTTCACAACGATTTCCGTTGACCCGCCCACTGATGCGCCTGCAAAACAGTGCCCGTTTCTGTTTTGTCATGGCGCTGATGCTCAAGAGCGGCTTGCCGTTCGAGCAAGCAGCCGGACTGGCGCAGCCGCTGTTTGAGGGGGATACGGCGCAAAGGATCCAACGGATCCTCGATTCGTTTGAGCAGGAGCCGCTTTCCGTCTGTCTTGCTAAGAGCGGATTGTTCGATGCCGTGGATGCAAGGCTGTTGCAGATCGGCCTGCGCGTAGGTCAGCTTGACACCGCGATGGAGGATTTGGCGGGGCGCAGTGAAATCAAAGTCGATGAGATGTTCTCAAGGCTCGTCGGCATCGTTGAGCCTGTCATGGTGGCGTTGATGGGCTTGGTGGCGGGCATGGTGCTCCTGTCGGTAATGCTGCCGTTGTTGGGCATCATGGCGGCAATTTAGGAGGCGCCATGCGTACGCGCTTTTTAAAAAAACGCATACGACGTATGGGCTATGCGGTTTCGCTTCTGATGACCGCATTGATGTTCATTTGGCTTATCATCGGCACCATGAATGTTTCATCATCGGTAAGCGCAAGACAGTTGACGCAATTGAACCGTACCGTTCGCCGGTATGCCGTGCAATGCTATGCGCTGGAGGGGCGTTATCCCGAAAGCCTTGAATATCTGGAACAGCAATATGGGCTCACGTTGGACCGGAGCTTGTATGTCTACCACTACCGTTTTCTTGGAGCGAATATCTTCCCGGAGATTGCAGTGTTCGCACTAAGCTCCAAGCAGTGAGGGAGAATTGTATGGTCAGAGGGAATTCGCTCGTCAGCGTTTGGTTTACATTGTTGCTAGGCATGCTCTTTGCCCTATGCACTTTGTTTCTTGTGCTGTTCGGCGCG
>CAZHNN010000016.1:19465-44118 GCA_964533965.1 uncultured Clostridia bacterium | reverse complement strand
CGCGGATGTGTATACCTCCGTTTTAGACAACGCTTCGGAAAATGACGTCAGCAGAACCGCCACGCTGTATATAGCGAACAAGATCCGGCAAAGCGATGCCGTAAACGGCGTATCCATAGGCTATGTGGAAGGCGATTCGGCATTGCTGCTGCGTGATACAGTGGATGGCGAAAGCATATTGACGTATCTATATCTGTACAAAGGCGAGCTCTGTGAGGTCAGCGTTGCGGAGGGCACTCTGATACAAAAAAGCTCCGGGCAACCCGTTCTGCCCATAAGCTCGTTCAGTCTCATCGAAAAAAACGGATCGTTGCGTGTTGAACTTGCAGACGCCAACGGCCACAGCGCCGATTTTGTGCTTGCCCTTCGAACGGCGGAGGCCAACCCATGAATCGGCGGTCCACAAAACTGTTTTTTTTGGAACTGGTATTCGTGCTGTTCAGCTTTTCAATATGCGCGCTCGTTTGCGTGAAAATCTTTACCAATGCGCATCTGATAAGCGTAAAAAGCAAAGAGACGTCCGCTGCGATCGTTAAAGCGCAGTCGGCGGCAGAATCCTTTAAGGCGGGCGACTGGGAAGAGCTTGGATTGCAAGGGGAGCCGCAAAAATCGCTCGTATTGTACTATGACCAAAATTGGAAGACAAGCTCAACCCCCGACCGCAGAGCGCTCACAATGGCGTTTCAAACGCAGGGGACGCTTCTTTATGCACAGATTACCGTTTCCCTCGACGGCACTGCTCTGTTTTCGCTTGTGGTTTGCCGCACGTCAGGGGGTGTGATGCTATGAAGGGAAAGACAATCCGACCGCCGTTGGGCGTAGGCATGTTGACTGTGTTGATGGTTCTTGTGGTGCTGTTGCTTTGTTCGTTCTCGGTTATGTCGCTGTTGTCGGCAAATGCCGATGCACGCCTGACGGAAAAGGCCAAATCCGCTGTTATCGATTATTATGATGCGGATACAAAAGCGGAACAAAAAGCCGCGCAGATAACACAAATCTTGCAATCCGCAGACAAATGGCAACAGGCGCTTTTTGACATCGGCGTATCCGTAACCATCCAAGGGGATCACGCGCTATTGGGCTTTGCAATACCATCGGGGAAGCAGGAGTTGCGCGTTACCCTCGACCAGCCGCTTAGAAACGGAATGCCTTACGGAAATTTCACACGAACGAAATGGCAGATTTCATCCGATATGGTATAGTAAAGTACAAATGCATCCCTTAAGGCTTTGCCTCCTTCGGGAGATGGCGGATAAAAAGGAGTAGAACGGGATGGAACTTTTGGAACTGTTGCAGGAAGTCGCTCAACTAAACGTGTCCGATATCTTCCTCATCGCTGGGCGTCCGCTGTGCGTTAAGCGCAACGAGAGGATCCAGAACCAAAGCGAAGACAGGCTGACTCCGGAACAGACCGAACAGATGATCAAGAGAATATATCAGCTTGCCAACAGGCAAAGCATGGATCGGCTGTTGCTTAAAGGCGATGACGATTTTTCATTTTCGCTCAAGGGCATAGCCCGTTTTCGCATCAGCGCATTCCGCCAGCGCGGTTCGCTTGCGGCGGTCATTCGGGTGGTTCCGTTCTCCCTGCCCGATCCGGCTGCGCTGTCCATTCCCGAAGACGTGCTGCGCTTTGCAGACCTGCCCCATGGTTTGGTGCTGGTAACGGGTCCGTCAGGCAGCGGTAAATCCACCACGCTCGCCTGCATTATTGACCGCATCAATCAATCCCGCAACGCTCATATCATTACGTTGGAGGATCCGATCGAATTCCTTCACAACCATAAAAAGAGCATCGTCAGCCAAAGGGAAATTGAATTGGATACGGAAAGCTATGTCGTGGCGCTTCGCGCCGCATTGCGGCAAAGCCCCGATGTTATACTCATCGGAGAATTGCGGGATATCGACACCATCGGCATTGCGATGACGGCAGCGGAGACCGGACATCTGGTCATCTCGACCCTTCATACGCTGGGAGCTGCCAATACGATTGATCGGATCGTGGATGTCTTCCCTTCAGAGCGGCAATCACAGATCCGGCTACAGCTTTCCATGGTGTTGCAGGGTGTCATCTCCCAGCAGCTTTTGCCGGCAAGCCGGGACAGGTTGTTGCCTGTTTTCGAGATCATGCGCAGTAACAACGCGGTAAAGAACATGATCCGCGAAGCCAAGACGCACCAGCTGCATACCGTCATCGCCTCCGCTGCGAGTCAGGGAATGTGCAGTATGGATTCCGGCTTATATGCAATGGCGCAAAACGGCGACATCGACGTGCAAACCGCCATCGTGCGAAGCCTAGCACCTGAACTGATGCAAAAACGCTTGGGAGTACAGGAAAACGGTAACAAAGCAACGCCGTGATCCAGCGTTGCTTTGTTTTATTTTCAGTGATTATTTTGTACTTCGTATAAAAGAAGTATCAGATTTTTAGCTCTTACATTGGTTTTTTTTCGACCCAATGATTGGATTTGACGGAAAATGGCGTTTTATTGACCCCGGAACTTGAATCGACAAAATATTCGTATTATAATATATTAATGCACACCCCTTTTTTCGCTCTCCGGAAGCCGACTCACTCTGTCAGCCCGATGACAACGAAGAAATCCGGGTAAATGATTTCTATTTTTATAACCGTATTGATTCATACGGTAGATGGATGTGAGCGATGGAACCGGCATTGAAGGATACTCAAAAAATCGAGCGTCCCAAATTGTGGACTCTCCCATTTATCAAGGTCATGAGCATCAACACGTTCATGACTTTTTGTAATAGCATGATGACGCAAGCCCTGCCGCTATATGTCATGTTTCTGGGAGCCAGCAAAGCAGAAGCCGGTTTGCTCACCGGAATCTTTACGATTTCGGCGCTGATATGCAGGCCTTTCTTCGGAGGCCTGGTAGACAGCAAGGGGCGCAGGTTCACGATGCTCATCGGCTGCACCATCTTTATGTTTACCAGCGTGGGTTTTAGCATCACAAAAATCGTGGCTCTGATTATGATCATCCGTTCCATACAGGGATTTGGCAATAGCGCCTATTCCACTTCGGCCGGCACGGCTGCGGCCGACATTCTCCCGCAGAGCAGGATGAACGAGGGCATCGGCTATTATGGCATTTCTTTCAACATCGCCACCGCCATTGCGCCGACGGCCATGCTGGCAATCCGCGACGGCCTCGGATATCCGTTTGTGTTCGTAGGCACGCTGATTTTGAGCGGGGTTGCTTTTACGCTCGCTTCAACGATGAAGTACGAAAACAAGAAAGCCAAAGCGGAAACCATAGCGGAAGCAAAACCGGAGCAAATAGAGACAGCCGCAAAGCCTGCGGTTGTTAAAGAGAAGAAGAAGTTCAGCCTTGAAGCAGCGGTAGAAAAAACCGCGATACCGGGCGCCCTGGTGATGATCCTAAGCAACTCTCCGCAGGGCTTGGCGCAGACTTTCTTGGTCAAATTTGGCGAAACGCTGGGAATTGCCGGCATAAGCCTGTATTTTACCTTCAGCGCGCTCGCAATGATATGCAGCCGGCTGTTTGTGGGACGCATCTGCGATCGGGTTGGTGCACAACGCGCTTTGCCGCCTGCGTTTGTGTTGATATTCTGTGGCCTGGCGTTGATTGCCACCTCCCATTCCCTTGTGCAGTTTTGCATAGCCGGTATGTTCATGGGCTTTGGTTACGGCATACTCAACCCAACGATACAGGCTTACGTCATGCGAACAGCACCGCAGAGCCGCAGGGGAGCAGCCAGCGCAACGTATTATATGGCCATTGACATAGGCAACGGCGTGGGATCCATTTTGGGCGGCATATTAGCGCAGCTCATTGGGTTTGCGATGACGTTTGGCCTTTATTTGTTCTTCATTGTAGGCGCAAGCTTGATGTTTGTCTTCGTACTGCGGAAGAAGATCACGCAATCGCCTACCTCGCATAAAGGCGATCATTAAAAACGAATACCGTCGATATGGTACATTTTCTGACTGGAAACGGGTGTAGTCAATACACCTGTTTTTCTTTGTCCAATAAAATCATCCGATCGATATCCGACAGATAGCGAAAGATTGTATACATAAATCAGCCACATTGACGATGCGGCTGATGGATGTGTATGATGGAACCAGAATCCAAGACGCGATTCAAAAGCCTTCCTCCCAAGCTGTGGGTACTTCCGTTTATCAAGGTCATGCGGATCAATAACAGCATGATGACGCAGGCGCTGCCTGTGTGTGTCGTGCTCTCAGGTGCATAGACGCGATTTGCTTGTTCCTCCATTTGGCCATTTGCGTGCATGCCACGCACTGCTTCATTTGCCCTGTAAATCTTTCCGGCGAACGGTTGTCAACGCATAAAGCGGAAGGTTTTATAAATATGAATGCACCGTATTACTATGCGGTAGATTGGTGTGAATGATGGATACCGGATCAATAGAATCACGAACAAGTGAACGACCGAAGCTTTGGACCTTCCCGTTCCTCAAGATTATGGGCATCAACTCCTTCGTCACACTGAGCAACAGCATGGTCATGCAAGCTCTGCCGCTCTACGTCATGGATTTGGGGGCCAGCAAAGCCGTTGCAGGCACGCTTACGGCGTTTTTTACCGTTGCGGCACTTGCCTGCCGGCCATTGTTTGGCAATATGGTCGATACAAGAGGCCGAAAGATTACGCTGCTTTTAGGCTGCGGCATTTTTGTGATCACCAGCCTGCTATATAGAATCGCTCCCATCGTACCTCTGATCATGCTCATCCGTTCGATTCAAGGATTTGGCAACAGCGCCTATTCGACCGCAGCAGGTACGATCGTTGCCGATATCCTTCCTTCTAGCAGGATAAGCGAGGGCATTGGCTATTATGGGATCTCATTTAACGTCGCCACCGCCTTTGGTCCGACGTTGATGCTTTTTCTGAGCGGAAATTTCGGATATACGTCCGTATTCCTTTCGACTTGTGTGATCAGCCTGATCGCTCTTGCGTTCGCTACGACGATCAATTACGAAAAGAGAAAAAAAGCCGAGTCTGCTCTCACAGAAGAGCCTGCAGTCAATGGTTCACAAACGGAAAATCAACCCAAAGCAGAGTCCGAAGCTTCCATGAAGGATCCGGTCAAGCAGAAAAAGAAGTTCAGCTTTGATATGGCTGTGGAGAAGACCGCGATCCCAGGCGCGCTGGTGATGATTTTAACCGGATGCCCGATGGGTCTGACTGGAACGTTTCTTGTCAAATTCGGCCAAATGCTGGACATCTCCGGCATCGGTCTCTACTTTACCTTCAACGCGATCGCAATGATATGCAGCCGCTTGTTCGTAGGAAAGCTTTGCGATAAAATCGGCGCTCACCGCGCTTTGCCGCCGGGACTGTTGTTGATCTTCTGCGGCGTATTGACGATCGCCACCTCCCGTTCCCTCGTCCAGTTTTGCATTGCGGCGCTGTTCATGGGTTTTGGTTATGGTATACTAAACCCGACAATACAGGCGTTTACCGTACGATCGGCGCCGCTCAACCGCAGAGGAGCCGCAAGCGCGACGTATTATTCCGCCATCGACTTAGGCAGCGGCGTTGGATCCATGCTGGGCGGCGTTTTGGCGCAAACCATCGGCTTTGCCCTGACGTTTGGCCTGTATGCATTCTTCATCGTGGGAGCCAGCTTGATGTTCGTATTCGTACTGCGCAAGAAGATCCTGCAAAAGGCGATGTCCGGCTAATATTACGGGAGAAGGACGGCTGGAATACAAAAGCACCGCAATGCGGTGCTTTGATTTTCCGTGTAAATACGCTAGCATCTATGCGTTCATTTTTGGCTTGACGCGAAGAGAGATCAGCCTTATGGCATCTTCGAGTATGTCTTTGTTTTCGATCTTCATCATCAGCCAGCGTCCGCCGGCGGAGAACGGCGTTTTTTTGTACATCTCCTGCGTATACGCGCAAAAGCAGGGCAACAACGCCTCTGCTTCCTGCTGCTGCTTGTTGCCGATCACAATCAGAGCCGTAAAGACGCCTTCGCCGGGGTAGATGGTACACAACGCCTTGCCACCGCAACGGTACCTTACATTCCAGCCCGGTACGTCGAAACCATTGTAAGAGAATTGCGGTTCAACGCCATACAATCTTGAAAGATCGGTGCAAAGCGCATCAAAACAGGGGTTTTTTACAAAGATAGCAACCTGTTGAAGCGTCGGCTGATGTTCGGGGCCAAAAGCGTCATTCCATCCCATACTGTGCCCTCCGCTGCGTTCTACTATATTTTCATATGATATTATATATCGTTTTGATTTTTTTGCCAAATCGTTCAAGCTATACTGCTGCAATCAATATATCTTTCCATAAGGGCGGCTATTGCCACAAGCGGATCATTCATATGGATGGTTTGACAAACAGCATAAGTGGAAAATGGGCTAAGTGATATGCCGTAAGAGGTGAATCAGTGCATTTGAAAGCGGTACCAGTACAGCTTGATGCCTGTGTGTCCCGAGCATAAGCAAGTTACGCTTTTGCTCTGCAATCCGCGCAGAGTCCATAAATCTCGATGCGGTGGTACGTTTCCTCAAAGTCGTTCTGCTCCGCAAAGGACCGCCAGAATGGGTTGTCGCATGGAAAGCAGATGATGCTACCGCAACCAACACAGACCAGATGGTGGTGGTGTTCGCTGTCGCAGATCATATAGCGGGCGGATCCCGTCAGATCCACCATGGATTCCAGCAAGCCAAGCGATTCAAAATTCGTGACGTTGCGGTAGATGGTCGCATTGTCCATCTCCATTCCATCCGGCAAGAGATTTTTGAGATCGGAAACGGAAAGCATCCTGTTCGGATGCTGCAAAAAGATGCCCAGCAGCGCCTTCTTTTGATTCGTCATGCGCTGGCCCTTGCTGTGCAGAAACTCCTCCATTTTTTTAAGCTGATCCATGCCAATCTCCCTTGATTCGTCTCTCTGATTATACCTTGCCAATCAAACTCGTGCAAACGGCGGAACAAAAAACGGGCGGCGCATGAACGCCGCCCATGTTTTCATATGTCTTTTACGCTTACTCGTACCGCAGCGCTTCGATGGGCAAAAGCTTGGAAGCTTTGTTGGCCGGATACACGCCAAACCCAACGCCCACCGCTATCGAGAAGATGATGGAGAGCAGCGCAACGCCGACGGACAGCGAGAGCGTCATGGAGGCAATCTTCGCCACGATGGCCAGCCCAAAGATGCTCAACAGTATGCCCACGATGCCGCCCAACAGCGAAAGCACGACCGCTTCGATCAAGAACTGCAGCAGTATGTCGCTTCGCTGGGCGCCAATGGCCTTGCGGATACCGATTTCACGTGTCCGCTCCGTCACCGACACGAGCATGATGTTCATGATGCCGATGCCGCCGACGAGCAGCGAGATTCCGGCGATGCCGCCGAGCACCATGGTCAGCGTCGATATGATGCTGTTGAAAGACGACAGCAATTCGGTCTGGCTGTTCACGTTGAAGTAGTTGGAATTACCGGTCAGATCCAGCAGGTAAGCTGTAAGCGTTGCTTTTGCCGTTTCCACCGAATCCTCGTTTTCCGCCGACACGTAGATCGTGCGGATGATGGTACTCTGGAATATCCGCTGCGCGGTTGTGAACGGGATGATCGCCTGGTTGTCACTGGACCCTGTCGCGGTGGTGCCAGACTCTTTGAGGATGCCCACGATGGTGAAGTAGTGTCCATTCACGTTGATCTGCTCACCCAACACATCCCGTGTACCGAATAGCTCGTCGCAGACCGTTACGCCGACAACGCAGACCGAGGACCTGCTGTTGATGTCAGCTTGCGTGATGAACCTTCCGCTGGTAATCGTCAAATTGCGGATCGTCGCGTAACCCGGCAGCACGCCCTGTATTGCCGTGCTTTCCAGTGATTTGGAGCCGTTTTGGGTGGTCTGGCTGCTGGTTACAATCGGCGAAATGAGCCCTATACCGCCCGTTCCCTGCAATTTCTGTAAATCCTCCACCGTGAGATGCAGGTTTTTCTGCGTCCGTATATTCGCCGTCAGTAGGTTGGTGCCCATGGAGGAGATGCGGCTTGTAATGGAGCTCGTTGTGCCCTGGATGATGGATACGAGCATCGTCACGGCCACGACGCCGATGATGATGCCAAGGGAGGTTAAAAATGACCGCATCTTGCTGGATTTGATGGATGCGAATGCCATCTTGATGGATTCCGTAAACTTCATGCGATCCCCTCCTTCCCTTCCGACACAATCCGTCCGTCCGCGATCCGTATGCTGCGCTGCGCTTCTTTTGCCACGCTGTTGTCGTGGGTGATCAATACGATGGTCTTCCCTTCGTTGTGCAGCGAGTGCAGGATCTGTATGATCTCTCTGCCCGAGTGTGAATCCAAGTTACCCGTCGGCTCGTCGGCCAGAATCAGCGCAGGATCCGTTACCAAAGCCCTTGCGATCGCAACGCGCTGCTGCTGTCCCCCTGAGAGTTCATTGGGCCGGTGGTGTGTACGATCCGACAACCCCACCATTTCCAACGCCTTGAGCGCCCGTTCCTTCCGATCGTTGGCAGGAACGCGCTGGTATACCAGCGGCAGCGCCACATTGTCCAGAGCCGTCAACTTCTGCAGCAGGTTGAATTGCTGGAACACAAACCCGATCTTCTGGTTCCGTATGACGCTCAGTTCCTGCTCGCTGCAACCCGACACATCGTCGCCGTCCAGCACGTAGTTGCCTTCGTCCGGCACATCCAGGCACCCTATGATATTCATCAGCGTGGATTTCCCGCTACCAGAGGGTCCGATGATGGCGATGAACTCATGATCCTCCACTTTCAGATTAATGTCCGCAAGGGCATGAACGGCGTTTTCTCCCATCAAATAGGTTTTGCTGACACCGTGCATTTCAATCATGTTCAATTTCCTCCGGGTCTTGGTCCGCTGAAGTTGCCAGGCGCACCGCCGCCTATATCCATAAAGCCGCCGTTGTTTCTGGTGGTGTTTGTTGTGGTGCCTGCGCTGGTGGACGTCATATAGGCGATCTGCGTTCCTTCGGTTAAGCCGCTCTTAATCTCAATATTGGTGCCGTCGGAGATGCCCGTCTGAACCTCGATGTAGTTGTCGGCATTGAACCTCTGATTCGAGGCTGTTGCGGACGGCGAAGTGCCAGTCGCAGTCGCTTTCATCACATAGGTCTTGCCGCCACGCGACACAAGGGCTGCCTCCGGCACGATAAGCACGTTTTGCGCAAATGCCGTCTGGATCGTTGCGGTCGCACTCATTCCGGGGCGGACGCCCTCATAGTTGTTCAGTGAGATGATGACACTGTAGGATGTTACACCGCTGGAGGTGGTTCCGACGGAGGATGCTTTGAGCACCGTTCCCTTGAAGTTCTTATCCGATATGGCATCCACGGTGATGGAAGCGCTTAATCCGGCCTTGACATTGACGATGTCAAGTTCATCCACCGAAACCGTAAGCGTAAAGCTGTTGTTGTCCAAAAGATTGAACATCGTGGCTCCGGAGGCTATACTGCCGCCCTTGGTGACTGCCAGATCGGATACATAGCCACTCTCCGGTGCAACAACCGCCAACGCACCTGTATATCCGGTGTCAAGACCGGTCTGCACCAGTTTCATCAACGTGGAGCCTTCGGATACATAGCTGTTCTCTTTGACGGAAAGGGAGTTCACATATCCGCTGGTGGCCACGACCGGCACCGGATCGTTGATCATGAGCTGGCCCTCGCCGAGCTGGTTGTCAGACGTGTCATAGATCTTTACAGTTGTTCCCTGATCGTATTTGTCGGTTGAGATCAGCACTTTTGCTGTGCCCTGCGAGGCGGTGCGGACGACTTTTCCGGTGATTTTCTTGCCGGCCACTTCGACCTTGACCTTTTGGTTGATGGTCAATGTGGTACCGGATGTCGGGGTAAATTCGACGTACATGTCTCCATCGGACGAGATCACGCACAACACGCCTTTGCTCTGATCCACCGTCACATCATCGCCGACTTTCACGCTCAAAAGCTTGACGTGCCCCGAAGCAGGCGACTTCACATAGGTCGTACCGGACGAATAGGTGTACAGCTTCGTAAGCGACATGTAATTATCGGTGATCGAATCCGCCACCTGAGACAACATGCGGGAATCCGTTGCCGTAGCGGTCAGCACCGCGATCAGGTCCCCGCGTTCTACCGAATCGCCGCTGGCGGCAACGACCTGCGTCCCGGTTCCCGCGGCAAATGAGGTATACGGAATCTTTTGCGTGGAGGAAATCGAGCCAGATCCTTCCACCGTCGTTTCAATGTTGCCTTTTTTGACCGTGTAGGTTACGTAGGTAGCGGTGGAAGTGGTCTTCCCTGGCGTCAACAAAAACAACGCACCACCGCCGATGAGCGCAACGCACAAAACCGCGATGATGATGATCTTTGCTTTCTTCTCCATCTTTTTCCGCTTCTTCTTGTTTTCCATTGTCATCCTCCTCGTAGATTTCCATACAAATCCGGCAACGGATCGCTTCTGCATAGCACAGATAACGGTCTATAGGCATGCGTGTCGCATGGAACAGGGGAAAAGAATGGATGAGTTTATAGAGCCTATCCCTGTTCCGCCGCTCTGAAGGCGACCCGTCACATGTCTGCAAGCGCCCAATCGCTGCTTTATAAAAATACAAATCCTGCCGGGTTTTCTATCGGATATGATAATCAAACATTACGATATAATTATGGCGTCATTGAAAATTTTTGCTGCATGAAGGTGAAAAATGTTACGGAATATGTCCCTCAAAGGGATTGAAGGAATATTGAGCTGTTTTCATCTCCCAAATTCACTTTTAACCCCGGTTTACCGCATTGGCACCGGGCAATGATGCATGTCCCGAGACGCCCAGTATGCATCCAAATAATCGAACATTCATTTGACCGCCCACATTATATCATACCGCCTGTTAAATGACATTCGTCACTGTTCCCGAAGAATAAAAAGGGCGCTTTACGCCCTTTCCCGCAGGGAAGTAGGACGAGCTGAATCAAAAAACAAAGGAGTAGCTCATGAAAGCGGCTCCATTCTCTTTGATTGACTGCCCATTGCGGAATTAGTATGATAATGCATATGCCCTTATTGGAGATGTTACGACACAATTCGCGTTTTTATGAGCACTGTCGAGTATAAAGGATCGATTCATATCTTTTCTGAAAGGAGGCCGTAAATTGCTCAAAGCCAAGCTTCATGCCCCCGCCATCAATAAAAATATCGTCAGCAGGGAAAAGCTTCTGGTAAAGCTCCAACAAGCGCAGGAATGTAAGCTGACGCTGGTGACAGCGCCCGCGGGGTACGGCAAAACCACTGCCGTGCTGGACTGGCTGGGCAAATGCGGCCTGCCCTATGCCTGGTTGTCGCTAGACTCCCAGGACAACACCCCCGTGACGTTCTGGCAATACGTCTGCGCTTCTCTGGAGGGGATTGCGGGTGGGATCGGCAACGATGCGGAATATGTTTTTTCCTCCCAGGAGCTGATGAAAGCCAACATCCATATCAGCATCCTGATCGACCGGTTGGCAGAGGCTTCAACCGACTTCCTACTTGTGCTGGACGATCTCCATCTAATCAGCGATCCGTCTATTTTGACTGGCTTGTCCTATCTGATCGACTATCTGCCTGCAACAATGCACCTGATTTTCATCAGCCGGAGGGAGCCTGAGCTTGACCTTCACAGACACAGGATCAAGTGGCAGGCACAGCGGTTGGAGGAAGATGACCTGCGCTTTAGTAATGAAGATATATCCCGCTTTTATCAGGCAAGGGGCTTCAGCCTTCCTGACGATGACGTAAATAAGGTGGAACGCTATACGGAAGGATGGGCTGCGGCGATGGTCGCCATCGCCATGTCCATGGAAAATGACAGCGGAAGCGGTAATTCCATCACTGCCCTTACACAATCCAACCGGGATATCGAGCAATATCTCAAGAATGAAGTAATCGACACCTGGGGGCTTGAAAGACGAGCCTTTGCCATGAAGACCTGTATTCTGGATACCCTCTGCGAAACCTTGTGCGACGCCGTCACTGAAGATAGCAACGGCGAAAGGATGCTAAGGGAAATCAATGAAGGCAACGGATTCCTTATGGCTCTGGATGAGCAAAAACAGGAGTACAGATACCACCATCTGTTTAAGAGCCTTCTTCAAAAGCTCCTTGTGCAAACAGCACCGGAAGAAATCGCCCGCCTGCATGCAAGAGCCGGCCTATGGTATCAGGAACAGGGTCTGTTGCCGGAAGCCATCGAACACTTCCTTAGCGGTGGCGCTTACCGGGAAGCATTTGAATTGATTGAACACCAGATCGACCACTTAATCCATAAAAATGACTTTGGCAGGCTGCTGTCCTGGATAGAACGCCTACCGGACGGGTATCGGGACAACAGCTTCAAGAGCGCCTGCATTTACGCCGTGTATTATGCGGAAACCGGGAAGTATGATTTGTCGCGGCAGTGGATCGGCAGGATGAAAGCACTCAAGGATAACTATCCCTATGCTTCTGGCCCCGAGTGGAGCAGCTACAGCCGTACCGTATGCACGATGGTCGAGGCCAATCTCCTTGTCCGCGAAGGTAACATAGAATTCGTGTCCTTGCTCTTTTCGGCGGCAGAGACCGATGGAAGCCGGTATTACAAAATGCCGGAATATAATGATTTCAATATGGCGGATATTTACTTTTACCGCTGCCCCATCAACATGCTGACTGTTTTGTTCAAAGAATCTCCCGAAAAATTCAGCCAGATGACCGAAAGTTATCGTGGGATGATTTCAAAAAATCCCGGCTACGCGCCTCTGGCCGTTGGAGAATACCTATATGAAAGCAACCACCTTGAGCAAGCCCTGCCCCATCTATTGGCAGCGCTAGAGGAAGCAAAGGCTGCGGGCTGTCCGGGCGCTCTTGTTCCCGCCATGGTGGATATCGCTCGAATGAAACGGGCGTGTGGTGATATATCGGGCGCTTTTGCGGTTGTACAGGAATGCGCGAAACTACTCCAAAACATCGGCAAGACGCACTGGCTGTATTTGCTCGATGCCTTTCGCTGCAGACTGTATCTTGACGTTGGGAACACGGATATGGTTCAGCAATGGTTTTCGTCCGGCAAACTTGATATATTCACAGAGGTCAACAGAATCAGGGAATTTGAATTGATTGTCTATGCAAGGGTTCTGATATCGCTGGATCGAAGACAGGACGCGCAGCTTCTTTTACAAAGGCTGCTTGCTTTCACAGGGGATAGCAAAAGGCTTCACAGCCGTGTGGAAGTGCTGAATATTCTGGCACTGCTTTCCTTCAGAGACAATCATACGCACCTTGCCTTAAAGTATCTGGACGAATCGCTTGGCATTGGGTTGAGCGAGGGGCATGCCAGAAGCTATTTGGACGAGTTGGCACCCATGGCCCAGATACTTCGGGCGTATATAAAATCAAGGAGAAAGCAGCCCGAAGGTCATCTCATAAAAGAACGGAAAGCCTTTGCTATAGACCTATTGAAACAAATGCACGACACTCTGCTGCAAACCGCACAAGCGCATGACGAGGTTGCTCAAGGAATAGCGGAGAAACTGATGGAACGACTCACAGCGCAGGAGAAAAGAGTGCTTGAACTGATGGTACACGCCGAATCAAATGAAAAAATCGGCGAAAAGCTGGGCATCAGCCTCCGGACGGTCAAAACCCATACCGGCAACATCTATGCAAAGCTGGGCGTAAAAAACCGTGCCCAGTGTGTCAGACTGATCCGGGAGCTGGAGTTGTTGTAAAACGTAAAAACCAACTTATGGCGCGTGTACGGCAAGGACACGCGCCTTTTTTGTCGTACTTTGGTACGATGCGGGTTTTTTTGCCTTGTGATACTGTAAAAAAGTATAAATGGTCCTATTGATTATTATGCGTGACGAATCGTAGCCACCTTTACACAAGGAGAAAGATAATGGCAAGAAAATCCAGGAAATTATACCTGTCTTTGCTCAGCGCGGCACTTTCCCTGGCGCTGATACTGTGTGTTTTTCCCACTGTAGCATTGGCGGCGGATCAGCAGATCAGCACCAGCGGCACATACAACCTGAGTGGCTACACATTCAACGCGGGCGATACACTTACGATCAAAGAAGGCCTTAGTGTCACGCTCAGCGGCAGCGCAACGAATATTTCGATCGTCTGTGAACCCAATGTGAATCTCACGATCAACGGCGTTGGCATTACCGTCGGCACAGGCTACGACCTCAGCCCAATCGCATTTACAGGCGGAACGGAAAATACGCTGACAATTGCGGGTGACAGTTCTCTTACGGCGCAGAACAACCAGGCCGCCCTTAGAGTGGAAGGCTCCACCGCACTTACAATCAGCGGCAGCGCCACGCTGCATGCAACCAGCTTCCAAGGCGCGGCGATCGGCAGCGGCATATCGGCGGACAGCGGCATAATCACAATTACAAGCGGAAATATTGACGCGCAGTGCGGCTCCAACGGCGCGGGCATCGGCGGTGGCGGTGACCGCAGCAATGGTACGGTCAATATCACAGGCGGCACCATCTATGCGTCGAGCGGCTTACGGGGCGCGGGCATCGGCGGCGGCGGTACCGACCTTGGCACCGGCGGCAGCGGCGGCATGATCAATATATCGGGAGGCAGCGTAACGGCCATCTCCCAATCGTTAAATCACGGAGGCGCAGGCATCGGAGGCGGCGTCAGCGATTCGGGCACGGGCGGCAGCGGCGGTACGGTAAATATATCAGGCGGCGTTGTCAACGCGACAGGCAGGAGCGGCGGCGCGGGTATCGGCGGCGGTGACGGCGGCACGACAGGCGGCGCAGGCGGCACGGTGACCATTACGAATCAAGCCAACGTCGACGCGACAGGTTCCGGCAGCGGATATGATGTTGGCAGCGGCGCGGGCAATGCCGCAGGCGGCACGCTCTCCGTTGACGGCTATGCCATATTGCGGCTGCGCGCGAACGGCACCAATGCGTCGGCAACTGTCAATACGGGTACAGTCACAGGCACCAGCGGAGGTTCGCTCTCGGGCGCATATTACAACGGAACCAAGCTTCCGGGAGAAATCATTGACTGGGGCGATCCATACCTGTCCAGCGGAACCGGTTACACCTTCGACGGATCAACTGTCGTGATTGGTTCGAGCGGCGATTATGTCGTTGTGGGAAAGAAATCCCTGAACTACTCAACCATCACGGTAAGCGCCGGGCGAACCGCCAACATCGCGATGCTCAATACCTATATGTACCGTGATAATGGGTATTCTCCGCTTGACCTTCAGGGTGCGACGGTCACCATGACGCTTTACGGCGATACACAGATGATCTGTAACGACAGACCCGCCATTTGGCTGAATTCCAGCTCCGATCTGACGATACAGGGAGACGGCAGGCTTACGGCAACAAGCAGCGGTGAGACAGGTATCGGAAGTTCGTTGGATGCCGGCAACGGCAAGATTACGATCAAGAGTGGTACGATTATCGCTGCGGGCGGCTTTTACGGCCCAGGCATCGGCGGCAGCGGTGGCGGTATTATAAGAATTGAGGGCGGCAATATCACCGCTACAGGTGGTACTTACTCAACGGTGGGCGGCGCGGGCATCGGCGGCGGCGCCTATTACAGCGGCGGCAACATCACCATAACGGGCGGCATTGTGACGGCTGCCGGCGGCGCCGGCTCTGCGGGCATCGGCGGCGGCGGTACCACCAATACAAATTACGTAGGTAACGGCGGTACGATCAACATATCGGGCGGTACCGTAAACGCGGCAGGCGGCGGCAATGGCGCGGGTATCGGCGGCGGCACGAGCGGAAGTGGCGGAAGCATCCATATATCCGGTTCGGCTGAGGTCAAAGCGACAGGCGGCGCAGGTTCCGCGGGCATCGGGGGCGGAAATGCCGGGACAGCCGGCAGCATCAATATATCCGGCGGTTCCGTATATGCGGCCGGAACAAGCGGCGGACAGGATATTGGATATGGCAACGGCGGCTCGGGCGGAACTGTAAGCATATCGGGCAGCGCGGCGGTGTTCCTTGCCAAAGACAGCGGCCTCACGCCAACGACAACGACGCATACGCATCTGACGTATACGGAAGATACAAACGAAGTCTATGGTTACCCGATCCCCGGCGCATGGACGCCTTCGTTCGGTGCCTATTTGCGGGTCTATACGCTTTCGTATAATACAAATCTGGGTACCGGAACCGCGCCTTCTTCGGTGACAGAGCTATACCAGAATACGACCAGTGTTTCGAGCGGCAGCACCCTGACGCGCGACTATTATACATTTTCGGAATGGAACACGGCGGCGAATGGCGACGGCACAGGCTATGATGAAGGTGACGCTTTTGCCTTTACTGCCAACACAACGCTTTTTGCACAGTGGACGCCCGTACCCTATACGATTGCCTATGATCTGGACGGCGGAACGGTAAGCTCGGCCAATCCGGCAAGCTATACCATCGAAAGCGACGCCATTACGCTGCACAATCCTGAACGGACCGGCTATTCTTTCGCGGGCTGGTCGGGAACGGATATTGCGGGAACGTCTATGAGCGTAACCATACCGGTAGGCTCCACCGGCAACCGCTCTTATACCGCTCATTGGACACAGACGCCTCCCGTCTACACTTCCCGCACGCTGGCGGATGGCGCAACGGGCATATCTGTTGCAGGCAATATCCGCGACGATGCGGTGCTGACGGTCAGTGGGTTGACCTTTGGCTCCGACGACGCTTGCAACGCGATCCGGCAACGGATGAACGACGACGCATACACGCTGCTTTTAGGCCGTGATATTTCCCTCTCTCAACCCTTCACAGGTACGCTGACCATCACGATACCGGTAGATGCACAGTACAACGGGCAAACCATAACCATCCTCCACTGCGCAGGCGGCACGCTAAGAACCTACACCGCCACGGCCACGGACGGGAAAGCCACGTTTAGCGTGACCAGTCTTTCGCCCTTTGCGGTGTTCGCTGAAGTCTCCACAACCTCTACCCCCACTCCTACCGTCATTCCCACCCCCACTCCTACCGCCATTCCTACCACCACTCCTACCATCCCTCCTAGCACCACTCCTACCATCACTCCTACCATCACTCCTACCATCACTCCTACCATCACTCCTACCGTCACTCCTACCATCACTCCTACCACCACTCCTACCGTCACTCCTACCACCACTCCTACCGTCACTCCTACCACGACTTCTACCGTTACTCCTACCACCACGTCGACTCCATCACCCGCCCCGAACTCTTCGCCCACGGTCGTGACCAATATCGTGACAGAGGTGTCAGCAGACAGCGCGAAGCTCAGCGGCAGTATAATCTCCGACGGGGGTGCGACGATAACCGATCGAGGCTTTGTTTACAGCACCGCGTTGAACCCCATCATCGGCGGTGCGGGCGTCACGAAGGTTGCGGCGGGCAGCGGCACCGGCAGCTTCACGGCAACACTGACCGGCCTTTCGCCGGACACCGCCTACTATGTACGCGCATATGCACTCAACAGTGAGGGCGTCTCTTACGGCGCGGTGATCAGCTTCAGGACAAAGAAAGATGTTCAAGAGGACATCCCCAAAACCGGTGACAGCTCTGGCCTTGTTTGGTGGCTGCTGTGTGGCGTATCGGCGGCAGGCATCGTAACGCTGGCCGCATTGGGTAAGAGGAAAAAGGCGCACAAGCGATAACGACAGGATATCAGGGCAGGCGGGGCAACAAATCGTTCCTGCCCGTCCTGATCAGGCATACATAAATGAACATGATACCTTACAAACAGAATACAGCCGGGATCCTTTGGAGCCTCGGCAATGCTGCCCAAGTCCAAAACCATAGTAAAGGACGCGAACCTACGTGAACGGATCTCGCAAATAAAAAGTGACATGTCAGGTGGCACGATGATGTAGCGAATCAGCCATTGCCTCTTCATGGGAGACATTCGCCAATAACGTCCAAAAAGCATGCAGAGAGCGTCTAGCTCCCTGCATGCTTTTATGGTTCCCTATGGGAAGACACCTTTCTGTGCCCTTGTTTAGCCTCTTTATGAGATGAACAGGTTGACGTCCGACTCCTCGGCGTCTCCAAGGTAGGTGGCAACGCCGCCCAGCGTCACGCCGTCGATAAGCTCTTCCGCCTTGATCCCCATGACATCCATGGACATCGTACATGCGATCAGCTTCACGCCATTTTGCATCGCCTGTTTCATCAGAGTTTCCAGTGCGTCCACGCGCTTGTCACGCATGACCTTCTTCATCATGGCTGTTCCAATGCCAGCCATATTCATCTTGGAGAGCTTGAGCTTTTTAACGCCCCGTGGCATCATCATGCCGAACATCTTTTCGATCAGGGATTTCTTGACGTGCTGCTTTTGTGGTCTTCTCAGTACGTTCAGCCCCCAGAAGGTGAAGAACATGGTGACCGGCCGCCCCATTGCCGCTGCGCCGTTTGCGATGATGAACGAAGCCAGCACCTTATCCAGATCGCCGCTGAACACGACGATCGTCTTGCCATCCGGCCGTTTTTGGGCAACGGCGGGAACGCCTTCGCTATCTGTTCCTTTTTTGATATAAACGACATATTGGTTGCCGCGCTTTTCAGATTTCACAAGCGTGTTGCCGGTGCGCCTGCACCAGGTGTCCACATCCCGCGCAAAGCCGGGATCCGTCGCAAACACCTCGATGATCTGCCCGTCCTCCATGTTGTTCATGCTCTGGAACACCTTCATGATTGGCCCCGGGCACTGCAAGCCGCTGCAGTTGACGCTGATGGAGGCGTTGATGTCTCCGACTTCACTCTGTACAATGTCCGGTTCCTGTTTGGGCATTTCCTGCTCCTCCTCTTCCTTTTGCGGACCTTCACCATAAAGCATGCGGTAGAGCGACGCTCCGCCGGGATATACTTTGACATTTTCAAAGCCGTTCTGCATGAGTATCCGTGCGCCGTTGTACGCGCGAACCGCGATCTCGCAGAACACGATGATCTCTCTTTTTCCGTCCAGTTGATCCAGGTTTTCACGCAGCTTCCCAAGTGGGATGCCGATGGCGCCGGGGATGGAGAACACAACGCGCTCCACGTCTTCCCGAACGTCCAGAATCTGCCGGTTTGCATCCTCCGTTTCAAGTGCGTTCCAACCGGCAAGGGCAACCTTACCGGACAGGATGTTTTCCGCCACGAACCCCGTCATATTCACGGGATCCTTTGCCGAGGAATACGGCGGTGCATACGCCAACTCAAGCGACTTGAGCGCTTCTATGCCGCCGCCCAACCTGATCGTCGTTGCAATGACGTCGATGCGCTTGTCCACGCCGTCTCTTCCCACGATCTGGGCGCCATATATCTTTTTGCCGTCCATCGAGAACACGAGCTTGATGGTCAGAAGCGTACTGCCCGGGTAATAGCTAGCATGGGAGCGTTGATGCACAAGCGCCGTCTCAAAGTCCTTGCCGCGCACCAGTCCTTTTCTCAATAGCGCTTTTTCACTCGCACCTGTCGAGGCAGCGGTCAGCTCGAACACCTTGGCGACGGATGTTCCCTGTGTGCCGTCGTAGGTTTCCTGCGCTCCCATGATGTTGTCCGCGCAGATGCGGCCTTGTTTGTTCGCGGGACCTGCCAGCGGGATCATCGTGCGGTCGTGCTGGATAAAGTCCTCGACTTCGATCACATCGCCAACGGCATAGATGTTGGGGTCGGATGTTTTCAAATGTGCGTCCGTGACGATTCCGCCACGGGCATTGAGCGTAAGCCCTGCGCTTTTGGCGATCTCGCTGTTGGGCCGCACGCCGATGGACAACAGCACAAAATCGGCTTGGATCCGCCTGCCGTCGGAGAGCACGACATCAACGGTTTTTTCCTTTTCTTCAAACGCGCTTACGCCGCTGTTGAGGTTGACGGTTACGCCCTGCTCGACTAGATGTCGCTCGAGTATCTTCGCCATCTCAAAATCCAGCGGCGGCATGACCTGACTGAGCATCTCCACCATCGTTACGTCGATGCCCTTGGCTTTGAGGTTTTCCGCCATCTCAAGGCCTATGAAGCCACCACCCACCACAACCGCCCTTTTGGGAGCGTACGTTTCAATATACGCCTTGACGGCATCGGTGTCCGGTACTGTCCAAAGTGAAAAAACTCTCTTGGAATCGATTCCCGGGATCGGGGGCTTGAGCGGCGACGAACCTGTCGCAATGACCAGCGTGTCATAACTTTCCTCATATACCTCGCCGGTCTCGTGCTTTTTCACCGATACCTTTTTGTTTTCTCTGTCTATTGATATGACCTCTTGCCGTATGCGAACGTCGATGTTGAACTTTTCCTTCATTGCTTCCGGCGTTTGCAGCAAAAGCGATGAGCGCTCCGGTATCATTTCACCGACATGGTACGGCAGACCGCAATTGGCAAATGAAATATACGAACCTCGCTCGAACATGACGATCTGCACCTTTTCGTCAAGCCTTCTGAGTCTGGCCGCCGCAGTGGCGCCGCCCGCCACGCCGCCGATGATCAAGACTTTATTCATGAAAATTCCCCCTTTTGCCGTTTACAACAGCGCGTGAATGATTCTATCCGTGATTTCGTTGCTGATCTGATATTCCACTTCTTTACCATGGCGCTGCGCCGCAACAATACCCGCCGCTTTAAGCTTGCTCAAATGTTGGGATATCGTCGGCTGAGAAACATCCAGGCATTCCTGCAAGGCACCGACGTTGCGTGGGCCTTCCCGCATGAGCTCGACCAGAATGCAAAGCCGAACGGGATGCGCCATATGCTTGAGGATTTCGGCTTTAAAAAACAGATCCTGCCCACATATCTGCTTTTCATCATTTCTGAACATATCCAATGCATTCCCCTCCCACTCTTTTGTAGTCATATTCTAATATCTGCATACATGTATGTTTGTGACGAAGTCACGCTAAAGGCTAATCAAACCCGCTCTTGACAATTCTTGTGCCAGACGGTACGTTGGCATTGGCTGCAGGACTGCCGGGATATGGCAGACCTTGAAATTCTTGGGAGTTTGTGAGGGGTATCTATGAAAAAAAGAACCATCCTGCTGATCGTATTGGCCTTGCTCGTTACAGCCGGTGTGGGCACATATTTTTTTATCAACGCAAAATTGCAAACCTTAAAGGCGATCCCTGTTCCAGAGGTTAATCTCAACGATAAAGTGGACGGGACGTATATTGGCAGTTACAGCTGTTTTCCGGTTAGCGCCAAAGTAAAAGTTACCGTTAAAAATCATGCAATTACCGGCATAGAGATTCTCGAGCACAACAACGGCAAAGGAAAAGCCGCGGAAGTTATTCCGCAGCATGTCATAAAAGCCCAGAGTCTGAAAGTGGATATCATATCCGGTGCTACATACAGTAGCAAAGTCATCCTTCTGGCTATTGAAGACGCTTTAAAGCATACACCCTGAATCAGGATAGGAGGCAGTCGCTATGAACATCGGCATCTTGGTCCACTCCTTAACCGGAAACACGCTTCAGGTTGCACAAAGGCTATCCGAAACGCTCAAATCACAAGGCCATCGTGCGAGTGTCGTTCACCTGACGCCAATCGGAGGAGAAGACACGAAGGTCACGGATCTTTCCAAAATTCAACTGGAGGCATTGCCTGCGCTGGATCCGTTTGATTTCATCGTCTTCGCAGGACCGGTAAATGGTTTTTCGATTTCCGCCGTCATGTCTAAGTGCTTCTCGATGATACCGACGCTGCAAGGAAAACGCGTGGCATGTTTTATCACACAAGCGTTTGCCAAGCCGTTTTTGGGTGGCAACCGTACGATCTCTCAATACAGGAAGAAATGCGAAGCCTTGGGAGGCAAGGTCTGCGCAACGGGAATTGTAAATTGGGGAAACAAGCAAAGGACACAGATGATAGAAAACGTCGTAGAGACCGTCTGCAAGGCAATATAAAAAGCAGGAACCCGTCTTTAAACGGGTTCTTTTTTTATTTATTTGAATCACATTACTTAAGATATTTTTGCGGCTATTTCCTGGAAAAACGGTGTAAAGACCCTTTACACGGCAGATATAGCGTCCGGCAGTGCTGTGTGAAACTCCAGGATACTGCCTTCGAACACAACGCTTGCTTGCGGGATCGCATAAAAATCCATTGGCCTTGTCAGTTTCGGATCCCTATCCCAAAATGAGGTCTCATTGAGCACAAAGGATACGAACTGTGAACAAAAGAAGTGGTTTTCCCTCGCAAGGCCTACGCCGACCCAGTTTCCCAATACGCCCAGAAGGTTATACCGATAGTCATCTTGTTTTTGAAAAAACCGGTCGACGAGATCGCGCATGGCATGATAATCCCTGTCCAAAACCGGTATTTCCAAAACACAGCAACGCGTTTGAGGAAAATAGCAAAAAAGCCCTTTATCAAAGCCCTCTTCGATCAATCCGTTCCGGAACACATTGTACCGCCCTTTGCGCCCGAAAGAGACCATCGTGGTCAACCCGGCGTCAAACGCAATGGAACTATGGTTATACGGATCCCCCGTACATTTCTTAATTGCCCTGGAGAACAGTGTTCCCGTTTGCGTCAACACGATATATACGCTTTTCACCCACAAGACCCCTATCCGATAAAACAGTACACAATCATTACGATACAGAAAGGATGGATGATATGCAAGGCATATCCAAACAATGCATATTCTGCCGCTTACATACAATTGTTTAATCAGTATATTCAACGGATTCCATCCATGGTACATACAATCGTGAAGCGAACGCTGAGGATAAGCGTGTTGGAGATAGTCATCCATGAAATAGCGGCTCAACCTCATCACCCATCTTCATGCCTATTAATCTGTCAGGCATTCCTAGACGAATCGTAACGATAAGAACAGCGGCAAATCCTGCCGCTGTTCTTTTTGGGATTGCGTTTTGCGCAAAAAGCAAACATCGATTGGTCTATTCGTAGAGCGTTTCCCGTTCCATCTTGCTGACATCCATCCTGAAATATTCGGGCGTATCCCCTTCTTTTAGAATGACCTCAGCTTCACCAATCATGCTTTCGCCTTTACTTACTCCAAGGAAGCATACTCTGCTTTGTCATAGTAGAGATGCATTCCGTCCTTATCTACCTCCGTATACATATCGGCCGCTAAGACCCATGCCGTCATCGTTCCTTTATCCAGCCAGATTGCCGGTGTTATTCCATTTGTCGGGCTTGTATGTGTCGTAACACTCGTTACGGTCAGTTTGGGAGTCTTTGATGCAGACGGCCCTTTATCCACATTGATCCCGCCCCATGCGTTGTTGGTTGTCGTAACACCGGAAATTGTTACTTCGGAACCGTTGACGATCAATCCCGCATTTGCCGCATTGGATAAAGTTACGTTTGTAAGCATCCCGCCCGTTACGTCGAAGAAGTTTATGTCAGACCTTGCCGATCCCGTCACTGTCAGATTGGAGATCTCAACATCGTTCGCTAAAATGTTGAGTCCATGACCTTCTCCCCCGTCTGATCCTTTAACTGACGGCCCCGTTATAGTAAATCCATTGCCATCGATACTCACTGCCTTGCTTATATGGGCAGTATTGCTAAGCGCGAAGCTTCCCGTTAACCGGATCTGTGTTACATACTCGTCAGCCAACGCTGCTTTTAGTTCAGCCTCGTTCTTGACATTGAGTGCCGCTTCCTGCGCTTCTGACATCAATACTGTTGCTGTGACGTCCTCGCTCACAAGCACTTTATTTGAAGACACTTCTACGAATTGCACAGCAACCTCATAGCTGCCGGCCTTGCTGAATGTCGCCCTGAATCTGCTGGTTGCATTGGCTAGCGGGAAGCCTGTGGAGGGCCCATAGACGCTTGTCAACGGATACCACTTTCCATCATTCACTTCGTAATACTCAATGAGCGCTTCAGCAGGCAGAGTGAAGTGTGCCCTTACCATTTTGCCTTGATCGCCATTGGCCATTGTCGTAATGGTGAATTCCGTCTGCTCGCCAACCACGAATTCAGGCGCATCATATGTCACTTGCATCGGTGCGATACTGCTCGGGTTACCCGCAAGGTTCTCATTCACCACCGTCTTTTCAACACCATTGTTGAATGTTACGGTAATTTCCGCTTTATTTGGAACATCCGTCTTAGCGCCTTCCCATCCGCTGTACTCCCAGCAGCCGTCCGCTGTATAGTCGAAGGTGCCATACACATCGAACGGAGCGGAGAGCTGCACTGCATCCGGATACTGTGCAAGCAATCCTTTGCTGACGTTGGCCGCCAACAACGTAGTATCCTTATACAGCTTCACTTCGACGCTCTTCACATCCGAGGCTTTCGCGTCCACAAGCCGGAACCCGACGTTGTAACCCTTGACCCCCGACAGATTCATCACCGCAAAGTCCTGCGCCACAACATCCCCTTTGGTGAAGATGGCGGTATCGCCGGCAAGGTTCTCGTTGGTGACTATCGCCACCACTGTGTTCTTGAAAGTGACTGTTATCTCAGCCTTCGTCGGAACGTCACCGACGGCGCCATTCCATTCGCTGTACTCCCAGCAACCATCCGCAGCGTAATCGAAGGTGCCGAATACATCAAACGGAGCGGAGAGCTGCGCCGCATCCGGATACTGAGTAAGCAATCCTTTACTGATATTGGTCGCCAACAACGTAGTATCCTTATACAGCTTCACTTCGACGCTCTTCACATCCGAG
>CAZHNN010000016.1:0-19365 GCA_964533965.1 uncultured Clostridia bacterium | reverse complement strand
CGCCACAACATCCCCTTTGGTGAAGATGGCGGTATCGCCGGCAAGGTTCTCGTTGATGACTGTCTTGTCAATGCCATTTTTGAAGAAAACCGTGATTTCGGCTTTTGTCGGAATGTCGCCGACGGCGCCCTTCCATCCGCTGTACGTCCAGCAACCGTCCGTTGTGTAGTCAAAGGTGCCGAACACATCAAACGGAGCAGAAAGCGTATCCGCATTCGGGTATTTGGAAAGCAGATCTTTGCTGGTGTTGGTCGCAAGCAGCGTATTGCCCTTGAAAAGCTTCACGACAACGCTTTGCACTCCCGATGCTTTAACGCCTTCAAGCTTGAATCCGACGCTGTAACCCATCACGCCGGAGAAATCCATCACGCCGAAGTCCTGCGCCTTCACATCCACCTCAAGATAAGTGATCCTATGTTCCAACTCTTCAAGCTTGCCAAGCTTGGTTACAAGCTTTTTCTGTGCCGCAGTAAGTTCGTCATATGCTTCGCGGGCGGCTTCCACATTGTCCCTGTCTGCCAAAGTCAGCGCATCGACTCCGGGCAGGGCTTCGATCATATCGTCCACAGCCTTTGCTGCGTTTACATCGGCATCCAATTCTGCAATTCTGTTTTCCGCATCAATCAGAACTTGCAGATTGGTCACCAGCGCTTTTTGCGCGGCGGTCAGACTATCAAACGCTTTGCGTGCAGCATCCACCACAGGCTTATCCGAAAGCTTCAAGGCGCTCACGGCAGGCAGTGCGTTGATCTTCGCTATAACCGTATTGGCAGCATTGGTGTTGATGATACTCTGTACCGTATTCAGTCTGTTCTGCAGCGTGGCCTTCAGCGAGCCGTCGCGCAGTTGATTCACAAGAGCCTGTGCCGTATTCACGTCGAGTTGCACAAGCGTGCTCTCTGCCTTAACAACAGCGTTGCGAGCTGCGGCAGTCAAATCGATATAGTCATTGATGGAATCGATGACATACTGCTCATATTGCACACGCTGCAACAACGCCGTTTTCACGGAACCATCCTTTAATTTGTTCACAAAATCCTCGGCGATATCAAGGATATCCTGATAATGCGTGGATTCAGCCGCTTCAAGCCATGCCTGCGCATATTCGAGCAGCTGATCTTGTGAATAACGCACCGTGATGGTGGCTCTGAACACAGCCCCGAACTTCTTTGTGCCATAAGACATCTGCCAACTTGTCGTGTATGTTTCCGAATACTCCGGATCATCCGTAAACGGTAGATCGGGGGCGATCATCGGAATGCTAAACGTCCTCGATTGACCAGTCTTTATGGTTTCGGAAGCGGTAAGTGGATAGCTCAATACACTAGCAAACGGATCGTCTCCACCTACTGACAAAAGCTGATACTTGGAGCTCTTCGTCCATTTATAGGAACCGATATTTCGCATGGTGATGGTGGCGGTGAAATACTGTCCCGTCACTATTTCCGTCGGTACCGAAAAGGCTGTTACCAGGCTGTTTCTGGAAGCAAGTCTTACGGATACAGATTTTCTATATACCGGGCCGAACTTCGTCGTACCCTTGTACATCTGCCAGTCCGTACGATATGAACCGTTTTTCAGAGGCGCTACCATGTTTATCACAAACGTCTTGGTTTGGTTTCTCGCGATAGTATCGCCTGCACCAAGGGAAAAACTCGTCTGTGTCGCCAACGGATCGCTGCCCCCCACAGCGACAAGCCTGAATCCATCCGCCGCAGTCCATGTTTGTGTGCCGGTGTTCTTCACCGTAATGGCCACCGTATAGCTTTGGCCTCCCACCATGGATCTTGGAATATTGCTTGAAAACGAGGCATTTCTGGCCGAAGCCGCGAATGCATTGGACGGGTTCATGCAGATGATCGTAGTGAGAATCATCAGCAGGATCAGGATTTGTGCCATTACCGTACGTGTCTTTCCTTTGTGTCTGAGCATTTTTTACCTCCTGTTTTTTCGCCCCACCGTAAAGGTGATGATGTACAAGCAATGTTTCATGCCACCGTTTTACAATATAGTATTTTTTACTTTATTTTGTCAAATTTGCATTATTTATATTTGGTTGTAGTTATTTATATAACTTTGTATAAAAAGGTCGAAATAGTGTTTGCACCCTGTCGTTTTTTAGTGAATTGATATAATTCATGCGGAATTTGTTTTTTATAATTTTTTATTTAATTTGAAATCTGACAAATATGCCAAAAGGGTCAAAGAGAGCAAAAATGCAACACCTTTTTAATGCCGCAAGGAATTTTAAAAAAAGACAATTCATATTCTTGATACTGCAAAGCTACATTTATAAATGAGGTGCTTATGTTTGGATATTTGCAGACCGATTGCGAAGGCTCTGCCTCCATGATGACGAATCAGGAGAGTTTTAATTTGCATCGGCGGTTGCATACGAACCGGAGGTATCCGCGTATGTGACATCCTACCCGCTTAGAAATCATTGAAGGAGGATTACTTCATGTCCGATCAAGACCAGCGCATTCAGCAACCCTTTCCTCCGTATAGCTCGCCGCAACAGGCTCCCGGGATGAGACAGCCCGCCCCGGGACAACAACCCCAGCGGCCGGGCACACCGCCGGCACGACCATTGCCGCCAACGCCGCCTCCTTCGACCAGCTTCACCCCTCCACCCGGGGCTGAAGCGCCACCAACGGTCACAAATCCGTACTATCTGGCCGGGTATCTTCGCAACTTTATCGGACGGTTTGTCCGGATCGAGTTCTCGCTCGGTACCACAGGCTCACTCAACGATAGGATCGGCATATTGCAGGACGTCGGGGCGAGCTATGTAGTCGTAAAACAGTTCCCTTCCAATGATTTGATCATAGGAGATTTGTATTCGATCAAATTCGTCACCGTATATGAAACACACCCCCTTCCCGCAGTCTAAATGCATATGATGGTCAGCATTTCTAAATAAAGGAAGCGGTTCGGTTTTCGAACCGCTTCCTTTCATCATGCGCCGAACATGAAAATTCTTGCCTTGGATACCCTAATGAGCGGAGGTGAAAACCGTATGGCCAAAGCAGGAATGAGGCGCCCCGACCCATCCGATCCCAAGAACCATGGTACGGAGAACCACGAAAAGCCATCCAAGATCCCCAACAACATTACGGAGCCTGTGCCGGAAATCCAGGGAAAGGTAAAATACGGACACAATAAAGACTTTTCAACCTGAGGAGAGCAAGCATGCCAAAGGACAGTCAAGTAGACCCAAAGCGCAAACGGAAGGCCAAAAGCAACGGGCAAACGCCACTTACGGCCGAAGCGCAGAACCACAACAGGAACAGCAAGAAGCAATCTATCCCAAACAACGACGTATAGCAGATAGCATCCGCAGTTTAAAGACATGAAAAAACAAAGAAGCGGGCATTGCCCGCCTCTTCTTTTGTCGTATGCTTTATCATTCCGCAGGGAATTCAACCGTTGTCAGACTGACACCTTGCATGATGGTATATTTCATCAAACAGGTAACGCTGCCAACCACCTGCCCTCTGTATTTTCGCTTGATCGGCTCAAACGCTTCCTGCAGCCCGCTTTTTAACGGTACTTCCGCATTGGTAAAATCGATGGTTACCCATTGATCGTCCTTGCTGACCCTGGGCGGCTTTCCAAACTCTTTAGAAGCCATTGCGAACGAGCGCAACAGGCTGTCTCTTTTGAGCATCTCCAGGGCCATCACCTGAGCCTTCACCTTCAGGGTGCCGCCGACGATGATAAATTCCACATCGTAATTCATGATTTCTTCTCCCCGATATCACAGACAACACTTTCCCCAAAGCCGCACGGCCTTTTCCCGCCGGGAGTCAACACCCAGAGGGTCTTCTGGTTCGCCGCTTCAGGCGCAGGGCCGTCCCCATCGGTAAAGAGTATCAGCAGCGGAACCCGCATGGAATCAGCCAAGGCAAAGACAGGCCTGAAATCCGTTCCACCGCTCTTCTTGCGAACGGCGTTGGCCATAAATTGCCTCACCGACACAGGTACAGAGCAGGTCGTATCGAACGTGGTTACCATCATGGATATGCCCGTGATCTGTTCGATGCTCAACACTTCGGCATAAAAAGCCTGCAGCGTTAGAAGCGGAACAGACCCGCTCTCGTCGATGGCAATCAACACATCGATGCCCGTCGTGTGCTTATTACCGGGGAAATCGTCAAATCGCTTCGAGGTCCTCTTGTAGGTCTTGCGGGTGGATAGCCTTCCCCGCCCGGTTAAAAACCGTTTTAGGATGCTGCGCCAGTTCAAGCGATCGGATCGGTAAACCTCGCCCAGCTGTACCAAAAGCTCTGCCGGCGCTTCCGCTTCGTCAGAAGACTGGCGGAGATTTTCCGAAAGCAGTCCCTTAAGCACTGCCTGCGAGGATTCGTCGGCATCGTCCATCTTTTCGCTTTGCAGTTGTGTACCGTTTCGCAGCACCGCTTTGATGTGAAGATCTGCCTGCAGAAGGCTGATGCCGCCTGGATTGTTCTTCAAAGCCTCATAGTACTCCTCCGCGCTGCAAAAGTCCTTCAACCCCGCAATCTCCGACCGCATGGCCTTGACCGTGACCGCGTCGTCCGGCAGTTGACTTTGTGGGATATGTTCATTTGCCGCCATATCGCAGGCGATAGCCCACAATGCCATATCCCTGCCGGAGCGCCTGAACGGGTGCAGCAACATCGCATGGAGCATCTGATGCATCAGTGCGCCGACGGCTTTTTCTTTCGGCTGGGATTCCATCCATTGGCGGTTGTACACTATGCGCAGGTTCGGCTCATACAAAAAAGCGATGGATGGCACGTCTGCCTCCGTCATCAGCAGGGAGGCTGCAACGTGTCCGTAAAATGGCTGCTCGAGCAGCAGGGCTATGATCGCATCCTGCATTGTCATTCGCTTCACCTATACATTGGAGAGGATCGCTTTCTGCACGCGCTCAAAGCTCTTGAGTTGATCCGGGAGAACATCCGCAAGGGCGGGACGCTTATCGGACAGCAGGCGGAAGAACACGACGCACAGCTCCGCCGGCAGGCAATCCAGGAACTGGTCGAGGTTTGTTATTTGATCGGGTTTATTCTCCACAACGGCTGCGCACTTGCGCACCAAGAGCATCAGTATATCCGCCCTCTTCAGGCGTTTGAGATTTTCAATATCCGACCGGACCGCCGTAAAATCCTTCAATAGCTCCGATACGGACGGAACCGAAAAGCCGGGGGTGTCGATATGGCTGAAGAACTCCATCGCCACCTCGGGCCCGATGATACCGGAGATGAGTTCAAGCATGATGCGCCTGTTCAAGCTGCATCGATTCAATAACTCTTGAACCCTGGTCCATCCCCGTGGCGTCGGCGCTTTTTGCAGCGCAGTTGAACTTGCGGCATTCTTCGTGATCAGAAGGCTTTCAGGGTTCGCCTGCAGATAGGCCAACACGCTGTCGTTGGGCTCGTGCTGCAGCGAATAGGCTATGTAGTCGTCGAGATTGGTCTGCACTTCGATGGAGATGAACCGGTCTATCATCGCGTCATCCAGAGCGCCTACGGAGTAGTTCATGGTATCGGGATTCATCGTGACGCCGATCCGCCAACCATCCGCCAACGCGTGGTTGTTGATCTTGCGTTCGAGTAACAGCGGATAGAGCACCGATACCGTATCGCTCGGCACCCGGTTGATCTCCTCGAGCACCAGCAGCCCCTCACTCTTGAATATCCCTTCGTTGACAGCCTGTTGCGTTGGCAAGAACTGCGGCGCCAAGTAACGCGTGATGCCCTTTTCACGGTCCTTGTCCGGCAATCCCATGAAATCGGGGCCCTCCAGAGCTGCGGCATACAGCGCCATATAATCCACGCCCATTTCCTCGGCACACTGACGGAAAATGGATGTCTTGCCCACGCCCCGTTCGCTTATCAGGGCCACAACGCTGTTCGTCTTTTGGAATATTTCCTTGATACATTCCTTGGCAAGGCTGATCTTCATGGCAACACCCTCTTCGAATTCCTCATCTACATTGTATCATTATTTCACAATGTTTCAACATGCCATATGAATTTTAATCGGTCGTTCAAACCCAATTGTAGATGCCTCATGTGCCAAATGCAATTGGCTATGCCCCATGTATTTGGCATAGATTCCCCTCTTTTGGGCAATTTTACATAAACAAGTATTCAGAGAACGGGAGACCCACATGTCAGAGAATCTAGAAAAACAGCATGCGCTGTCAGCAAATGCCGCTTACCAACTGGCCGAATTTGAAAAGACTCCCCCTCAATTCATCTCTATCACCCCGCGCTATCTGACCAGAATGCTGGACTGGAAGCCGCTGAACTCCGGTATTTTTCGCCTGAACCGAGTAAAAGAGGGCGAAACGCTTCTGGATATCCTGCAGGCGCAGTCGGGCACGCAGGACATACCGGAGGGTTTCATCGATTACGATCCCAATCCGAAGGAGATCTCGCTCACATCCGTATCCACCATCATACGAATTGAGACGAGGGTATCGGACATCTACAGCCATCCCAACGACCAGACCAAGGAACAGCTTCGCCTCGCCATGGAGAGCATCAAGGAAAAGCAGGAGCACCTTATCATCAACAGCGACGATTATGGGTTGCTCAAGCAGACGGTGCCATGCCAGCGGATCAAGACACGCAAGGGATACCCCACGCCGGACGATATGGATGAGCTGATCACAAAGGTTTGGAAAGACCCCTCCTTCTTTCTGGCGCATCCTGCCGCCATCGCCGCGTTCGGACGCGAGTGCACACGCCGTGGCGTGCCCCCCGCTACTATCACGCTGTTTGGCACCCCTTTTATCGCCTGGCGCGGCATACCGATCATCCCGACCGACAAGCTTCTGGTGGATGGTTCCGGGAATCCCGCAGCCACGGGAGGCAAAACGAACATCCTGTTGGTACGCAGCGGTGAAAAGAAGCAGGGTGTGATCGGCCTGTACCAGGCAGGCGTTCCCGGCGAGCAATCCAAAGGCCTTTCCGTTCGTTTTATGGGGATCGACAATCACGGCATTGGGCTGTATCTGCTGTCCCTGTACTGCTCCATAGCGGTCCTGACAGACGACGCCATTGCGGTACTTGAAGATGTAGATACAGGTCACTATTATGACTACCAATAATCCCATCATGGAGCCGTTCGCAGACTCTGGGAATACGGAAAGGAACATTGCGATGCTCCTGGATTCAGTCGCGTATGATGTATTTCCGGAACTATATACGCCCGCAGATCATGCCGCTTCTACACAATGCGAAGAGTCCGAAGACAGCGGCGGACGCTTTGCTTTCGAAATATCCATTCTGCCGGAACCTACGCATGTAGCCGACGAATCCGATCGCATTCTTTTAGAGTGCGATCCGCTTTGCAGCACCGGAATATTGGCCTCTTTTTCACCGTTCCAGCCCTTATCGGCTTCACACGAATACCAAACCGCCTTCCCTTCCGCCCTTCGGTTTTCAGATAGTTTTGAAGTCTACGAAGCCCGAAAGGACTTTCCGATCCTCTCGGAAAGCGTGAACGGAAAACCGCTCGTCTGGCTGGACAATGCTGCGACCACGCAAAAGCCAATGGCTGTGATCGACCGTATCCGCTACTTTTACGAGCATGAGAATTCCAACGTGCACCGTGGCGCTCATACTTTGGCAACGAGAACGACCGATGCTTTTGAGGCTGCACGAAAAAAAGCGGCTCGATTTATCAACGCGGACAGCGCGGATGAGATCGTCTTCGTCCGGGGAACGACCGAGGCAGTCAACCTCGTGGCACACAGCTACGGGATGCAAGTGCTTAAAGAGGGCGACGAGGTCATCCTGAGCGTTTTGGAACACCATGCCAACATAGTGCCTTGGCAACTACTGTGCGAAAGGACCGGTGCCACACTTCGCATCATTCCCACGGACAGCGGTGGACAGATAGACCTGGAGTCGTATGGGAAACTGTTGTCCGAAAAAGCGAAAATCGTAGCGTTCACCCACGTCTCCAATGTGATTGGTACCATAACGCCCGCGGCGGAAATGGTAAAGATGGCACACCGGTATGGAGCAAAGGCGCTAATCGACGGCGCGCAGGCTGTGGCGCACATCCCGGTTGACGTCCTCGCGCTCGACTGCGATTTCTATGCGTTCTCCGGGCACAAGCTCTATGGACCTACCGGCATCGGTGTGCTGTATGGCAAGCCGAAGCTGCTCGCTTTAATGCCTCCCTATCAGGGCGGCGGCAACATGATACGGGATGTCCGCTTCGAGGCAACGACGTATCAGGCGCCTCCCCACCGGTTTGAAGCAGGAACGGCGAACATCGCGGACGCCATCGGGCTGGGAGCTGCCATCGATTATATAACAAACTTCGGAATGGAAACCCTTTTTCGCCATGAGCACGCTCTCTGGGAATATGGATGGGAAATTCTCTCAGGCATCCCCGGTGTAAAACTCTATGGCGATCACAAGGATAAAATCGGGGTGCTATCCTTTACCTGCGATGGATTGTCTTCGCAGGAAATAGGAGAAGCGTTGGATAAGCAAGGCATCGCTATACGTGCCGGCCATCACTGCGCGCAGCCGATACTCCGCCACCTTGGGCTATCCGGTACCGCGCGTGCTTCCTTTGCGCTATATAACACCAAAGAAGAAATAGATGTATTGGGAGAGCAGCTATATAGGTTATGCGGCAGGCCCAAGTCTGATCTTTGGTAATTCTCCTTTTTAGATTAATAGATTAATTGCATGGGTCCGATCTACATTCCGTACGCACCTAGAACCTACAAAGGGCCCGATCCGACGCATATAGCGGCAGATCGGACTCTTTTTGGCATACGTACCGTCTGATCTAAACAGTACGATCACCTGTCACAGCCAAGGATAGCTATATTCTCTGCAAATTGCTATACACAATACTACCTACCAACCAGTTGATTGTGCCATATCTATTTCCAATGACGTCTGAGACCTCTTTATTTCTTAATTATTTTGTAGAAATTTGTAAACCGATGTTAAGCATGTAATTTTTTCTAACGATAATAGAAAATGTACGATTTCAACGTATGACATATGTCGACAAAATATGGGGGGCGAAGACTACGGAACTGTTGGATGAACAGCAAAAAATGGAAGACACACAGCACGGAAAATATCTCATGTTCGCTTTGGACGGTGAGGATTATGGCATCCAAATCCGATATGTAACGGAAATCATCGGAGTGCAGCCGATTATCGTGTTGCCGGAAGTTCCGGACCATATCAAGGGGATCATCAATTTACGTGGAAAGATCATCCCTGTCATGGATATCCGGTTGAAATTCAAAAAGGAGCCTGTGCCGTATACGGACAGGACATGCATTATCGTCATCGATACGGGTGACATCGTGGCGGGGCTCATCGTCGACACCGTCGCGGAAGTGTTGAACATCGGGGATGAAAACATCATGCCGCCGCCTGCTATCGGCGCCAGCCTGAGCAACAAATACATGCAAGGAATCGGCAAGGCGAACGACAGGATCATTTTGCTTCTGAACTGCAAAAGGCTATTGCTGGACGACGAGTTCGGATTCACAAACATCGAATAAAGAATAATTGGGGGTACAAAAAACAATGAAATTCGTTAAGAACATGAAAATCGCTACAAGGCTAATGATTGCCTTTCTGATCATCGCATTGATTGCCGCGGGTGTTGGCATTTACGGTGTACAATCGATGAGCGCCATCAATTCGAACAGCCAGGAGCTGTTCAAGAGCAAGGGCATGTCACAGGGGCATATCGGCTACATCTATGAGGAGTTGCAATATATACGGGCAATGGCGAGGGATAGTTTCTTGCAAGTAGATTCGGCTGGTGTTCAAACAGTCGCAAACAACGTAACAAAATCCAAAGAGAAAATCCAAAACTACTTGAACTTGCTCAAAGGCACCATGCAAAGTGCGAGAGAACAGGATGAATTCAATGATTTCGATCAAAAGGTCAAAGCGTTTGAAACTCGCATAGAAGAGGTCATATCACTGGTATCAACAAATAAGGATTCCGCTCTTGAATTACTTCGTTCCGCTTCAAGTGCCCAAGTTGTTACCGCGGCTTTTGGTGCTGCGGAGACCATCACCGCCCAAAACATCAGCGAAGGACAGAGCATTCTGGCCCAGCAGGCAAAATCATCCAACTTCTCCATCATACTGATGGTGGCTCTCGTATGTGCGGCAGTCCTTCTGGCAGTCACATTGGGCATCGTGGTGTCACGGATGATCAGCAAACCCGTCATTTCGTTGATGCAGATCTCCAACAAGGTTGCACAAGGCAATTTCAGCTTTGACGAGAAACAAGAAAAGCTGCTGACCCAACAGTCTACTAAAGATGAGGTTGGCAGACTGGTGGATTCCATCAAAGCCATCATCCTGGCCGTGGAGGCAATGTCGGCGGATGTCGATATGCTCACACATGCGGCTGTGGAAGGACAGCTTTCAACAAGAGCCGATGCAGACAAGCACCACGGGAGCTATCAGACCATCGTGCAGGGTATCAACAACACGTTGGATGCGGTGGTCATGCCCATACGCGATTCCATCAAAGTGATGAACGAAATGGCCCAAGGAAACCTGCAGGTCAGCATTACCGGCGATTATCGCGGAGATTTAGCCAATGTCAAGCATGCACTCAACTCGATGGCTGAAAACCTGAACGGCTATATTTCGGAAATATCCACAATTCTCGGCGAGATGGCCAACGGCAACCTGAACGTTGAGATCACATCGGAGTACCTCGGCGATTTCAGCGAATTGAAGAGCTCTATCAACAGCATCATAGGAGCTTTGAACGACACGATGACGGAGATTGGCAATGCTTCCGTACAGGTCGCGGCAGGCACCCGCCAGGTGTCCGAAGGCAGCCAAACGATCTCGCAGGGCGCTACCGAACAGGCGAGCTCCATCGAAGAACTCTCGTCCACCGTCACGACGATCGCGGCACAGACCCATCAAAACGCACAAAATGCCAATACGGCAAGCTCGCTTGCCAATACTGCCAAGGCAAACGCAGTTGAAGGCAACGAACAGATGCTGCAGCTGTTGCGTGCAATGGTGGAAATCAACGAATCCAGCGAGAACATCTCCAAGATCATCAAGGTCATCGACGACATCGCGTTCCAGACGAACATCCTTGCCCTTAACGCTGCGGTGGAAGCGGCCAGGGCCGGCATACATGGCAAAGGCTTTGCGGTGGTCGCAGAAGAGGTTAGAAACCTCGCGGCAAAGAGCGCGAATGCCGCAAAGGAAACCACGGCTCTGATCGAAGGGTCGATCAAGAAGGTCGAGGTTGGCTCCAAGATCGCAGACCAGACCGCGGTTCAGCTCACGAACATCGTCAGTGGCGTGGAAAAAGCGGCTGCATTGGTCAGCGAGATCGCCATGGCTTCCAACGAACAGTCCACGGGAATTTCACAGGTGAACAGCGGCATCGAACAGCTCTCCCAGGTCGTGCAAACCAACAGTGCTACCGCACAGGAAGCGGCAGCGGCCAGCGAAGAACTGTCCAGCCAGGCCGATATGCTCTCGAGCATGGTAGCGCAGTTCAAGCTCAAGGGCAGCGAACGGTCGATGCGCCTTATTGGCGGCAAAGCGGATGCAAAACCCGCGGCTAAATCTCAGAAGCGCGCGGATTCACCCCGCATCTCGCTTAGCGACATGGAATTTGGTAAATACTGATTGGAGAAACGTTTGAAATCCCAAAAGTAAAAGGGCTTTCAATGTGCCCGATCCTCGGCTTCGGCTGCGGGTCGGGCTCTTTGTTGTGTTAAGAGCCACCCGAACGCCATAGATATGATATGCGATCGGTTGCCCAACCTGTGCCACAGTATTACCACACTAGTTTGGACTTGTTTCAAAATTGGTGTTCATTCTTGTGTCATACTGGAGATACTCAAAAAGGTCTTCAGAAGGAAGGGATGCGAACATGCGTAAACTCAACCGCCTGCAATACATCATGCTTACCATTCTTGCCGTGTTGTTTGTGGCCTTTGTCGTCACATCCTTTATCGCGTTTACGGGCGTGCTCCCCATGAGTGTTCCCATTATGGCCGGATCATTGATGATTCCGTTTGTATTCGCGCTCAAAGCGCAAGTCCAGGAGGAAGAGGCCTGATCCTTTCAACAATCTTCATCTACTCATTGGCAATAAAAAAGCCGCCTGATTTCAGGCGGCCTTCATGTTATTTAGTCTAGGTTCCTTGTCTTCTCGTACATGGAATCCGATTCGGATTTGAGCAGATCCAACATCTCCATCAATTCCTGTATGTTCTGCCTGGCGTGCTTCACGCTGGATTCAAGATTCAACCTGTAATGATAGATTTTCATATTCGTCTCCATGGCATAGCTGCGTTTGGATACAATCAATTCGTTAATGGTATCATCCTTCTTTGCATTTGCATCTCTTAACTCCGAAAAGGCGACATCCATCTCGTCATTGGTATTCTTCAACAAATTGTTCTCCAACAGAAGCTGATTGTTGATTTGCAACAGCTCTTGATTCTTCCTTGTGAGATGCTCGATTTCTTCCTTATCACCGTTGTTAAGAATGCTCTGCTGTTGCTGCTGAATGCTTTGGACGAGCTCACTCAATCTGTCATTTTCCTTTTCAAGCACCTCAATGCTCTGTGCCTTCTTCTGCAACTGCGTGTTTGACAATGCCAGATTTTCAAGCTCCTTTTTCGCGTCACGAACGAACTCATTCAATCTGCCATTTTCCTTTTCGAGCACCGCCATTCCCTGTACCTTTTCTTGCGACTGTTCTTTTAATAACCTCAGATTGGATTCAACCTCTTTTTTTAAGCTGCGAACGAGCTCATTCAATCTGTCATTTTCCTTTTCAAGTGACACAATGCTCTGCTCATTCTCCTGCGACTGTTCATTTGACAACGCAAGATTGGATTCAAGCTCCTTTTTCAAGTCACGGACGAGCTCAAACAATCTGTCATTTTCCTTTGCAAGTGCCGAAATGCTTTGCAGCTTCTCTTGCGATTGTTCCTCTGACAATGCCAGATTGGATTCAAGCTCCTTTTTTAAGCCATAAACGAGCTCATTCAATCTGTCATTTTCCTTTTTAAGTGCCACATTGCTCTGCGTACTTTCTTGCGACTGTTCTTTTGACAACGCCAGATCGGATTCAAACTTCTTTTTCAAGCTGCGGACGAGCTCGTTTATCCTGTCGTTTTCCCTTTCAAGCACTGCAATGCTCTGTGCCTTTTCCTGCACCTGCGCATTGGCCAATGCCAGATTGGATTCGATCTCCTTTTGCCTCTTCTGCTGATTTTCCCGCTCCCTGGATAATAAGCTGTATTCGGATGTATATTCCTCCATCTTCTCGAGAAAGGTCTTCTGAGTCTGATCCAGATTCATTTTGAGGTCTTGAATATATTCTTCAACCTCTTTGCATCGGTATCCGCCGGTTATAGCTTTTGGAATTTGCAATTCGTTTGATTTCGAGTCCCTCAGCCATTTAATTTTTTCACTGGTTGTAGCGGTATCCATCGTATTTCTCCTTTCCGAATTATCTTACCAACCGACGATGGTCAGGACATCCTCCGGCTGTATGCCGCTTTTTTCAATGCTTCCGCCTTTTAGTTCAAGAACCTGTGTGCATTCCTTCACCCTGGGACTGATCTTGTTTGGCTTAAAGGATTCTTCCATATGCATGACCGTTCCGTCACCAGAGAGGAACAAAACGTCAATGTCGAATCTCATGTTGAAGGAATGGATTTGATTGCACGGCGATATCAAAAGCCCTTCGCCATCCCCCATGCCACGCCTTCCCTGCAGGCCGAGGAACCTTGAAAAAAAAGTATCCGCTTTGCGCACGTTTCCCGCTATCAGATCTGCGCCGCAAAGCACGCTGCATGTTTTTGTCATAACAACTCTCCTACGAAAAAGTTTTAATCAGGTTCAATACCGTGGGTCCTAACACGATGATGAATGTAACCGGAAAAACAAATACAATCATCGGCACCATCATTTTTACGGGAGCCTTCATCGCCTTTTCCTCGGCTTGCTGTTTCCTTGAAAGGCGAAGGCTTGCCGACTGCGTGCGCAGGACGTTTCGGACCGGAATTCCAATCTGTTCGGATTGTATGAGCGCTCCGACAAACGTTTTCAATTCCTCCACGTTGTTCCGCTCTGCCAGCTTCTTGAGCGCTTCCCTTCTGGGCACACCCATCTGGATCTCTCTTTTCATGACGGAGAATTCCTCAATCAGCGGCCCCTGCGCATACTGCTCGATGTATATAAGTGCTCCGTCAAAGCTCAACCCCGCCTCCATGCTGACTGTCAGAAGGTCCAGAATGTCCGGTAACTGCCTTCGTATTGTCATCTGCCTGGATTTAATTTTCATAGACAGATACACCTGAGGACCGCCAAGCGCAAGGAAGACTCCACCAATGAGAATCAGCACCTTCAAAATGACCTCGGTGGGCAGCACAAAGGCCAAAATGAGCGCGATGCCAACAACGGCCAAGATATAGACCAGCCGCATCGCCGCATATTCGCTGGAGGACAAGCGGACACCCGCAAGGATAAGGTTCTTCTCAAGCCGGGAAGTCAGTTTCTGGCTGTTGTTAGGGAACAGCCGCGAAAAAGACTTAATGGAGTTGTAAAATGTCGGGATGACGAAGCGTTTAAGGAAGGGGACGTTCAAATCTTCGTCGAATACCTTCTTCATGCGTCCGCTGATGCTCATGAGCCTGCGCCGCTTTTTGTCGGACGAACGCCCCACCCGATGGAAGAGTGCTACAAACAGCGTAAACGAAAAGCATACGGATGTGATTATAAGAAACTGCATGTTATTCCCCTCTAAAATTTCACACTGACGATCTTCCTGATGACAAGAAATCCGCCGATTTCCATTAGGCAAGCTACGATGAGCATCGTCTTGCCCGCGCTTGTCTGGAAAAACATCCGGATATACGACGGGTTGATTACCATCAGAATAAGCATCAGGATGACAGGCAACATTCCTATGATAATGCCGGAGGTCCGGCCTGTGGCGGTCAAGACTTTCAGGTTCGCCTTGATCTTCAGCCGCTCGCGAATGGTTTCCGAAATGTTCTGCAGCACTTCGGACAGGTTGCCGCCGGCCTGCCGCTGGATCAATATAGCCGAGGCGATCATCATGTAATCCGGGCTGCCAAGGCGCTCCGCCAAGTTTTCAAGCGCTTTTTCCATGGACAACCCCAACTGCACTTCCTTGATCACACGGCCAAATTCCTTTGAAATGGGCTCCGACATATCCTTCACAATGCTCTCCAGGCCTTGCTGGAACGACAGGCCGGTCTGAAGGCAGTTGGTCAAGATGATCAGCGCCTGACTCAGCTGCTGCTCCAAAAGCTGAATCCTTTTCGTCTTGCGGCGTCTGACCCAATAAATGGGTGCCGCAGTGCCTATAAAGCATAGGGTAAAGACCGCAAGCGAATCGACACCCAGCAACACGAAAATGGCTGCAGGTGCAAAAGCGCACAAGATCCAGAGGATGACAAATTCTTCCACCCGAAGCTTGATGCCGGCGTTGGACAACTCAGCGCCGATATTCAGAAGCGCTCTGGTCTTCTTGGTCAGCCGTTCCCGTTTCATTTCCTTTTGGCGTTTTGCGATCTTCTTCCTGTGCACGCTGTCGGATTCTGTGAACAGCTTTTGAATGCGCTGATATGCCAACGAGCGCTTTCTAAAGATCAGTTGATGCAAGGCCAGTATGAGCGTAAAGGCGAAAAAGGCGGACGCTATGGCCACAAGATATAGCTGCATTCCTATTCCCCCCAGTACAATGGAACATCTAAATATTCATGATGTGGTGATATTATTTCCCCTACATCTCGCCCTTTACGGTTTTGATACATTGCATTATGTTCCATTGTATTAGTCCCTAAACCATTCATCTGCGACAAGAACGCCGTTTGAACGCAGCTTATCCGTGCAACGCGGGATGATGCCGGTCGCATGAAAGCGCGTTTTCAATTTGTCTGAGCCGTCCGCAAAACCGGCCCTTTCGCAAACAAAGATGTCCTGCAGCGTGATGATATCGCCTTCCATATTCAATACTTCCGTGATGTTCGTGATCTTCCTGCTTCCGTCGCGCATTCTCGATTGCTGCACGATGATGTCGATGGCGGAGGAAATCTGCTCGCGGATGGCTTTAACGGGCAATTCCATGCCGGACATCAGCGTCATCGTCTCGATCCTCGAGAGTGTGTCGCGCGGTGAGTTGGCATGCGCTGTGGTAAGTGAGCCATCGTGTCCCGTATTCATCGCCTGGAGCATGTCCAAAGCCTCGCCGGAACGCACTTCGCCAACGATGATTCTATCCGGCCGCATACGAAGGGCATTTCGAACGAGATCGCGGATGGTGACCTGCCCCTTGTTCTCAACGTTGGGCGGACGGCTTTCCAAAGTGACGACATGCTTCTGGTTCAACTGCACTTCGGCTGCGTCCTCTATCGTGATGATTCGCTCGTCATGCGGAATGAACGACGAGAGAACGTTTAGCAGTGTGGTTTTACCGCTGCCCGTACCGCCCGAGACGATGATGTTCATTCGTCCCTTTACACAGGCTTCCAGAAAAGAAAGCATTTTTGGCGAGCAGGAGCCGAAATTTAAAAGATCCTGGGACGTCAGCGGCTTTTTTGAGAATTTCCGTATGGTGATCGTCGGCCCCACAAGCGACAGCGGCGGAATGATGATGTTCACACGAGAACCGTCCGAAAGCCTGGCGTCCACCATCGGATTGGCCTCATCGATGTGCCGCCCCACGGCTGTGACGATGCGGTCGATGATGTTCATTATGTGCTCGGTATCCCGAAATACTGCCTTGTACGGTTCGATCTTGCCGCGCTTCTCAACATAGATGTCGTTGGGCCCGTTGACCATGATCTCGGTGATTTGGGGATCTTTTAAAGGGATCTCCAGCGGGCCGTAGCCCATGACGTCGTCGAATAGCTCCTGCCCGATCTTGGCGCGCTCCGGTCTGTTAACGTCCTCTGCGACCACTTCGAGCACTTCATCGATGACGTTTTTGACCGACATATCGCCGTTCTCTTCCAGGCCGCGCTTATCCAGGACCCGGATCACCTCCTGGTGAGCCTTGTCCTTGATGACGCGGTAGACGTCCGTTTGCCTTGGCTTATCGGATTTTTCGTTTTCGTTATGCGTAGCGGATTTAAGCTTTTCAAGCCGTTCGAGAAGCGCCATCACTTTTTACCTGCCTTTTTCTTTTTCGCCCTGCCCTCCGTCTTGCCTGTGACAAGATTGGTCAATGCGATGATTTCGCGGGCTATGGCGGACCGTGGCGAATCCGTCACGATGGGAACGCCACGGTTCAATGAAGCGAAGGCCGTCTTCCAGTCGCAGGAGATCTTGAATTTGATCGGGCAATCCAGGATCTGCTGCGCGTCCTTCTGGGAGATGAGCCCCTTCGTATCACGGTTGATGATGACGCTGAACTTGTCCTTTTGCTGCAGCGATTCGAAGATGTCGAGGATGATCTTGGTATTTCTGAGCGTAGAGATATCCAATGTGATGATTTGAAGCACTTCATCGGCATTTTCGACAGCAACGATCGAGATATCGCTTAAATAGGTGGGCGTATCGATGAGGATGTAGTCGAAGTACGGGCGCAGGATGTTGATGATCTTCTCTACGTTTTCGCCGCGGATGATCTCAGCCATCTCGGGGCTCTTTGGTGCGCAAAGCAGGCTTACACTCGACGAATGCAGCTGCATATAGCTCTTGATGGTATCGATGTCAGGGGATTGCTCTTCCTGCACCAGCTCGGCGATGGTATCCTTCGGGTCTACGTCGAAGAACAGGTTGATGTCTCCGAGCTGCAGATCCAGATCCAGCACCGCAACCCGTTTTCCCATCCTTGCCAAGCACACGGATATGTTGGAAACGATGGTCGATTTGCCGATTCCGCCTTTGGAACCTAAGACCGTGATGATTTTTGAAGTGCCGCCCACGATCTGATTATCGTTTCGCCGAATGCGTGATTTTTCCATCATGCAGGCAATCTTGATGCTGTCTATCAGTTGAGATTGCCCGCATTGTAGCGGCAGCACCTTGCGCACGCCGGAGAGCATCGCCCTTTCCACGGAGGGCAGATCGATTTTATCGTCCATAAGCAGGATGGCACACCCCGGCAAAGCGACATAGATCTGTTTGGCCAGATGCAGCGCATCGCTCCCATCGGATACGATGACAACCGCATCCGGCAAAAAGCTCAGCACTTTCTCCATAGCCGCATCACCGGGCTTTGCGAAGCCCAGGAATGCGATATCCTCATGTGTGAGCTTCGTCTTTAGCTCATACTTAGTGTCCTCCGGACTCAAAACGACTACTTTAATTTTATCCATGCTTTTGACCAATCCATATCCCAAAAAGAATGAGCAGCAGTATACGGCTGTAAATCCTTAGTGTCGGTTTCTTTATCTGGGCGTAATACCAAGGTTAACTTTCCGTAGTTTTGTGCGTGAGCGAGTTCTACCGATTCCTCGGGTGTAACGGCTATGGTTATATTCTTATATACCACCTGTTTTGTTGTTGTTGGATCGCCCAAGGGTATTGTACCCGTCACCAGTACCTGAATGTTTTGGACCAGCAACTTTGACATGGCTATCGTTTCTTTTTTATTATTTGTACTACTCGTACTACCGTCAGTGATTAGCACTTCCACCATGTACGATGCGACAATATCAACATGATCGCCAGGCTTAACATAGCCGGCGATACCGGTGATCTCGGACACCTCAATCGTTATCGCCCTTTTCCCCTCCGGAATGTTATAGGCAAGCCCCCCGCTGGAGATATTTGTTTCGCCCAGTTTTGTACGCAGGACCTGCTCGTTTGCTTCAATGGGTACATTTGCAATTTTCCCCACAACATCGCTCAACTTCTTCAAGACCAGAGGATTGACGGCTTCGGCAGGCAGTTTCTTTACTTCCACCATGCTCTGCGTGATCTGCGTTCGCTCCGGAATCCTCTGTTTGGCCACAACGACAGCCACCAAATTGGCTTGGGGCTTTTTTGCCGCTTGACCTGCATAGAAGTACACAGCCACGCCTGTTAATACGGCAAATGCCAAAGCCAGAAGATAGATCTTTTTCAACGCTTGTCTCCCATTTCTATTTTGATAGACTCAGACTGTATACGCCATATTCGGACTTGCCCCAGTCAACGCCATTGTCCGCATTGCCGGGCTCAATGGTCTTAACGTAGGAGCCTAAAACCTCATCCTGATAGACACCCTCGATGATGAAAACAGCAAAGCCCCTTACCTTGATATAGCTTTTGTTTACGGTCTCAATGACCAGGACCTTCAGCACCCTGGGACAAGCCGGATCATAGTGGTCGATTGTACAGCCGCCCTGCC
>CAZHNN010000015.1:0-66468 GCA_964533965.1 uncultured Clostridia bacterium | reverse complement strand
AAGTACTTTGGGCCATATCTGGACGCTGGGTCTTTGCCCGACGCACTTTCCGCGGTGGCCGCGAACTTTCCGCTTAGAAGCTGTAAAAAGGACATTGAACGAGCACAGCAGCGCCATGAGCGTCCCTGCCTGAACTATCAAATCGGGCGATGTGCTGCACCATGCGCCAACCACATAACCAAAGAAGAGTACCGGCAGGTTTGCCAGCAGGTGGCGTCGTTCTTGCAGGGCAAGTACGACGAGCTGCTTTTGGAATTGACACAGCGCATGCAGCAGGCGGCGCAGGCGCAGAAATTCGAGCAGGCGGCGGTATGGCGGGACCGGATACGCGCCGTCGAGCGCATCTCCGTTAAGCAGAAGGCAATGATGGCCAATTTTGCAGAAAGGGACGCGGTAGCGCTCGCAAGGCTTGGCAATGACGGCGCGATCCACATGTTTGGCGTCAACGAAGGAAAGCTGGTGCAGAGCCAGTCGTTTATCATGGAGGACATCGCAGAGGAGAGCGACGACGCTGTCATCACCGCGTTTATCGAGCAGCATTACGGAAATTCGGGCCGCATTCCCGAGGAGATTTTGATTCCGGCAGCGCTTGCCGAGCAGGAATTGCTGACAGGCTTTTTGAGCGAGCTTCGCGGGAAAAAGGTCAACCTGCACGCACCGCAGCGCGGAGACAAACGGCAACTGGTGGAGCTGGCGTATAAAAACGCCACGGAGGTACTGGAAAAGCGCATGGAGCGCACGGAGCGCGCATATGAGCGTGGAGCGGGCGCCATGGCGGAGCTTGCCAACGCCATTGGATTGAATGAAGTGCCATCCAGAATGGAGTGCTACGATATATCACACACACAGGGCGTGGACAACGTCGCGAGCATGGTGGTATTCGTCGACGGCTCGGCAGCCCGAAAGGAATACCGGCGTTTTAGGATCAAGACCGTCGAGGGCGCAGACGACTTCAAGAGTATGCACGAGGTCATCAGTCGTAGGCTGTCGCGCGCGATGGACCCTGGCGAACAGTCGCAGGCGCGCTTTGGGAAGCTTCCCGATTTGATCGTCATCGATGGAGGCAGGGGGCAGCTCAATGCCGCGCAGGAGGCAATGCACGCGCTGGGGTTTGAGATCCCCATGATCGGCCTTGCGAAAAGGCTGGAGGAGATCTATGTACCCGGGCTTGAGGACACCATACTGCTGAATGAGAAATCGCCCGCACTGCACGCCTTGATGCGCATCCGCGATGAAGCGCACCGATTTGCCGTGACCTACCACCGCTCGCTCCGCGCGTCGCGCGAAGTACAAAGCGCGCTCGATGCTATCGACGGCATCGGCAAGACACGCAAAAAGGCCATCATGATGCAGTATAAGACCATGGACCAGATCAAGCAGGCAACCCTCGAAGAACTGCGTTCGGTCGATGGCATGAACCAAACGGCAGCGCAGAGCGTATACGATTATTTTCATGCAGGAGAAAAAGAGCCTTCCTTGTCCTGATAAAAGTGGATGTGCGAACGCTTTCCTTCATAAGTGTTATCTGGGTGAATATCGGCTATTGGAAGAGCTTCAAGTCCGCGCCAAGCACGCCGATGTACTGTCCGCCGTGCTTGATGGGGACGGATACGGTGACGCAGTGCTCATGGGTGATTGCGGATATAGACATCCGAAACGTATTTTTTGCCCACAACGCTCATTCCTTTGAATTAAAAAATAGAGGGTTCTGGAACCCCCTTGTTTCTCAATTGCTGTATATAAATTCCGAGTAACAAGCAATGCACATATAAAAATCGATACAAGCAGACGGGTGTTTTTTATACAATCCATACCGTTTCGCGATACCTTCACATGAAATTTTATATCGTAATCTTTACGAGCAGACCTGCGTGAAAAGCCCATGTTGCTAAGTAAAGTATTTAACGAGATAGCTGTTTTCTATTTCAATACGGCTATAAATTTCAACATAAATGAATTTCGTTTCGGTTGAATGCATACTAATAATTTGATAGTGTATGAATAACTAAATTACTATATTAAAGGAGGTCCCATCATGTTTGTAACCATGAAGGAAATCGTAGACAAAGCGTATACCGGAAAATTCGGTGTACCTGCGGTGGGCGGCGGCAACGAATGCATGGTGCGCGCGGCGATCGAAGCAGCGGAAGAGACGAATTCTCCGGTCATCATCATCAGCGGCAACCGCGGCGTGTATGACCCGATGTTCTACGGCTTTATGGTAAGGCATATCGCCGACCATGCTTCTGTACCGGTGGCGTTGTGCCTTGACCACAGCCCAAGCTTTGAAGACGCTATGCTTGGGATCCGGGCCGGCTATTCCGCCGTCATGGTGGACCGCTCCATGCTGGCATATGAGGAGAACGTCAAGCAGGTCAAAGAGATCGTCCGCATCGCCCATTCGGTGGGCGTGACGGTGGAAGCGGAGCTCGGCCACGTGGGACAGGGTTCAAACTACGCGGTGGACGGCAATACCGCTCTGACCGACCCCGAGGATGCCCGGCGCTTTATCGAAGAAACCGGCGTAGATTGCCTGGCAGTTGCCATCGGCACAGCGCATGGCGCATATGTGGGCGTTCCTAAGCTGCGCTTTGAGCTTTTGGAGGAGATCGATAAAGCTTGCAAGACACCGCTGGTCATCCACGGCGGAAGCGGCAGTGGTGACGAGAACATCCACAAGGCGTGCTCTATGGGCGTAGCAAAAGTCAACATCGTCAACGACCTCATGCAGGCGGCTGTCCGTGCGGTCAATGCCAAGGATATGACGGGCAACGGCGCGTATGGATTCTTCCCGGCCGCGTACGCCGGCGTGAAGGAACACGTGAAACATACGTTTGATGTCTGCGGCTGCACCGGAAAAGCATGGCATCAGATTCCGAAACTGGGCAGCAAGCCGATTGACATCGCGGAAGCGCACTAAGCTTTTTGCAAAGCAAAAAACGGGCTGAAAACAGCCCGTTTTTTTATATCTGATGTTTTTAGCCCCTGTTCCTAAGCCCCGTCCGATACAGTATCTCCGCGGTGCTCTTTGGCCTGTTCATCGTGTAGATGTGGAATCCGTCGATGCCGTTTCGCTTTAAATCAAGAATCTGCTCGCAGCAGAAATCCATGCCTGCCTTGGTGAAGCTCTCCGGGTCATTTCCATATCTTGCGAACAGGCGGGACAGCGACGCGGGAATCGAGGAACCGCACAGCGTCGTCATGCGAAGGATCTGTTGCGCGTTCAATACCGGCATCAATCCTGCAGAGATCGGCACGTCAATACCGATGCGCCGCGCCTTGTTTAAAAACGCATAGAAGGCGTCGTTGTCAAAGAAGAGCTGCGTGACCAGAAAGTCTACACCGCAGTCTACCTTGTGCTTGAGGTTCTCCAGATCCGCCGCAAGCGACGGCGACTGGTAATGCCCCTCGGGGTAACAGGCCGCACCGATGCAAAGCTGTGTATGTTCGCGGACCAGCGACACAAGCTCATGGGCGTACCGGAAGGAGGTGAACGCGTCTTTCGGATCCATCCCCTGCGGTATGTCACCGCGAAGCGCCAGCACCGCCTCCACGCCCTTGTCCTTGAAATCCGAAAGTGTGTCGAGTACCGATTGACTGTCTGCGCCAACGCAGGTGATGTGGCCCAACGCCGGGCATCCGCAGGTCTGCGGTATCCGCGCCGCCACATCCGCCGTAAACGCCGCCCGCGAACCGCCCGCGCCGTAGGTAACGGAAACATAGGTGGGTGAAAGATTTCGCAGCTTGGCAAGAGTATCGTCTATGACATCAATCGGCGTATCCGGCTTGGGCGGAAACACCTCAAGCGAAACCACCGGCTTGTTGGCAAATAAATCGGAAAAAGGCATGCAAATCACCCCTTTTGAATGCTACTATTAAACCACAGTTTCCCTGCGCTTGCAATTGAAGGAGAAGGATTATACAATACGGTCAATACAAATCCCACATACAGGGGATGGAGTGCGTGCAACCGTCAAAGCTGTATACCTATCTGCATATGCCTGTGATTGCGGAAGCAAAGGAAGTGTTGGTCCGCTTAGGCGTATACCGCGATCATGATGAAATCTTGCTGCAAAGGGCACGCCATGCGCTGCGGGCGTTGATGCCCGGCGGCTGCATGCTCCTTTTGGAGTTAAAAGTGAAGCAAGACGAGGTAATCATCGGCGACAATGAATTGAAAAGCCGTGCGCTTGCATCCTATTTGGATGGATGCGATATGGCACTGGTCATGTTGAGCACACTGTATCAAAATGCAAGTGATGCGATCCAGATGGCGTTTGCAAACCACAGGGCCGATGAGGCGGTACTGCTCGACGCCGCGGCATCGGTTGCTGCGGATGCGGGGCTGAATTTTTTGATGCAGGATGCACAGCGCATGCTTCGACCGTTTGGAATGACCGTGCTATCAAGGCGTTTTTCGCCGGGATACGCGGATTGTTCCATTGAATATCAAAAAACGCTTTTAAATATGCTGCACCAACCGCTGGGCGTCACATTGACACAAAGCTGTATGCTGCAGCCTGAAAAGTCCGTACTGGCCATTGGAGGAGTAAAGCATGCATAGACATCTGTTTTTTGGCGACAAGCCGTTTTTGCTCGATGGCGCTACGGGAACCTACCTGATGCAGCGGGGGCTGTTGATGGGCGAGTGTCCCGAAGCCTGGGCATGCGATCATCCAGAGATCGTCAAACAGATGCATCGCGGCTACGTTGAGGCGGGAGCAAAAGCTGTCTATGCCTTCACCTTTGGTGCAAACCCGGTCAAGCTTAAGGAATATGGGTTGGAAGATCGGACGGAACAAATCAACCAAAAGCTGGTCGCAATCGCCCGGGATGCCGTTGGCAAGGGCGTTCTTGTGGGAGGGGACCTGTCGCCGGTAGGGCAACTTATCTATCCGATGGGCGTCATGACGTTTTCCGAAACCAAAAAGGCGTATGCGAGGCAAGCTAAAGCGCTTGCGGAAGCGGGCGTGGATTTCCTTATCATCGAGACGATGCTGGACATTGGCCAGACACGCGCTGCCATCTTGGGTTGCCGCGAGGTCTGCAATTTGCCCATTGCGGTTTCCATGACCTTTGAACAGGGCGGGAGGACACTGACAGGAACGGACGCCACGACTGCCGCCATCACGCTGTGTGCGCTTGGGGTGAACGCAATCGGCGTAAACTGCAGCACCGGCCCCGACGACATGAAATCCATCGTGGAGGATATGCGAAAAGTCGCAACAGTCCCGATACTGGCAAAGCCCAACGCCGGGCTTCCCAATGGGCACGTTCTGAACCCGGAGGAATTCGCACAGAAGACGGCACTGCTGATCGATTGCGGCGCTGTTGCTGTGGGTGGTTGCTGCGGCACAACGCCGGAGCACATTGCGGCGCTTCGCAAAGAAATAGAAAATAAAAAGATACATATAGAGATGCAAAAATCCCTTCCGCGTGTGATCACGGGCAGGGAAAAGAGCATCTTCATGGGGCACGATCAGCCGCTGTGTGCGATCGGTGAACGACTAAATCCCACGGGAAAGCCCAAACTGCAGCAGGCGATCCGCGAACTTGACCTTGAAGCCGTCTGGGAGATTGCAAACGAGCAGATCAAAGAGGGCGCACAGGTACTGGACGTCAACGTCGGTGTGCCGGGGGTCGAGCAGAGTGCGGTGCTGCCGGGTGTTGTGGAGATCCTCGCTGCCCGGGGCGACGCGCCGCTTTGCATCGACACAGTAGACGCAAGTGCGCTCGAGGCGGCGCTGGAAGTGTACTGCGGGCGAGCGCTCGTCAACTCCATCTCAGCCGAAAATGGGCGCGCGGAGAAGCTTATGCCGCTGTGCAAAAAATACGGCGCAATGGCGATCCTCCTGCCCATAGGTGACACAGGCGTGCCGCAAAGCGCTTCGGAGCGAATTGCCCTTGTGGAAGAGCTCTTGGCAAAGGCAAAGCAATACGGCTTGGAGAAGGACAGCTTTGTGGTGGACGCACTGGCGATGACGATCGCAAGTCAGCCGGATGGTGGCAAAGAGGCACTCAAAGTGTTGGATTGGTGCAAGCAAAGGGATATCCTGACGGTCATGGGTGTGAGCAATATATCCTTCGGAATGCCGCAGCGGCCCGCTCTCAACGCCGCGTTCCTCTGCGCAGCGCAGGCGAGGGGCCTTACCTCCGCCATCGTCAACGTGTGCCAGGGCGAGATGAAACAGGCGCTGTTGGCGGCAAACGCACTGCTGATCGGAGGCAGTGAGGTCAGCGCCTATGCGCAGTCCTTTGCACAAAGTCCGAAGAGCACGGGCTTGACGGGTGCGGTGATCAACGGCGAACGCTCACAAGCGTATGAATTGGCAATCAAAGAGCTTAGTGCAAGCGTACCGCCACTGGAGCTTATCGATAGGGTAATGGAAGGGCTGGTGACGCTGGGCGATTTGTTTGCGGCGAAGAAGACGTTTCTGCCACAGCTGATGGCGGGCGCCGAGGCGGCGAAGGCAGCGTTCGCACCGATTCAAAAGGCCTTGAAAGCAGACGAGAAACCGCAGGCAGGCACGGCTGTGATCGCAACCGTAAAGGGAGACATGCACGACATCGGCAAGAACATCGTGGCGCTGATGCTGCAAAACCACGGTTTTAGGGTGATCGATCTAGGCAAGGATGTCGAAAACGAGAAAATCATTCAAACGGCACAGCAAGAAAACGCAGATGTCGTTTGCCTGTCGGCGCTACTGACCACGACGATGGAGCAGATGCGAGCCTTTTCACAGATAAACCAACAATCCGGCAAGCCTATCCCGCTGATGGTGGGCGGTGCTGTCGTGACCGAGGCGTACGCAAGGGAGATTGGCGCGACGTATAGCGCGGACGCCGTGCAGTGCGCCCGCAAGGCCATGGAAATTGTGTCCCAACGCAAGAATTGATGTCAAAATAGCTTTTATGCAAAAGATCTTAAAAATAATTGCATAAATTGGCTCGTACACATTAATAATCGGATAAACTGTGAAATATTCAATAAAAACATGAAGAATACCAGATACAATTTTGAATGATCGGTTGAAATCATAAAATTTTTTCTAAAATGGCGGAATATTGCCCTTGTATATGAATAAATATTCATATATTATACATATGTGCTCAAATGGCGGGCAATCAGGTGAAAGAGGTTGAATGTCATGAAAAAATTGTTGGTTGTTGTGTTGGCAGCGTTGATGGTGCTGGCAATGGTCACGGGTTGTGCGAAGAAAGCCGAGACCAAGCCAATGTCTGCTTTGGAAAAAATACAGAAAGCCGGTAAGCTCGTCATTGCGACAAGCCCGGACTATGCACCGATGGAATTCGTTGATTCCAGCAAAACCGGCCAGGATCAGTATGTCGGTTATGAAATGACGCTCGCGCGCTATATTGCGGATAAACTCGGCGTAAAGCTTGAGATTCAGGCGATGGATTTCAAAACGGTATTGGTAGCGGTATCGCAGGGTACGGTGGATATGGCCATCAGCGGCCTTGCCGTGAAGCCGGACCGCAAAGCGACCATGGATTTCACCAATCCCGATTATGTGGAACCGCAGGACAAAGGCCATGTCATAGTAGTGCTCAAAGAGAACCTTGAAAAGTATAAGACCTTTGCGGATTTCAAGGGAAAGATCGTCGGCGCACAGAATGCCAGCCTGCAGGAAGAGCTGTTAAAGGCTCAAGCGAAGGATTGCAAGGTAGAGCCCATCGGCAAGATCAATGAGGGCATCATGTCCCTACAGACAAAAAAGATCGTAGGCTTAGCCATGTCGGGCTCCAATGCCGAACTGTATATCAAACAGAATCCGGAACTTGCGATCGCAGTGCATTTCGTATATACTCCGGAAGTGAACGGAGCTTGCATTGCACTTCCCAAGGGTGACAACGCGACATTGATTGCGAAGCTGAACGAGATCATCAAAGAGGTCGCTGACAGCGGCAAATCCGAGCAATGGCACAATGAAGCGGTTGAGCTTGCCAGCACCATCGCTGACAAATAAGCGGTACGTGCAATAGCACCAACGGATTAATATTGAATTGGGAACAGGCGGCGGGTTTCCCGCCGCCCTGCTTATGTAAAGGAAGTGTGGGTATGAATATCAATCTTGTAAGCACCTTTACGAGGTTCTATCCCATGTTTTTAACGGGGCTTGGGATTACATTATTGTATTCGGCCATTGCGGTGATAGGCGGAACCGTACTGGGCGCTTTTTTTTCACTGTTTAGAGGCAGCAAAAAAAGGATCTTGCGTTGGCCGGCGATGGCTTATATCGAGGTGGTGCGCGGAACACCGCTTTTGGTACAGCTCTACTTTTTTATGTTTCTGATCCCGATGTGGTTCAGCACCATACAAATGAGCAAAGAGCTAGCTGTTGGAATAACACTGGTGTTAAACAGCGCAGCATATGTAGCAGAGATCATACGCTCAGGTATTCAGGCAGTCGATCACGGACAGGTGGAAGCTGCCCGCAGTTTGGGCATGTCCACCAACCAGACAATGCGCAAGATCATTCTGCCGCAAGCCATCCGAAACATCTTGCCCGCACTCGCAAACGAGTTTATCATGGTGATCAAGGAGAGTTCGTTAGCATCAACATTCTTTATTGGCGATCTGATGACGCAGGCCAATTTGATAACCGCAACGACGTTCAACCCGCTCGCACCCATTCTCATCGTTGCGATGATCTATTTTGTCGTCACGTTCACGCTTTCAAAGGGTGTAGCCGTATTGGAAAGGAAGATGAGTCAAGGTGACTGATACGTTGATCAGGGTCGAGAACCTGCATAAACATTTTGGAAAGCTGCACGTGCTCAAGGGCATCACCGAGGAGATCCATAAGGGCGAGGTGGTATCTATCATCGGGCCGTCCGGCAGTGGCAAGAGCACATTTTTGCGCTGCCTGAACCTTTTGGAAATGCCCGAGGAAGGCGTTATCGAGTTTGAAGGGGTGCGGATCAACGCGAAAGGCGTGGATGTGGACCTTCATCGGCAGAAGATGGGCATGGTGTTTCAGCTTTTCAACGTGTTCCCGCACCTGTCTGTTCTGGATAACATAACCCTGGCGCCCACCCTTGTAAAAAAGGTTACCAAAGAACAAGCCAAGGAGCAGGCGATGGCGCTGCTTAGCCGCATTGGTCTTGTGGACAAAGCGCAGGAATATCCGCGCAGGCTTTCGGGTGGGCAAAAGCAGCGGCTCGCAATCGTGCGGGCTTTGGCGATGGAACCGGACGTAATGCTCTTTGACGAGCCGACGAGTGCGCTAGACCCCGAGATGGTCGGCGAGGTGCTGGATGTCATTAAGACGCTGGTGCGCGAAGGGATGACGACCGTCATTGTCACGCACGAGATGGGCTTCGCCCGTGAAGTCAGCAACCGCGTGCTGTTCATGGACAACGGTATCATCGCGGAAAAAGGCACGCCGCAGCAGATCTTCGGCGACCCCCAAAACCCACGCACAAAGGAATTTTTAAGCAAGGTGCTCTATTAAAGGCTCTTACGAGCCTTTTTTATGTTCGTTCCACCCGAAGGATTCGGGCGCGCATTTCATACGCTGGGGAGGGCGGCAGATGCAGACTTTGATCATCCTGGCACTCATATTGGTTATATTGGCGATCTACGGTTTCTGGCCTGTTTGGAGGCTCAAAAAGCAACAGCCTGTGCAAAAGGCGGCTAAAATCGAATTGAATGAAGAATCGGCGGTAAAGCATCTCTGCCGCGCGATCTCCTGCGAAACGACGGGGTATGTTGACGAGAATACGGGCCGTTTTGAAGAGTTCATACGGCTGCAAAAACAGCTCAAAGAGGATTTCCCCAAGGTGTTCGAGACCGTGACGGTGCATGAAGTCAAGCCCTTTAGCCGATTGTACTGTTGGAAAGGTGCGAAAAGCGATAAGAAGCCAATTCTGTTGATGGCGCATCAGGACGTGGTGCCCGTCACCCCCGGCACGGAAAAGGATTGGGCCCATCCCCCGTTTGCAGGCACTGTGGCGGACGGCTGTGTATGGGGGCGGGGTGCAATCGACATGAAGAACACGCTGTGCGGCATCTTCGAGGCGATGGAATACCTGATAAGCAAAGGGTTTACCCCTATAGGGGATGTATATCTGTGCACCACCTGCGATGAGGAGATCATGGGTGCGGGCACGTATAATGTATCCCAGCTTTGCCGCGATCTGGGCCTGCACTTCGAATTCGTGCTGGACGAAGGCGGAAGCTTCATGCAGGGCAATGTGCTGGGCGTCAAAGACCGCCTTCTGGCCTGCGTGTGCACCTATGAAAAGGGCTATTGCGATGTCAGGCTCACCACCACTGACAGCGGCGGGCATAGCGCGGCCCCCAAAGCGGAGACCGCACTGTCCCGGATGGCAAGGGCGCTGATGACGATCGAAAAGAACAAATTCCCTGTCGACATCAACGATACGTTCATCAATATGTATAAGACCATAGCGCCGTACTGCAATTTCAAAACGAAATGGATGGCGGCGCATCCGGGCAGATACGCTCGCACGCTCGCGCAGCGGCTTGCCAAGAGCAGCGCATACGGCAATGCGCTTGTGCGCACCACCACGGCGCTCACCCAGATCAAGGCGTCCGACGCGCCCAATGTGCTGCCGCAGAAAGTCGTTGCCAACGTAAACTTCCGCATCAACTACGGATTCAACTACGAGGCGCTCAAGGTGTTCGTGCAGGATCTTGTGGGGCCGGAATTTACGGTGGAGCTTCCGGTCAAAAGCAACCCCAGCAGACCCGCGAGGACGAACACGAAGGCATTTGCCGCGCTGTCCCAAGTGGTCCGGCAGACGTTTGGCGAGGATATCGTGGTGATGCCGATGGTCTTTTTTGCGGGGACCGACAGCCGCACGTTCGATTCCGTTTCGGACGATGTGTATAAGTTCATGCCCGCCAGATCCCACATGAAATACGCGTCCGGCATGCATGGAACAAACGAGCGGATCGAGGTTTCGGATTATCTGGATGGCATCCGCTTCTACATTCGTTTTATTCAATCCACGTGCGGAAGGGAGGCATGACGATGCAGGCGTTCGATTTGCCGGTTTTGGACAACGAGAAGCTCGCGCGGCATTTGAGCGGTATGGTGCAATGCAGGACCATCAGCCACAGCGATCATGGCAAGATGGACTTTGCAGAGTTTGACAAGCTGCACAGGCTTTTGGAGACGACATATCCGCTCGTGCACGGCACTCTTGAGAAGACGCTTATCAACGGCTACGGCCTTCTGTACCGCTGGAAAGGCAACGGGACAAGCGGGTTGGATCCGATCCTTCTGAGTGCCCATCAGGATGTTGTACCAGCGGATGAAACGATTTGGCAGCATGATCCGTTTGCCGCAGATATCGCAGAGGGCTTTGTTTGGGGTCGCGGTACGATGGACTGCAAATGCCTGATCCTGGGGCACATGGAAGCCATTGAAGAGCTTCTCAAACAGGGCTTTACGCCCGACCGGGATGTCTATTTGGCCTATGGGTTTGACGAGGAAGTACTTGGGTGGAACGGTGCACTAAAGATCGCGGAACATTTGAAGTCCCTTGGGCTGTACTTCGACTTGGTGCTGGACGAGGGCGGCATGTACGTGCGCGGTGAAAACTACGGCGTTCCCGAAAAGTTATTGGCGCAGATCGGCATCTTTGAGAAAGGGTATGTCGACATACAGCTGACGGTGCTCGACGAAGGCGGACACGCATCGAGGCCGAAGGACCAAACGGCGTTGGGCGTGCTGTGTTGTGCCATCGATGCGGTGGAGCGGCATCCATTTGCTGCATCGGTGAACGAGGCGCTTGATAGAATGTATCAGGCACTATTGCCATACCTGCCGGAGGGAGAGCTCAAAACCGCCGTTGAGAACCTCGGGAGCGGGCAAGAACAGCTGATCGGATTTCTGCAAAAGTCGCCGCAGGGCAACGCCATGGTGCGCACCACCGCGGCGGCCACGATGGCCTGGGCATCGCCCGCCCCAAACGTGCTGCCGCAAAAAGCGGAAGCCGTATTTAACCTTCGGCTTTCGGATCGGGACAGCATTGCATCTGCTCTAAAGCATTTCAAAGAAGCCATCGCGGATAACAGAGTGCTGCTCTCTTCCCACAGGGGGTTTGAGCCAAGCCGCATCAGCGACACACAATGCCAGGCATACAGGCTTCTGCAACAGACCATATCCGACATGCAGCCGGATGCGGTGGCGGTACCGATTCCGGTTGCAGCGCGTACCGACGCGCGCATGTACGATATCGTTGCTAAGAACATCTACCGCTTCGGCCCGTTCATCGGGCACATGGATCTGCGTTCCTGTGTGCACGGCACCGATGAGCGGACGCCCGTCGACCAACTGCAGGAAGGTGTGCGGTTCTACATGAAGCTGCTGTGGCATTTCTGTACCGATGCAGGCAGAAAAACGGTGTGATTGGACGACTGCGCTGAGGGTATCGATACTAACCCGTCGCCCTATTGAGGAATAGGGGGCAACCGTTCGCTTGCAGGAGTGAAGCGACAGTTGCGAAAACCGCGATATTTACGGTACAATGAATCATGTCGTATGGGTTAAGCCCATTAGGAGGGATTGGGATGGGGAATTTTATCATCGCAACAGACGCGGATTCCGAGCTCTTGCTGGAATACGCTCTGGAAAAGGAAATATCCGTGTTCGCTATGCCCGTCACCATTGACGGTGTAGAGTATGACTACGACCTGGGGAAAACGGTCAGCTTTCCTGATTTCTTCGATAAGTTGGCAGGCGGCGCCCAGGTGACAACCTCCTGCAAATCCCCCTACGAGATCAAAAAGTGGTTTGAAGGTCTTCTGGAGATAAACAAAAACATCCTGTATATTGGGTTGTCCCCGAACCTGAGCCAGCACTATAACAACTGCGAAATGGCTCTTAGCGAGATCAAAGCGGAAAGGCCCGACGCCAACATCTTATTGGTCAATTCGCTTTCCATTTCGGCTGGGCAGTCGCTTCTGATTCGAAAAGCGGTGGAGATGCGCGAACAAGGCAAATCTGTCGAGGAAACGGCGAAGTGGGTGGAAGAAAACCGCGAACACAGCGTTGTGTTCTTCAGCGTGGATGACCTGAACTATCTCAAACGTGGCGGCAGGCTGTCCGGGGGTGCTGCGTTTTTTGGGACCGTGCTGGATTTAAAGCCCATCCTGCATACCTCCGAGGATGGCAAATTGGAGCCCATTGAAAAGGTAAAGGGCAGGAAGAAAGCCTGGCGCCGCATGGCGGAATTGATCAAAGAACGGGCGTACGACGCGGAAAACGGAGAAATCCTAGTCCAGTATTCCACAATGGAAAACGCCCAGCAGATCAAAGGCTTGCTCGAAGAGGTGTGCAACGCCAAGAATATACTCTTCTGGCCGGTAGGTCCCGTCATCGGCGGCCATGTGGGTCCCAATGTGATGGGCGTGGCGTTCTTGGGCACGAAGCGGTAAATACACGATGAACCATAACGGCGCTTTACTTTTGTTTAGAGCGCCGTATGCTTATCACCAAAGAAAGGAAAGCCGAATGTCGTATCTGGCACTCTATCGAAGATACCGCCCGCAGACGTTTTCGCAGGTGCTGGGGCAGCCCGTGATCACGCAGACGCTTAAGAATCAGATCAAGAGCGGCAAATTCACGCATGCGTATCTGTTCTGCGGCAGCAGAGGTACGGGCAAGACGAGCAGCGCTAAAATTATGGCGAGAGCGCTGAATTGCCTTTCTCCTGTGGACGGCGATCCGTGCGGGCAGTGCGAGATCTGCAAGATGAGCGACGCTGCGCTTTCCTCGGATATCATCGAGATTGACGCCGCCTCCAACAACGGCGTGGACGAAATCCGCGACCTGCGCGACAAGGTTCGCTACGGCCCGGCCATAACCAAGTATAAGGTATACATCATCGACGAAGTGCACATGTTGAGTTCCGGTGCTTTCAACGCGCTGTTAAAGACGCTGGAGGAACCGCCGGCACACGCGGTGTTCATCCTGGCGACCACGGAATTCCACAAGCTGCCCGCGACCATCGTTTCCCGGTGCCAGCGGTTTGATTTTTTACAGCTCAGCGATGATACCATAGTATCGCACATGAAAGGCATCCTTTCGGATGTGGACAAAACGGCGGATGAACAGGCGCTCTTTCAGATCGCCCGCGCTGCCGAAGGCGGCATGCGCGACGCGCTTTCGCTGCTGGACCAGTGCCTGATGGTATCGGAACATCTAACGCTCGAAGACGTCTATCACGTCATCGGGTTTGTCGGCGGCCAGAGCGTGGAAAAGCTCTTATCCGCTTTTGAGGCGCAGGATGTGGCAGCGATGCTGACCATCATCGATGACGTCGCAAAGAGCGGCGCGAACCTCGAGGTGTTTGCACGCGAATGCATGCAGACGCTGCGGGACAGGCTGATCCGCTCGGATTTGAATCATCAGGCGCGGTACGGCTATGCCATCGAAGTGCTCGCGCAGGCGCAATCACAGATGCGGTATTCTCCAAGGCCGCGGGTGCTGTTGGACGCCGCTGCCGTACGCCTTTGCATGCCGCAGGGCGAAAATTCGCAGGCAGCGCTGTTGGCGCGCATCGAGACACTGGAGGCCAAACTGGCCCAATGGGAGAAGCCATCTGCTTTTGTAGCGGCGGAAAGGACCCAGAGTGCGCAGAATGCACCAGTCCCAACGAGCGCAGTAAAACATTCCGCTTCGCTTCCCCCTTGGGAAGAGGAGGAGGCGCCGCCGCCGTGGGAGTCAGCCCCCCCTCCTTTTGAGCAGGAGCCGGAGCCTGAAAGAGAATCAAGGCAAAACAGACGAAGCGAGCCTGTAAGGCAGGAGAAGCAAGAACCGGCGCAGCGGGCAAGCGGCGCCGCCCAACAGGCGGATGCTAAGGCTGTGTTTTTGGCGGAAATGGGCAAGGTGAACGCCGGTGTGAGCCAATCCATACGCCTTAGCCAGAAGATCGTGAAGATCCAGGATACGGCATATATTGTATTTGGTTCAAGGGACAGTGTGTTTGTGGACGCGCTCCGGCAGCATCAGCAGGATTTGAACCGGATCGCCGCAGGTATCTACGGCGAAGGGGTAACGGCAAAAGCGGTGACGGAGGATAAACTGCCGCCTGTCCCAATGGACGAAAAGACGGTGGCACAGAAAGCACAGGCCATTTTCGGCGTACCGGTGGAGATAGAGAATTCATAAGGCAACAGGAGGAGCAACATGAACAGAGGCGGATTCCCGAACATGCAACAATTGATGGCGCAGGCGCAACGCATGCAGGCAGAAGTGGCCAAGAAGCAGGAGGTCATCGCCAGCACCGAGCGCACGGCGCAAAGCGGCGGCGGGATGGTCAGCGCCACGGTGAACGGGCAGCATAAATTGACGGCGCTTCACATCAAGCCGGAGGCTGTGGATCCCGACGATGTCGAGATGCTTGAGGATATGATTCTGGCCGCGATCAACGAAGCGATGAATGCGATCGATGAGTATGCGGCAAAGGAAATGGAAGGGGTAACCGGCGGGATGATCCCCGGGATGAGGTAATGAGCTATAGCATTCGCCCGTTGAGCGACCTCGTGCAGGTGCTCTCCGGCCTGCCCGGCATTGGCGGAAAGACGGCGCAGCGCCTGGCGTATCACATTTTGACAATGCCCGCCGAGAAAGCGCGGCACATGGCACAGACCATCCTCGACGCCACGGGCTCGGTACGCATCTGCAGCATCTGCGGCAACATGACGGATCGGGATGAGTGCGCCATATGCACCGACCCGTCGCGGGATAAGAGCAGGATCTGCGTGGTGCGCGATGCACGTGACGTTATCGCGATGGAGCGAGGGCGCGCGTTTCACGGCCTGTACCATGTGTTGGGCGGAACGCTGTCCCCGATGGAGGGGATAGGTCCCGACCAGCTTCGGATCAAGTCGCTGTTGTCCCGTTTGGATGGCGTGGAGGAAGTGATCCTCGCCACCAATCCCGACGTGGAGGGGGAGGCTACGGCGATGTACCTATGGCGGCTGTTGAACCCGTTCGGCGTAAAGATCACCCGTATCGCCCATGGCGTGCCGGTGGGCAGCGACCTCGAGTATACCGACGAGGTGACGCTGCAAAAGGCGATGGAAGGTCGCCGGGAGATGGCCTAAGTCGCTGACGATGTGGTTTGTCAGCGTGTCTTGCACCGTCTGTACTTCGTGTAGCCGGCGGTGCGTAATTCAGTACGCTATATCATTGGGTCATTTGCCTTTGTCGCAAAAAGGCTTCCGGATGATAATAAATGAACGTTAACGAAATCCGCTTTGCCGTAAATTAAGGGTAAAGCGGCGTTTTCTTTTAGGTGTGTGGTTTGGAGCATAGACCCCTACTGTTTTTATAGCGTAACGTATTGCGCAGGAGTACTAAACCTATCGTATAACCATAGATCATTTGGCCATACTTTCCATGAGAAATGTTGGGAGGTTTGGCTATGCTTAACAGGAACAAGCGTGAGGATATCTCAGGCAACATCAAGGAGGCTTTGCGCTGCTGGCAGGACGCGCAGAAGTATTTTGATTCGGTCAGCGATCCCGATCTGGTGGATGTCGCCATCTATGACCTAGAGGCGGCAAGACGGCGGTATATGTATATGCTCAAATGCGTGAAGCAAGGCAGGTAGCGCTTTTGGGCATACAGTATGCTTTTGCATACAGTATGCTGCTGCATACAGTATGTTGTTGCATACAGTAATGCTGCATGCATTGACAACGCCGCGCATACCCTCTTTTGGAGGGGAATGCCGTGGACATCAGCCTTTGGTCGATCATTACCTATGTTGTGGCGATCGTTTTGCTCTCGCTGCTGGGAAAGCTTTTGGCCTGGCCGATACAAAGGCTGTCTCGTTTGATCTTCAACAGCCTTCTGGGCGGCATTGTGCTTGTTATACTGAACCTGCTGGGTTCTATTATCGGGCTTCGCATCGCCATCAACCCGCTCAACGCGCTGATCGTGGGCGTGTTTGGATTGCCAGGCATCCTACTGTTGATCTTGCTGCCGATACTGCTAAGCTAGCTTGCGCGGCTGAAGAGACTATGGTATAATTCGCCAGTAAAGGGGAGTAACTCACCAATAGGTTTTGCCGCTCGTCATCCCGGCTACCGCCCGGGCGGCAATCAAGAAATTGAGAGTAAGACCTTTGTTCCGAGCGGAGCAAAGGCCTTTTCGTTTGTTCCGCAACATATGAGGAGGAAACATATGCAATCAAAACTTTGGCATGCTGTGTCCGCCGCCGATGCGCTCTTGGGCGCCGAAAGCCGCGAAGCCGGACTTGCGGCGGATGAAGCGCAGCAGCGGTTTGCGCAGGGCGCAAACGAGCTGGTCCAGAAGAAGGGCAAGACCACGCTGCAGCTTTTTTTGGATCAACTTAAGGATTTCATGATCATCGTTCTGCTGATCGCAGCTGTAATTTCGGGTGTAGTGGGCGAATTGGTCGATGCATTGGTCATTTTGACCATCATCATCATCAACGCCGTCATCGGTGTCGTTCAGGAGAAGAAAGCGGAAAGCTCTTTGAATGCATTGAAGCAGATGAGCGCCCCCATCGCCAAGGTAATACGTGGCGGCAGGGAATACAGCATCCCGGCCCGAGAAGTGGTCAAGGGGGACATCGTGCTGTTGGAGGCAGGCGATCGCGTGGCGGCGGATCTGAGGCTTTTGCAGTCCGTAAACCTGAAGATACAGGAATCCGCGCTCACCGGTGAATCGCTGCCCGCGGACAAGGATGCCTCTGTGGAACTGCCGGAGGATGCTGCGCTGGGCGATCGTATCAATATGGCCTTTTCCGGCTCCGTCGTGACCTACGGACGCGGACGCGGGGTCGTTGTCGCCACCGGAATGCAGACGGAGGTCGGACGCATCGCCGACATGTTGATGCAGGAGGACGACCGCCTGACGCCGCTACAGAAAAAGCTGGAAGCACTTGGCAAAATTCTTGCCATCGGTGCGCTTTTGGTCTGCGTGTTGATCTTTGCGGTGGGCGTATTGTACGGCAAGCCGATCATGGAGATGTTCCTGACATCGGTTTCGCTAGCGGTAGCAGCCATCCCCGAGGGGCTTCCGGCGATTGCCACCATCGTGCTGGCGTTGAGCGTGCAGCGCATGGTCAAGCGCAACGCGATCGTGCGCACGCTGCCCTCGGTCGAGACGCTTGGCAGTGCTTCGGTCATCTGTTCGGACAAGACCGGTACGCTCACGCAGAACCGGATGGAAGTCAAGAAGATCTATTATGACGGCAAAGAGCTGCCCGTAGGCGAAGCTGTGGGACTGGACAGCGCGGCACTTGTGCGTTTGATCGAAGTAATATCGCTTTGCAACGACGCGCGGTACCACAGCGAGGGCGGCGGCAGCACCGCCATAGGCGATCCCACGGAAATAGCGCTGATCGATGCCGCGCAGCTGCTGGGCGTTGACAAGGCGCAGGCGGAGCAAAACATGCCGCGGATTGCGGAGATCCCATTCGATTCCGACCGCAAGCTGATGACGACTGTCCACCAGGACGCAGAAGCAATGCGCGCCTACGTCAAAGGCGGCGTGGATATCCTGTTGTCCCGGTGCAGCCGCATTTTGGACCAGGGCGAGATTCGCCCCATCACGGATGCGGACAAGGCCATGATACACAGGGCAAACGATGCGATGGCTACCGAAGCGCTGCGCGTGCTGGGAATGGCGTTCAAGGAGATCGACGAGATCCCGGGGCCAAAGGACATGCCGCAGCTTGAACAGGATCTCGTCTTTGTTGGCATGACGGGCATGATGGACCCGCCGCGTGAAGAGGCGAGAGGGGCTGTCGCAAAGTGCCGCACGGCTGGCATCCGGCCCGTAATGATCACCGGGGATCACCTGACGACCGCCGTTGCAATCGCAAAATCACTGGATATACTGCGCGAAGGGGATCTTGCGATCACGGGCGCGGAGCTGGAAAAGATGGGCGAAGAGGAGCTTGCCCAAAAGGTCGAGCAGATCTCCGTCTATGCGCGCATATCTCCCGAACATAAAGTCCGCATCGTCAATGCCTGGCGAAACCACGGGCATGTGGTAGCGATGACCGGAGACGGCGTCAACGATGCGCCGGCGCTGAAGAACGCCGACATCGGCTGCGCCATGGGAATCGTGGGCACGGAGGTTGCCAAGGAAGCGTCGGATCTCATTTTGACGGATGACAACTTCGCCACGCTGGTGTCTGCGGTCGAAGAGGGGCGGCGCATCTACGACAACATCCTTAAAACCATTCAATACCTGTTGAGCACCAACATCGGCGAGATACTCACGCTGTTTGTCGCCACCATGCTGAACTGGGGGACGCCGCTGCTGCCGGTGCACATCCTATGGGTCAACCTGATCACGGACAGCCTTCCCGCGCTTGGATTGGGCGTGGATCCCGCGGAGCGCGGCATCATGGAGCGCAAGGTGAACAAATCCACCTCGCTGTTTACACCCGGCATGGTATGGCGCATGGTATATCAGGGCGTGATGGTGGGCGCACTGACGCTCGCTGCGTTTGTCATTGGCAATGCCAATTATTCCATTGAAATCGCACGTACGATGGCGTTCTGCGTATTGGCATTCTCACAGCTGGTACACGCGTTTTCTGTCCGTTCGTCCAGATACAGCGCTTTTTCCCGGGCTGTAGGCCACAACAAATACCTGCTGTATGCCATTGCGGCATCCGCCGTATGCATGCTGGCGGTGCTTGTCATTCCGCCTCTTGAAGCCATCTTTGAGACCGTGGATATGACGCTGACCCAATGGGGCATCGTGGCGGGGCTTTCATTTGTGCCGCTGGCGATCGTGGAGTTCATGAAGGCGCTTCATCTTAACGGCACAAGCGCGAAGACCGAATCAAAAGGTGCTTGACAAATCCAACGCAAGACGTTAGTATACCTATAATCCCGCATTGTGACGGGAGAGCGACGAGGGAGACAAGGCGTTTGGGAAGCGGGCACAGAGAGCCGGTGGGTGGTGTGAACCGGCAGCGCGACAAACGATGATCACTCCCGAGCAGGCCTCCGAAATTGAGAGTAAGAGCGCCCGGTTGAACACCGTTATCCGTTCGGGGCTTGATGGAGCCTTGCACCAATGGGTGGTACAGCGGAGAAGCGATTCCCCGTCCCAAATGGGACGGGGATTTTTTTATCCTCCCAGCGTGCAGCATCCATACACTTTTTTGGAGGGACGTAGCATGAGTGAACAGATTCGCGCCATTGCAGCCAGGTTGAAAGCGCTGCGCGAAATTATGGATGTGAGCGAAGAGAACATGGCAAAGGCCCTTGGGATCGACGTGGATGAATACCGCAGCTATGAAAACGGAGAAAAGGATTTTGCGTTCTCTTTCCTGTTCGGATGTGCCAACCGCCTGGGTGTGGACATTGTAGACCTCTTGACCGGCGATTCGCCGCGTCTTCGCTCATTTTCCCATGTTCGAAAGGGAGAGGGATTGGACATTGAGCGGCGCAAGGAGTACAAATACCAGCATCTTGCCTTCTTCTTCCGCGACAAGAAGGCGGAGCCGTTTTTGGTCCGCGTGACCCCGGAAGACAATGCCGAGCTGCACCTGAATTCCCATGACGGACAGGAGTTCAACTATATCCTGTCGGGTTCGATGGAAATGATGATCGACGGCGTACGCTTTGTTGCGAACGAAGGGGATTCCATCTATTACGACGCAAGAAAATTGCACGGCATGATGGCCAATGGGGAAAAACCCTGTGAATTCCTCGCCATCATCATTAAATAGGGGGAAACGAACATGGCTTATCTGGACCGATTGATAAAAGGACAATACACGACGTACGAGTCGTTTTACAAGGATTTTCACATCGATATCCCGGAGGATTTCAACTTCGCCTTCGATGTGTTGGATGAAGTGGCCAAACAAGAGCCGGACAAGATCGCGATGGTATGGTGCAACCCCGAAGGCGAGGAACATGTCTTCACATTTTCGGACATCAATCGCATGAGCTCCCGCTATGCGCATTTCTTCCAAAGCCTTGGCATCCAAAAGGGCGACAAGGTCATGCTGGTCTTAAAGCGCCACTATACGTTCTGGTTTGCCATCATGGCGCTGCACAAACTCGGAGCCGTAACAGTGCCTGCCACGCATCTTCTGAAAAAGAAGGACATCCAATACCGCAACAACCTTGGCGACATCAAGATGATCGTCTGCACCGTGGACGGCGATGTGGCCGACGAAGTGGACGCAGCCCGGGACGGATCGCCGAACTTGAAGGTGTGCGTGATATCCTGCGGAACGCGCAAGGGCTGGCGGTCATTGGATGAAGCGGAAGCGTTTTCAGATGTGTTCGAACGTCCCACCGGCGATCAGAAGACGCACAACCACGACGGGCAGATCCTGTTCTTCACGTCGGGCACCACCGGAATGCCCAAGATGGTGTTGCACAACTGCACCTATCCGTTGGGCCACTCGATCACCGCGAAATACTGGCAACAGGTCGAGGAAAACGGCCTGCACCTGACGGTTGCGGACACCGGCTGGGGCAAGGCGCTCTGGGGCAAGCTGTATGGCCAGTGGATGTGCGGCTGTGCCGTGTTCACCTATGACTATGAGAAGTTCGACCCGGCCGACCTTTTGCAGAAGCTTGTGAATTACAAGGTGACATCGTTCTGCGCGCCGCCGACGATATACCGCTATTTCATCAAGGAGGATCTGAGCAAATACGACCTGTCCTCTCTTCACCGCGCCAGCATCGCGGGCGAGGCGCTCAATCCCGAGATCTACAACCAGTTCCTAAAAGCCACGGGTGTCAAGTTGACCGAGGCCTTCGGTCAGACGGAGACGGTGGTCGCTATCGGCACATTCAACATGATGGAGCCTGTTCCCGGCTCCATGGGCAAGCCATCGCCGCTGTATGATCTTTGCATCGTGGACGATGAGGGCAACGACGTGCACCGCGGCCAGATCGGCGAGATCGCGATCCGCATCCATGACGGCGTTCGTCCGCTTGGCATGTTCGAGTGCTACTACAACGATCCCGAGCGCACCGAAGCATCCTGCGCGGGCGGCTTGTACCGCACCGGAGACCAGGCATGGGAGGATGAGTCGGGCTATTTCTGGTATGTCGGGCGCACGGATGATGTCATCAAGTCTTCGGGCTACCGGATCGGACCGTTTGAGGTGGAAAGTGCGCTGCTGGAGCATCCGGCTGTACTCGAAACGGCGATTACCGCCGTACCCGATCCCGTTCGCGGACAGTTGGTCAAGGCGACGATCGTGCTGGCCAAGGGATATGTCCCCAGCGAGGAGCTCAAGGTCGAGCTGCAGGAGCATGTGAAGCGCGTGACCGCACCCTACAAGTACCCGCGTGTGATCGAGTTCGTCACTGCGCTGCCCAAGACCATCTCCGGTAAGATCCGCAGGGTCGAGATACGCGAGAAGGACAGCGATAACAAGAGCGACGATCAATTTAGAGACAACGGAGATTGTTAAGGCGCTCCATTCGCGGCGGAGCCTCTCCCTCTCAACGCATTGTATAGAATAAAAAGGAAAAGAGCGATGTCCAAGCATCGCTCTTTTTGTCATTGAAATTCCCGGATGAGAGTTTTCTTATAATAGCGAAAGTGTTTTGCAGAGCAGATCGGGGAAATTGACGGTCATGCCATCGACGCCGCAGGCGAGCGATTGCATCATCTTGAACGGTGCGTCGTTGCCCCAACTGCGCACCACAAACCCGCGCGATTTGGCGTGTTCTACGTTTTCTTTTGTCAGTGTGTTGACGTGCGGGCAGATCTGAACGCATCCGATGGCAGCCGCTTTGTCCAATGTGTCGTCCAGGCAGTCGTCCGTAAGATACCCAAGGGCGATCTTTGCATCGAGTTCTCTGCACAGCTTCAGGCTTTCATAATGGAAGCTCGTCACGCACAGCCTGCTGTCGTCCGGAACATACTGCCGGATGAGGTCAAGCGTATCTTTCTCCACGCCCGTGTCCTTCAGTTCGATCGCAAGGTCGATATCGCGGGAGCCGAAAGCACGCAGAAAGTCTTCCAGCAGAACAATGCGCTCGCCTTTGTATGCCGGTCCTTTGAAAGAACCGAGATCGATCTCGAACAGATCACGGTAGTCAGTTTTGTTGATATTGGCATCAACGATGCTGATGCGCTTGGTGGTGTCGTCGTGAAAGAGCACGAGCTTGCCGTCACGCGTTCGCTTTACATCCGTCTCAATGCCGGTTGCGCCCATCTGCAAGCCCAGATAGAAGGATGACATCGTGTTTTCCGGCGCATAGGAACTGGCGCCGCGGTGAGCGAGATTCATCATGTTCCGATCCCTCCTCAAGAGATTGATCCGGATTTATATTGACATGACAAAGTGAAAATGGCAAGCGTTTCCCTGTTAGATTTTAGCCGAAAGTTTAAGAACAAAAGCAAATAATAAACAAAATAAGTGAAATATTTGATCGGTCAATTGAGTTGCAAAAACAGCCGACAAACCGTATAATAGCCCTGAAGTTACGCAGTATCTAGGGAGAAAAACGGAGGCGAAGTGCAATGAGAAAAATAGGAGTATTGACAGGCGGCGGTGACTGTCCGGGACTTAATGCGGTAATTCGTGCTGTGGTCGAAAGATGTGCGCAAGAGGGCATCGAGGTCTTTGGTTTCTATGACGGATGGAGAGGCGTCCTCAAGTGCGACGGAAAATGGCTTACGATGGACGACGTGGACGGTATCCAGACGCTGGGCGGAACGATCCTTGGCTCCAGCCGCACCAATCTGATCAAGGTAGCGGACGGCATCGAGAAGACCAAGGAAACGATGGAGAAGCTTGGGCTTGACAGCCTGGTCGCAATCGGCGGAGATGACACACTTGGCGTTGCCTATGAGCTTGGCAAGCGCGGTTTCAACGTCGTGGGTGTGCCCAAGACGATCGACAATGACCTGAATAACACGGATTATACCTTCGGTTTTGACAGCGCTTCCAACATTGCAATGCGCGCAATAGATGACCTCAAGCATACCGCGTTGAGCCACAGGCGCTGTATCGTTGTGGAACTGATGGGCAGGTATACCGGTTGGATCACCATCCAGGCAGGTATTGCAGCCAACGCGCACGTGATCGCGATTCCCGAGTTCCCGATCTCTGTGGATGAAATCTGCAAAGTCGTTCAAGAGCGGAATGCGAGCGGCAAGCAGTACAGCCTGATCGCCGTTGCGGAAGCTGCGAACATCAGCGGCCTTGATCAGGACGATTCGAACCTTAAAAAGGACGCCTTCGGCAACGTTGCGATGCAGGACCGCGGAATCGCCGAAAGGCTTGCCAAGGTCATCGGCGACAAAACAGGCGTTGAGACCCGCCATGTGGTGCTGGGACATCTGCAGCGCGGCGGCAATCCGAGCTGCTTTGACCGCGTGCTCGCAACCCGCATGGGCTACTGCGCCGCTGAACAGATCATCAATAAAAACTACGGTGTCATGGCAAGCCTCTGCGGCAACCAGATCCTTCCGCTGCCGATCAAGGATGCTTTGGAAACCCGCAAGGAAGTGGACGAAGAACTCTACAACATGGCAAAGGTATTTTTCCATTAAAAAAACACACAGGGGCGGCCGCCGGAGTCCATCGGTGACCGCCCTGTTATTGTTTTATACCGAATATTGGTTTAATATACAAATATGATTACGTTATTCTGGAGGAAGCGGCGATGGGAATGCTAAAAAAAGGGGTCATAGCGTTTGCCCTGTTTTTTTTGGCCGCGGGGTTTATGGGGTGTAAATCGGCTCCTAAGGCGAGTGCACCGGTTTTGACGCCACAGCCTTCGGGACAGGTTCAATATGAGAAGAATCCTTTCACCGTGTTGTTGGTGCAGGAGATGGATGCGAAGGATACGCTGCTGGGCCGCATCGCCGAGCGGCTTGATACATACAAACCCAAGGCGGGCCAGACCGATTTCTCGGGTCTGGCGAAGACCGCATTATCACCGTTTACCAAGGTGGATTCCTTGATGGCGGATGTTTTTTCGGTGTCCATGATCATGCAAAAGCAAGCCGACGGAAGCTATGCATTCGATCAGAACGGCAAACAGGCTTCGTTGAAAGCCAACGGGCAGCAGATGGAGTATGCCGCCAAGGTGGCCGACGCTCAGGATCAAACCGTCTATACCCGCCAGATTGCCACGTATTTGGCAGATGGCAACCGCATGACCGTACAGGTGTTTGACAAGGCAAAAAACCGGGGAGAGATCACCATCGTTTGCATGCAATGGATCAAGGACGGCGCAAGCCGGCGCATGCAATACTACTACACGGAAGATGACGGTGATACATACAATCTTTTGAGGGTTCAGATAACGGACTATTCGCTCATATTTGCCATCTATGAACAGGTGAGCGAAATGCCGAACCTGTTCACACTGCCATCGCAGGACTTGTTCAAAACGGGATATATAACATATGCTACGTTTGAAAACAATACCGTGACGATCCAAAATGGCAGTCAAACGTTGACGGTTGGCCCATAAGCACGATTCTAACAATGTAAAACTTATGGCTGGATGCCAGTTAATTTTAAAATTGGAGGGATTGCTATGAGAAGCAAAGAGGTTGCCATCATTGGAGCCGGCAAAATCGGGCGCGGCTTCTTGGCGGATCTGTTTACGGACGCGGGCTACCATCTGGTGTTTATCAACGGCTCAACGAACACGGTGGATAAGCTGCGTGCAGCCGGACGCTACACCATCTTCACCACCGAAAATTCCCAGGCACGAAGCAAGGTCGTCACGGGGTTTGAGGCATACTCGAGCCAACGGGATTTTGAGGATGTCGTAAAGCGGCTGAGCGAAATCGATCTCGTGTGCGTGGCGCTGTATCCGGATGCCTATGATTCCGTGGCGGATCAATTGGTCGGAGCCATCAAGCGCCGCAGAGAATTGGGCGTTACCGAGCCGATGAACGTGCTGTTCTTCGTAAATCTCGTGTTTGTCTCGGATATCCTTCGCGAAAAGATCCTTGAGCATCTTTCGGATGCAGCTGACCTGGATTACTTTGAAACGCATGTCGGGCTTATCGAAGCGTTGACTGCCCGCAACGGTTCTCAGCCGACAAAAGAGATGCTGGATATGGATCCGCTGTGCGTGTCGACCGGTCCCGGGTATAAGCTGCCCGTAGGCGACAATTTTGTGGGACCAAAACCCACGGACATCCCGTCAATGGAATTTTTGGACCGCATGCAGGGCAGGCTTGTGCGCAAGGTGTGGTGCGGCAACATGGGCCATTGCCTATTGGCGACGTTGGGGCAACGCAACGAATGTACGTACATCTATCAATGCGCCGAGATTCCCTATATCCGCAAATGCGTGGACTATGCCGCGTCTGAAGCGTGCTTCGCGGTGGGCAAGCGCTTTGGGTTCAGTGCCCGGGAGATGCGAGAAGCCGGTGTTTTAGGCCGCAACTGGGAAGCGCAGCGCAAAAACCAGATAAAGGATACCATCGAGCGCGTGGCGGCGGACCCGCTTCGCAAGCTTGCGAAGAACGACAGGTACGTAGGCCCTGCGCTGCTCTGCCTGCAGTACGGCAGGGTGCCGTATTTTTTGGCAAGAGGCGCCGCGTATTTGATGATGTTTAAAGACGACAAAGACGAATCGAACGTAAAAATGCATGAGATCATCGCGGAGCTGGGAATCGAAGAAGCCATCTACACGCTGTGCCAATTGAACAAGGACATCGAGCCGGAGCGCTTTTTGGCACAGTTGATCCTTGCCAATTACCGGGAGATCCTGGATCAGGAGCCCGACCCGAAATCCCTCTAAAAATATATGGGATGATGCTTTAAATATCCGTTAATGAAAAAAGCTGCCAAATGGCGGCTTTTTTCATTGATAACGGCTAGTCTGTAAACATTGTTTACAGACGATCTGGCAACACTAACAAAGAAATGTTAGCTTTTTCACTGCACTGCCTCTACTAACAAGCAGCGAAGGGTTGGATCATGGATAAAAAAGTTGTAATCATAGGCGCCGGGTATTCCGGCGTACTCATCGCAAAGAAACTGGCAAAAAGGCTGAAAAAAGCCGGAATTCGGGACGCGTCGATCACGCTCATCGACAAGAATCCGTTCCACACCATGCTGACCGAACTGCATGAGGTAGCGGCCAATCGAGTCGATGAGGACAGCATCCGCATCAGCCTGCAAAAGGTGTTCGCGGGCAGGAACGTGGATGTTAAGCTCGATACCGTGGAGTCAATCGATACACAGAACAAGCGCGTGCTTGGGAAATCCGGCCAATACCCATACGACTTTTTGGTGTTGGCTGCCGGTTCCAAGCCCACTTACTTCGGCACGCCGGGAGCGCAGGAGCATTCCTTTAAGCTTTGGTCATATGATGACGCAATACTACTGCGCGAGCATATACAGCAAATGTTCCGAAAGGCGATGCGCGAGACGGATTTGGAAGAGAAGAAGCGGCTTCTTTGCTTCAACGTCGTGGGTGCGGGTTTTACCGGCGTGGAGATGGCGGGGGAACTGGCGGAATACGTCCCCATCCTGTGCGATCTGTATGGGATCGAAAGGGATCTCGTGACGATCCGAGACATCGATGTGCTCGAACATGCTTGCCCGAATCTACCGGTGAAATTGAGCCAGAAGGTCGAAAGACGTCTGAAGAGGATGCACGTTGACGTGCGGCTCAAGACGAAGGTTATCGCGATAGGACCGGATTTTATTGAAACGGAATCGGACGGTGTGCGCCAAAAGGTCAATACCGCAACCGTCGTATGGGCAGCGGGCGTGGAGAGCTCCGACATCACCGCGAAGGTGGCGCAGGTGTATGAAAGCGTAAACCGCGGGCGAATCAAGGTGGATCCGTATTTGCGCGTGCTCAACGACCAGAGCATGTACATCGCGGGAGACAACATGTTCTATATTCCCGAAGGCGAGAAAGCGCCGGTGCCGCAGATCGTGGAGAACTGTGAGCGCTGTGCCGACGTGATTGCGCACAATATGATGTGCGCGATTACCGGCAACGGGAAAATGGAAGCGTACAAGCCGAAATTCCACGGCATCATGGTCAGTATCGGCGGACGCTATGGCGTGGCCCGCGTTGGTTTCCCAAACCGTATGTTCAACCTGCCGTCCTTTCTGGCGATGCTCTCTAAACACTTTATCAACATCGTGTACTTTGCGCAGGTGCTGGGTTGGAACAAGATATTCAGCTACTTAAAACACGAGATATTTACGATACGGCACAGGAGGAGCTTTGTGGGCGGTCATTTTTCCAACCGCACACCGAGTTTTCTTCTGGTACCACTGCGCGTTTGGCTGGGCGCCGTTTGGGTGTTTGAAGGCGTTGTGAAGATATACGAAGGCTGGCTTACCTCCCCGCAGCTGACGACATTTTTCAATCAGGCCGCGATGTGGTTCAACAATATATTGAACGGGGCCGGCGCTCCCTCTGACGTGGTGTCAAGTGCTACCGAAGCGGCCCCGAAGGTCGGCGCGACGCTCATCAACCTGAATGTGCTGGGATTGTTCCGGGTGATCTTTGTCAGCGGAAAGGAACTCACAGCCGCAGCGATCAACGATTATGCGTTCAAGCTGGACGTCCCGTTGCTCAACGTGTTCCTCAATAAAGTCGTGCTCCCGAACAACTCACTGCAGATAGCCATGCAGACGATCATCGTGATAGCGGAGATCCTCATTGGGCTTGCGCTGATAGGCGGATTGTTCACGCTGCCGGCGTCTGCATTCTCTCTCGTGCTGCAATTCATGTTCGTCACTACGACAGGGCTGTATTTGGGCACGTTCTGGATGATCTTTGCCGCCATTGCGGTGCTCATCGGCGGCGGACGGACGTTTGGGTTGGATTATTATGCAATGCCCTGGTTACAGCGCCGATGGAACCGCAGCAGGTTCGCAAAAAAAACGTATGTCTACCATGACTGAATTCGAAATCCAATACGAACATTTTGAATTTGACGGTGCGTATGAATCAATGAAGCAATTGGTTGCCAAAACGCTGTCCGATTCACCGTCCGTCATCAGGCAATACATGCAGCATTTGTTGGGCGCGCAGGGTAAACATATCCGCGCGAAATCCCTTCTTTGCTGTGCGATGGACAAACAAAACCGGATAGAGCCTGATGCCGTCACGTTTGCAGCAGCGATAGAATTGCTTCATCTTGCGACGCTTGTGCATGACGATGTCATCGACAACGCCGATATACGGCGCGGAATACCAACGCTTCAGAAGAAATTTGGACAGCGAAAAGCCGTCATCTGCGGAGATTACCTTTTCAGCACAGCGTTGAAACTTGCCGCATCCGTGCCTGACAAACAAAAGTATCTCAAGTACGATATGCCGGACTATATCTCCCTTGTCTGTTACGGGGAGCTGCGCCAGATGATACACAGCGCCGATGCGGATTTGCAAAAATTGGAATACTTTAAGATCATCTCCGGAAAGACTGCCGCGCTGTTTGAAGCGTCCTATTACGGTGGCGCTATTCTGAGCGGCTGCACAAACGAAGAAGCATCGCGGTATAAGCGAATGGGCTGGTATGCCGGTATGATCTTTCAATTACTGGATGACTGCAGTGACTATGAATCCACAAAGGAAATTGCCAGAAAAGCCGTGCAAACCGATTATGAACAGGGCGTGATTACGCTGCCATTGATCCATGCCATGGAGCGTTCGCCGGAATGCAGACAGATCGTAAAAAGGGGAAGGGCATCCAGAAAGGAACTCAAGCTGGCGGTAAAGGCTTTGGGCGGCTTGGAGTACACCCATTTTATCGCGGACCGATTCCATCAGAAACTACGAAAAGTGATGGATACGATGGAGATGACCTGTGAAAAAAGGGAGAGGCTTCATTTCATCCTGCAAGGGACTTTGCAGCAATAGGTGGCGCAATGAAGCGATTTTTTCAACTTGTTGAGATCAAAACCAAGATCACCGGCATCTTTCCTTTTCTCATGACGGTGGCGCTGCTCTATTACCAAAGACAGCCAATACGCATTGGCGTCACTGCACTCTTTTTTCTCTCGATGTTCTGCTTTGACATGACCACAACGGCCATCAATAACTTTATCGACAGCAAATCAAACGGGCAAAGTTTGCCATATTCAAGGAGCGTTGCAAAAACGATCCTCTTTCTGCTGCTTGTGCTAAGCGTAGCCGGTGGTCTTTTGCTGGTATATTACACCGATGTCGTCGTGCTTCTGACCGGCGCGCTCTGCTTTGTCTGCGGCGTTCTGTATACGTATGGGCCCATCCCCATATCACGCACACCGCTCGGCGAGGCGCTATCGGGAATATTCTATGGATTTTTCATCCCTTTTTTGATCCTGTATATCAACCTTCCGCCGGGCTCCATTGTTTCGTTTGCAGCAAACTTGAGATTCGTCGATTTGCGTTTTTACGTGCTGCCGATGATCAGGCTTCTTCTGCTGGCTTCGGTTCCCTCGTTTCTCACCGCCAACATCATGCTTGCCAACAACATTTGCGATTTGCAAAAAGATATCATCGTAAAAAGACATACGCTGCCATATTATTTGGGGCATTCCTCCTTATACCTGTTTGCCGCGCTAAACTATCTTTGTTACGCGTCGATTCTTGCAATGGTTATCCTGAGAATCATTTCGCCCGTTTGCCTGCTTGCACTAATAACGGTCGTACCCATCTATAAAAATATCCGAATGTTTTTTGAGGAACAGGTAAAGGAAAAAACATTTATCGTTTCGATTTGGAACTATGTTATTATCATGGGGACGGTGACCATGCTGATCTTCCTAAGCCGGTTTATCGGCTAGAAGTATGAGGATTCAAAAATGCTGGGTGGATATGACAATGGCTGGTTATGACGAACTGTACCAACAGGTGCTTCGGGCTTCGTTTGAAGGTACTCTGGATAAGGAAGTCCAAAAGATCGAACAAGCGGATTATGATAAAAAGCAACTGGACTCGTTACTCCATCCCGACCGGTATCCAGTCGTGATCGGCTTTGAAGAGGATTGCAAGTGTGCGCTCAACGAACCTTGCCAATGCGATCTTCATTGCCTGTTTTCTGCCGTGAAGAGGGACGAGAACGGGAAAATTCAGGTGTCTTCAGATTGCACGGGTTGCGCGGAATGCCTTAGGAGCTGCACACATGGCGTTTTCCGCGAACGAAAAGATGTTGTGCCGCTGTTCGAAGCACTTCACGAACGCAACGTGCCGGTGTATGCAATGATCGCCCCCGCGTTTTTGGGCCAGTTCGGGGAAGGCATCACTTCGGGCAAGCTACGATCCGCCTTTAAGAAGATCGGTTTTTTTGGCATGATCGAGGTGGCTCTGTTCGCCGATCTGCTAACGCTAAAAGAAGCGCTGGAATTCGACGTACACGTTAAAACGAAGGAAGATTTTTTGTTGACCAGCTGCTGCTGCCCGTTGTGGGTTGCAATGATCCGCAAGCAATACACATCGCTTCTTTCCCATGTCCCGCCGTCGGTATCTCCGATGGTCGCCTGTGGCAGGTCCATCAAACGCATCCATCCCGACGCAAAAACGGTGTTCATCGGGCCCTGCATCGCCAAAAAAGCGGAGGCGAAGGAAAAGGACGTTGCGGATGCCGTCGATTTCGTACTGACGTTTTCCGAGATGCAGGATATTTTCCAAATCGCCAACGTCGACCCGCTGACAGTTGCGGAAGATGTGCGGGACCATTCCTCCAGAGCCGGCCGGATCTATGCGCGCACGGGCGGCGTGAGCGAAGCTGTGGAGCGGACGCTCGACAAGCTCAAAGCACACCATGTTCCGTTCAAAGCCAAGCAGGCGGACGGCGTACCGGAATGCAGGAGCCTGCTGGAAGCGTTTGCAAACGGGAACATCACCGCCAACTTCCTCGAGGGGATGGGCTGCAAGGGCGGCTGCGTCGGCGGCCCCCGAGTTGTATTGAAGCCAGAGCAGGGCAAAGAAAACGTGAATGAATACGGAAACCAGGCCAATTTTGAGACGCCTGTGGACAACCCCTATACATTTGCGCTGCTCAAAAGGCTGGGATACGAAACGGTGGAGGATCTTCTCAAAGAGGACAACATGTTTATACGGAAGTTTGAGTAACTGCTAAATACCTCTTTGGCAAACGAAACAAAAGCAAGGAGCCATCCTGGGACGGCTCCTTTGTTTGTACATACTCCCGGATCTTCGGCTACGATTTCTTCTTTTGAAAATCGGCTTCATCCTTGATCTCACGGCGCATGCCTTCCAAAGCATCGCGCCTGCGTTCGTTCTTGTCCTTGAGATCCTGTGCGGCTTTCGGATCGGATGTCTTATCGATGAGCTCTTCTGCCATCTCCATGTTCTGGATGGTGTGATTGATGTTGTGCTGCAGCTTCTCTACGTTATCACTGCGGTCATCCGGCTTTGCCATGGGGTTCCTCCTCGTATGAAATCGGATATCCATAGCATGCCTTTTCCCATTACGCTTATGCGAAAAAAACGGTTGAAAATGAAAAGCCGTCGATTGCTTTTCAGTGGCGCCTTTTGCTTAGCGGAGATCAATCGTTGCTTGTAAAAGGCATAACAAAAGTATATTCTGAGAGCAACGATGCCCTTTTATCATAAAGGTTGCAAATATGTTTAACTAAAATTCAAATAGGACTGACGAAAGGATAGATATGGATAAAAAGGAAAGTGCGGATAGCGGACAGAAGATCATCATTCAAGAAGACGGACCGTATTTGGTTATGGGTGGCATACCGTTGTCCGAAACGCTGATCGTTACAGAAGACGGGATCTGCCAATACAAAGCGGGCAGAGACTATGCAAAAAAGGAGCAATATGCCCTTTGCCGGTGCGGACACTCGAAGAATCCCCCCTATTGCGACGGGTCGCATGAGCACGTTCATTTCGACGGCACGGAAACGGCATCCCGCAGACCGTATGCGAAACGGGCGGTGAGGCAAAGAGGGTCGGGGATGAGCCTTATGGACGACAATCGGTGTGCATTCGCCCGCTTTTGCCACAAGGAGCATGGGACCGCCTGGGAATTGACCGATAAGTCCGATAACCGAAAATTACGGGAAGAAGCAATCAGTGCCGCCTGCGATTGTCCGTCCGGCAGGCTTGTGGCAGTTGATGAGGCGGGAAACGAGATCGAACCCGAATTTGAACCGTCCATTGAAATATTGCAAGATACCGACTACGGTGTGAGTGGACCTCTTTTTGTAAAAGGATACATCCATATTGAATCATCGGACGGTTCCGCCTATGAAAGCAGAAACCGCGTTGCTCTTTGCCGGTGCGGAAAATCGAAGAACAAACCGTTCTGCGATGCAACGCATGTCCAGATTCGATTCAGAGATAACGAATAAAAACGCAGGATGTGCTCTATGTTTCATTTTGGAAGCGTGTTCAGACAGGAAGCGTTTTTAGGCGCAAACCGGAAGAAGGACTACTTTGAGGGCTGGTACTATAAGCTCATCAACCGGCAGAGGGATATCGTGCTGGCTGTCATTCCCGGCATATCCATGGGGGATGGCAAGCAGGATGCACACGCATTCATACAGGTTATCGATGCACTCAACAACAGGGTTGCCTATCATCGTTTTCCGTTTGAAGCGTTTGAGGCGGACACGAAAAAGCTAAACATCCGGATCGGGCGCAACCGTTTCACCAATTGCGGCATCCGGCTTGATCTGCAGGGTGAAGATGGGGAAATCTCCGGCGAGCTTAGCTTTACGGACATCATCCCATACCCCAAAACGCTTTTTAGCCCCGGCATCATGGGCCCGTTCTCGTTCGTTCCTTGTATGGAATGCTATCACGGCGTCGTGAACATACGCCATACCATTTTAGGATCGTTGAGCATAAACGGGTCGGAAAGGGACTTTACGGGCGGGGAAGGATACTTGGAGAAAGACTGGGGTCGTTCCTTTCCGAAGAAGTGGATCTGGGTTCAAGCAAATCATTTTGAAGAACCGGCATGTCTTATGTTCTCAATAGCGGAAATCCCCTGGCTTGGTAGAAGCTTTACGGGGCTGATTGCCTTTTTAAAAACGGAAAATGAATTCTTTCGATTTGCCACATACAACGGAAGCAAAGTACAATCCCTTACGCTTGCAGAAGGCAGGCTCGAAGCCGTGATGCAAAAGCGTGGCTATACGCTTCATCTTTTCGCAGACAACGCGGAAGGCGGACTCTTAAAAGCGCCCAAGAGCGGTCTGATGACGCGCGAAATCCGGGAAAGCGTCACAGCCAAAGTATCCGTGCGTCTCTTAGGTCCAAAAGGTGTTCTGTTTGAGGGGAGCAGCGGGAATGCCGGGATGGAAGTGGTGGATTGGTAATGGTGCGCTGATCCACCGTAAGTGTTTTTGGCAACGAGCTTTGTGAAATCATCGTTGTCTGCGTGCAGCGGTACTTGCCGTAAATGAGCAGAGTAGAATCAGGCTGGAATGGCGATTTTACAGAATACGCAAGTATTTTACCGAAGATAGTCGAATAATTGTACAAATTATAATATGAATGATAATAGCATCAATACTAAATGATATTTATTGACTAATTCTAGCATATATACTATGATATATATAAACGGCGTGATAGACGCGAAAAATTGAACCACATGATCATCGACTTGCATCAAGATGAACACGATACAAAGATCAACGATAAAGCAGAGGTAAAAAATGAAAATCAGAACAAGAGCAATCGTTTCAAACTCGGAAATCATAAAGAATTATAAAGATTGCAGGGAGAAGGCAGAAGAGTTCGGTAAAATCTTCATCATGAAGAACAACAAACCGGATGCCGTACTGTTCTCTATCTCGGAATATGAAAAGATTGCACCGTTCATTGAACATCTGGAGGATCTCTCGGAGGAAGAAATAGCAAGTCATTATGAAGCTTTTTAAGCCGTTGTATGGATTGATTTCCCAAGAGTGAAAAAGGAGTATCCGTAGGGAGCATGGATAATTGTAGTCCATACTCCCTATATTTTTTACAAGCATTACAGCAAAAAGTTGGTTAAAAAGTAGTGATAAAAATTAGAAAAATTATTAAAAAAATAGTTGCAAAATTTATGCCTATATTGTATTATCTAGATACCAGATAATGACAGGGAGGTTATGGATATGAAAGAGAGCATGGCTGCACAGGAAGTCGAAAAAGACGTAGCAGAAGTTCGCGGAGAAGTCGCTGAGCTGACGCTGGAATTCCCAAAAGAGATGGCTGTCTGCCCGATGTGCGGTAGCCACGCGCATTTGGATGCGGTGCATAAGAGTGCCGAATCTAGTGCCGAAGCGGAAGTGAATAAAGACATCGAGGAAGTCGTAGAAGCTATTCAGGCTCTGAAAGCGAAGTATCCAGCAGCAATTGCGTATTGCCCGATTTGCGGCAGCAGCCTATAAATAGCCAAAAAGCTGCATAGCCTTTTAGGTATGCAGCTTTTTGTTATTCATAGGGACGATTCCCGGTTTATACCGGCTTTCGCTGACGATCACAGCGAGTGCGAGCATAGTACCGGGAATTGTCCCAATTTCACATAAACAAATACCGTAAATATTACAACATAAAACGGCAAAGACATTTGAATCTATGATTTTATGAAAGGTTGAATGCATGATGAAAGCCATGGTCGATAAAGACCTTTGCATCGGGTGCGGGCTATGCGAGTCGATCTGCCCGGATGTATTTAAAATGGATGCCGGAAACAAAGCAATGGTGCTTGTTGATGTTATACCGCAGACGGCGGAAACGTGTGCCGACGATGCGATGCAGGGATGCCCTGTTACCGCTATCACGATCGAATAGTTACGTGTGATCGCAATTTGGGCCATGCGCGCCGGTGGCAGTCCGTCGAAAATAAATGAAGGGGATGAACTTGGGATGAATAAGAAACTTCTGATCATACTCCTGTTGCTTGCAGCGGGTCTGATGCTAACGTCCTGCAGGCCATTGCCGTCGAACTCCCCGGCCTTCAGCCTGCCCGCACAAACATCTCCGACATATACCACGGGTGGGTCTGGCGGGTATAGCTATTGATGGGTAGTAAGGGAAACGACGAATCTGACTGTGGAGAAAAGAGGATGTAAACGATGCGTATTCCTATTCTGTTGGGGTTGCCATTGCATCTATGGCTTGGAATGTTGTTGCTTGCCTGCATAGCATTTCAGATTGTGGTGGCAAAGAAACTACTGCCCATTCCTTTTAAGTGGCATCGCATCATGGGATATGTGATACTGATCCTCGCTTTGATCCACGGCTTTATAGCCATCGGTCTAAATAACGGTATACTTACCTTAGGATGAGAGAGCGCATAGGGGAGATGAAACTGTTGAAAACGTTCAGATCGCTGATGTCCGTTATAATGGCAACGTTGCTTATATTGACGATCGCTGGGTGTTCCGCGGGTACGGGGCCGACACCGTCCGCTACGGTAACGGACAAAAACACGATAGTGATCCAGAATTATAAATTTACGCCTGCTGAAATAACGATTCAAAAAGGCGAAACGATCACCTGGATCAATATGGATTCCATAGCCCATACCGCTACGAGCGTGAGCTTTGACAGCGGGATGCTGGGCTACGGGCAATCGTTCAAATACACGTTCAATACGGCGGGCACGTTTGATTACCACTGCACGCCCCATCCGTACATGACAGGGAAGATCATCGTGAAATAGAGCGCTGTTTTTTCGGCGCGCACAAGCTGCGCACGGCGAATGCCCCAGCAAAGCGTGTCCAAGGCTTGAGTTCAATGAAAATGAGGTAAAAATGTGAGCCAACCTTTTACATCCGTAGCAGGTTGGTTCTGATTTTATCCGTATTGTTTCGGAACCGGATCGGCAAAAAAATACTCTTGCATGTCCCGCTCCGATGGTTCATCCTATAAGAAGAGGGTGAACCATACTGCAATACGATAGAAGATAGCTGCTGAATCAGTATCCGCTTAGTGGACTTACTTTGCTCCATTGTATTCCAAATCAGACAAGGAGGCATGAATATGCCAACGTTGGAAGTGTTTTTTGATTATATCTGTCCGTTCTGCCTAAAAGGGCATGAATACCTCAAAGAGCTGTATCCGTCTTATCCTGATATCGAGATAAAATGGTGCCCGTGCGAAGCGCATCCGCGACCCGAGGTACGCAGTAGGTACAGCGATTTGTGCATGCAAGCGATGTATTTTGCACTCGACCACGGAACGGATATCTGGGCGTTCCACGAAAGGATGTACCATACGGCATTGGTTGAACGCATCGACATCAACAGCGCCAATGTCCTGGCGGAAGCGTTGCGGGAGCTGCTTGATGCGGATGCTTTGAAAAAAGCACTGCAAAGCGGTGAGTATGCGAACAAGCAGAAGGACGGGAACCGGTATGCCTATGAGCAGAACGGGATCGAGGCAGTGCCGTCTTTTCGCATGGATGGAAGAGAGCTGGACTCGATTTTAGGCGTCGGCGTTACTAAAGAACAATTGAAGGACTTTTTGGATGGCGCGAAATAAGCAATGAATTATTGCTATAAGGGGTTTTAATTGAAAACAGGGAAAATAGTTGGTGTCTTTTTCCTTTCAATCGCTCTGTGTGCGGCAGCCTTTTTCTTGTATACAAGATTTGTCATGGATCAATACACCATGGAAGGCAATACGATGAAATACAATGATGCCGTATATGTGCGCAGCGAAACGTCTCTTGCTTCCGATGAGGAAAACCTTGGGAAGACTATCGGCATTGCAATAGAGGGGAAAAGGACGCTGACAGACCTCGTCTGGCCATATTGGGTGATAGAATATCAAAACGACAAGGAGCACAACCGATTGTTCGTACGGGGTCTTATGGGTTCGGGCGGCATCTATGTGAAGGTAAAATAGCCATATGAATGGTCTGCCAATATGAATGCGATACTACAGAAAAACCTCGCGACATCGCGAGGTTTTTTGATACAAGAGACAGAGACAATCAGAAGGCTATACAGCCTCCTGTATGGAGCCGGTCTTCTCCGCCGTGGTACGACTGTGCATTCTGTTAAGGGCAAACATGCACAGAGCTCCGGTGAGCATCAATGCCGCAACAGCCCACCAAGCCGCAAAATAGCCGGTCAGCACGACCACATTGCCCATGATCAGCGGGCCGAGCGCCTGGGTGGCTCCATGTGAAAACGCGGAAAGGGAATTGACCCTTCCCCTGTGTGTGGGCGGTGTTTGGTCCGCCAAAAAGGTGCTGAGATTGACGGCGTTTAAGATTTCTCCAACGGTGAAGATGAAGATGGCCACCATGAACAGGGGCAGTCGCAGTGCCAGGCCAAAGGTGATAAATGCCGCAAAAAAGCACAGACCGCTAACCACCGAAACGGCAAGAGGCCGAAATTTGTGAGACAGCGCCGTCACAAGCGGCGTAAAAGCGATCACGATAAAGGCGTTGAGCGCCACCAGATAGCTGTAATGGCGAGCTCCGCCGTCATGATATATTGCCGCCATCTGCAGCGGAAGCATGAAAGTCCACTGCGTATAGCAAAACTGATAGATGACCATGATGATAAGGAAATACAACAGCACGCGCATCTGCCAAAGCAATTTCAGCAACGGAATGCTTCTGTCACTTTGTGGATGTTCGGCGGACAGATTCGCCAAATTCCTTTTATGATCCGGTTCCTTTACATACAGTACGATCAGCAAGGTTGAAAACATCGTTGTGACGGCATCGAGTATAAAGAGCACAGGAAGATACCGTTGGAACAACAGCCCGCCCAAAAGTGGGGCGATGGTATACCCGAGGTTCAGACCGAAGTAGTGCAGCGAATAGGATGCTTTCCGATTTTCTGGCGTGGTGACGTCTGCCAGCAGCGCGTCGATTGCAGGCTGTGCCACCGCATAAAAATCCGATGCGATTACGATGAAAATGGCTGTCAGCATACTCATGGGGATGCATGCACAGACGATATAGAACAGCGAACCCAAGGTTTGGCAAAAGAAGAGCACCTTTTTCCGGCCGATGGCATCGATCAGCTTTCCGCCGATCATAAGGCTTGGGGCCTGCGTTATCGCAAAGATCGTTGCCATGAGCCCCGCCTGCGGTATGGAAAGCCCGATTTTTTGGGTGAGGATGAGCGTCCAAAGCGGCATGATGAGCATCCCCATGCAGGTGATCACTTTGGCAATGAAAAAAATATAGACTTCCCTTGGCAGCCCACCATACACCTTTAAATAACCTAGCTTTTTCAAATTCCCCTCACAAAAAACGAAGCCGGAACCGTTGGCTTTCAAAAAACCTCAGGCAGCTTCGTACGCATTGCTAATTTCTTTTATTATAGCATAAAACAGATGGGCATGCAATTTACAGGTCATGCCGAAATGCTGCTGCTGGCTGCTTTTTAAAAGAAGTTAGCATTGTGCCGGTATCCGATTGATTTACCCATGGTATACACCAAAGCATGCAAAAAACCTCGCGTCCCCGCGAGGTTTTGAATGAAAAGCCAACGGATAAAGGCTATACCTCCTGCAAGGGTATCTGCGCTGCATTTTGCCTGTGCTTTTTGTCAAGGGCAAACATGCACAGTGCTCCCATTATCATCAGCGCCGCGACGATCCACCAGGCCGTGAAATAGCCCGTCAGTACGACCACATTGCCCATGATAAGCGGTGAGAGCGCCCGGCAGCTACCCTGTGTCAACGAGCTGATGGAATTGATCCTTCCCCTATGCGTGGGTGGGGTTTGATCGGCTATGAACGCGTTGATATTGACCGTGATCAATATCTCCCCCACGGTCAGCACAGTGGCGGCCGCTAAAAATAAAGGCAGGTTTGTGACCAGACCAAATGTGAAAAACGCTGCAAAGTAGAACAGTCCGCCGGTAGCTGTTATGGTTAGCGAGCGGTATTTATGCGACAAGGCCGTTACGAGCGGCGTAAACACGATCACGGTAAGGGAGTTTAGCGCTACCAGATAGCTGAAATATCTTGCTCCGTTGCCAAGATACAAATCGGCCATCTGCAGCGGCAGCATGAAGGACCATTGCGTGTAGCAAAACTCATAGATCGCCATGACAAGCAGGAAATATAGCAGAATGCGAACCTTCCAAAGGACTTTCAGGACAGGGGTCCCCTCTGCGTTTTCCCGGCTGGCTAAAGACAAAGCCTCGTTTTTTCTGCCATGCGGTTCCTTGACTTTGAGCATGATCAAGCTGGAAGCAATCATCGTCGTAACGGCGTCCAGCACGAACAGAACCGGCAGATGGCGTTCAAACAACAGCCCGCCCAAAAGAGGGCTGAAGGTGTATCCGAGGTTAATGCCAAAATAGATCAGCGAAAAAGCCGATTTCCTGTTTTCGGGTTTCGTGACATCGGCCATCAATGCATCGATCGCAGGCGAGGTTACTGTATAGAAATCGGAAGCGATCATGATCAGAATCGCGGTGAGCATGCTCATGGGCAACAAAGCGCAGGCCAGGTAAAACAAGGAGCCCATGGTGTGGCAGAAGAAGATGACCTTCTTTCGGCCGATTGTATCGATCAGCTTTCCACCGATCAATAGACAGGGAGCCTGGGTAAGGACATAGATTGTGGACATAAGTCCCGCCTGCGGTATGCTAAGCCCAATCTTCTGCGTGAGGATGAGCGTCCACAACGGCAGGATGAACGCCCCCATGCAGGTGATCACCTTGGCGATGAAAAAAACATATATTTGTTTCGGCAGCCCGCCGTATACCTTGAAATAGTTCAGCTTTTTCAAATTTCCCCCACAAAAAACGAAGCCGAACCTTTGGCTTTTCTAAAAAGATAACCTCAGGCCGCTTCATACGAATCGTCGCTGTTTACCTTATCACAAAACCGATCGGCATGCAATTTGTTGAAAGGCTAGAGCTCTCTCTAATATAGAAAAAGCCGGAAGTTCAACTCCCGGCTACGTGTCATTGGAATTTATGGATGTTCAGCATTCGTATCGCGTTGAGGATCGCCAGCACCGCAACGCCTACGTCGGCAAATACCGCAGCCCACATCGAGGCGATACCGGCGGCGCCCAGAATCAATACCGCCGCCTTGATTGTCAATGCAAAGACGATGTTCTGCTTTACGATGCGCAGCGTTTTCTTGGATATCCTTATGGCGGTAGCGATCTTGGACGGCTCGTCGGTCATGATCACGATGTCGGAAGCTTCGATCGCCGCATCTGAACCCAGACCGCCCATTGCGATGCCGATATCAGCCCTTGCCAGAACAGGGGCATCGTTGATGCCGTCACCCACAAAGACAAGTTTGCCTTTGGATGATTTGCTCTTTAAAAGCTCCTCCACCCTCTGCACTTTGTCCGCGGGGAGAAGTTCGGCATACGCCCTGTCTAAGCCAAGCTGTTTGGCAACCTTTTCACCGATCGGTTTGGAATCCCCGGTTAGCATGACAATCTCCCGGATGTCGGCATCTTTCAAGTCGTGGATGGCTTTGGCGGCATCCTCTTTCAATTCATCCGCTATGACGATATACCCTTTGTATTGCCCGTCAATGGCGACATGCACGATTGTCCCATAAGCGCTGCTGGTCTGCTGAAACGGTATGTCAAGCTTTTGCAGCAGTTTCGGGTTGCCGCAGGCGACAGTTTTGCCATCGACGGTGGCTACTACGCCGTGCCCAGAGATCTCCTCCACGCCCGCAATGCGCACGTTGTTGATTTCTCTGCCGTAAGCCTGCTTGAGAGAAGCGGAAATCGGGTGGTTCGAATAACTTTCCGCGTAAGCGGTCATCTCCAAAAGCTCTTCTTCGGAAATTCCTTCGGGTACGACCTTCTGCACTTTGAATACGCCCTTTGTCAGCGTGCCTGTCTTGTCGAACACCACGATCTCCGTCTCGGCCAGCGCTTCGAGGTAGTTGCTTCCTTTTACGAGGATGCCGCTTCGCGAGGCACCTCCGATCCCTCCGAAAAAGCTAAGCGGAATGGAGATCACAAGTGCGCAGGGACAGGAGACAACAAGGAAAACTAGCGCTCTGTAAATCCAAACCCCAAACGTGGCGCCTCTTAGCACGAGCGGTGGAACCAGCGCGAGAAGCGCCGCCGAGATCACGACGGCAGGCGTATAATACCGGGCAAACTTAGTGATGAAGTTCTCGGATTTGGACTTTTTCGCGCTGGCGTTTTCCACCAAATCCAGAATCTTGCTGACGGTGGATTCGCCATATTCCTTTATCACGCGCGCAGTGAGCAGGCCATTTACGTTGATGCAGCCGCTCAACACTTCGGCACCCGGAAGGATTTCCCTTGGCACGGACTCGCCCGTAAGAGCGGAGGTATCCATCATCGAACTGCCCTCCGTCACAACCGCATCAAGGGGCACCCTCTCACCCGCTTTGATGACGATGAGCTCGCCGATCTTTACTTCGTCCGGATCGACCTTTTCGATACTATCCCCTCGCTGCACGTTGGCATAGTCGGGGCGGATATTCATTAAGCTCGTAATGGATTTGCGGGACTTGCCAACCGCATAGCGCTCAAACAGCTCGCCCACTTGGTAAAAGAGCATGACGGCTACGCCTTCCTCGTAGTTTCCGGAGGCAAAGGCGCCGATGGACGCAATGCTCATCAGGAAGTTCTCATCAAACACCTGTCCGTGGGCGATATTCCGCAAGGCTTTCAAGAATATGCCGCCGCCGATGATGATAAATGCCGTTAAGAATATGCCAAGTGTAACGGATTCGTTTGGTGCTTTGTATAGGATGCCAACGGCATACACTGCAGCGCCCGCAATGAGCCTGTACAGGTGCTTTCGATCCGCATTATGTTTCATACTCAAGCCTTCTTCACAATAACATCCGGTTCGTATTTCTTCACGATGGCGCTGGCGGATTGAACGATTTCATCGAATCTCGCATCGTCGCTTTCGATGGTCATTTTGGTCGTCATGAAATTGACGGATACGGAGGTCACACCCGGGAGCGCTTTGATCGCATCCTCAATTTTAGCAAGACAATTGGCACAATCCAAGCCTTCCAGATAAAAAGATTTTTTCATATCCTAAACCCCCAAATCATATTGCGTATGTCAGCCTATCATTTGAAGGACTGCACAAAGCGCTGGGTCAGTACTGCTTTCATACAGAAGCTTTCGGCACCGGCCGCCTTTACAAAGACAGTTGAGCAATCATTCAACTGTCTTTTATTATAGTTGAGAGGTCGCTCAACCGTCAACTCCTTTTCTATCTATTCCGGTATTTTTACGCCGGGGTGTGCCCGCCTGCTCATCCGTTTTGGCTTGGTTGTAAAGAGAACGCGGGAAGATGTTTACTCTTGACGCTTTATGATACAATATACATGATCCCATCTTTGTTATAAGCGCATAATAAGCACAAGTCTTAAATTTGTGAAGTTAGCGGACATTTTTTCGAGACAAAACAGTCGAGGTGATCAGATGAAAAGGGAAGAAATGTTTTGCGATTGTGAGGTCATCCATGCGGATGTGGTCAATTCCGTCAAAGGCAGAATGCCTGTAGAAAGTGACTTGTACCACTTGTCGGATTTTTTTAAGGTCCTGGGTGACAACACGAGGGCGAAGATCATCTGGGCGTTGGATGAACATGAGATGTGCGTGTGCGACCTGGCGTTCCTTTTGGGAATGACAAAATCCGCCATATCCCATCAACTTAGGTTGCTGAGGCAAACGAATTTGGTCAAGAACAGAAAAGAAGGAAAGGTTGTTTATTATTCCCTGGCGGATGATCACATCCAGGCGATCTTCGAAAAGGGATTGGAGCATATTCGGGAAAAGAACGAAGAAGCGGAATAGAATGCACGATTGTCCCCTGCAAAGAATCGTTCTCTCCGGTTATCCGGAGAACCCAAACAATCAAAAGCCATGCATCAGCATGGCTTTTATTCATGGTGCCGGAGATTCGGTGTTGCCTGTATCCATACATAAATTAAAAAGGCTGAATAGCAGACTAAGCGTATTAACGAAATAGACGGTCAAGTATCATTGACAGAAGCTTGGGATATTCAAAAAGCACTTGACATAATAGACGTATAGATGTAGTCTATTTGCATAAGACGTAGAATTTACGTCAGTTGAGGAACGAGGTGTTGGTATGAGCAAATATCCAAATCTGTCAGAGGCGGACAGCATCATTATGGAAATACTCTGGCGGGAGGGCGAATGCAGCAGCTCTGAGATCCTCAAAGAAATCGAAGACAAGCTGGATTGGTCACGGCAGACTGTGCGCACCTACCTGTTTCGCCTGGTGGAAAAGGGGCTTGTGGGAACAAAGGAAGTCAACAAGCGGACCTATCATTATTTTCCCATCGTCTCTAGATCGGAGTATGCGGCCGACAAGACCGGAAGCATATTGAATAAATACTATGGCTCTTTGTCGCATATGGTTGCCGGAATCATACAAAAAGAGGAGATTACGGAGGATGATCTCAACGAACTGGAGCAACTGATACGGCGAGTGCGGAACAAGGAGGTGTAAAATGGCAGATGTATTGAAGCTGTTTTTACAGATAAGCCTGATGGCCTCCGTGATGATCGGCATAGTACTTTTTATTCGAGTGGTTCTATCGAAAAAAATGCATCCGGCAGTGATGCTTCTGCTATGGACAATGGTGCTTGTGCGCCTGTGCATCCCCTTTACCTTTATAAGCCCCGTTAAGTTGGTGAATCTTCCACAACAAACCGCTAACGTATATAGTGAGCCTGCGGTGGCAAAAGAGCAGCTGGCCGCCGAATTCCCCATGGCATATAACCAGAACCCACCGCAAACCAATATGCAAATCGTAAATCCGGATACGCCACAAACGGTGTTTACAACGGACACCGACAAAACGGATACAAAAACACCGGGCAGTTTTATCAAGAGCATTCCTTGGTGGAGCGTACTGTCGGCAATCTGGATGGCAGGCGGGATCGCGACCCTGTTTCTATTCATCCGAAAAGCGATCCGATTCAGGAAAAAAATTTGCATCTGCCATCCCGTCACGGATACCGGTATATTGGAGATCGTACGGCGTCATAAACAGGAGACCGGCATTAAAAAACCGATTGCGGTGATCGAATGCGATTTCGTTCATGCTCCGGCGATATTCGGATATCGTAAGCCCAGCATTTTGATTCCTTTCCGATTTATTAGGCATATGGACAGAAACAGCTTGGACGCTATTTTGCTGCATGAAATGGTCCATATCCGCTGTCATGACATCTTGATGAATTATGCTTGGCTTGCAGCCAAAGCTTTGCACTGGTTTAATCCGCTGGTTTGGATTGCCTACAAACGGTATGAAGATGACGTTGAGCTATGCCGTGATCAACAGGTGGCACGCAGATTGAAGGCAGGCGGAGTACTGTTATACAGCCAGTCGCTTTTAGAAGCCGCACGCTTTTCTAAGAGAAGCATATCGATCGTCCCTTCGTTGACCACGTCGCTTTTTGAAACTGGTGGCAAGCTCAAGGGGCGGATATCCCGTTTGATGAAGCCGCAAAAGAGATCCAAGACAGCTGTCACATTATGCGCTCTGCTTTCGGCTTTCATGATCATTACATGCTTTACAACGGCCTGCCGGCCTACGCTTACCACTGTCATGATGACAAACGCTTCCCCGCAGGCGACGAATACAGCGACGCAGGCGGTCAAGAAAACGTTTTCTACCAACGACAACCGTGTAACGGTGAATATAGACGCGCAGGCAACGATTCCCAAGTCATCCGGGTATTCCGTGGTGGATATAGAGCCCAGTCCGTTTACAACCGAATTTGTAAAAAAAGCCGCGCTGGTGTTCTTTGAAGGCAAAACCGCATATGCGCCGCGAACCACGCTGACCAAATCCCAAATACAAGCCAAAATATCGGATTTACAGCAGGCGCTTGCCGATCCCGCAAACAGCAGATCAGATGGACTTAAATCGGGCGACCCAGAGACGATAGCAGAGGTAACCGCAATGTTCCAAAACCGGATAAAGACGTATCAACGACTTCTTCCGACCGCTCCCAACGATTATCCGACCAAGCAATCGGATTTCAAGTTCGTGCCGCTCAAGACGTACGAAGACCCGGCCATGTATAAGGAACACAGCGACTCATGGAAACAGGACAGCGATAAGCAGGCAAAGGAGCTGCTGGACCGGTATGAAAATGGGCAGAGGCTGATCCTGGACGCCACGCTGGACGGCGGCTATTATGGCAGGATCAATGTTCTGAACTACCAGGGGCAAAGCTTGATTCAAAACACGTTTACGTTTATTAAGGGACACGCGCTGCATCCGAACGAATCAGCGTATTTTGGGCGGGATTTAGATCCAATTTCCAATCCCAACTCCATTTCACAGGAGAGCGCTTTGAAAATGGCGAATGACCTGATGGATCGGTTAGGGATCAAGGACATGGCTGTTTCCAATTTCACCGCCTGGGATAAACAGGGTAAACTGGTGGACCCAAAATCCGGTTCTGAGGTGTACGTCTATTACGTGTATTACCAGCGCACATACGGCGGAGTTTTAACAACAGATATCCAATACGATGAGACTAAGCCTATATATATACGGGAGGGTATCCAAATTATCATTCGCGACGACCAGATCGTCTCTTTCAGATGGGAGAGCCCGCCCAAACAAGTAAATAGCGAGAACGATGTGAAACTATTGCCTTTTGACAGCATCATGGAGACATTCACAAAGGAAATGGCTTCGGAGTATAACTTGGAAAAACTCTCACACCAGGCACCCACAAATTCGGACTATCAGGAATATATTTCTAAAATGGTATCCTCAACGATAACCGTAAGCAAAATTGAGCTTGGAATGGTGCGGCTGCCGATCAAAGACCAGCCGGGCGTATACCGGATGGTTCCTGCGTGGAAGTTTTACGGATCGGAAAAAGTTCAGTATAAGGACCACAATACGGATACCAGTGTATGGGGTTCATCCGATTACAAGACAATCAACGCAATAGACGGGAGCATTATAGACACAAGCGCTGGTTATTAAGTCGAAGACAAATCAAATGACGGAGCAATCAGGATAAACAGATGAAAAAAGCCTCACAAATTGTGAGGCCTTTTTTGATGCCGGAGGTTCGGTAAAGGCTGTATTCACACAGACATTGGATGAATTAACTACAAGAACAGCGGATATAAGCGCTATAAGCGACATAGCCAAATATGAGGTAAGAACTAAAAATATGTTACCCTATTACCTAAATTAAAGTGAAATAGTTGCCGGATTGGTCATGGCAGAATGAGTTCATTAATATCAGAGAATCAAGTAATGATAATCCCGTTTACCTTATCAATTCAGCTAAGGTAAACGGCTTATGTTGAAAGGAATATGTCATGTCAAAAGTCATCGCCCTAGCCAACAAGGCGGTATGCCGGGAGCGGTCAAGAAGGCCGGGGAATATTATAAATGCATCCGGCGGAATTGGCACAAGAAGGGCTGCATGTGGTAATTTTATCGGAATGAGAACATAATTCACTCTCATTGAAATAATCGATTTCCATCAGGTTTTCGATGAAATCCTTGGCTGAATCAGACAGGTAACGACTTCGATGATACGCAACTACCAGGCTACCGATAGTGGCCGAGTCGTTCAGTGGAAAAAAGCAGACACTGGAACAGGCTTCGCATATTTTTGGGCGACCAAGGTTTTTCAAGAACATTTCCGGGTATACGGTGATGCCCATCCCTTTACAGGAGAGGGTAAACAGCGTTTCAATGCTCTCCATTTCCAGTATAGTGTTGACGGAGATCCTCTGTCTTATCAGTTGCTGATCAAAAATCGTTCTGATGCGGTTCCCTGTAGGCAGCAGTAGATATTTGCAGTTCCGGAAGGCGTTGACGCTAACGCCTTTTTGGAAATCGTCGATCAGCTTTTGATCGATGTTCGGATACAACTCAGCGATAAAAGCCCTCGGAACGACTAGGTAAAGCCGCTCCTGCAAAATTTCCCTGGTTTCGGCGGCATCGATCAGAATAGGGGCAAACCCGATAAGCAAATCGATCCGTCCATGCTGCAACCATTCCTCCAGTTGCTGTGAATTCCCCTCGGTTACGGATATATCGATAAAGGGATGATCTCGACAAAAAGTCGGCAGTACTTTGGGAAGCATGACACGGCCGCGCGTATGGGAAATGCCAACGCGTAATTCCCCGCGTTGGCGATTGGCGATATCATCCATCTCTTTGATGATTTGCTGCTTTATGTCTAGGATTTGGTTCGCCGAGCGCAATAGCCGTGTACCGGCATAGGTTAGAGAAATGGAAGAACCACGGTTTAAAAGTTTAACGCCAAACTCATTTTCTAGCTTTAAGATATGGTTGCTGAGCGATTGCTGGGAAATGTAAAGCCGCTCGGCAGCCTTTGTGATATTCAGCTCTTCCGCTACTACTGTGAAATAGTATAAATTCAGAAAGTTCATTTCAGTCTATTTTCTTGCTCCCCTATCACAGCTATTTAGTTGTAGCATATCGCATTCTTTAAATGTTTTAAAATTGGTCTATACCAATGATATGATAAAAAAAAGAATAATGCAATGATCTGATGATGGGAGTTTTTCATGGATGTAACAACGGAAAAACTGCTTTCAGTACACATAATTAAGCGGGAATCCCTACCGCCTTGAGACCTGAAACTTGAGCCTGCTGAACGCGGGCTGCGTGAAAGAATTTGCCGCTCTACTCCCGTGCCACCTACTCCATGGGCGACGGTGTTTCCATCTGAATTTACCGTAAAGGTATCGTTGAAACGAACTTAACAATGCGAATAGTCATCCAATAATTCATAACAACTTGGAGGTTGCTTTGTCTAAAACACTTGTGCTGGGTGTGGTCGGCGCCGATGTCCACGCAGTCGGAAATAAGATACTCGAGTTTGCATTGATGCACGCGGGCTTCCGCGTGGTCAACTTGGGCGTAATGGTCTCGCAGGAGGAGTTCGTAAGCGCCGCCGTGGAAACGGCCGCCGACGTGATTCTCGTGTCTTCGCTCTACGGCCACGGCGAGATGGATTGCCGGGGCCTTAGGGGCAAGTGCGACGAGGCCGGACTCACGGGCATTCCGCTGTACGTGGGAGGCAACCTCGTGGTCGGTAAGAAGGATTTTGCGGAAGTGGAAAAGTTGTACAAGGAAATGGGATTCACGCGCGTGTACCCGCCGGGCACGCTGCCTGAGACGGCCATCGCCGACCTCAGGGTCGATTTGGAGGGTGATCGGGCATGAAGGCCTATCTGCTCGCTGATTTCGGCAGCACTTGCACAAAGGTGACGGCCGCAGACGCAGAAGAAGCCCGCATTCTGGGCACGGCGCGTGCCTTCACCACCGTGCGCACGGACATCGCGGAGGGTTTCAACGAGGCACTCCGGAATCTGGAGCATGAAATTGGCAAACTCGAGTACGAAGCCACACTGGCGTGCAGCAGCGCAGCCGGGGGGCTGAGGGTGGCTGCTGTGGGCCTCGTTCCGGAGCTCACAGCCGAGGCTGCGAGGCGCGCGGCGCTCTCCGCAGGGGCCAAGGTTTCGAAAGCCTATTCATACGAGCTCGCGCAGAAGGACATCTGCGAGATCGAAGCGCTCAAACCGGATATCGTGCTGCTCACCGGCGGCACCGACGGCGGCAACAAGGCGGTGCTGCTGCACAACGCCAATGCATTGGCGCGGATTTCCGGCTATTTTCCGGTCGTGGTGGCGGGCAACCGGTGCGCCGCGGACGAGGCGGAACGCATTCTCCGGGACGCGGGCAAAGAGTGCATCGTCACCGAGAACGTAATGCCCGAGTTCAACGAGCTCAACATACTGCCCGCGCGCGAATGCATCCGCAACGTTTTTTTAAAGCATATCGTGCGCGCGAAGGGGCTTTCCCGCATCGAGAGGCTCATCGGGGGCATCATGATGCCCACGCCGGCCGCTGTTCTGGCGGCGCTTGAGGCGCTCGCAGGCGGCGCAGACGGTGTGCCGGGCGTGAGCGAGCTCATGGCGGTGGACGTAGGCGGCGCCACGACAGACGTTTATTCCATAGGTTCGGGCTTGCCTACGGCGCCGGGTGTAGTATTCAAGGGTCTGCCCGAACCGTACGCCAAGCGCACCGTAGAGGGCGACATCGGCGTGCGGTACACGGCGAAGTCCCTGATGGAGCTGGTCGGACTGCCCGCGCTGGCAATGGCTTCCGATCTCACGCAAGAGGAGACCGCACGGTTGGTTTCACTTCTTGATGGCAACCCGTCACTGCTGCCCAGGGACGACCCCGCCATCGCACAATTGGATCACGGCCTCGGCACGATGGCTGTCAAGATCGCTGTACAAAGACACGCCGGGCACTGCGAGGTCAGCTACATGCCCTTCGGCAAGGTTTTATTCCAGATGGGCAAGGATCTGCGTGGCTTTTCGAAATTTGTGGCGACCGGCGGTCCCGTGCTGGCGGACATCGACCCGGTGGGGCTTGTGCGCAACGCCTTGAAAAGCTTGGACGAGGATCTGCTGCTCGTGCCGAAAGATCCGGATATCTTCATCGACAAGCGCTACATTCTGGCGGGCATGGGGCTCCTTAGTCAAAGGCACCCAGGCGCTGCTGTGAAAATCATGAAGAAGGAATTTGGGATATAACATGGCGGATAACCGTATGATGAACATCGAGGAATTTAGGAAAATCCGTGAAGAAGTACTTCGCCAGTGGCCCACCGGCGCGGACGTAAATTTCGACGAGGCTGTGACCTATCATAAGGCGATGCCCACCAGCCGAAGTTTTCCCGAACGGCTCGCACTCGCAAAGAAAAGGGGCGAAACGCTTTTGCAGCCTCGTGCCGGCGTGGCGCTGCCGGAGGAGCATATCAGGCTTATGCAATATTTAGAAAAGGAAGGCGAAGCCGATCTGCTGCCCACCACGATCGACAGTTACACGCGTCAGAACCTCTATGAAGAGGCGGATCGGGGCATCATTGAGAGCACCCAGGCCGGTCGGTCGCTTTTAAACGGCTTCCCCGCTGTCAACCACGGTGTTGCAGCCTGCCGGCGGGTCGTAGAGTCGGTGAACATCCCCTTGCAGGTGCGCCACGGCACGCCGGACGCGCGGCTGTTGGCGGAAATATGCATCGCCGGCGGTTTCTCGGCGTATGAGGGAGGCGGCATATCCTACAATATCCCCTACGCCAAGCGCGTGCCGCTGGAGAAGACGATCCGGGACTGGCAATACGTGGATCGGCTTGTGGGCCTCTACGCGCAAGCCGGCGTGGCGATCAACCGCGAACCCTTCGGTCCTTTGACTGGCACGCTTGTGCCGCCCTGCATATCACACGCCGTGGCTGTGCTCGAAGCGCTGCTGGCGGCGGAGCAGGGTGTATCCGACATCACACTGGGTTACGGGCAGTGCGGCTGCCTCGTGCAGGACGTAGCGGCGATGCGCACGCTGGAGACGCTAGCGTCGGAATACCTCAACCGATTCGGCTTTTCGAACGTGTCCGTCACCACGGTACTGCACGAATGGATGGGCGGCTTCCCGCAGGACGAAGCCAAAGCCTTCGGCGTGATCGCCTGGGGCGCGGCTACCGCGGCGCTCTCCGGGGCCACAAAAGTCATCACAAAGTCGCCGCATGAGGCGCTGGGCATCCCTACGATGGAGGCCAACGCGCAGGGCTTGCGGACGTCCAGGCAGATCGTGAGCATGCTTGCGGATCAACGCATGCCGCTCTCACACGAGTTGGACGACGAGATGGCCGCGATTCTCGAAGAAACGCGCTGCATACTGGACAAGGCGCTGGAGCTTGGTGAAGGAAATACTGCGGCCGGCGCCGTGCGGGCTTTCGAGGCGGGCGTGATCGACGTGCCTTTCGCACCCAGCGTAAACAACGCAGGGAAAATACTGCCGGCGCGCGACAACAGAGGCGCGGTACGGCTTTTGAACACCGGCAATCTGCCCTTTAGCAAAAGGATATTGGACTTCCATCGAGACAAAATGAACGAGAGAGCCAAGGCGGAGCGGCGCGAGCCGGGTTTCCAGATGGTCATCGACGACATCTATGCGATCGGAAATGGAAGTCTGACGGGGAGGCCAAGGTAAATCATGAAAATAATAGACGTCATTTGCGCCCCGGGGCGCACCGGTTTCTTCTTCGACGACCAGCGCGCCATCAAAAGAAACGCCGAGCCGGACGGCTTTACGTATCGCGGGGAACCGGTCACGGGGGGTTTTACGGCAATAAGGCAGGCTGGCGAGTCCGTGTCGGTGCTTTTCAAACTTTCGGACGGACAGATCGCCCACGGCGACTGCGCCGCAGTGCAATACTCGGGCACGGGCGGGCGTGACCCGTTGTTCCTCGCGAGGGATTTCATCCCCGTGATCATGGAGCAAGTCGCACCGCTTCTTGTTGGCGCTGAGTTCATCGGTTTCCGGCAGGCGGCCGAAATGATCGAAAAAATCGCAGATCCCAATACGGGCAAACCACTGCATACGGCAATCCGCTACGGCGTTTCACAGGCACTGTTGGACGCCGCAGCAAAATCGCGGCACCGTCTCATGGCCGAGGTGGCCGCGGAGGAATATGGCACAGAGGTATCGCGGGAACCCATCCCCATCTTCACACAGTCCGGCGATAACCGCTATGATAATGTGGACAAGATGATCCTAAAGGGTGCGGACGTGCTGCCCCATGGCCTCATCAACAACGTGAATACGAAGCTCGGGGCGGACGGTGAGCTGCTGCTGGATTATGTGAAGTGGCTCAGTAAGCGCGTGCATACGCTCAGACCCCATGAAGACTATGCCCCCGTGCTGCACATCGACGTCTACGGTACGCTAGGGCTGGCCTTCAACGAGGATTATGACCGCATCGTCTCCTATCTCGCCAGGCTGGAAAAGGCCGCCAGCCCATTGAAGCTTCGCATCGAGGGCCCTGTGGACGAGGAGGGGCGGGAAGCGCAGATGGAAGCGCTCGCACAGCTTACACACCTGGTGGACAGCCGCGGCATACGCGTGGAGATCGTGGCGGACGAATGGTGCAACACGCTCGAGGACATCCGGTATTTCGCTGACAACCGTGCCGGTCATATGATACAGATCAAGACACCCGACCTGGGGGGTATTGGCAACACGATCGAGGCCGTGCTCTATTGCAAGCAAAAGAATATTGGCGCGTACCAGGGCGGCACATGCAACGAGACAAACCGCTCCGCCGAGGTCTGCGTGCACGCGGCGATGGCATCCAAGCCTGACCAGATCCTCGCCAAGCCCGGCATGGGCGTGGATGAGGGGTTTATGATCGTATATAATGAGATGCAAAGGATATTGGCTTTAACATCCCCTCTGTCGTTGCGATGACATTCCCCCCTGAATATGTCGCAACGCCGCGTTGCGACATAAGGGCAGGTTAAAAGCTGTAAATCTTATCTTCAGTGATGGGCGGGTGCAGAGCCCCGCCCTACAGGAGGTTTATCATGGAAGAACTTCGCATCCTCTCCACCACTGCGATCCTTGGCTACGGCTTCCCTCTGGCCTCATTTGAGGAGGGCATGCGTAGAAAGCCGCACGTGATCGCAGTAGACGCCGGCAGCACGGATCCGGGGCCTTATTATCTGGGCGCAGGCGTGTCCTTTACAGATCGCAGCGCCGTCAAGCGCGACTTGGAGATCATGCTGGCGGCAGGCGCCGAGGCGGGCATCCCCGTGGTTGTGGGCACGGCCGGTGGGAGCGGCGCAGCACCGCACCTTGAGTGGTGCGTGGAAATCGTGCGCGAGATCGCGTGCGAAAAGGGCCTGAAATTCAACATGGCCGTCATCCCCGCGGATGTGGACAAGGAAATCGTGCGCACCGCCATGCGCTCGGGACGGGTGAGGTCGCTCGAACCTGCGCCCGAATTATCGGAACGGGATCTCGACGCCACCGTGCGCGTCGTGGCGCAGATGGGCGTGGAGCCATTCGTCCGAGCGCTGGACATGGGCGCGGATGTGATCGTGGCAGGCCGCGCCTACGACCCGGCCGTGTTCGCGGCGCTGGCCGTGCGCCAGGGATACGATAGGGGGCTTGCGATCCACTTGGGCAAGATACTGGAGTGCGCAGCCATTGCGGCGACGCCCGGCAGCGGCAGCGATTGCATGTTCGGATGGCTGGGCAGCGACTATTTCCGCGTGGAGCCATTATATCCCACGAGGAAGTGCACCACGCTCTCCGTGGCGGCCCACACGCTCTACGAGAAGACGAATCCCTACGTGCTGCCGGGGCCGGGCGGCTCTTTGGATCTGGCGGAAACCTCCTTCGAGCAGACGGGCGAACGCGCCGTCACAGTACGCGGCAGCCGGTTCGTGCCGACAGAGCGGTACACGCTGAAACTCGAAGGCGTAAAGAAAATCGGTTATCGCACAGTGTCCATCGCCGGAACGAGAGATCCCGTGATGATCACGAAGATCGACGACATCATCGCGGGCGTGCGCGAGCGGGTCGCCGACAATTTCAAATCCCAGGATCTGAAATATTTCCTTGACTTCAAAATCTACGGCCGGAATGGCGTAATGGGTGCGCTGGAGCCGACGCCGCAGGCCTGTGGACACGAACTCGGTATTGTAATCGAGGCCGTGGCGGACACGCAGGCCATCGCCAACACCGTGTGCAGCTTCGCACGCTCCACGATGCTGCACTTCGGATACCCCGGTCGGATGTCCACCGCCGGGAACCTCGCTTTCCCTTACTCCCCATCCGATTTCAAAGCAGGCGAAGTGTACGTGTTCTCGTTGTACCATCTGATGGAAGTCGACGACCCACTTGAATTGTTCCCGGTTACGATGGAACGAATCGGAGGCGTGAAATGAAAGTGAAGCTCATCGATATCGCCGAGGTCATCCGCAGCAAGAACTCCGGACCCTACGAGCTGACGCTGGACATCATATTCAAGGACTGGGAGACGTTCGGGCGCGTCTGTGCGGCGAAGGCTGTGAACCATGCGCTTGTCTGTAGGCTCTACAATGTGTCGGAGGGCAAAATCATCAACATTGTAGAGTTTAAGCCGGCAAAGGCCGTCAAGATCACGATCGTGCGCCCCATTGCCTCAGGCGACCTCGGAGAGACGGACGTCTACGGTGCGCAGCAGCATGGGCCGCTGCTGGGGGCGGAGCTGGAGCTATAGAAACGCAATGGCGACTCTGGCGCGGCAGCTCCAGACATACGGTACGCCGGTCAAACCTCCCTGCGTTACCCTGTCCAGCGGCGAGGTCACCAAAAAAATGATGTATAAAAAACGGGGAAATGCAAAACCGCTCCCCCGCGTGTCCCAATAATTCTGCTTTGGAGGAAGCGCCATGTACAGGATCGGCATCGACGTCGGCGGAACGTTTACCGACGTAACCCTATTGAACGCACAGACCGGAAAATGCCATACCTATAAGCTGTCTTCAACGCCCCGCGACCAGTCCATCGCCATCATGAACGGGGCGAAGGCTGTGTTGGAGGAAAACAGCGTGGAAGCGGCCGAAGTCAGCTATTTCGGGCACGGCACCACCGTCGCGACCAACATGATCATCGAGCGCAAGGGCGCCAAAACCGCGCTTATTACCACGAAGGGCTTTCGGGATATCCTCGAGATCGGGCGGCAGACGCGGCCCAGCCTCTATAACCTCTTTGAGGACAAGCCGGAGACGCTGATAAAGCGCTCTCTTAGGCGCGAGATTGGCGAGCGCGTCACATCCGATGCAGCGATGCTGCAACAAGCCGACCCCGAAGAGATCAAAAGGGTGCTGGCGGAACTTAAGGGGGAGGGCATCGAAGCCCTCGCCATCTGCTTTTTGTTCTCCTACCTCAACGACGGCAATGAGAGGATCGCGGAGGGTTGTGTCAAAGAGATACTGCCCGATGTCTATTGCTCCGTATCCTCCTCAATATTGCCGGAGTTCCGGGAATTCGAGCGGCTGAGCACCACAGTCATCAACGCCTACCTCGGCCCCAAGATGAAGCAATACATCCACAACCTACAGCTTCGCGTACAAGAGCTGGGCGTGCCGGTGGAGCCCTATATCACCCAGTCCAACGGCGGGGTGATGTCCATCCGTTCCACCATCGAAACGCCGGTACAGACGGCGCTTTCCGGCCCAAGCGCCGGGGTTGTGGGGGCGATGTATGTAAGCCGGTTCGCCGGATTTCAAAACCTTATCACCTACGACATGGGCGGAACCAGCACGGACGTATCACTTGTCGTCGATGGCGTCGCCGAATACACCACCAAGCGCAAGATCTGCGGTCTGCCGTCCGGCGTGCCGATGATAGACGTGCACGCGGTAGGTGCGGGCGGCGGCAGCATTGCCTATATCGACAGCGGCGGGGCGCTGAAAGTCGGTCCCGAGAGCGCGGGGGCGATGCCCGGGCCCGCCTGCTACGGCTTGGGTGGGGAAAACCCGGTGGTGACGGACGCCAACCTTGTGCTGGGCCGCATTAACCCCAAACACTTTTTGGGCGGGCGCATGAAGATAGAGGCGGAGTTCGCCGAAAAGGCCATACGGGAGAAGATCGCGGATCGGATGGGCCTTTCGGTGCAACAGGCGGCGGCAGGCATCGTAAGCGTTGTGAATTCCAACATGGCTCGGGCGATACGCGTGATCACCGTTGAGCGCGGGTACAACCCCTCGGATTTCGTGCTTGTCGCCTACGGCGGCGCGGGCCCGCTGCACGCCGTGCAATTGGCGCAGGACATGGGCATTAAAACCGTGCTGATCCCGCCCTCCCCCGGCACGCTGTGCGCGCTAGGCCTTTTGACGGCGGACATCAAAAAGAGCTATGTGAAGACGGCACTTTTACGATACGACGAGGCGACGCCCAATCAGATAAACGACCTTTTCGCACCGCTTATCGAGCAGGGCAACGAATGGCTTGAGTCTGAGAAGGTGGCAGAAGAGGACAGGCGTTTCCGGAATGTGGTGGAGATGCGCTACATAGGCCAGAACTACGAACTTCAGGTGGAGGTGCCGGAGCGCATTGACGATATGGCGTTCGATGAGATCAAGCAGAGCTTTTTCCGCGAACATGAGAAAAACTACGGCTATTACAACCCGAACGCGCCGGTGCAGTTCGTGAACTTCCGCACCGAGGCGATCGGGCTTGTGAAAAAGCCCGAGCTGACAAAGATCAACAAGATGCTGGGCGGCCTTGGCAGCGCGCTTTTGGACACAAGGGACGTGTATTTTGAAAAGACGGGCGCGATACGATGCCCCGTGTATGACAGGGCGAAGCTGGGCAGCCTCGAATCGGCGCAGGGGCCCTGCATCGTCGAGCAGATGGATTCGACGACTGTCATACCGCCAGATACGCATTTTACCATCGACGGCTACGGCAACATCATCATAAGCGTGTGAGGAGGGGCGGCATGAAACAGGTAGATGGCATTTTAATAGAGGTGATCGGCAACACGTTCATGTCCATCGCGGAGGAGATGGGGGCGGTGCTGATAAAATCCGCCTATTCCACCAACATCAAGGAGAGAAAGGACTGCTCCTGCGCGGTGTTCGACGCGGACGGCAACACCATAGCGCAAGCGGAGCATATCCCAATGCACTTGGGTTCGCTTTTGGGCATGGTGGGCGAGATCAAAAAGAACTATAAGGTGGAGGACATCCACGACGGCGACGTGTTCATCGCGAACGACCCATACAACGGCGGCGGCACACACCTGCCCGACATCGCGATCGCCTCGCCGGTGTTTGTCGAGGGGGAGATCGTGGCGTATGTGATCAACATCGCCCACCACAACGACGTGGGCGGGCGGGTGCCGGGCAGCAACGCCGCGGATTCCGAATCCATCTATGAAGAGGGCATCCGCATCCCACCGGTGAAGATTTTCAGAAAAGGGGAACTGGACGACGACATTTTGCGGCTGATTTTGTTGAACTGCCGCATCAACGACATACGGCGCGGGGATTTGCACGCGCAGTTCGCGTGCAACAAAAAGGGCCTGCAGCGCGTGCAGGAGGCGTGCCAGAAATACGGAAAAGAAACGATCAAGGCGTGCATGAAGGAGCTTCTGGATTATTCGGAGCGCAAGATGCGCAACGCGATCACGCAGATACCCAACGGCACCTTCGAGTTCACGGACTATCTCGATTCCGACGGACTGGGCGGCCCGCCGGTACCCATCCATGTGAAGATCGAAATCAGGGACGATGAGATCTTTTTGGATTTCATGAACAACCCACCTCAGGTAAAGGGTGCGCTGAACCTGACCGAAACGGCGCTTGTCGCCTGCGTCTATTACAGCTTAAAGTGCATTCTCGATTCAAGCCTGCCATCAAACGGCGGGTACTATAGGGCGATCAAATACGCGGCGAAGCCCGGCACGCTCGTGTGCTGCAAGGAACCCGCGGCGGTGGCGGGGCGGACAGACACGGCGCAGCGGGTGGTGGACGTCATCTTCGGCGCACTCTCCCAAGCCGTACCACAACAGGTGGTGGCGGGGTGCAACAGCGCGATCACCTCCATTATCTTCGGCGGGGAGAACCCCAAAACAGACAAGTTCTATATCTATCTCGAAACGGTGGCGGGCGGTTCCGGCGCACGGTACAACGGGGACGGCCTCGATGCGGTGCAGGTGCATTTGACCAACACGTCGAATTTGCCGATCGAGAGCCTTGAGAGCGAATACCCGCTCCGGGTGGAGCAGTATACGCTGATCCCCGATTCCGGCGGTGCGGGGCAATACAGGGGCGGGCTTGGCATCCGCAAGGACATTAAAATCCTGGACCACCAGTGCGTGTTCTCCGTGAAGGCGGACAGGCAAAAGCTGCCGCCGTGGGGGCTTCTGGGCGGACGGGAAGGGGCACCGGGGAAGATTGTGGTGGACCCCGAATCCGACCATCCCGTCATCCTCGATTCCAAAAAATCCAACACGCCTCTGCCGCCCGGCACCATTTTGAGCTGCCGTACGCCGGGTTCAGGCGGATATGGAGACCCGTCGCTTCGGGACAGGAAGCTTATTGTCCGCGATCTGGAGCAGGGGATGATCACAAGAAAAAGCGCAATGAAGGACTATGGGTTAAGCGATGAAGAGCTCAAAGGCATCCATATCCTGGATGATCCCGCGAAATAAGCGCGCGGGCGCAAGGGAGGGAAAGGCATGATACCGGAGAGGATCGAGTTTTCGCTTGAAGGGGGAATGGACTTCCCGCTGCCGCGCATGGTGAGGGTACGCCAGAAATTTGACGATGCGGCGATCGGCGACATTGCGAAGGCGACAAGGGACGCCATTGAAGCTGTCCAACTGCCCGACCTTGCAGGCCGCAGTGTCGCACTGACGGCGGGCAGCAGGCAGATCCCGAATCTTGCGCAGATATTGAAGACGGTGGCGGTATGCCTTAGGGAGCGGGGCGCCTTGCCCTTTATCGTGCCTGCTATGGGCAGCCACGGCGGGGCGACAGCAAAAGGGCAGGTATCGATGCTGGAGGGTTATGGCATCACAGAGGAAAGCGTCGGCATGCCTATCCTGTCCTCGATGGAGACGGTACAAATTGGGACGCTTGCAAACGGCTATCCGGTCTATTGCGATAAGCATGCCGCGCAGGCAGATTATATCGCGGTGATAGGCCGCATCAAACCGCATACCAGCATCAGTGGGGAGATCGAGAGCGGGCTTTGCAAGATGATGGTGGTGGGCTTAGGCAAGCACGCGGGTGCCACAAGTTTCCACCGGCAGGGATATGATAAGCTGGCGGAGATTTTACCGCAAGGGGTACAGGTCTTTTTAAACAGGGGTATCCTTTTTGGGATCGGGATTGTGGAAAACGCGTTTGACAGGACGATGAAGATCGAGGTTGTGCCACCGGAGACCCTCATCGAACGGGAAAAGGAGCTGCTTAAACTTGCCAAGGAAAACATGCCGCGGCTGCTTTTGGATGAGATCGACGTCTTGATCATCGACAGGATCGGCAAGGACGTCTCGGGGGCGGGGATGGACCCCAACGTCACCGGGCGGGCGATAGCACCGGTGCCTGTCAAAATCGCGACAGACATCAAGCTCATCGCTGTACTGGATGTCACCCCTGCCTCGCACGGCAATGCCACCGGCATCGGCGGAGCGGACATCACCACCAAATGGGTGATCGAAAAGATCGATTTTCATGCGACGTACACCAACGTCTTTACCTCGGGAGCGCTGATGGCGGCCAAGCTGCCCGTTATCGTAAACAGCGACGAGGAGGCCATTCGGGTGTGCCTGCGCTGTGCACCGCGCGAGCGGATGGAGGATGTGAAGGTAGTGCGGATCCGCGATACGCTGCATCTGAGCGAGATCGAGGTGTCGGAAAACTATCTCCCCGTACTTTCAAAGGACGTGCGGTTTGAGGTGCTGTCAAAGGGTGAAGAGCTGCGTTTTGACGGGGACGGGAGAATTGTGTAGCCAAAGGCTTGCGTAGGTAAAAAGCGACACCCTTGGTGTCGCTTTTTTGTGTAGCGAAACTTCAATTGGATTGAAGCGACCGCATCCTATACAACAGGCCGAGTCGCTGCCAGTGGCATAAATTCTATGAGCGTGAAACGTGAATTCGCATCTCTCAGAAGAGGGTTCAGATAAATTTACAGATTGAGTTCATGTTTTTCAGAGTTGTTGTATGTTGGTGTACCAGAGACAGGATATTGCCCGCTATTTGGCCGTTAAAGACGAACTTACGACCTTTTGATGCATAGTAGGGGTAGTGGTAGCTGTCTTTTTATAGATGAATAGAGATGTGTTTTATAGCGTGCAACTGATAATCTGACCTTCCCTCCACCCAAGGCAAAGGATGAGAGCATTAATATGCTCTCGTCCTTTGCCTTTTCTTTAAAAGAGCTAGTGAGATAAACACCAGTTTGGACAATCAAAAATCATAAGACTAATTGATTATTAATAATCTGTTTCACATGGGTTAAGGGAGGTGCCGAGCACAGTAGCCAGCGTCAGAAGGCCGGGGGCAATACTATTCAGAATATTCTGAATCTGCGCCGGTGAACCGGAGGTTGCAATATAGATCGGCGTGGTTATGCTCCTGATAATATATATGATAATGTTTTTTATAACAGGAAGTAATAAGCCCAGTGTGCAATTGTTTATATTATTCAATACGTTTTCTCATGTACTAGAGAACTAATATAAAAGAGATTGAAAAGAAAAAGCCATCACGGAATTCAATTTTGAAAATATGAAATGAATTCTGCGTCCATGAGGTCGACGAGAACGAACTAAGAAAATCGTTCGGGATTGCAAGAGAGCTATTTAAAAGTGGCAAGCTTTCTACCTGCAAGAAGTTGATTGACCTGTATGTAGACAGTGTGGTTGTATATGACGATTACATTGACCTTCGAGTAAAATAAAGCCCCAATTTATCCATTAACCATGATAGACGAAGACCAATTCAAATGAACAAAGAAATCGTATAAGCCGAAGAAAAAAACCTCACAAATTGTGAGGCCTTTTTGGTGCCGGAGGTGGGACTTGAACCCACACATGGTTGCCCATATTGGATTTTGAGTCCAACGCGTCTGCCATTCCACCACTCCGGCGTAGGGGCGCGCAACGCGCGCGTTTGACGTGCACTGCGCGTCATGGATTGCAGAAAAGAGTATAACAAAGTTTTCATGCCCAGTCAACGACAAAAGAAGCGATTTCGCATGCCCCCATTTATTTGATTTTTCCATATTGGTATGATACTCTTTTTATGGATATGATCCTAATACAACGAACTTTGGGGAAAGCAGGTGACCCATGCCGACCCTTTTGGCGATAGATGGAAACAGCCTGATGCACCGTGCGTTTCACGCGATTCCGCTCTTAAGTACAGCGGATGGAAGCTATACCAATGCCGTATACGGTTTTTTGAATATGCTGTTCCGGCTGTTAAGGGAAGAGGGGCCAAGCCATGTGGCGGTGGCCTTTGATATGCACGGCCCGACGTTTCGGCACGGCACATTTGCGGATTACAAGGCGGGACGCGCAAAGACCCCCGATGAGTTGATCGGCCAGTTCGACATGCTAAAAAGCATCCTCCATGCCATGAACATTTCCGTTTTGGAGAAGGAAGGCTTTGAGGCGGATGACATCCTGGGAACACTTTCCAAAAAGGCAACCGAACAGGAGATACAGTCCGTTCTTGTCACCGGGGACCGGGATGCGCTGCAGCTTGTCAATGATCATACCATCGTCATATACACCAAACGCGGCATAACAGACACCGAACGGCTGGATACAAAAGGCGTCATAGAGAAGTTGGGCGTCGCACCCGGGAGCGTGGCGGATCTTAAAGGTCTTATGGGTGACAGCTCGGACAACATTCCCGGGATTCCGGGCGTTGGGGCCAAGACCGCGGTAAAGCTGTTGAACGAGTTCGGTACGCTGGAAAACGTTCTGCAGCATGCCGATCAAGCGGGCGGGCCAAAGCTGTGCGAAGCGCTTGTGACCTATGCCGATCAGGCACGCATGAGCCGGGAATTGGGCGCCATCCATACCGATATGGAGGGCTTGCCGCAGCTTGATGAAATTGAATATTCCCTGAGCGTCGAGCCGGCGGAAGAGGCGATTAAACAGCTTGGCATGACATCGCTGCTGGGGCGGCTGCGTGCGCTCAAAGGTGTACAGCCACAGATACCCGCAACGCCGCAGGTCACAGCGCAGATCGAACTGGAAACGATGGACAACGCTTTTTCGCTGCTGGAAAAAGCACGGGGCGCAAAAATGCTTTCGATCTATCACGGCGAGGATGGAGTGAGCATTGCGGACGGCAACGAGCACGGATATTTCCTCCCGTATGCCAAGACGCTGTTGGACAAGGGGTTGGATGAAAGCGAGGTACTGCGGACACTTTCTGTGCTGTTCGAGGACATTACATGCGTGAAGATACTCTATGACAGCAAGGCGCTTCGGCACCGTTTGTCCGGGTATGGCCTGAACCTTTCGGAACCCGTACAGGATGTCATGCTGATGGCCTATGTGGAGGATACCAACCGAGGGCAGGACGGGCTGGTAAAACAATGTCAGGATCACGGGATTGCCTGCGAAAAAGCCGATGCAGTTGCCCTTTGGCAGTTGTATGAAGCGATCGCTGCCCGATTGCAAAAAGAGGATACGATATCCGTCTATACCGACATCGAGCTGCCTTTAAGCACTGTGCTGTTCAACATGGAACAGCGCGGCTTTTCCATCGACCTCTCGGTGTTAAAATCCCTCAACCAGACATACGGGCAGCAGATCGACACCCTGCAGGCAGAAGCGGAGCAGTTGGCGGGCCATCCGTTCAACCTCAATTCGCCAAAGCAGGTGGGGACGCTCCTGTTTGAGGAGCTGCGTCTGCCGGCCATGCGAAAGACGAAAAGCGGATATTCGACGGATGCGGCGACTCTCGAAGCGCTTTCTGACGGGCACCCGATCATTAACAAGCTGCTGGAGTTCAGAAAGCTGTCCAAGCTGAAATCGACGTATCTGGACGGCCTTGCCAACGTCGCGGATCGAAGGACGGGCAAGGTCTATACGCGCTTTACGCAGAACGTGGCGGCAACAGGGCGCATATCTTCCATTGAGCCCAATCTGCAGAATATCCCCGTGCGTACGGAAGTCGGACGGGAGATTCGGCGCGCGTTTGTGGCAAGCGCGCATGACAGAGTTGTTCTGTCGGCGGACTATTCGCAGATCGAGCTGCGGCTTTTGGCGCATCTGGCAAACGAAAAGCACATGATCGAAGTGTTTTTAAGCGGCGGCGATATCCACACGGCGACAGCTGCCAAGGTATTTGACATCCCGCCTGAGCTTGTGAGCCGTGAACAGCGATCCGCAGCCAAAGCGGTTAACTTTGGCATCATCTATGGCATTAGCGACTTCGGGCTCGCCCGCAATCTGGGCATCACGAGGGCGCAGGCAGGCAAGATTATTGCGGACTATATGGAAACCTATCCAAACATAGAAGCCTACATGCAGTCATGTGTGGAATTTGCAAAGAAGAATGGCTATGTGCAGACGCTGTTCAAACGGCGGCGCTATTTGCCGGAATTGCACAACAAGATATACAGCGTGCGCGCGTTTGGCGAACGCGCGGCGATGAACGCACCGTTTCAGGGCACGGCCGCAGACATCATCAAGACAGCGATGATCCGTGTGGAACGGGAATTGGGCGAGAAAGTGCCGGATGCGAAGTTGATACTTCAGGTACACGACGAATTGATTGTGGATTGCAGCAAAGAAGACGCTGATAAGGTATCGGAAATCGTGCGGGATTGCATGGAGAACATCATACCGCTTCTGGTACCGCTATCGGTGGAAATCGGCATCGGGGAAAATTGGTTGGAGGCTAAGTAGATGCAGAAAAAGGCATATGTCATAGGTGTCACGGGCAATACCGGCGCAGGAAAGAGCACCGCGGCCAATGCGCTGCGCTCACAGGGCGTGCGCGTTCTGGATGCAGATCTCATCGCAAGGGATTTACAGCGTCCGGGACAGATCGCATTGAAGGAAATTGCCGATACCTTTGGCAAACAGATGCTTAACGACGACGGAACGCTCAACCGCAAAAAGCTAGGAGCGCTGGTGTTCAACGATCCGCCATCGCTTAAGAAGCTGGATAACATCATGTGGCCTAAGATACTCAAGGAAATCCAGCAGCAGATCCAAAAGAGCGACGAGGACGTGGTCATCGACGCGGCGCTTTTATATGAAACGGGCATGCAGGTGATCTGTGATGAGACATGGCTGATCACAGCGCCAGATATTCTGCGAACCCAGCGCATCATGCGGCGCGACGGTATCAGCCTGGAAGAGGCGCAGGCGCGCATCAAGAGCCAAATGCCCCAGGATTACAAGCGGGCGCTGGCAATCCATATCCTTGATGGCGGACGCACGCCGCAGGAGCTGGAACAGCAAGCTATCACCTTGTACCAAAAGAAAAAGGCGATGGTGGCGAGTAAGTGAGCAGAAGAAAAAAATCGCGGCGAAAGACCGTCATCATCTGCATACTCGTCGTTCTCTTTGTGATCCTTTCGGTTGTGGCGGCCCTACTGGTGATGCGCGCTTCCAAAATGGCCGCCTATCCGCTCAAGTATACGGACGAAGTCACAGCGGTGGCCAAGAAATACGATCTGCCTGTCTCGCTTGTAATGGGCGTGATCCGGACCGAAAGCAGCTTTATTCCTACGGCTGTATCCAAGGATGGCGCCGTGGGATTGATGCAGCTCATGCCGGATACCGCCGATTGGATTGTCGGCAAACTCGATATGGATTCCTTTCAAGATTCCATGCTCAACGACCCCGCCACAAACATCGAATTGGGTTGCTGGTTTTTGCGTTATCTGATGGATAGTTTCAATGGCGATATGAAAGCTGTGTTGGCCGGGTATAATGCAGGTCAGAACCGTGTACGTACATGGCTCAACAATCCGGCATATGTAGACAGTCAGGGAAAACTCGTCGAAATACCGATTCAAGAGGCAAAGGATTATGTGGAAAAGGTGCTGTATGCACAGAAGGTATATCAAGAACTCTATAAGATTGATTAGCGTGGTTCTGGTCTGCGCGTTGCTGTTAACAGCCTGCGGCAAGATCAACACAACGCCACAACCTACCGGCAAAAAGGTGGGTGGTTCGGACGCGCCCATCAACGGTGGCAGCATCAACATCGTAATGCCGGCCAACCCTGCTACGCTGGATCCGCTGCAGGCTACCTCCAGGGAAATGGTGGATCTGTTCGGGCTTATATACGATTCGCTGGTTCGCTTTGACGATTCCATGCGGCCGGTTCCCGGCCTTGCCGAGCGCTGGGAACACAGCGGCGACGGGAAGACATGGACGTTCTATCTGCAGAAGAAAGCTGCGTTTCACAACGGACAGCTTTTGAATTCGGGCGACGTGATCTACACGCTCAACCAGCTCAAGGCCATCTACTCGGATCCCCAAAAGACGTCCCTGTACAGCGGTATCATCCCGATGATATCAAGCTACAGCGCGCCCGACGAAAACACCGTGGTGATCAATACCACGCAATCCTCCGCCAGCATCCTGTCCTGGATGAACTTCCCCATTTTGCAGAAGGACTCGCTGCAAAGCGGCTCCATCGCACCAGGTACCGGAGCGTACAAAGTGGAATCATACCAAGCCGGAAAGCAGTTGGTTCTAAAAGCCAATTCCAACTGGTGGCGGCATACACCGTACATCACCACCATCGTCGCAAAGGCGATGCCTGACCCGGATACCGCGCTTACCAGCATGGATGTGAAGCTGGTGGATGTCGTGCATTCAACGGCCCTGACCGCGCAGAGCTACAAACGGCAATCCGTCACCAACGTATCCGAACTGATGACGCAGGAATACGAGTGCATCATTCCGAATATGCAAAAGAGCGCCCTCAAGGATGTCCGCATGCGGGAAGCCATCATCTCGGCACTGGACCGCAAGACCATCATTACGGAAAAATACCTCAACCATGCTGTGTCCATCGATGTGCCAATCACGCCGGACTCGTATCTGTATGAGACGACGCATGCGCAGCACACCTATAACCCCAGCCATGCGAAGGAACTCTTGGCCGCTATGGGGTACGCGGACACCAACAACGACGGCGTGCTTGAGAAGGACGGCGCAGCGTTGAAGCTGAGTATCATCGTAAATGAGAATACGCTGAACAGCG
>CAZHNN010000014.1:37061-74004 GCA_964533965.1 uncultured Clostridia bacterium | reverse complement strand
CGTGGATTCTTATAGTAACAAACCGTTTCACTTTCGTCAACAACCAGTTTCTGGTTGTCTCGTCCGCATACCTGCGGACTGTCCGCATACTTGCGGACTGTCGCGTCCGTCTCCGTTCCCGGTGGACGCTCACTGTATCCGGCCTGCCGCTATCTGTTAAGGTTCTTGCGTTGCTTTGGGCTCTTGCTCTCGGCGACGCTCATTTATATTAGCAAGCCGGGATGATGATGTCAACACCCTATTTTTATGAAATATTTATGCAGGAATATTTCCGGCCCAATAAGGTGCTGGTAGAGCCGATGACGTTCATATGAGTTCCGTATGACAAAGTCAACGCAAGGCAAGAAAAAGGAATGGACGGTTTGGTTCCGCCCATTCCCGTAGGTCGGATGCGTTTATGCGTCTTCGAACATATCCTTTCCTACGCCGCAGACGGGGCAGACAAAGTCATCCGGAAGTGCCGCCACTCCGCCCTCCACGTCCGTTTCATAGGAACAGACAGTGCAAACGATCTTGCTCATGGTGATCCTCCTTTCAATAAATGATACATACAACGCAGGTAGGCCGCTTTGCACAATCGGATTGTGGAAAAAATGTGGATGTTGTGGATTGTTTACCACGATCCGATAGTACGGCTACATTTAGATCAGGTTTTCTTTTGGAATTTGTGGCCGCAGTTCTGGCAGGTGATGAGGATTTTTCCCTTGCCTTTGGGGACACGCAACGATTGCTTGCACTTGGGGCATTTGTAAACGCGGTGCGTGCTGTCGCTTTTGGGGGTGTCCGCGTTGGCATGCATGGTGGATTCCCCGGCCCGGCCTTCGTATACGGGGCGTATGCGGCGAACCTTGGTACCTTTTTTCGAGTTGGCCTTTGCTTTTTGCCTTGCGAAGAAATTCTTAAAGATGTCGTTCTCACGCTGGCGCGCTTGGTAATCCCGTGAGAAAGCCCGCATGAGTACAAGCACAAAGCAGGCGCCGGCAAGCATTAAGGTATAGGTTGAAGGAAGCAAAAACAAGCAGGCCAATGCAACGCCAAGAAGCACTTTGTTTAATGTATCGAATAAGAAGTTTCGTCTCACGAAAAGCCTCCTATAATCGGTTGGTCACCAATAATCGTACATTCCGTGGAATTCTTTGTCAATTGTATTCGTTGAAGCGATGCTAGTATACCCACAGCGACAAAGGCGTAACGGGCGGAAATGCTCGTTTTGACACGAAAATACGGCAGATTCCATAATGGCTGCATGAAAAGCTTGATGGGTTGAAAAAAGCAGCCGCCTTTGCAGGCAACCGCTTATGTTGGATCCATGCTATCGCTTGTCCGGAACAACCTCAATCCAATATCCGTCCGGGTCGGCGATGAAATACAGGTTCATGTCGAAGTTCTCATAACAGATGGCGCCCATACCGCGATGATATTCGCGAATCTCGTCGTACTGCCCGGCAGGGACCGTCAGGCATAGGTGCATTTCGTTGTCGCCGAGATTGTACGGCCTGTCCCAATCGCGAAGCCAGGTGAGCTCCAGCAAAAAGGAAGTGGTGCCGTCGGTCAGGTATTTCATGGCGAACCGGCCGTCCTTGGCCCGGTTCTCCCGTTTTACCGTAAGCCCAAGCGCCTTTTCATAGAACGCTACGGAAGCGTCCAGATCACGGACGTTGAAATTGTAGTGGGCAAAAGTACCTTTGACCTGCATAGAGCATCCGTCCTTTCTCTTTGTTTATACGACAAACGTCTCGCCGCGCTTTGTCAGTGCAACGACATGTTCCGGATGTGCTTTCAAAAAGCGCAGAGGTTCAGAGTTGTCGGTGGAAAAATGCATCGGGATCAGCGTTCTGACATCAATCGCCGCCATCAGCTGTTCTGCGCCGCGCCCACAATCCGGTCCCAAACGGGGATCGACGGGGAACATCGCCACATCCAGACGCTGCACTTTTTCCTTTATCCGGGATACCTCCAAAAGATACGCGCGCTCGGCATCCGCAGCAAACTCCGGGGACGCTTCCCTGTTCCAATGCCAGTTGTTCAAATCCCCGGCATGGAACAGTACCTTTTGATCAAGGGACAGGACAAACGAGATGCCAAGATCCGTGGAGCCGAAAGCGCTGATGCTGATGAGGCTGTCCACATAGCGCTCGCCGCTTTGCAGGGGATGTACGTTTTGCGCTGCCTTTGCTTTTCCGGAAAGCAGTATGTCACGGCTTAAAATGTATTGGATGTCGGGCCTGATCTTTTGCCATTGCAGGACTATCGGGTTGAAATGATCCCCGTGCCCGTGGGAGCTCAATACATAGAACGCCCCCGGTCGCTTCAGATACTCTTCGGTCACCACGCCGTGTGAGATGGAACGCTCACCCTCGCAATCGTCTCTAAAATAATCGATGACGACGGTGCAATGATCGCTTTCAATGGCAAAACCGCTGTGAAACAGATAACGGATGGTCATGGCAAACCTCCCGGTGCAGTCTAGGCTATGCTACGATATCGCCGGAATAGCTGATGATGGCAGCGTCATACACGCCGGGGATGTCCAAAAAGCGGTCAACGATCTGCATGTCGGATTCGCGCAGCCGAAGCTCTATGGTCATCTCAACGCCATTTGCGGAGACCGTCTTGCTCTTGATGTTGATGTCCGGCAGGCGCCGCAGCAAGCCGTTCACCTGCGCTGAGCTGCCTTCGTCAAAGCGCAGCACCATCAGATACGGCATGGAGGAACGGAACTTCATGTTGGTAAGCAAAAGCAGCAGCAAGCCAATGATCAACGTTGACAACAGCGCGGGCAGGAAGAACTTTGCGCCCAGCGTGATGCCCGAAGCAATGGCCCAGAACATGTATACGGTATCGATCGGATCTTTGACAGCTGTGCGGAAGCGGACGATGGACAGGGCGCCCACCATGCCCAGGGAAAGCGTTAAGTTACTGGTGATCGGCAATATAATAAAGGAGGTGATGATGGTCAGCATTACAAGGGATACACCGAAGTTCCGCGAATACATCACGCCGGCAAACGTCTTGCGATAGATGAAGAAGATAAAAATGCCGATGAGAAATGCGAGCGCAAACGTTAACAGGATGCGCACGACGCCTATGTCGCCAAACGAAAACGTGCTCGATAGGCCGGAAAACAGACTGTTGATAATGTCAGTCATGACAAAACCTCCTGATTATACATCGTACTTACGACAAATAGCATATTTGGAAACAGCGCTGGGCGTCGATTCCACCTCGTGGAACAGGTTACGGATGAAGACAGGCAAAAAGGCGTTGTATTTTACCTCCAGGATCATCTGACCCTTGTCCAACATCGGAACGGTGAGCATTTGTTTATCGAAGATATCAAACGTGGTGCCCATACGCAGGTCCTTGTCAAAGGTGATGCGTACGTCTTCGATGGGAAACACGTACGCTTCGCGGACATAGTCCACGACTTTCACCGGGTGCAGCCCCTTATTCATGGTATTATAATACACCGCACCACATGGAAGTGCACGTTTATTTATCAGAAAACTGACATCTTTTTGCATTAGTTTGTCAAACTCATCGCGGGTTAGCGCACAGCTGTGCTTGAGTATATAGGATTCCTTTTTGAACTTTCGCTCAAGGCGGATGACCTTGTCCTCCATGTTGTAGATGCGTACGCGGAACTTCTCACGTTCGTCTACGCCGGAGATCTTCGTCGTAAGCGCTGTGTCGTCCCGATCGTCGAAATACAGCGAACGGATATGGTAATCCCCATTTGCATTTGCGTTTTCATCGGGCTTCAATGCGCCCTTGAGCCGGGTGCGGAGTATATGATACGCCTGCATGTTTATGTAGTATTTTAATTCATGCCTAAATTCGCCTGCCAAAGTGATCACTCCTTAATTGGTGGCGGGAGGTTGTTTGCCGGCGGAGCCGAACAACTGAATCGTCTGCTGTTCGGAGAGGCCGAAATAGCTGCGGACAAAATAGACCATGTAGTCGGTGCGGACCTTCACAAAGGAGATCACCTTGTCGATCTGTCCCTGCCAGCCTGCCACTGTGCCGTCTTGCCAACGCTCGCGGTCACGGCCGACTTCATCCTCTATGACTTTTTTACATTCATCTATTTTAGCTAATACGCGTTCCGTTGCAAAGGTATTTTTGAAATGAAACGCGCATCTTTCAAGAAACTGCTGCTTAAACCCGGGATTTTTAATCAAGCCGAGCAACAGTGTGTTGTCGATACCGTGCGCACCCATGCCGTTCGGGTTGAACATGCGCGCTATGCCGTCCAAGCCGGGGTTGAAACACGCCCAGTCCAGATCGTAAAATATCCAGCGCCACTTCCCATCTGCCGATTTCTGACGCCAGAACTTGATGTTGCCCAAATCCGCGTTGTTGGTCCAGGCTTCGGTGATGATCCAGTCCATATAGTTCTGTATATCGACCTTCGACGCCACGTAATTATACGAGGATGCGACCGAGAGGTCGTGGGTTTTAACGTAGGTGATCAGGTCCTTGTAATCGTCGTTGTCGCCAACCAGCGCTGAGCCGTTTGCGACCAAAAGGTCTATGCTGTCCGGGTCGGCGATGTTGTTGTGCTGCGCCAGCATGTATTTGTTGATCTTCTCGCGGATGTTGTAGATGCCCCAATACTGGCCGTTGATGTACAGTACGGATTGCCGATAGGCAGCGACTTCCAGTGTTGTGGTGTCCCGCACCAGGGATGTCAGCATAATGTCCCGGAACTTCGTCATCTGCGCATCCTGCCCGCTGGCTCGAAGCACGATCGCCTTATACTGCGTGTATGGGCGCGTTGTGAAGAACGGATATTCGATGGTATCCGTTCCATACCGGCTGCGCGCGAAAATCGCAAGTCCCTTTTGGTCCATCTTCCGGGAGAACGCGCCGAATATGCGTATGCCGCCGTCAAGCGAAACGCCGAGCTTCCCATCCTCCTGGATGTATTCGAAATGCACGTCCCGTTCCCATTCTTTCCAGAAATTGGCGCCGGGATAAGTCGCGTTGGCGCCATGTATGGCTGAATCATCGGTGCCCATACCGACGGTGTAGATGCCGTTTTGCTTGCCAAAGAGGTTGTCCGGATCCGACACAAGCGACACGATGGGCAGGTTGTGCGGCGCGTCTATAAGGTAGGTTGATGTCGCAACGGAGCTTCCCAGCATGTTCGCCTGAAACGCGCGGGCGCGAAGAGCGGTGGTCTTATTGATCGTGATGGGACCGGAATACAGGTTGCTGCTCTGCGTTGGGATGGACCCGTCGGTCGTATATCGAATCTGTGCACCCTGCTCGGATGTTGAAATGGAGACAGATTGAGCGCCGCGGTAGCTTCCCGCCGCCAATTGAATCAATGGCTCCTGCGCAAAGCCGTATGCCCCGTCGCTGTTGGCGCTTCCCGGCGTAGGTGTTTGAAAATAAAAAAAGCCTTTGTTACCGGCGATACGGCCGAAACTCATGTCGGATGGAACGTCTGCTACGCCCATCGCGTCTATGTTCTGTCCGGAGGGGTTGTACAAAGCCACGGTTTCCCCTGTTCCGGATAGCCTGAAATTCGTTTGAAGCGTACTGCCGCTGGTGAAATTCAGCCCTGAACAATACACGACGAGGTATTGTCCCGCTATGATGGTGACATCCGGAAATTTCCACTTTAAAGGCTTGCCGGTATCGTCCGTGAGCCCATACCCCTTTAAATTGACGGCGTCAGCCGATCCGTTGAAGATCTCGACCCAGTCATAATACGAGCTGCCTACGGGGGCATACCTGTCGTTGTACGTCATCGCCTCCGAGATCATCAGCCCACTCTTCTGGGCTTTGGAGTTGTTCCACTGCTGGTATCCGGCATCCGTATTGGGATACCCCGGCGTTGGCTTTGCCGTCGTACGCCAGGACTTGGTGTTCAGATCCAGAGCATAGGAGCTGTCCGTCTCCAGCTGCGGCACGTTCACCGTATCGAGCACCTGACCGCGGTTGGAACTCAATACGATGGATTCCTGGTAATTGGAGATGGAGAAATTCGTGTGGAGATGCGTCAAGTCGTTGGGATCCTTGGCTTGTCCCTTGCCGGAGCAGTAGATCACCACATATGCGCCGGGCGCTATGGTCACGTTCGGAAAGACCCACTTCATCAGCTTATTTGCCTTGTCCGACAGGCCGTAGCCCTGGAGGTTCACGTTGGCCTTGCCGCCGTTGTATATCTCCACCCAATCAGAGGCAAGCCCGAAATCGTCCACGAGCGTCGTGGCGTTGCTGCTCATCACTTCGGTGATGTGCAAGTCGGACGTGCCTGCCTTCAAACTGGCAAGATATGTGGCGTGACCGGCTTGAGTATTGGGGTAACCGGGGGTTACGGCGTCAAAGCTCTTCCAGCTTTCGATGTTGCTGGGATCCCGGCCCATGGAGATGTCGCTTCCCATGGTTTGAAAGGAGGTGTAATCCACAACCGTTCCCAGGTTGTCCGTCAACACCACGTCTTCGCCGTTGCCCGACAAGCTGAAGTTGGCATGCAGGGGCTTATTGACATCGCGGTGATCCAGCTTGTCGCAATAGATCAAAAGATAAGAACCCGGCTGCATGGTGATATCGGGGAACGCCCATTTGACCGGGCGGCTCTTTTCGTCCGAAAGGCCCCAACCGGAAAGTGAAACGGCTGATGTGCCCGGGTTATACAGTTCGATCCAGTCCGAATAGTTGCCGGTATCGTCTACCACAGCGGATTTATTCCCCGCCATCACTTCGTTGATCAGTATCTTTTCCGTGCGAACCACGCCTTTGTTGACGATGCCAAGGACAATGGAGGCGACGGAAAGGACGGAAATCAGAATGATCAGCGTCATGGCAAGGGATTTGTTAAACTGTTTGCGTGCTTGCGGCAACGAAGCCCCTCCCGGTAGTTAAGCATACAGGAATTATACCGCTTAGGGTGTGGGAAATCAACGTATCCGTATTTGCCTTATGAATCAATGGGCAATACCTATCTCGAAAATACGACGTCTGCCGCAGGCGAAGGCGATGAAAGTAAACCTAAACCATCGTCCTTGAACCGATTGTATCAGGGCTATATGGCAGAATTACGGCAGGGGCATTGATATAAGAAACAAACAGCGAATTCCGTTTAGACGGCCTCCAAAGATATAAAGCGGATTTGGCAAGACCTATTTGTTTGCAAGCTGTTTGTACAGCTCGCCCGGGTCGATCTCGAGCTGGACGTTAAGCATCAAAAGGCAGAGCGCACATTGCTTGACGGGGATACCCGTAAGCTGTTCCAGCGCGTTGCGGTAGGCATCCATCTGCACCTGATACAGGTGCCTTAGCGCCTCGAGGCCTCCGGGCGGAAGCTTGTTCGTCTTGTAATCCAACAATACCCAGCGTTCGTCTTCCAGGAAGGCGCAATCGATGATTCCCTGCAGCGTCGTGATGGCATCGGAAGCTGTGATGGCGGGGTCGCAGGCGGATGCCGGTATGCGCTGCACGAACGGTTGTTCTCGCAAAACACGGGAGGAGTGCTGAAGGCGTTTGCCAAGATCCGTCTGGAAAAACGCATACAGCACATTGGGCTTGACGGCTTGCCGTTCCGCATCCGTCAATAAGCCTTTATCCAGCATCCCGCAAAGCTGTCGGTCGATATGCTCTATGGATGCGACATCGCGAAAGTCGAGCTTGAGCATCGCGCGGTGTACCGCGGTACCGATTGCGGCGGCATCCAGAGCCTTCTCCTTTAGGGATGGAATAGCAAGAGGCTCGAAAGGCATCGCCGTGTGTGCGTTCAGCTGGCTGACGCTGATTTTACCCGGCACCTTGATTTCATCCCGGTAAGGATAGCGGTATGTAAGCCGCCGTGCGACATAATCAAGATCTTCTCCGCTGTGGCTTTCCGCCCGTTCGGAGGGGGATGAACCCGTAAGTAAGAGCTGTGCTAGATCCGACTCTTCCAGCAAGGCCAGGTCGACGCGGTAGCTTGAAGGTTGTACATCCGTTGTTTCCTCCCGCAAACAGGAGCAGTCGGGATGCGCCTTAAGCGTTGGCAGGATCCAGCCTAAAAAGCTTGAGGCCTTTTGAGGCGGAAGCTGCGATTGCTGCATCCATTGCTCCAGGTTGCCTTCTCCGATCAGCGTTAAGTCTCGCTGCGCGCGCGTAAGCGCCACATAGAGCAAGCGCAACTGTTCGTCACGCTCCACGATGGCGTGGTTTCTCTGCACGGCAAACTGCACGGCACTCTTCTGGCGCGTTTGCGTCGGCTTGTGGTAGCAGGGAAGGCCGATGCCTTCACGCCTTGTCATCTGCAGCGAATGTGTGCCCTGGTCGAGCTTTTGATTTAAAAGCGGAAGGATGACAGCAGGGAATTCCAATCCTTTGGCCCCGTGGATGGTCATTATACGGACGGAATTGCTGCCGCCCGGCGCCGTTGCCACCTCAGAAACGCCAAGTTCGCTGTGCAGTTTGAGTTGCTGTAAAAACCCGTATAAGGAGCCGTCGTCCAGTCTGGCAAACGTCTGCGCCTGCAGCCAAAGCGCCTGCAGGTTTTCGACCTTCTGGTCTCCATCGGGCAAAAGCGCGTAGTACGCAAGCGCGTTGGTATCCTGATAGATAAAGGAAAGCAGTTTATCCACGCGCACGCGCGTTGACATCTGCTGATATGTCGCAAGCTTGTCAAAGAAGCTGCGAACCCTATCGGCACTTTGTCCTGTGCCGGTTTCGGCAAAGTGTTTGGCGGCAAGCGCAAACGGCAGCGTTTTGTCGTGTGTCCGTATGTGTGCGAGATCGATCGCTGTCAACAGCGCCGCAGGGCTTCGAAGGGCGGCAAGCATCGACAAATCGTCACGGGCATTGTCCACCACCTTTAACAGCGAAAGCATCGCGCCGGTTTCCTGTGCGCTTAGGACATCCGCAGAGACATTGCTAATCACGGGGATTCCGGCTGTCATCAGCGTGGAGACGAAATCGGGACCGATCCCCTTGAGCTTGCGCAACAGGATTGCAATGTCATCGAACAGGTAGTTGCGCGTTACCTTGCCGTCGTAAAAGCTCTGCTGCAGCAATTCGCGTATCCGCTGCGCACAGGCGAGCGCCTGCCGTTCGACCTCGCTGAAGGTAATGTCATCCTCGTCGTTCGAACGATCCGGCTTTTGGATGAGTCTTACGCAAACGGGAGAGCCTTCCTCTTCCAGACCGGGGCAAAGCGCGTGCCCATCGCCGTACTCGACCCCGCCGTGATCCAGGCTCATGGTTTTCAAAAAGACATCGTTGACAAAATGCAGAATCGTCTTCGCGCTTCTAAAGTTGGTGTTCAGATCCAACCGTACGTCCGGTTCAGCCTCGCAGTTTGAACCATCCTGTGCAGAATGTTGATAACGGCGCAAGAAGAGCGCGGGCTCTGCATGCCGGAACGCGTAGATGCTCTGCTTGACATCGCCTACGCAGAACAGTGCCCCCGGTTTTGCAATGCGGGTGATCAGCGCTTCCTGCAGATCGTTGGTGTCCTGGTATTCGTCCACGAACACACAGGTGTACTGCTTTTGCAAAGACGCGCATACCTTTTCCGATTCCAGGATACGAAGCGCTAAATGTTCAACGTCCGCAAAATCCAGCGCATTGCGCTCCGATTTTTTGTTTGCATACAGCTGTTCAAACGCAAGGACCAGCCGTTGCAGTTCTCGCATCGGCTCCGCCATCTCTTTCAACGCGCTTTCGGCTGCCTTTTGGCCATAGAGCATAAGGGGATGATCATTAAGCTCACAGCATATGTCCTTGACCTCGTCGATCATGCGGGAAACGGGCACAAACAATTTTTTATCCATGCGGGCGTTGCGGGCACTTCGCGCGGGAATTAAGATGCTTCGCATCTGTTCGCAGAAGAAGTCAGAGAAGGGTGCTTGGGACAATTCGCGAAAGGTCTGCGCACATGTCAAAAGCGAGGCTGCCATGCTGACCGGCTTACCGGGACCGCGGTTTTCCTCCACATACAAAGCGGCTTTATGGCAAAGCTCAGCCGCGCGCTCGAGCTTCGGATAAAACGACGCGATTTCCTGCTGCACAAATACGTGGGTTTCCTCTTCGCCCTGATACATCCGCACGGCGTGATTGAGCCATCCCTTGGGATCCGCGGAAGTCTGCGCGTATTCGTATATCTGCAGGATGCGCTTTTTTAAAGTGTCCTCGCTGTTGTCCGCAAGTGCCTCCAACGCGTTTAAAAACGGCTCTTCACTCGCATCGAAACAATCGTCAAACAGCTCGTTAAGCGCTTGATTGCGCAAAACGGCCTGCTCCCTCGCATCGGCTATCGAAAACAGCGGGTCAACCTCTACGAGGTGGAAATATTGCCGCACGAGTTTCAGGCAGAAGGAATCGATGGTGCATATGTCTGCGGATTCGATCAGCTCCGCCTGCTCACGAAGGTGTGCATTTTCCAGATGAACGCTCAGTTCCAGAAGCTCCTGCAGGATGCGCGTGCGCATCTGCACCGCCGCGGCGTTGGTAAAAGTCAGCATCAACAGCGCATCGGCGTTCATGCCATTTTGTATCATGGATACGGCGCGCTCGATGATGACGGCGGTTTTACCGCTGCCTGCCGCCGCGGATACGATGAGATTGGGGCCCACAAGCTTGATGGCGCGCGATTGCTGAGGCGTCGGGTTTTGTATCATGGACGTTCCTCCTGTTGGGCAATCGTTAAGAGGAAATCGCCGCGGTCCATCTTCCGGCACGGCCTCCCCTGGCCACGCTGCATATCGTAGCCGCAGGCGCTGGAATATTCGCAATATTCACAGCCGTCCACCGCCCCTTTCAAGGGGCTTGGCTTGACGACGCCGTCTACGCGCTGCTGCATGAGCGCAACAGAGCGCGAATAGCCGTGTGAGAGCGTACGAGCATACTCCTTTTCGGTAAGAATGCGCCCGCTCTTGTCCGTTCCGATGAGTATATCGCCGGCTGAACCCCCGGTGGCTTCCAAACATTCGCCTGTAAAGGTGCCGTTGAGTTTGGCAGCCTTCTCGCGTTCTTTTTCTGCATCGTACGGAGCGCACAGACCGATGCTTTTGCGCATCTGCTGCATGAACATCCCAACGCTCACACCGTTTACCTTGCTTGCTGCCATGACGGAATACAACGGAAGCTGCAGCGCCGTGCCGTAATACAGGTCGGTAAAGGAGAACGAAGTTGCCCCTGTCTTGTAATCGATGACGCGCACCAGGCGTTTGCCGTTGTATGTTGCCGTGTCGACGCGGTCGATCCGCCCGCTGACCTTGGCTTGCCGTCCGTCCTTGAGCGTCAGACGGCGCTCGAAGGAGGACTCCATGGCAACGGGATGAAAGCCGTCCCGCTGCAGCTGCTTTTTCAATTGCCAGCAGTCGTTCTTCAGGCGCAGCCGGTGGGAGTGCGCCAGATGGCGCTCCCGCCCGTCCTTGCGATAGATACCCGTTAAAAAGGTCTGTTCATCATAGTCGCCGCACAGTTCATCCAGCAGTTTGTCGCTCTGTTGCCTGTCAAATTCATACAACGGGATGTCGAGCGAGCAAAGGCGTTGCAGATAGGTATCGACAAGGTTGTGAAAATAGGTGCCGGTATCGGCGGGCGTATGCCCATAGGGCTTTATGGGAGCCGGCTGAAGCAAAGCGTAGGTTGCAAAATGCGAAAACGGGCAACGTGCCATCGTCTCAAGCGACGTTGCGCTTCCTGAAACGACGTCGGGATAGGCTTTTGCGGCCAATCCCTCTCCAATGTCCACCTCTTCGGGCAACGGATTGGCCAACCAATCCCGCACAGCCTCGGGCAAATGGGGACAGAGAAGAGACAAAGCTTTCTCATATGCCGGATCCAATGGGATCTGCAAAAGCCGCGCGTAGCGAATCGCCTGCGCCAATGGAAGCATTGTGGAGGCGTTTGTCTGTATATCTGCCAAAGGAGAACTGTCCATTGTTTCAAGCAAAAGGTTCAAAAAGCAGCGGCGAAGCGAATGCACAAGCGAACTTGGCAAAAGCTGCGAGCCCTGAATGTCACTTTGAGGATAGGACAACACAAGGCGCTCGGAGGGCTTGCTCAACAGTGCATACAGCGCCATCTTCTCCTCCGTGAGCCGCTCATGCAGCGAGTTGCCCAAAAAGAGAGAGGAGTGCGCGAAGAGCTGTTCATCCTCCTGCATCAAAAGGCCGCTGTCGGAGACGGTGCGGGGTATTTTGCCTTCGTTGAAGCCGAGCACAAACAGAGCCCGGATGTTGCCGGAACGGCTGCGGCCGACGGTGCCTACCTGCACGGCATCGCGAACCTGCGGCAGTACGCCAACCTCTTGGGTGAACAAGCCGGCGTTGAGCTGGTCATAGAACGCGCGCAGCGTCAGCATGGAGGATCCCATGACGGTGCCCATTTGGGATAGGAGCGAACAGAGCACAGAGAACACCTGCCGAAGCTCCATGGCGGCATCGGTATCGCCTTCATCCTCCAGCAACTGCAGGCGCTCGTTGAGCCTTTCCAGTAGGCCGTCCTTTTCCAAAAACGACAGCAGCAATTGTGCCTGTGCGGAGGCTTCCTTTTCCGCTTTGAGCGATACGAGAAGTTCATCGTGCGCACATAGCGTATGGCGGTATTCGACAAGCTTGGGATAGCCCTGTGCATAGTTTTTCATGTTATCAAGCGAAAGATAACGGATGCCGCTTGTCAGGATCAGCTCTTCAAACTCATCCGCCTGTTGATGTGTAAGCGAGGACAACCCCGTCTTGATAAGCGACAGCACATCCCGGGAGGCAAAATTGTTCAGCAGCAGACGAAGGCTCAACAGCGCGTAGCGCGCCAGCGGGTGGGTTCCCACGCTGCGCTTCACATCCAAAAAAGAGGGGATGTCAAAGGATAAAAACGCCTGTTGCAACAGCGGGCCGTAGTCGGAAAGGTCAGATGCCACCACGGCGATATCGCGGAAACGATACCCTTTTTCACGGACAAGCGAGAGGATGCGCCGCGCGCATTCCATCGTTTCTTTTTGCATGGTGGGCGCCGTAAAAAGTTGCACACCGGTCGAGTCTTCCCTCAAAGCAGGGGTAGGCTGAGCAAACAACGAACGCTCAAGATGAAAGAGCGCGCTGTTTTCTCTGTGTCGCACGGAAACACCCGCCTTCGGAAGCCAGATCGTCCGTACCGTGTCCCCAAGATCCTCCGCGATACGGCACATGCGTAGATAATGTTTTTGCTCAAGGGCAAACAGCGGCTTGTCGGCGTCCGTTTCGCAGCAGAGGCGAAATGTTGCATACACCTCGTGTGTACTCTGCAGCATCGCCTGCACGATGCGGTAAACCTGCTGTGTAAGCATCTCGAATTCGTCGATGAAAACGCTTGCCCCCTGTAAAAAAGGCGCCTGGGGGATGCGCTCGATCATCCAGTTGATCCTGTCTTCGTTGTCGGTATAGATGCCCTGCATGGAGGCTTGATATGCCTTAAAGATCAATCCGATGTCATGCAGACGCGGATGGTCTTGGGAAATAGTAAGAATCTGATCCGCGCTGATGTCAAAGCGCTTGAACTCCGCAATCTGTCCCGAAAGCGCCGATGAAAAGTGCGGGGAATGCACATACCGCGGATACGCCATCAGATCGCTTTGACGTTCCATCAGCACGCGGCTTACCATCATCGCACGGCCGCGGGCATCCAGCAATCCGCCCTTGGGTTGGCCGCACTGCTCCAAAACCCTCGCCGAAAGGCGCGAGAAACTAAGGACCTCCGCTTGCATAAGGCCGTCCGAATGCATGTATTCCATCAAGAGGTGCTCGGCATCCAACGTGAATTGGTCTGGAACCAAAAGGAACGCATTTCGCCCCTGATCGATCGCCTGTTGCATGGCGGCAGCGATGGCGCGGCTCTTGCCGCTGCCGGATCTACCGCAAACACAGATGAGCGGCATATGCTTACCCCCTTTGATTGTTAGTATAGCATAAGCGCGCACTGAAAAAATTGCATTCGATTTATTCCGAATATCCAAGCATATGGATGCACAAAAGAGGGGCATCGCACCATCGAGGTTGTAATAGAACCCAATTACAAGAAAAAATTCGTATCCCCTCTTAAAACTTTTCCATTCCTCATGTATACTTAGAAGCAGAGTATTGGGCGAAACGGCGAGGGATAGGATGCGGTTATTTGTTGCGCTGGATTTACCACCCGGCGCGAAGGACATGTTGATCATGCTGCAGAAAAAGCTGATCGAGACCGGCATGCAGGGACGTCCGGCACACCCGGAAAACCTGCATATTACGCTTCAGTTTTTGGGAGAGGTGCCGGACCAAAACGCGCCTTTGATCTGCGAAGCGATGGAAAAGACCTTGAAAGGGCAGATCGCGCCACAGGTTTACATCAGCGGTGTCGGCGTATTCGTTCGTTCCACGGGCGATACGGTATTTGCGCAGCTTGACGGAGATCTGAAGGCGTTGTTCCAGCTGCAGCAAAGCGTCGTCGCAGCACTGAAGCCTCTGGGGTTTCGTGCGGACACCCGCCCATTTACACCGCATGTCACGCTGTTCCGCAACGCAAACTATGCAAACCGCGGATTTCGGGCAAAAAGCGACAGTTTCTTTTTGAGCACGGTAAGCATGTACAGCAGCAAACTTGGGGCAGGGATGGATGGCGGACCGCTGTATACTCAACTGTATGAAATAGTATTGTCAAGATAAGTAAACATAATAAAAACTCCGCCGTTTATAGGGCGGAGTTTTGTTATGTGGAATCTATTTATCGGTGTTGAAATAATGTCGGTACTGTTCGATGCACTTTTGGATGATCTCTCTTGCAACATCCGCTCCGTTAAATCGTTCCACAGAGGTGGATTTGCATTCGAGGGTCTTATAGACCTCAAAGAAATGCTTGGTTTCAGACATCAGATGCTGCGGCAATTCCTTGATATCACGATAGCAGTTGTTGGCGGGATCCGACGCGGGGACGGCGATGATCTTCTCGTCCAGCTCATCGTTGTCGATCATCGTCATCACGCCGATTGGGATGCAGTCAACGATGCACATCGGCAACAGCGGCTCTTGGCAGAGGATCAGCACATCCAAGGGATCCTTGTCCCCGGCATAGGTCAGCGGTATCATACCGTAGTTGGCCGGGTAATGGGTTGAAGTATACAGAATCCGGTCAAGACGCAGCAAGCCCGTTACTTTATCCAGTTCATATTTTGTTTTGCTTCCCCGTGTGATCTCTACGACTGCGGCAAACTTTTCCGGTTTGACGCGAAATGGCTCGATATCGTGCCAAGGGTGCATGGGTATCCCTCCAAATTAAGTTATTGCAGCGGCAGCAGGTGATAGCGCGTATACAGGTCGTTCAGACGTCCCTCTTTTTTGAGTTGTTTCATCGCATTCACAAAGGCATTGTAGAGGTCTGCGTTGGATTCTTTGACCGCGAATGCATAGTTGATTTGGCCGACCGCGACCGGGCTGATGGCAACTCCATTCCCGACGTATTTTTGTAACGTGCTGCGCGGCGCGCAAAATGCGGTGATAGTGCCCTTTTGAATGGCGGCAATCGCATCGGGATAGCTGTCGATATCTAGAACCGTGGCATTGAATCGGTTACCGGACAAATATGCCGTAAGTATCGTTTTGGAATCGCTTGCACGGATGACGCCGACCTTCGTGTCGGGCGACTGCAGGCGAACGAGCTCACCATTCTTGCTTAAAAGCGTCACGTCCTCCTGGACATAGGGATCCGATAGATTGTAGTTCTCTTCGTTGGTGCTGTTGGAAACCACCATGGACAAGAGAATATCGCAATCGCCGTTTTGAAGGTAGGCCAACGCATTTTTGGCATTGACGGGGAAGAATTGAACGCCGGACCCGCCAAGCACCTTTTCACCTAGCATGGTGGCCAATTCGGCTTCAAACCCCTGCGCTTTTCCATCGTCACCAACCTTGCCGAACGGAAGCATATCCTCCTGGATTCCGACCTTGATGGTACCGCGCTCCCGGATGGTGCCAAGTACCTCCACCGTGGTGGATCCAGAAATAAAACTGAAGATCGCGATAACGAATGCCACCAGCGCGACAAAGGCAAGGACATATCCCAAAGGTCCCTCCAATAGATGGCGCAACCGGTTTTTTCGAAACATAAAACCCCCTCTTTTCCGTCCTTAAGTGTATCATGGATGTAGGCGGCTTCGCAATCGACCAAAAATCGGCAGGCAAAAACCTCCGTTTATCGGTAAAGGCGCCAAATGAAAATGACAAAGCTCCGCCATTGCGGCAGAGCTTTGTATCGCCATGTTGGTGCGTAATGGTTTAGTCCTGCACGTAGGGCAGAAGCGCTACGACGCGTGAGCGCTTGATGGCCATCGCCAATTCGCGCTGATGTTTTGCGCAGGTTCCGGACATACGGCGGGGAAGAATCTTCCCACGTTCGGAGATGTACCGGCGCAGGCGCATCGTATCCTTATAGTCTATGACGGCGTTCTTGTCCGCACAAAACGCGCAAACCTTGCGCTTCGGGCGGCGGCCGCGAGGCCGTTTGGCCTGTTTATCTTCCATTTTAGTTTCGTCCTTTCAACATTAAAACGGTAGTTCTTCGTCTTCGATCGCATCGCCGAACCCGGATGCCGAACCGAACGGTTCCGCATGGATGGGCGGCGCGTCAGACCTTGGCTCGCTGCTCTGCGAGCCGGGAGCTCTGTCCAGAAACTCCACTTCGTCCGCGATGATTTCGGTCACATAGCGCTTGGTACCGTCCTGGGCTTCATAGGATCGATTTTGCAGCGGACCTGCCACAAATACCTTGCTGCCCTTTTTCAGATATCGCCCGCAATTGTCTGCCAATGCGCGCCAGGCGACGATGTTGAAAAAGTCGGCCTGACGTTCGCCCTGTTGGTTGGCAAAGCGGCGCTGAACGGCAACGGAAAACGTACAAACGGAGATACCCCCGTTTGTCATACGGACTTCGGGGTCACGGGTCAAATTTCCAATCAACGTAGCTCTGTTCAAAATGATCCCGCCTTTCCTTTGTGCCCTATGCGTCTTTGCGGACGATCAGATAGCGAATGATGGGCTCATTGATCTTAAAATTGCGCTCCAATTCACGGGGCAATTCGGAATTTGCCTCAAAGTGCATCAGAACGTAATGGCCTTCGGTCATGTCTTGGATCTCATAGGCAAGCTTGCGCTTTCCCCAATCTTCGATCTTCTCGACATTGCCGCCGCCAGAAACGACCAGAGTGGAAAAACGTTCTACCAATGCGGTTCTTGCTTCGTCTTCCACATTCGGGTGTATGATGTACATCGCTTCGTATTTGTTCACGGCGTTCACCTCCTTTTGGACTTTGGCCCCCTTGGGGGCAAGGAACAATGCGAGTTATTATAGCATAACGCAAGTGGGCAGACAAGCCCAAAAATAAAAAAAGCGCGTAAACGCGCTTTTGGTTCATAGGAATTTGATTTGGTTGAAAGGCCATACGATTACAAACGCGACCCCTTCGATGAGCTTGTGCGGAACAGGGCCGTATACAACGCTGTCTGCCGAATCGTCCCGGTTGTCACCCATGACAAACACGCTGTCCTGCGGCACGGTGATTTTTTCCATATCGTAGGTACGCGGTATGTTGCCAAACGGATCGTCCGGCAAGGATTTACCATTGACCAATAAATACCCGTTCTTCACTTCCACTGTTTCTCCCGGCAACGCGACCACACGCTTGATGAAGTTCTTCTCGGTTCCCACAAACTTACAGACGACTACGTCATATCGCTTGGGAAGGCCAAACTTGACGGTCAGCTTGTTGATCATCACATGCTCACCTGTCCAGAGCGTGGGCTCCATGCTTGGTCCGTCAACGCTGATGGTACCCAGTACAAACAGGCGCAGCGCTAATGAAATAACAATTACGATAATACAGAACATGAGCGTGCTCATGCGCTCACGCTTGATACGTTTTCCCATTCTGGTAATCTCCAGGGTGCGTTTTTCTATTCTTGACATGTCTCGATTCTCTTGATGCGTTTGATGAAATCCGCTCGATCCAACATGACAGTACGCTGGCAAGTAAGGCAGGTAATTTTGACATCCGCGCCGACGCGTACGATTTTCCAACGATCGCCGCCGCAGGGATGCTTCTTTTTAAGCTGGACAATCTGATTTAATTCTATCTGCATGACATCCTCAAGCGCCGGACAATGAACCGTCCTCAATCACAGTTCCGTTAAAGAGGAAACTGATGACGGCGGAGATGAACCGTTCCGGTTTCTCCTCATGCGGAAGATGCCCGCAGTTACGCATCAAATACAGCGCGCTCTTGGGCGTGGCAGATAAATACGTCTCGCTGTACGTTTGCACAGGACGCCAACGGTCTTCCGAGCCCCACACATAGAGAACCTCATGCGGGAGCATGCGCAGACGCGAGACGATGTCCTGTTCATCGAAGTTGCGCACGCTTCGGGACAGTACTTCTTTGCTCTCACGCGAGTGCAGCGTGCGGTATGTTTCAACGACATCCTTTTCGGTGATGCAGGTCTGATCGAACATACAGCTTGCCAACAACTGCCGAACGGTTCCTTCGCCGATCAAAAAGCTCGATGCGCGGGAAAAGGACCCGCCCAGCAGCCGGAGCAGCAAAGGCATCTGCGGCGTTACGCCGCCGGGGGCGATGCAAACAGCCCGCCCGACTCGATCCGGATAGTGCACCATGAAATCAAGCGCATTACAGGCGCCGCTGCCCATGGCAACGATGTGCGTCTTCCGGATGCGCAGCGTATTCAAAAGAGCCAACAGGAATTCCGAATTCTCTTCGATGGTATAGGTCAAATCCGGTTTATCCGAATAGCCATATCCTATCATATCCACGGCCACAACAAAGAAATGCTCACAAAGAGCATCGAAGTTGCGGCGCCATGTATAAGCGGACTGTCCGATGCCGTGAACCAGCAACAAAGGATCTCCTTCGCCGCCGACCATGATATGAATGCGAATCCCCTGGATCTCGATATATTCGCCTGTATGTTCGCCGTATACAAAGGGACGGTATTGGGGGACTTGTGGCATGTAGGCCTCCTTATCATAAATCCCTGCAGAAACGGGCGACGTAAACGATACTACTAATATTACCCTAAATTTCCCTTGTTTGCAAATGAGCGCCTATGGTATTCAATTTTCGCTCGCCGGCAGCTGGCGGTTTACCCTTGTCGCTTCTTTAAGCAATACATCGCGGCGGTTCATTTTTGGTGAGACGGCACAGCGGTTAAAGAGGATCTGCTTGATGCGCCCGATTCGCTTGCCGGGCTTGAGCTGACAGGCCTCCGCTATGTCGTCACCGTCGATTGCAAGCCGCCGGGGATCGTCAAACGCTCCTTCTTGTATCATTGTTTGTAAGATTTCTTCCCAGCGCTGTGCGGTTGTGTCCTTTGTACCGACACCGGAGCCTAAAACGTCGCCTTTACGAAGTGCGATCAGCTTTCGTGCAAATTCAAATCCCCAGTTCGCAAAGCGGATACGGACTGTGCTTGGATTCGCTTTCCCGTTTAGGTCAAACATATGGCGTTCGATGAGAAGCAGGATCTCTTTGCGCAAGTTGTTCGGCATGCCAAGGACATTGAGAATCGGATCGGCCAGCTGCAACCCCGCTATCTGATGTCCGTGCATGCGACCGTCTTGATGAAGGAAACAGGGCGGTTTACCAATGTCATGCAAAAGCGCTGCGGTACGGAGCGCAACATCCGCTTCTACAGAGGCGAAGGAGTGCAGGCTGTGGAAGAATACATCATGAAGATGATAGTTCGGGTTTTGCGGGATACCCATGCAGTCGTACAGGGCAGGCATCAGAACAAAAAGTGCGCCGCTGCGATGCAATAGATCTATTGCCAAATACGGTGTATCATCCCTTGCTACAAAAGGGTATTTCGTATCGGACAGGCAGATGCGCTGCCATTCCCCGTAAATTCGCGAGGGGGACAGAGCTTTGAGGTTCTTCGCGTATGCCTGCGAGGCCAATAGAAGGTCGTCATCCGGTAAAAAACCGAGTTCAGCGCAAAAGCGGACCATGCGCAGGATCCTAAGGCCATCGTCTGCAAGCGTATCGGCTGCACAAACGCCGCAGGCGCGCAGGTGTTTTTGTTTGAGGTCTTCCATTCCAAACAGAGGATCGACAATTTCCCCGGTACAAATGCGTTGATACAACGCGTTGACGGTAAAATCCCTTCTGCGGGCGTCAAGACAGATATCCCTTGTGAAACTGACCTGTACCGGCCGGTGTGACCCGCCTGCGGCATAGCTTTCGACGCGAAACGGCGTATATTCCGCCCGCTGATCCCCGATGAGATCCACCGTACCAAGCTCGCAGGATCGCAAAGATGCCTTGTATCCCGCACGTTGAGCCAAAGAGATCGCTTCATCCGGTGTGGCGGTACCGCACAGGTCGATGTCGGATACGGGCAAGCCCAAGATGCGGTTCCGGACAAACCCGCCAACGAGATAGAGTTCTTGGCCTGCCTTTACAAAGGCGTCCTCCAGCGGTATCAGAAAAGAAGCGTTACTGTCAGGTTGCATTGGCTTCACACAAAGAAGGAACGGCAACTTTGAGCGAACGGGGTACCAACTGAATGTCAAAATCGGAGGCCTCAATGATTTCCCCGTCAACATTGAATATCAGAGGCGTTGAGTCGGCTTGAAGCTTGAAACTTTGGCAGCGATGGAAATGGCAGATATTCCACGTCACATGCTTGCCCTTGGCATAGCTTACGATCAGAGGCAGGATTTTGGGCCTGGAAAGCTTATCTACCAGCAGGACATCCATCACACCGTCGTTGTGCTTGGAAAACGGGATGGGTCTAAACCCGCCGCCATAGAATTGTCCGTTTGCAAACACGGCGAGCGTGCAGCTTGCATGCCCGGACGTGCCGCCGTCAATGGAATAGGTAAACTGTGGGAGCTTGGCCATGAAATAGGCCTTTAGAAGGCCATAGACATAGGCCAGCTGTCCTCTGAAGAACTTGCTGCGGTTGGTGTAATATGCGGTACTTGCATCGATGCCGACGGAGGCAATGTTCAGGCACGCCCTTTGGTTGATCCGAATGACGTCGACAATATCCACCATTTCACCAAGAGCAGTCTCGAGAGCCTGTTCGGGATGGCGGGAGATGCCAAGCGTCTTGATGTAATCGTTTCCCGTTCCCGCGGGGATAATGCCGAGCACTGTGTCTGTACCCATCAAAGACTGTGTCACTTCCCCCATCGTGCCGTCGCCGCCAACGGCCAGCAGCTTTGTACAGCCGCTCTGTACGGCGGTTCGTGCCAGATCCGGCGCATGCCCTGCGAAGGCGGTAACATGTTTTTTAAAGGGTATCCTGCGTTTTAGAAGAACCTCTTCGGCCATGAGGCCAATTTGTTCGCCGCGGCCTTTGCCGGAGTGCGGGTTAATGAGCAGATGAATCATATGTTTGCCTCTTTTGCGCTATACAGTAAAGCTATTCTAACACAAATATCTTCTGATTGTGAGGTATCAACAGTATCTGCTTGGGGAAGTATTTGCATGCGGAACAAGGAGGAAATACAGCATGCGCATAGCCTATGTCAAAGGCATGGAGGAAGTGGCAAAAACGCTGACGGAGTTCGGCCACGAACTCGTTCCGATCGAGTCGGCCCATGAGGTAGATGCGGTCCTCTGTGATGATACGCTTCCGAAGATTCAGGCGCCAAAGAGCGGTACGCTCTATTTAATGGCATCGGAAAAGTCGCCTGAACAAATGAATGAGCAGATCAATAGAAGGCTTTATACGGAACTGTTCGGCCGATAACGTAAGGAACAATATAGGGGATACGATTGGGTTTGAAATATGATAGAATAATTAAAATCATATGCAAGCTCAAGGAGGAGAGGTATGTTCCCGCCACCGCGCATTCGGGCGAAGAAGGGTAAAGGTTACAACCAGCGCATTATCAGGTTGGCAGGATTGGGACTGTTGGCCGTCGTGATACTGGTTGTGATAATCAATTTACTATTTGGCACAAAAAATTATAATATCACTGCAAAAGCGCTGCGTTTTAAATCCACTTATGCCTATACTGCGACGGAAAAATCAATCCTATTCATAAAGGACACATCGCTTACAAGCATCGACTATGCCGATAATGAAAAATGGAGCGTAGCCATTCTTTCACCGGGTATGAAAGTAGCCGCGAGCAACGACTTGGTAGCTGCATTTGACAAAACACGCGTTCAGGTTTTCACTGCAAACGGCGAACCTCTTGCAAGCAAGGAATTCTATGGCTCCGTAACGCAAGTACGCTGCGGCAAGACTTTGACGGCGGTACTCAATACAGACTTTGAGAACAAGAACCGCGTCATTCTGTTGGACAAGACCGGAAACGAAGTCAACAGGTACGAGTTTGAAGGCAAATACATACTGGATTATGGATTTTACGAAGGGGATTCCTTCTATATATATATGCTCGACGGCGGATCGGTGGTTCCGGTATCAAGGCTGATGACATACGGAAAAAACCTGGCGAGCACGGGCAATATTTCCATAGAGAGCCAGATGCTGCAACACTTGGTCTTTCTCAGTGACAAGCTATACGCTGTAGGTACCAATCAGATCATTCAGATGGACTATGTCGGAGTTCACAAAGGCGAGAAGCTCATCTATGGCTGGGAATATAAGGATTCAATGACCAAGAGCGGAGTGGCTACGTTTTTGATGATCCCGGGCGGTGAATCAAGCGGACAGAAGGTCATTTCCACGGCCCGCATACTGCAAATAGGGGAAAGCGACGTGTTCGCGCAGATGCCATCGGCAACCATAGCCGTTTCCATTAACACGGACAAAGTATATGCTTATACGGCAAAGAAGATCCGTGTGTTATCAATGAAAGGTGCAACCATTAGCGAGCATAACCTGCCTTTTGAGGCGACGTCCTTCGTACCGCTGCCTACAAAAAAGAACGCTCTGTGCATCGTGGGAGAAGCGGTATATATCATCACGCTGCCATAGGATCGAGGTCAGATGCGAATGGGTATTGTCGATATCCTGATACTATGCTTCATCGCGGTGTATGTTGTTTTCGGCATGTACCGCGGCTTTGTGTTTTCGGCGTTGAGCACGGTCAGTTGTTTTGTTTCCTTTCTTGCTGCGTATTTGCTGCACCCTCTATTGAGCTGGGCGTTAAGCGGAAGCAAATTCATGACGATGCTCACAAGTTATACGGAAGGCGCTGCGAAGTTGAACCTCGTGGCGGTCGATCAGGTATATCTGCCGGTTAAAAACCTGGATGCAGCGGCAATCAACGAACTCGTGGACAAGAGCTCACTGGTTTCCCCGTTTGACAATCTCATCAAGCAAAATATGGTCCACCAGTCGCTCGCGAACAAGGGGGTGTTGACGGTGGGAGAATATTTTAACAGCACCGTGGCAAATGCGTCGCTGAACATATTATCCATGCTTTTGTTGTTTTTGCTCTTCCGGCTTTTGATAGGACTTTTTATCAATGCAACAAATACTGCGCATCCGTTCCCTGTGCTAAAGCATTATGACGGTCTGTTGGGGGCGCTTATGGGTCTGGCCCGTGGCGCGTTCATCTGCTATATGATCGTGGCATTGCTTCCGATCGCATTAAGCATAATGGATTCACCGACGCTGACGCAGACCGTCATGTCTTTCCCCTTGGTCCGATTCTTCTACGCATCCAATTTTGTATTGCTGCTGACAAAAGGGACAATATTATAGGGAATCACCCCGTATCAACGAAAATGATAACAAGAGAAAAGGCTGCCTTCCGGCAGCCTTTTTTAATGGTAAAGATCACTTGCTTTTGTAGGACATCAGAATCTCATAGATTCGATCCAGGTCGTCACGGCTGTAATACTCGATAGCAATACGCCCGCGTGAAAGATCGCCCGAAAATGAAACGCGCGTCCCAAACACATGTTGTAATTCCTGTTCGGCTGAACGGATATGAGGATCGGCAACGGGCTCCTCTTTTTTTGACACTGCGGGTTGTTTATAGGCTTGCGCAAGCTTTTCAGCCTGCCGTACGCTAAGACCCTGGGAAACAATGCGCTCCGCAAAGGATTGCTGCACTTCGGATGGTGCCATGAGCACAGCGCGCGCGTGTCCGCTGGAAAGCCGCCCATCGCGAACCATCTGCAAAACGGAATCTGGCAACGACAGGATACGAAGAGCATTCGCGACAGTGGAACGAGACTTTCCGACACGTGCGGAGACGACTTCCTGAGTCAATCCGTATTTATTCATCAATACGGCGATGGCTTCCGCTTCCTCAACAGGGTTCAGATCCGTTCTCTGCAAATTCTCAATCAGAGCGGCTTCCATCAACTGCCTGTCGTCATATTCGCGTACGATGGCCGGCACGTTGGAAAGTCCGACTTTACGTGCAGCGCGCCAACGGCGCTCACCTGCAATGATGGTGTAACGGTTTGAAATGCCCTTCACGACCAGAATCGGTTGCAGGATGCCGTGTATCGAGATGCTTTGCGCAAGCTCGTCCAATCCCTCTTCGTCAAAATCGGTGCGTGGCTGATACGGGTTGGGGTCCAGCAGATGAAGATCTAACATCAATACGCGGTCTCCAGCGCTTTTATCCTCTGCGATTTCTTGCGGGCGGTCATAGACCGAATCGCCCAACAGAGCACCAAGCCCTTTTCCCAGTCTCATGCTATTGGCCATGGGATTCCTCCTTGTTCACTCGTACTACCTCTTCCGCAAGGTCCATGTATGCGCGTGCGCCAGAGCAGGTCGGGTCATACATGATGATGGGAAGGCCGAAACTGGGTGCTTCCCCAAGGCGGACATTGCGAGGGATCATCGTGTCATACACCTTGTTGTTGAAGAACTTTTTGACTTCGCTGACAACCTGTTGTGAGAGATTGGTTCTGGGGTCATACATGGTCAATAAGACGCCTTCCATGGAAAGATTCGGGTTCAGGCGCTTGCTGACGATATTCACCGTGTTGATCAATTGGCTGAGGCCTTCCAGCGCAAAGAACTCGCATTGGATGGGAACAAGAATTTTGTCTGCAGCGGTCAAGGCGTTCAGAGTCAACAACCCGAGAGAAGGCGGGCAATCCACGATAATAAAGTCAAAATTAGTCCGTATGGGATCCAATACGCCGCGCAGGATGTGCTCTCTTGCGATCATTCCGGTAAGTTCGATCTCCGCTCCGACGAGCTGTATATTGCTGGGTAAAATGGACAAGTTTTCAACTTTTGTTGGCATGATAACTTGTTCTGCTTGTGTGCCGTTGATGAGCACGTCATAGATCGAAGCGCCAAGCGTCTCTTTATCTATGCCCAATCCGCTTGTGGAATTGCCTTGCGGGTCAATGTCAACCAACAGTACGCGCTGACTTAACCGCGCAAGGCAGGCGCTGAGATTGATGCTGGTTGTGGTTTTACCGACGCCGCCTTTTTGGTTGGCTACGGTGATGATTTTTCCCAAAGGAGCACCCCCTTGTATATGTACGAGGTCATTATACCCTGCCGATAAGAACAATGCAACGCGGCCAATGTTTCACGTGAAACATTGGCCGCCTTCTATTTCCTAAGAATGATGCAAAAGCTTTGAATTTCTAAATGGCACTGTATTCAAAATTATCTCCATAGCAATGTTTCACGTGAAACAATATTGCCAATAAACGGTAGAGCTATGGATGTTTTAACGACGTTTGGGTACGCAAACGATGACTTCATACAATTCCGCGGTGTCCTTGACCTGCATGCGGGCAGGCAAGCCGGCTGTATTGACCTGCTCCACAATCTTGCGGATGCTGTTGATCAGAAGCCGTCCGTCGCGGATAATGCCGGACATACGCTTGCGTGTGGGCGCTTCGTGCTCTTTATAGAGCTTGTCCAACGTACGCTCTACCAATTCCTCTGTAGCTTTAACGGATAGACCGGCATCCCGTATGGTCTGTACCAACTGAAGCTGCAAATTTACATCCGGCACCCGAAGTAGCGTTCGTGCGTGGCGCTCGGTAAGATGTCCACTGAAAATAGCCTCGCGAACCTTGGGCGCCATTTTTAGAATCCGCAGCTTGTTGGCTACGGTGCTCTGATTTTTTCCGATCCGGCGTGCCAACTCTTCCTGTGTTATACCATGCTCCAGCAACAGGTTGCGGAACGCTTCCGCCTCGTCGAAGAAGTGAAGGTTTTCGCGTTGGAGGTTTTCGATTAGCGCCATCACGGCACTGTCTTGTTCTCCGACGGTTTGAACGATCGCATCGATGGTAGCAAGGCCCGCTCTCTTTGTCGCCCGTAGACGGCGCTCGCCGGCGATCAGCTCATATTGCGTAGGGCCTATTTGACGAACGACGATCGGCTGCATCAGGCCATAACGGCGTATGGAACGAGCCAGGTCATCGATGCTCTTCTCTGAAAATGTGCGCCTTGGCTGATAAGGGTTAGGCCGAATCCACTGTACAGGAATGGATTGGACCGCTTTGGATTCGGATGTTTGTAACGATGAATCGGGTAGCATCGACGTCACTCCTTTTATGCTTGTAACCAACAATTCGTTATCATAATTGCCGAATCCTGCTGAAAAGCAAAACAAGACATGTTCTGACAAACAAAGACAACATAGAGGTAAATATCGTCAATATGTAACAGTATATTTAAACATGCATTGGCCATTTCCCCGACAATGAGAGCACTTGCTTGACAATATAAAAGAAGGAGCATGACGAAAAAATGATAAGTGCCTATTGTACGGATTTCCCGGCCAATAAAAAGCGTGCTGTTACTGTCAAATATCGGCCACCAGCAATAGGCAAATTCCGTGGTTGAATTTATATGGCTACATAGACAATTTATTTTGCAGAAAATTATAGAAGAAATTGTCGAAAACAAAGAATTGAAGGGGTGCCGGAACATCTTTGCTGCGTGTATAAGAACACGGTTTTCACCTCCTGTATGCAATGTATAGACGAAAGTGCTATAAATCTGAAGAACTACAGAAATAATATGCAAAAACTGTGCATAACTCCTTGACATTTTGAATATTATTGTTATAATCAGCATTATTATTGCATAATCATGCAAGACAGCATAGCTGAAACGCCAAATTTATAAAGCAACAGGCCGCCATTGAGGCGGAATGTCAGAAATTTGACCATTCGGGGGATAGACAATGAAAGTAAAGGTGTATATCGACGGACAGGAAGGTACCACGGGCCTTCAGCTGCAAAGGCGTTTGGCGTATCACGACGAAGTGGAGCTCATCACCATCGACGAGTCACTGCGCAAGGATAAGGCGGAACGCACCAGGCTGATGAACAGTGCGGATGTCGTTTTCCTCTGCCTGCCGGACGATGCGGCCAAAGAGGCGGTGACGTTCGTTACAAACGAAAAAGTACTCGTGATCGACGCGAGTACAGCGCACCGTGTGACGCCCGGTTGGGAGTATGGCTTGCCCGAACTGTCCGCATCACACCGGGCCAACATCGCAAAAAGCAAGCGCATCGCGAACCCGGGCTGTTATGCTACGGGGTTTTTGGTCGCGGTATACCCATTGATCGCATTGGGCATCGCGGACAAGGCGTATCCGTTCACCTGCCATGGGATTTCGGGGTACAGCGGCGGCGGAAAGAAAATGATAGCGGAATACGAGAATTCTGAACGCCCTTATCAGCTCGACAGCCCCAGGCAGTACGGGCTTGCGCTCAGCCACAAACATTTGCCGGAAATGCAGCAGGTCGCAGAACTGGATTCTCCGCCCATTTTCAACCCGATCGTCTGTGACTTCTACAGCGGTATGGCGGTGAGCATTCCTCTGTATACGAAGATGCTAAACAAAAAGGTAAAGCGTGCGGAGTTGCAGCAGATATTGAGCGACTATTACAAAGGGCAGAAGCTTATCAGCGTGCATGGCATGGAAGGTGACGGGTTCCTGGCGGCCAACGAGATAAAAAACACCTGTTACCTGAAGCTGCACGTGATCGGCAACGACGATATGATCACCCTGGTGAGCGTGCTTGACAATCTGGGCAAGGGAGCATCGGGCGCCGCGATCCAGAATCTGAACATCGCGTTGGGAATGGACGAATGCACATCGTTACTTGGAGGAGAATGGTTATGATCGCACCAAAACAAGGTAGTATCTGCGCGCCGAAGGGATTTGTTGCTGGCGGTATCCACTGCGGGATCCGCAAGAATCAATCCAAACGGGATCTGGGGATCATCTACAGTCCCACCCCCTGCACGGCTGCCGCGGTATATACGAAGAACAAGGTCGCGGGCGCACCCATCGTCGTTACCAAGACGAACCTCGAAGACGGGATGGCGCAGGCCGTCGTGGTGAACAGCGGCAACGCGAACACCTGCAATGCAAATGGCATTCAAATAGCGCAGGCGATGTGCGACTTGACGGCAAAGGCGCTTGGCATCAAGGCGGACGACGTGATCGTGGCATCGACCGGCGTCATCGGTCAGCCGCTGGAGATTGAGCCTATTGAAAAAGGCATTGAAATGCTGGCTCCGACATTGTCGGATTCAGGCAACGACGCTGCGGCGGAAGCCATCATGACGACGGACCTCAAGCCGAAGTCGGTTGCCGTGAGCACCGTGATCGACGGCAAGGAAGTCATCATCGGCGGGATCGCCAAAGGATCCGGTATGATCCACCCGAATATGGCGACGATGCTCGGGTTTTTAACGACCGACGCCGCAATCTCCGCCCCGATGCTGCAAAAAGCGCTGTCGTCAGCGGTTGATGATACGTTCAATATGATCAGCGTGGATGGGGATACCTCCACCAACGACATGGTATCCATTATGGCAAACGGCCAGGCAGAAAATGCAAAGATCACTGCGCAAGGGCCGGATTTCGACGCGTTTTTGGCGGCTCTGAAGCAAGTGTGTGCGTATCTTGCCAAGTGCATCGCGGCGGACGGAGAGGGCGCAACGAAACTGATCGTCTGCAACGTATATGAGGCGCCCACGACGGCTCTTGCAAAGGGTATCGCAAAATCCGTGATCTGCTCTAGCCTCGTCAAAACAGCTATCTTCGGCTCGGACGCGAACTGGGGCAGGATACTCTGCGCGATAGGATACGCCGAAGGCGATTTTTCGGTGGATACGATCGCGGTGTCCATCGGCAGTAAAGCCGGTGAGATCCAGGTCTGCGAAAACGGATCAGGAATCGAATTTTCTGAGGAAAAGGCGAAGGAGATCCTGTTGCAGGATGAGATAAGCCTAAACATCTTTATGGGCCAGGGAACAGGGGCTGCTACCGCCTGGGGCTGTGACTTGACCTATGACTATGTGCGCATCAACGGCGACTACCGTTCATAAGGGGGAAGAAATCATGCAGCAAATCACCACTACGATGAAAGCACAGGTGCTCACAGCAGCCTTGCCCTATATTCAGAAATACACGGGCAAGATCGTCGTCGTCAAATATGGCGGAAATGCCATGATTAACCCCGATCTCAAGCGCGATGTGATGAGCGACATCATCCTGCTGTCCCTGGTGGGCATCAAGGTGGTGCTCGTACACGGCGGCGGGCCGGAGATCACTGACATGCTCAAGAAGCTTGGCATCGAATCCCGCTTTGTCAACGGGCTGCGCTACACCGACGAGTCCACCGCGGAAGTGGTTCAGATGGTGCTGGCGGGCAAGACCAATAAGGATCTCGTGTCCTTGATTGGCGTGCTGGGCGGCAAGGCGATAGGACTGTGCGGCATCGACGGCAGCATGATCCAGGCGAAGCAATTGGATGAAGAGCTCGGGCTTGTGGGCGACATCACCAACATCGACACCGCGCCGATATTGAACGCGCTAAGCAACGGATATATCCCGGTTATCGCAACCGTCGGGGTGGACGATAAGGGAACGGTATACAACATCAACGCCGATACGGCGGCTTGCGAAATAGCCTCTGCCCTGAAGGCTGAAAGCCTCATTACGCTCACCGACATCCGCGGGCTTATGGAGGACGTGAAGGACGAGAACACGCTGATCCCCGTCGTGAAGGTGGATGAGGTCGAAACGCTCATCCAAAGGGGCATCATCAGCGGCGGCATGATCCCCAAGGTGCAGGGCTGCGAAAAGGTCGTTCGGGAAGGGGTCAAAAAGGCCGTGATGATCGACGGCCGCATTCCGCATTCCATTTTGATTGAAATGTTTTCCGATGAAGGCATCGGCACTATGTTTATTGCGTGAGGAGGAACTACAATGAAATTCGATACGATCAAACAACGGGACCAACAATACGTCATGCATACCTATGCGAGGTTTGACGTTGCGATCGAAAAAGGCGAAAATGCTCTGTGCTGGGATTTTGACGGCAAGCAATACGTCGATTTTACCAGCGGCATAGGTGTAAACTCGCTGGGCTTCTGCGATTCGGGCTGGATCGATGCCGTGACTGCCCAGCTTCACAAGCTGCAGCACATCTGCAACCTCTACTACACCGGCCCATGCATCGACGTCGCACAGACATTGTGTGAGAGGACCGGTATGAAACGCGCGTTCTTTGGCAACAGTGGAGCCGAGACCAACGAAGGCATGATCAAGGCGGCGCGCAAATACAGCTTCATAAAATACGGGCCGAACCGCAACAAGATCGTCTCATTGAACAATTCGTTCCACGGGCGTACGATCACGACCCTTGCGGCAACGGGGCAGGATGTGTTCCACAATTATTTCTTCCCGTTCACCGAAGGATTCCTGTTTGCCGAACCCAACGACATCGACGGCACCATAGCGCTGCTCTCGGAGCCGGGCGTATGCGCAGCCCTGATCGAGCTGGTGCAGGGCGAGGGCGGCGTGATTCCGCTCGACAAAGCGTATGTGGATGCCGTTGTGGCGTTCTGCCATGAGCATGATATTCTCGTACTCGTGGACGAAGTGCAGACCGGCGTTGGGCGTACGGGAACGCTGTACAGCTATGAGCATTTCGGTTTCCTGCCGGACATCATCACTTCTGCAAAGGGCTTGGCGGGCGGACTGCCGTTTGGCGCGGTGCTGTTCAGCGAAAAGACCGTGGATGCGCTGCAACCTGGAGATCACGCGACCACGTTTGGCGGCAATCCTGTAGCGGCCGCGGGCGCCTTGGCAGTCTTGAATACTATGAACGATGAATTCCTGGCCGAAGTGACCAAAAAGGGAGCGTATTTCAAGGAAAAATTGCTGAAGATGCCGCATGTCAAGGATGTTACGGGCATAGGCCTGATGATAGGCATCGAGCTCGACGGCGTGGCAGCCATCGATGTGGTCAAAAAAGGCATCGACAACGGCGTTATCGTGCTGACGGCCAAGACGAAGGTGCGCCTGCTGCCGCCGTTGACCATCACGTATGAGCAAATCGACTTGGGATTGGCGGCGCTTGAAAAGACATTAGCACAGCTGTAGAGGAGAGCAAAATGAAAAGTCTGTTGACGCTGTTGGACTGGAGCGGTGATGAGATCACTTCGGTGCTGGATCTGGGCGATAAGCTGAAAAAAGAACATAAACGCGGCGTCATGCACCCGACGTTAAAGGGCAAAACGCTCGGGATGATCTTCCAGAAAGCGTCAACTCGTACGCGGGTGTCTTTTGAAGTCGGCATGTTCCAGTTGGGCGGCCACGCGCTGTTCCTAAGCGCGAACGATCTGCAGATAGGCCGCGGCGAACCGGTGCAGGACACCGCACGCGTGCTATCCAGGTATCTGAACGGCATCATGATCCGTACTTTTGCACAGCAGGAAGTGGATGATCTGGCGAAATTCGGCACCATTCCCGTCATCAACGGATTGACCGACCTGTTCCATCCCTGCCAGGTACTGGCCGATCTGATGACGATGCGCGAGCATCTGGGAGATCTTGCGGGACGGAAGCTCTGCTTCATCGGTGACGGCAACAACATGGCCAACACGCTGATCGTAGGCGGTCTCAAGATGGGAATGCAGGTAGCTATTGCGACGCCTAAGGACTATCAGCCGCATGAGATAGCACTGAATTTTGCCAAGGACTTTGGAAACTCATTTACGCTTACCACCGAACCCGCGCTGGCTGCGGTGAACGCAGATGTGATCGTGACCGATGTCTGGGCGTCCATGGGTCAGGAGAAGGAGCAGCAGCAGAGGCAGGCGGCATTTGCGGGATATCAGGTTAACGACGGCATCATGGCGCTTACGAACAAAGGATGCATCGTACAGCACTGCCTGCCGGCACACCGCGGCGAGGAGATCACAACGGAAGTGTTTGAAGCGCATGCGAACGAGATATTCGATGAGGCCGAAAACAGGCTGCATGCCCAAAAAGCGGTCATGGTAACACTGATGTCCTAGAGGTGAACACATGGACAGAAAATATGCGCACCTGATCCTATCGGACGGTCAGGTGTTCACGGGTTGCCGTTTTGGAGCAAAAAGTGATATTACGGCGGAACTGGTCTTTACCACCAATATGGGCGGATATCTGGAGACGCTTACCGACCCCAGTTACCACGGCCAGATGGTGGTGCAGACGTTCCCGTTAATCGGCAACTACGGCTTCATTCCAGAGGACCAAGAGAGCGACAGACCGTGGCTATTGGCGTATATCGTGCATGATCTGTGCGATCAGCCTTCCAATTTCCGCTCGCAAGGTACGCTTGGCGACTACCTTGCCGCCTGTGGCGTCATCGGCTTATATGGCATGGACACGCGGGCGCTGACAAAAACCATACGCGATTACGGCGTGGTGAACGCCGCCATTTGCTCCGAACTTCCAAAAGAGTTCGGGGCATTTGTACATGCGCTGAAAACGGCCGATCTGTGTGCAAGCGTTCTGGAAGTGTCCACAAAAACGCCGCAGGTTTTCAATTCGGGCGGAAAACCGCACATCGCCCTGTGGGATTTTGGGTACAAGCGCGCAATGGCGAAAGCGCTTATAGACCGGGGATGCAAAGTAACGGTTATACCCGCCGATACAACCTGTGAACAAATATTGCGGCTTGACCCGGATGGCCTTATGCTCTCCAACGGCCCGGGCGATCCCGCTGTGAACGAAAGCATCATCGAGAATCTCAAAAAGGTAATCCAAACGAGCCTGCCCATTTTCGGAATTTGCCTCGGCCATCAACTATTGGCGCTAGCAACAGGCGCTAAGACGGCAAAGCTCAAATATGGCCACAGGGGTTCCAACCAGCCCGTGCGCGATACCAAGACGGGACGGCTGTATATCACGAGTCAGAACCACGGGTATGCTGTGGTCAACGATACGATGCCCAAAACAGCGACACTTCGTTTTGAGAACCTCAACGATCTGACGAGCGAAGGCATCGATTACGCTGATTTCCCGGGCTTTTCGGTGCAGTTCCATCCCGAGGCATGCGCGGGGCCGCTGGACACCTCGTTTTTGTTTGACAGGTTTTTGGCGATGGTGGGAGGTGATAGCGTTGCCTCTCAATAAGGCGTATAGGCGCGTGATGCTCATCGGCTCCGGCCCCATCGTGATAGGCCAGGCAGCGGAATTCGACTATGCAGGAACGCAAGCCTGCAGGGCATTAAAATCGCTTGGAATAGAAGTGGTGCTGGTCAATTCCAACCCAGCTACCATCATGACCGATTCGGCGATGGCGGATAAGATCTACATCGAGCCGCTTACGTTGGAAATACTTCGCCGTATCATACAAAAGGAAAAGCCGGATGCGCTTTTATCCACCATGGGCGGGCAGTACGGTTTGACGCTTTCGATGCAGTTGGCCAAGGAGAGCTTTTTGCAAAGCCACGGTGTGGCTTTATTGGGAGCGCAGCTTGACACCATCGAAAAAGCGGAAGATAGGCAACTGTTCAAGCAGACGATGGAAAATATCGGCCAGCCGGTGATCCCATCCGAAGTGGTCACGGATGAATTCGACGCGACAGAGTTTGCCAAAATCATCGGGTATCCGGTTATCGTGCGACCCGCGTTCACGCTGGGCGGTACCGGCGGAGGCATCGCTGAGGACGAACAGGCGCTTCTTCAAATCGCAAAGGGTGGCATTGATGCGTCGCCAATCGGCCAGGTGCTGATCGAAAAAGGCATCTCGGGCTGGAAGGAGATCGAATTCGAGGTCATGCGCGACGGTGCCGGAAACGCGATCGCTGTCTGCTCAATGGAGAACTTCGACCCTGTTGGTATCCATACAGGCGACTCCATCGTCATCGCCCCCGCGGTGACGTTGGCGAATCCCGAATACCAGATGCTCCGGACTGCTGCACTCGACATCATCCAAGCGCTGAAGGTAGAGGGCGGCTGCAACGTGCAGTTTGCGCTGCATCCGGAAAGCATGGAATACGCGGTCATCGAGGTAAACCCGCGCGTTTCCCGCTCTTCGGCACTTGCCAGCAAAGCCACGGGATATCCCATCGCCAAGGTTGCCGCGCAGATTGCGGTAGGGTTAAGACTGGATGAAATTGCTAACGCAGTAACGGGCAAGACAAGCGCGTTCTTCGAGCCTGCTATGGATTATGTTGTCGTAAAGCTTCCAAAGTGGCCGTTTGACAAGTTCCTGGGCGCTCCACGAACACTCGGCACTCAGATGAAGGCAACCGGCGAGGTGATGGCGATCGCACCCACCTTCGAGCAGGCGCTGATGAAAGCGGTCCGGGGCGCTGAAATAAACATGGATACGCTGCGGCAGAAGAAGCTATTGAATCTATCGGATCATGAGATCGCGCAGAAGCTGCACGAGGCGACCGATGAGAGGCTGTTTGTGGCATATGAAGCGCTATATAGGGGCATTTCGGTCGAAAAAATACATGAAATCACCATGATCGACGAATGGTTCCTCTATAAACTGCTGCACGTCGCAGAGATGGAAACAGAGCTTCAATATGGCAAACTCTCTGAGTCTATGTATATGGACGCCAAGCGCCTGGGCTTCCCGGACGTCGCAATATCACGGATTAGCAATAAAGCTTGCCCTACGCACCACAGCGCGGTGTACCGCATGGTGGACACGTGCGCCGCGGAGTTTGAGGCGCAGACACCGTATTTTTACGCATGCACGGACGGCGAGAACGAAGCCCTGGCGTTTCGAGTGCGCAATGACAAGAGCAAACAGCGCGTGATCGTTTTCGGTTCGGGACCAATCCGCATCGGGCAGGGCATCGAGTTCGATTACGCTTCGGTGCATTGCGTGCACACGTTGCGGGAACTTGGTTATGAGGTAGTCATGGTCAACAACAACCCGGAAACGGTAAGCACGGACTTTGATACCGCGGATCGGTTGTATTTCGAGCCGCTGACGAACGAAGATGTGATGGACATCATACAAACGGAGCAGCCGTTTGGCGTAGTGGTCGCATTCGGCGGTCAAACCGCCATCAGGCTGACCCGTTTTCTGCATCAAAAAGGCGTTCGTATTCTGGGAACCTCCGCGGATTCCATCGACTGTGCGGAAGATCGGGAACGTTTTGACGCGATCCTGCAACAGCTCGACATGAAGCGGCCGAGAGGGCGGGGTGTGTTCACGAGCGAACAGGCATTGCAGGCAGTACGGAACCTTGGTTATCCGGTGCTCATTCGCCCGTCGTACGTGCTCGGTGGTCAGAACATGATCATTGCCTACGATGATGAAACCGTGCGGCAATACATGGACATCATCCTGCAAAACGGCATCGAGAATCCGATCCTCATCGATAAATACCTGATGGGAACGGAAATCGAAGTGGATGCGATATGCGACGGGGAGGATATCCTTATCCCCGGCATCATGGAGCACATCGAGCGAGCCGGCATTCACAGCGGCGATTCAATTGCGATTTACCCGGCGCATAATCTGTCCGGCCCGCTGATGCAAAAACTGATCAACAATACGAAAACCCTTGCCGTAGCTCTTGAAACCAAAGGGCTTATCAACATACAGTACGTCATCTTTGAGAACGAGCTCTACGTGATCGAGGCGAACCCGCGCGCATCGCGCACCATTCCCTATATCAGCAAGGTGACCGGTGTGCCCGTGGTAACGCTCGCAACAAGGGCGATGCTCGGTGAGCGGATTTGCGACATGGGGTATGGTACCGGATTGTACAGAGAAGCGGTATACGCGGCGGTCAAGGTACCCGTCTTTTCGTTTGAAAAACTAACGGGCGTGGATGTCCATCTGGGGCCGGAGATGAAATCGACCGGCGAGGTGCTGGGGCTGGGCAAGACGTTGGAGGAGGCGCTCTACAAGGGTCTTATGGCGGCCGGATATCGCATGGTGCAGCGGGGCGGAGTACTCTTTACCGTCAAGGATCGGGACAAGGCGGAGATCTTAGGTATAGCGCGCAAATTCAGCGACCTTGGATTTGTGATCTATGCGTCGGCGGGCACAGGCGAAGCGCTGATGCGCGCGGGCATACAGAGCATTGTTGTCGGGAAGCTCTTTGAGGGCAGAAGCGATATCCTCGATCTTCTGGAATCGGGGCAAGTGCAGTACGTTATTTCGACTTCCAGCGAAGGGACGCAGTCCGTTTCAGACGATGTGCAGATACGGCGCAAAGCTGTAGAACGCCGCATTCCTTGCCTAACCTCCATCGACACCGCAAACGCGCTCGCCGATTCGATTGCAGGCAAGTATAACCAGCAGAATGTGGAGATCATCGACATTGCCCATCTGCGGCAGAAAAAACAGAAACTCCGGTTTGTCAAGATGCGCGGCACGGGCAACGATTTCCTGTATTTCGATTGTTTCGAGCAGAACGTTGAGAACCCGGAATCGCTGAGCGTTCTTCTCTCCAGCAGGCGCAAGGGCGTCGGCAGCGACGGCATCGTACTCATAGAACCAAGCGATGTGGCCGATGCCGCAATGCGCATGTACAATGCAGATGGGACCATGGGCGAGGTGTCGGGAAACGCGCTTCGATGTGTGGCAAAATACCTTTACGAGCGGCGGGGGCTTCACAAAGACCATATGAAGCTCATGACGGGCGGCGGAATCAAGGATGTGGAGCTTTTCCTGCGCGAAGACGCGGTCTATTCGGTCTCAGTGCAGATGGGAAGGCCGGATTATCAAAGCAATGCCGTGCCTGTGCAGCTTCCGGGGCCTGTCATCGACAGGGAGTTT
>CAZHNN010000014.1:9884-37051 GCA_964533965.1 uncultured Clostridia bacterium | reverse complement strand
CTACTCCATCGCCGGCGGCTCCTTCCGCATCACTTGCCTTTCAATGGGCAACCCGCATTGTGTGATTTTCACCGACGATGTCGAGGGCATCGATGTGAGGCGCATCGGCCCGATGTTGGAGCATTCGGAAATATTTCCCAAGCGTGCCAACATCTCCTTTGCCACCGTGGTGGACCCTGCCAATATCCGCATGCGTGTGTGGGAACGTGGCATCGGGGAGACCTGGGCATGCGGGACAGGTGCGTGCGCGGTAGCCGCTGCCGCAGTCGAGCTGGGCAAAAGCCCCATGGATCGCGACATCACCGTACGGCTGCGCGGCGGAACCCTGATCATCCGTGTTGCGGAATCCGGGATCACCATGACAGGCGATGCGATACTGGATTTTGAAGGCATTGTCGAAGTCTGAACGGATAAATAGTCAGAGGCGTGCCCCTGAACCCAACTGCTTGTCTTAAAGAAAAGAGCAAAACCCCGGAACTTCGTTTCGGGGTTTCTACTTTAAAAATATTTCACAGTGGTTGTTTTACGGGTGTCCCTGCCTTGCGCGGATAAGCCTTTGGCGTCGGACGCTGTTTTACCATGCGAATCAAATGATGACTCCTGCCAGGGATGCTTGCGCTGACGATCTCCATATCGCCGGCGCCCAGTAAATTTACGGCGTGTGCTGCGCCGATAGATTCCTCCTGCGCGCTCGCTCCCTTAAAGGCGACCATGTGTCCGCTGATGCGAACAAGCGGCAGGCAGTATTCGCAAAGAATGTTCAGCGGTGCCACGGCGCGGGAGAGAACAACGTCGTACTTTTCCCGATGCCTGGGATCCCTGCCCGCGTCCTCCGCACGCAGGTGCAATGCCTCGACGTTGCCAAGCGACAAGGCCTTTGCCGTATCTTTTAGGAACTGCACGCGCTTTTGGAGCGAATCCATCAGCACACAATGGCAATCGGGCCGTAGGATGGCAAGCACAAGGCCGGGAAATCCGGCGCCGCTGCCCACATCGCAACATCTGTCTGACTCGTGCAGGTATCCGAAGAAAAGCGGTGACGCGCTGTCCAGAAAATGAAGAACAGCCGCTTCCTCTTCCGATACAATGGCGGTCAGGTTCATCACCTTGTTGGCTTCCATCAAAAGCGAATAGTACCGCTCCATCTGCAAAGCTTGTTCATGCGTGATGAACAGCGGCGAATGTGCGAATGCAGAAAGAAAAGTATCAACCATGCGCCATCTCCCTCGCACGTTTGGTTAAATAGACCGACAATACCGCGATGTCCGCGGGTGAAACACCGGAGATTCGCGCCGCCTGTCCCAGGTTCTGCGGGCGACTGTTTTGCAGTTTCTGGCGCGCTTCAATGCGAAGCCCGCTAACCAACGCATAATCGAGATCATCGGGCAACTGCCGTGCTTCAGCCTTCTGCTGCTGCTCGACCTCGCGAAGCTGGCGTTCGATATAGCCGCGGTATTTAATGGAGATCTGCGCCTGTTCCCGCACGTCCTTTGAATAAGCGGCAAACACCTCGTCTGTGTCTGAAATGATATTTTCTTCAATTTCCGGGCGGGAGAGCAGCTGCGCAAGCGTTTGTCCGCGCAGGCTGTCATCATCACTATCCAAGGCTGAGCAGAGCGATGCAGTAACACGGGTGTTTTCCAAATACGAGAGGGCATCGGAGACTGCCTGACGGCGCCGCTGCATCCTGTCCAACCGCTCTTTTGTTGCAAGGCCTGCGTTGTAGCCCAGCTCCGTTAGCCGAAAATCAGCATTGTCCTGGCGAAGCAGCAATCTATATTCCGCGCGCGCCGTCATCATGCGGTAGGGTTCCGGCGTGCCCTTTGTGATGAGATCGTCCGCCAGTACGCCGATATATGCCTGCATGCGCGTTAAGATAATAGGCTCCATTCCGCGCACATACAGGGAAGCATTCAGCCCGGCAAGGATGCCCTGCGCCGCCGCCTCCTCATACCCGCTGCTTCCTACGATCTGTCCCGCAAAGAACAATCCGGGGATGTCCTTGTGCATCATCGAAAGCGTCAGGCACTTGCCGTCGATGCAATCGTATTCGATGGCATACCCCGCACGCACGATACGCGCGTGTTCAAGGCCTTTAATGGTCGCAAGCGCCTGCGCCTGCACCTCAAAGGGCATGGATGTCGAGAAGCCTTGGACGTACATTTCTTTCGTATGAAGCCCTTCTGGCTCGATGAACAATTGGTGGCGCTGTTTGTCCGCAAAGCGGACGATCTTGTCCTCGATGCTCGGACAATACCGTGCCCCGGTACCATCGATCATACCCGAATACATCGGGCTCCGGTGTAGGCTGTTCCTGAGTATCTCGTGCGTCTGCTCTGTCGTGTAGCACAAATGGCAAGGCTCCTGCACAAGTCCGTCGAACGCGCCTGGGTCGGTCAGGAACGAAAACGGTATGACGGGATCGTCGCCGCTCTGAATCTCCATCTTGGAAAAATCAACAGTGGATTTGTCCACACGCGGCGGTGTGCCGGTCTTGAACCGGCGAAGTGGGACGCCCAATTCCTCGAGGCTGTTTTTCAAAAGCGTGCTGCGAATCAGTCCGTTTGGCCCTGTCTGCGCGGTGTATTCGCCCACGATGATGCGGCTGTTCAGATACACGCCGCTGCATATCACGACGGCAGGGGCGTAGTAGTCCATGCCGAACGCGGTGCGTACGCCGGATATCTTTCCGCCCAAAAGCAACAGCTCCGCCGCCTCGGCTTGTACAAGGACCAGATTTTCCTGATTTTCCAGTACAGTGCGCATCTTCTGCGCGTAGCGCTGCTTATCCACCTGCGCGCGAAGCGAGTGGACGGCAGGCCCCTTTCGCAAATTGAGCATGCGCATCTGCAGCAGCGTTTCATCCGTTGTGAGACCCATTTGACCGCCCAACGCGTCTACCTCACGTACCAGATGTCCCTTGCTGGTGCCACCCACCGCAGGGTTGCACGCAAGATACGCAATGCTGTCTGTGTTTAATACGAAGCACAGCGTTTGAAGGCCGGTGCGCGCGCATGCGAGTGCGGCCTCGCACCCGGCATGCCCTGCGCCTATAACGATGACATCGTATGCCACAAAAATCCTCCTCTTTCAAGGCATTGCCTTGTATCCTGATCATGGATTAACTCAAAAAAAACATGAGCTAGGCAAAATATATACAAAATCTATTTACCGATACAGAAGGTCGAAAAGATCGTATCAATGACCGAATCCGAAAGTGTCTCGCCCGTTATTTCTCCCAAGGAACGCATGGCGGCGCGTGCGTCCAGCGCCGCTACATCTGCGGGCGTGCCCGATTGATATGCCGAAATGGCGGATGTGAGCAGCGCTTCGGCGTTCTGCAGCGCCTGCGCATGCCGAGCGGACGTGATGCATTCGGATTGCTCACTGGACAGATCCAGCGTATCAAGGCATGCGGACAACAATTCTTCAACGCCCTCGCCCTTTTGTGCGCTCAAATTCTGCAGCTTCAAAGCGCCGGGACAAAGGGCCAATACATCCTTTTCACCAAGTATCTGAGGCAGATCGCTCTTGTTGATGGCTGCGATGACGGGTATTTCGCTAAACAAGGATGCCGCCATGATGTCATCCTCGTTTAGCGGCTCGGACCCGTCCACGATAAACACCGCAATATCGGCTGTTTCGAGTTGTCGTGAGCCCATGTCCATGCCGCGCTTTTCAAGAGCCGAAGCCTTAAGGCGCATGCCGGCGGTGTCCAACAACCGCACGGCTATGCCGCGATAGCTGATGGCATGCTCCACAACGTCACGCGTGGTGCCTGCCTCCTCGGACACCAGAGCACGCTCAAACCCTGCCAAAGCATTGAGAAGGGAACTCTTGCCCACGTTGGGGCGCCCGACGATCGCAATGCGGATACCGTCTTGTATCAGCCTGCCGCTTCGGTAGGACTTGCCCAAGGATTGTATTGCAGCAAGCGCCTTTTGAAGAAGCTCGAAGCCGTCTTCATTGGCTTGTTGCTCCCAATCGTCTTCCGGAAAATCGATGCCAGCTTCGATGGATGCCATTCCGAGCACGATCAACTCTATTATCCCATGAATTTTGGATGATACGGATCCCCGCAATTGCCGAAGAGCCACTTTGGAGGCTTGTTCGCTTTCGCTTGAGAGCAGATCCATCACCGCCTCAGCCTCTGACAGGTCCAGTCTGCCGCTTTCAAAAGCGCGGCGCGTAAACTCCCCCGGCTGCGCCGGTCTCAAATTCAAAGGGATTTTCGACAACATCTGCAAGATTGCATGGGCAATGACGGGTGAACCGTGACATTGCAGCTCCACCATGTCTTCGCGCGTGTAGGTGCCGGGTGCCGGAAAAAATACCGCCATCGCCTCGTCGATGACATCTTCGCCGTCTCGTATATGACCGTATGTCATCATGCGCGGCAAAATCGCATCGTGTTTTGGGAAAAAGCAACTATCAAGCGCGATTTTCGCGCTTGGACCGGACAGGCGGATGATGGCTATCGCCCCGCGTCCCGGTGGTGTGGACAACGCAAAGATGGTATCGTTCATCCGTCTCTTCCTTTCCTAATCCGAATAGCCATCCCTGATACACCCATATCAGGGATAGGAATAATGCCGCTCTAAGCAAAATCCCGGCTAAGGCCGGGATCTCGTTTAACTTGAGAATTCGACTTTTAATTGCATCCCAGCGTTGTACGGTCAAATCCGAACCCACGAGCCCACAAATATCATTTTTATCGGTGGGACTACATGCTTGGCGATTTGCTTCATGGATTGCGAAACTTTCTTTGTCGATAAAAACCGAGTCTGTGCCGGGAAAAGCCGGGCTATGTCACTTCAAAGTGATCACTACGTGCCTGTGCGGCTCTTCGCCCTCGCTGTGCGTTGTCACGCTGGCATTCCCCTGTAGCGTGGCGTGCAGCACACGCCTCTCATATGGGTTCATGGGTTCCAGCGCCATCGGTTTTCCAGTCCGTTTCACCTGTTCCGCCATACGCCTTGCAAGGCGTACAAGTGTCTCTTCGCGCTTGACCCGGTAATTCTCAGTATCCACGATGACGCGCCTATACGGTCCTTCGCCGCGGTTGGCTACAAGGCTTGTGAGGTATTGCAGCGCATTGAGGGTGTCCCCCCTGCGACCGATCAAAACGCCCATGTTGTCACCGGATACGCGCATATATAGGCACTGTTCATCTATAAAGCAATCGACCTGGCACTTGAGACCCATCTTTTGGAGCATGCCGCGTAAAAACTCCGCTTCCGCTCCGCCTTCGATGGGTTGTCCCCAATTGATCTGCTTCCTATTGCTCTGCGACGGCTGCCGCCCGATCGCGTTGCGTTGGCCGTTTGGCCTGGGATACCTGTCACGCTCCGAATGCCTGTCCCGATTCCCTTGCTGCGGCCGGGCCTCTGTTCGTTGCGGACGATCCTGGGGCGGGCGCTGCAGACGGCGCTCTTCGCGCTCCTTGCGCTGTTCTTCCTGTTGTTTTTCCTGCTGGAGGAGGATGCGCTCCACTTCTTCTTTTTCACGCTCGGTCAGACGCACCACGCATTGTTTGGTGCCGATGCCCAAAAAACGCTTTCCGCCCTCTTCCAATATTTCTATATCAACTTCGTCGATGGATAAGCCCAATTGATCCAAACCTCTGAATATGGCCTCATCCACCGATTTGCCCTGTGCTTCAATGGATCTCAAATGAAAACCTCCTGATCATTTGTCAGTCAAAGCCGTGGAAGTATCTTTTTCCCCAACGACTTTGTTGAGCAGGGGAATGGAGACAATGCCAAGCAAGCTGTTGGTCATCCAGTACATCGTAAACGGCAGTCCGGTCGTCGATGTCCACCACAGCGTGATAATAGGCATAATCCATTCCATACCGCCCATTTGTTGAGAAGATGCGGTGTTGCCTGTCTTTTCGTTCTGCTTTTTCGTCCACCACGACTGGACGAATGTGGCAGCAGCGGCCAACACAGGGAAGATGAAGAATCCGTTTGCTTTTCCCGGGAACGCAGCTACCACCGGCGCGATGGCAGACGTATAATTCGAAGAAACAGCCGCTGTAACCGCCGCTTGCGGCACGGTGGCATAGGCGGCGTGCACCATGCTGCCAAAATACGTGGTAGCAGGCATATGTGCAACAGTCAACGCCAGATGGTCGATCTGCGTGTTGGTCAACAAAGACTGCGCCTGCGCAAGAAGGTCCGGCGCGAGGCGTCCCTTCATCTGCTGCACCAGCGTGTCGAATTCATTCAGGCTTGGCATGATGGCTGCATTCCCCGCATCCGGGCGCCAGATGTTGTGCACCCACGCGACCGATGGCGGCATGACGACATGGCCGTTTGCAAGGGTCGTAACCATGGTGATGGTCTGTGTGTTGGAAAGGATCGTGATCGCGCCAAACATCGCAAATAGTATTGGCATCTGCATCAGCAGCGGAAGGCATCCCGCAGTCTGGCTGATCTTTTCCTTCTTGTAAAACTCCTGTACCTTCTGTTGGGCCAGGCGCGGATCGCTCTTGTACCTGTTTTGGATCTCTTTGACCTTGGCCGCCACTTCCTGCTGCTTTTGCTGTGAACGGCGTTGTTTCAAATCAAGCGGAAGCATAATCAACTTGATTGTAAGGGTAAAGAGTATGACGGCGATCAGATAATTTCCGGTAAGGGAATAAAACCAGCCAATGACCGTCACAAAAAAACGGGAAATGAAGTTATCGTTTAACCAGCTCAATTGGAATTACCTCCCATATTGGGTTTGTGGCGCAGCGGTACGGGATCATAACCACCCTTGCAGAGCGGATTGCACCTCAATACGCGCCAGATGGCCAATCCCAAGCCACAGATGGCGCCCCATTGCGATACTGCCTGTATGGCATACTCCGAGCATGTGGGCGTAAAACGGCAGGAGGGCGGCAACGAAGGCGAAATGAAGCGCTTGTATCCGCCGAGCAGTTTAATGATCAGTCTTTGTATCCATGTCATCCTGATAACATCCTGCCTTGCTGAGCAGTTGTGCCATAATGCTCTGCACTTGTACGAATGGTGTTTCGACGAGCGGCGGTTTTGCAACGAATACCAGGCTCAGCCCGTTTCGTATCTTCGGCAATTGCAACCGGTAGCTTTCTCGAAGCAGCCGTTTGGCACGTGAACGCTTCACGCTGTTGCCAACCTTTTTGCCCACTGAAAATCCGGCGCGCGTCTTGCCGCGGGATTTTGCGACGATGAGCACCATGGTATGGTTTGGGAAGCTGCGGCCCCGTCGATAGGCATACTGAAACTGAGCGTTTCGCAACAACCGTTGGCTTTTTGGAAAAGAAAATTGCTTCGTCATGGAAAAAAGCCGCTGGGCGCGACTTTAAGCAGAAAGCACCTTGCGGCCTTTACGGCGCCTGCGCGCAAGCACCTTCATCCCCGTATGGGATTTCATCCTGGCACGAAATCCGTGGACTTTTTTGCGCTGGCGGCGCTTGGGTTGATACGTCTGTAACATGGTTTACACTCCTTTATCGTTGCGGGCACCGTGCAGCGCTCAGATCGCCGAGGTTATCGCTTATTTTGTCCTATTAAAACAATCGAAAAGTAAGCGCACTTTTAAGAACGCTTAGTTATTATACCCAAAGGCGAATGTCATGTCAATGTATCCAATGTTGCCAATAATGTGCTATGTAGGCTTTTATAGCCGTAATCGGTCACAATCGGGGGACAGGTTGCGCATTCCGGATAAAGGACGTATAATTTACGCATGCAAGCGGCGAGTTTTAGCCTGTACCCGAAACCATATGGTTTAGAGGGAGGGAGTTTATATGGAAGAAATGCTTTTGATCCGCGGCGGTAAGCCGCTTTATGGGGAAGTCAGTCCGAGCGGCGCCAAAAACGCCGCCGTTGCAATTCTCCCGGCGACGCTTTTGTGCGACGGCGAGACGACCGTTGAAAACATACCCCAGATCCGCGACGTGGAAGTGCTTCATCAGATTTTGACCGGCCTTGGCGCCAAAGTATCCCTTGAGAATGACAGCATGACCATAGATCCCACCAATGTATATTCTCACCCGGCAAACGTTGACCTGACAAAGCAGATGCGGGCTTCGTATTATCTTTTGGGAGCAATGCTCGGGAAATTCGGCGAAGCCACCATTGCGATGCCGGGCGGCTGCGATATCGGCACCCGTCCCATTGACCAGCACTTGAAGGGCATGGAGGCGTTGGGCGCACAAATCGAGGTGTCGCACGGCTACATCACTGCCAAGGCGAACGGCGGAAGGCTGCAGGGTGGCGATGTCTATTTCGACGTCGTGTCCGTTGGTGCCACCGCCAATGTGATGATGGCGGCGTCCCGCGCATGGGGGCGTACGACGCTTGTCAACGCTGCCAAGGAACCGCACATCGTGGATCTTGCCAACTATCTGAATTCCATGGGCGCCAACATCAAGGGCGCAGGCACCGATGTGATACGCATCCGAGGCGTCAATTGCCTGCACGGATCTACCTATACCGTCATACCGGATCAGATCGAAACGGGAACGTTCATGATCGCGGCGGCTGCCACCGGCGGCGATGTGCTCATTAAAAACGTAATACCGATGCACATGGAAAGCGTTTCGGCGAAACTCGTGGAGATGGGCGTACAAATCGACGAAGGCGAAGATACCATCCATGTGAAGGGAAAGCTCCCTTACCGCGCGATCACCGTGAAAACGATGCCCTATCCAGGCTTTCCGACCGATCTGCAACAGCCTATCTCCGCTCTGTTGACCACAGCAAGGGGCGTTTCGGTCATTGAAGAGAACATCTTTGAGGACAGATTCAAACATTTGACACAACTCCAGCGCATGGGTGCACGCACCAGGACAACCGGCAGAGTTGCGCTTATTGACGGTGTGACTGCTTTGGGCGGTGCGGATGTCACGGCATCGGATTTGCGCGCAGGTGCGGCGCTTGTCATCGCGGCTCTTTCAGCCGAAGGTGAAACGCGTATTGGAGGCGTATGGCATATCGACCGCGGATATGATCGCCTTGAGGAAAAGCTAAAGCAGCTTCATGCGGATATCACCCGCATCCATGTCTAATCCCGAACCCTAAATCGTTCGACTGTACAGATTTTTTCACCGCCAAATACGATAGCGTTTGTCGCGAATGCGGTTGGCGGGTATTTTTATGCGATTCCGATTCTAAAGAAGGGAGAAACGCCGTGAAGCTGATATTCTGTCCGCTGTTCTCCAGTTCCAGTGGCAACGCCACCTATGTAGCGACGCAGAAGACACAGCTTCTGGTGGATGCCGGGGTCAGCGCTTTGGCGATCGGAAAGGCGCTTAACAATTTGTCCGTCTGTCTGGACGGCATCAATGGGGTCCTTATAACCCATGAACACTCGGACCATATCAGTGGCATCGTAACCCTTTCCAAACGGTACGGAATTCCCATCTATGCAAACGAGAAGACCTGGATGGCCATGGGAAAAACAGCTGCGCAGATACCTTTGGATCAGCTGCGCGTGTTTGAGACGGGGCAGGAGTTCTATATCGGGGATATCGCCGTGCGCCCGTTTTCCACGCCGCATGACGCCGCGGAGTCCGTGGGCTTTTCGCTGCATGCCAAGGGCAAGACCGCGTGCCTGATGACCGACATAGGCCACTTGCAGCAGAATCTTCTGCCGCAGGCGAGCCAGGCGGACGTCGTGTTGATAGAGAGCAACCACGACGTGGACCTGTTGAAACAGGGGCCGTATCCCGCCTACCTCAAGCGCCGTATCCTGTCCAACAAGGGGCATCTGAGCAATGCCAACGCAGGTATTGCGGTGAGCTCTTTGGCGCAGAACGGCGTAAAAAGGTTTTATTTGGGGCATCTTTCGGCGCAGAACAACCGGGAGGATTTGGCGCTGTCCGCCGTCTGCGGAGCGCTTTCAGCAGGCGGCATCGTAGCGGGACGGGACGTGGCGCTGGTCGTGGCCAAAAAGGATTCCCTAGGCCCCGTCGCTGTTTTGGAATAGGAGACAAGCATGCGCATCCGCATCCTGTGTGTAGGGAAGTTAAAGGAAAATTTCTATCAGCAAGCCTGCGAAGAATACCAAAAACGGCTTACCAAGTATGCGACGGTAGAGATCGTCGAGGTGGCGGACGAGAGCGCTCCTGAGCAATTGTCGCATGCCGAACAGCAGCAGGTCCTATATCGTGAGGGGCAGCGGCTGCAAAAGCAGAGCAAGGGCGATGTCACACTAGCCCTTTGCATCGGGGGCAAGCAGGAGAGTTCGGAAGAATTTGCCAAAAGGCTTTGCTCCTATGAGAGCAGTGGGATATCGTGCGTGCAGTTTCTGATCGGCGGTTCTTTGGGATTGCATGAATCGCTCATACAGGCTGCGGACGAAAAGCTTTCGCTTTCTAAATTGACGTTTCCGCACAACCTGGCAAGGCTGGTGCTGTTGGAACAGACCTACCGCGCGATGAAGATAAACCGTAACGAGCCCTATCATAAGTGAGTACGCAACCGGGTGTTCATATCGCACAGTAAGGCGCAATAAGGGCCGCCAGATATAAACAGGAATGAGCCTTGAATATAGAATATAAATGAAAAGGAGGCAGACGCCTCCTTTTTTGTGCATGTGGCAGGGATCAGGATCGTTTGAACAACCGGTTGTGCTTTTCCACCTCACTGTTGGTATACACGACATGTCCGACCGGGACATCGCAGCCGATGGTATCCACCACCTGTTGCTTGCCCGCTTCCGCAAAGGCGCCGCACAATTCGATGCAATCAATGCCCTCCGATACAAGCCGCTTGGCAAGCTCGCCCGCCTGCTCCATGGAATGGACGCTGTACACTTCGAAAGCCGAGCTGCCGCTTTGTATGCTTGCCTGATGTACGATGCCTTCCTGGCCGCTCTTGAAGATATACGCAAACCGCATGGTATAGCCCCCTTCACTTGTTTTCACCGGTCACTGTCAGTATATCCGCGAATCCGACTACTCTCAACCGTTTTCACCATAAAGGAGCCCCCTTTTGCATACATTGCCATAGACAAAAGGAACGGGGGGAAAGGATTTGCTCAACATCATCTGGCTTGGCATGTTGATTGTGGGCATCGGCGTTGGGCTCATTACTGGGAATGCAGGCGCAATCAGCCAGGGCGTGACCAAGGGCGCTGCCCAGTCGGTGGAGATCACCATCGCTATGATGGGCGGCATGATGTTGTGGTGCGGCATCATGGAGGTGGCACAGAAGAGCGGATTGGCCCAGAAACTATCCAATCTTCTCTCTGTTTTGTTGTCGCCGCTGTTCAGGGGATTGCGAAAGAATGATCCCGCCATGCGTTCGATATGCATGAGCATTGCAAGCAACGTGCTGGGGCTGGGCAACGCCGCAACGCCGTTTGGCCTGACTGCAATGCAGGAGCTGCAGAAGCGCAACACGGACAAAAAAACGGCAACGCGCGAGATGATCTCGCTGATCGTCATCAATTGCAGCGTGATCCAGCTCTTGCCAACCACACTGATCAACCTGCGCGTCGCAGCCCATAGCACCAATCCGTTCTCGGTCGTAGGTCTTCTTTTTATCGCGACCGCAGCCACGATGTCCGTAAGCGTTATCGCGCTGCTGCTGGTGCACAGAAGATGAGCGCGGTCTCTTCCTATATCATCGTGCTGTTCATCGCGTTTACGCTTTGTTATGGCGCGTATAAAAAGGTGAACTGTTTTGAGGCGTTCACCGACGGCGCCAAGAAAGGGTTCGACATCGGCATACGGATCCTGCCGACGCTGTGCGCGATGCTCGTGGCCGTATCGGTGCTGCAGACGAGCGGAGCATTAAATACGCTGACAACTGCGCTAAAGCCCGTAGCAACATTGATCGGCCTGCCTGCGGAAGTGCTGCCGCTGTTGATCGTGCGGCCGTTTTCAGGCAGCGCCGCAACCGGGGTGTTGTTGGGGATCCTACAGACGTACGGGCCCGATAGCCAGATAGGCCTTACCGCCTGTATCATCATGGGCTCCAGCGAAACGCTGATCTATACGGCGGGGCTGTATTTTGGCAGCGTAGGTATTCAGCGATGGCGCTATACGTTGCCGCTTTGCCTGTTGGGAGCAATTACCAGCGCAGTGATGGCTGCCGTATTGATTTGAGGCTTGCATAAAGGGCAACCGTAAAGCCGGCGGAAATAGGAACAGCTTGCATAGGAGCAGGATCCAGCCTAACAGGTTACCCAAATACCGTTTCAGGGTAAATGCAGGATGCCGATATACCATTTGTGTGCATTCAAACCCATACAATAAAGCTGTGGAGCATTCGGACCGATTTATTCCGAAGGCTCAATTTTCTCTGTGATTTTGGGAAAGCTGTGATATAATGCATTCACATACGATTTTGTCCCAGGATTGACCAAAGGAGCAAAATATGAAGATTGACGTTTACGCATCGCATACACATGCGTCCGAAAAGGATTTCAGAGGGAAAGTATGCGTTGTGATCGATACGCTTCGGGCGGCCAGCGTCATGGTGACGGCGCTTAAGAATGGCTGTGAACAGATCATCCCGGTTGCGGATGTAGAGCAGGCAATGGAGCTGAAAACCTCCATGGGCGCAAGCCGTACGGTTTTGGGCGGAGAGCGCAACGCGCAGAAGCTTGGCGGATTCGATTTGGGCAATTCGCCTATGGAATATACCGAAAGCGCCGTTTACGGCAAGACGCTTGTGATGACCACAACCAACGGTACGCAGGCGATACTAAAAGCCCGCGAAGCAACTGCGATTTACATGGGTTGTCTGTTGAACGCGACAACGGTGGCAAAGGCAGTGTTGGCGGAGAAGAAAGACGTGGTGTTGCTGTGCGCGGGAACCAACGGGCGGTTTTCGATCGACGACTGCATCACGGCGGGCTATATTATTAGCCGTATGAACAAATACAAGGGCAGGTTGACGATCAAGCTCGACGATCTGGGCTATGTATGCTATGAGTTGTATGACAGGCATAGGAACGACATTGCACAGTGCGTTACCAACGCCGCACACTATGCGGTGTTAAAGGACCTTGGGCTTCAGGAAGATATCGATTACTGCCTGAATTTGGACAGCATCGACGTGCTGCCGCGCTATGAGGACGAGCGCATCACGCTTTAAGCAAGAGAGGGATTGACCATGCAGGAAAAGACATTCTACATCACCACGCCGATCTACTACCCGAGCGACAACCTTCACATCGGGCATAGCTATTGCACGGTGGCGGCGGATACCATGGCTCGCTACAAGCGGTTGACGGGTTACGATGTCATGTTCCTGACAGGCACCGACGAACACGGCCAGAAGATAGCGCGCAGAGCCGAGCAGGCGGGCAAAACGCCGCTGGAGTTCGTGGACCATATCGTCGCGGGCATCCTTGATCTTTGGAAACTGATGGACATCTCCTACGACGACTTTATCCGCACCACCGAGCCACGCCACCAGAAGGCGGTTCAGAAGATCTTTCAGAAGCTCTACGACAAGGGCGACATCTATAAGGGAGAATACGAAGGCTGGTACTGCGCACCGTGCGAAGCGTTCTGGCTGGAGCGCCAGCTGGTGGACGGCAATTGCCCGGACTGCGGGCGGCCTGTCGAGCGCACGCGCGAGGAGAGCTATTTCTTTAAGCTTTCAAACTATGCAGACAGGCTGCTGGAGCACATCAACACGCACCCCGAATTCATCCAACCGGTTTCCCGCAAGAACGAGATGATCAACAACTTCTTGCTGCCGGGCTTGGACGACCTGTGCGTCTCGCGCACGAGCTTCGATTGGGGCATCCCGGTGCCGTTTGATCCCAAGCATGTGATCTACGTCTGGCTAGACGCACTTAGCAACTACATCACGGCGCTGGGGTTCTTCGGCGACGAGAAAAAGATAAAATATTGGCCTGCCGACATGCACTTTGTGGGTAAGGAGATCGTGCGCTTCCACACCATCATTTGGCCGATCATGCTGATGGCGATGGATCTGCCCCTGCCAAAGCAAGTCTTCGGCCACGGTTGGCTGGTGTTGGATGGCGGGAAGATGAGTAAGTCCAAGGGCAATGTGGTCGACCCCGTGAAGCTGTGCGAGAAATACGGCGTGGATGCCCTTCGCTATTTCCTCATGCGGGAGATCCCGTTCGGCAGCGATGGCGTGTATTCCGAACAGGCGCTGATAAACCGCATCAACAGCGATCTGGCAAATGACCTTGGAAACTTGGTTTCCCGTACGGTCACCATGATCGAGCGGTATTTTGGCGGCAAGCTGCCTAAGATGGCTGGAGAGCTGACCGAAGCCGATCGACAATTGAGGGATCTTGCGGCAAAGCTTCCCGACAAGGTGGAAACGTTCATGAACGCGTTGTCCTTTAGCGATGCGCTCTCTGCCATCTTCGAGTTGGTGAGCTTCTGTAACAAGTATATAGACATCAACGCGCCATGGAATCTCGCAAAGGACGAGGCGAACAAGCAGAGGCTGGCCACGGTGCTCTGCCATCTCGCCGAAGCCCTTCGCATTGTCGCCATTCTGCTAAGCCCGGTATTGACGCAAAATTCGCCCAAGATCTTGGATCAGCTCGGCATCAAGGATGAAGGCCTTATGAGCTATCAGAGCGCGTATCAATTCGGTGTCATACCGGAAGGTACGCAGGTAAGCAAAGGCGATGCGCTGTTCCCGCGCATTGTGGAGGAACAGGACAAGCCGGAAGAAAAAGCGGAACAGGTAAAGCCTTTGGAAGTCAAGAAGGAAGAAAAGTCTCACGTGATCGAGGCGGTTTCGGAAATCACGTATGAGGATTTCATGAAGATGGAGCTTCGCACGGCCAAGATCTTGAGCTGCGAGCCGTTGAAGGGCTCGGATAAGCTTTTGCATTTAAAGCTGTTCGACGGGCAGCGGGAGCGTACCGTTGTGTCCGGCATCCGCAAATGGTACGGCGACGGCAGTTCGCTTGTGGGTAAGACTGTGATCATCGTCGCAAACCTGAAACCGGCCAAGATCCGCGGAGTCCTGAGCGAGGGCATGATTCTCTGTGCCGCGGATGAGGCGGATGAGAACCTCAGCGCAGCAACGCTGATGGACGACAGCAAGCTTCCCGCGGGTGTTAGAGTACGCTGATGCTTTTCGACACGCACGCGCACCTTTGCGCGGAACAATTTGATACCGATCGTGAGCAAACGCTGCGCCGGACTTTAGACGCCGGCGTTTGCCTGTATATGGAGGCCGGCACGTCGGTTGATGACAGCCGCCGCGCGATAGAACTTGCACAGACGCACGAGGGAATCGTCTGCGCTGTGGGGATCCACCCGCACGATGCAAAAGAGGCACCGGAGCAATATATTGTAGAGCTGGAAGCGCTGTTGGGTCTGCCCAAATGCGTTGCGGTGGGTGAAATAGGGCTTGATTACCACTACGATTTCTCCCCAAGAGACGTACAAAAGCGCATATTCGATGCACAATTGGCGCTTGCCGCCAAGCTGGCTATGCCCGTGATCATCCACGACCGCGAGGCACACAAGGATATCTTCGATATGCTTTTTGCCTACAAAGGCAAACTGACCGGCGTGATGCATTGCTATTCCGGCAGTGTTGATTACGCGAAGAAATACCTTGATATGGGGTTTTACCTGTCGTTTGGCGGGCCGCTCACGTTTAAAAATGCCAAGACCCCCGTGGAGGTCGCGCAATTCGTGCCGCTTGACCGCATACTTTTAGAAACCGACAGCCCCTACCTAACGCCCGTGCCTTTCCGCGGACATAGGAACGAGCCGATGTATGTGAAGTATGTGGTGGAAGCGCTGGCAAAAATAAAAAACATTCCGTTCGAGAAGGCAGCGGAAGCCACGACGGAAAACGGGAAACGGCTTTTTAGGATCCTGTGAAAGAAACTGCTGATTAAATGAAGATTAAGCAGTGGTTTCGAAAGGGGAATGTTCATGGCAAACGTATACGCGTATGATTATGGCGACAATCTGTATATCAACCTGACCAACCGCTGTCCGAACAGCTGTGTTTTTTGCCTGCGCCATGACCATGAGGGCATCGGCGGACACAAGCTGTGGCTTTCGCATGAACCCAACGCACAGGAAGTCATCGAACAGATGAAGGACCTTGACAAGTATAACGAGGTGGTGTTCTGCGGATTCGGCGAGCCGATGGAGAGGCTTGACGTGCTGCTGGAAGTCGCGGCCTACGCCAAGGCGCAAGGCAAAAAGGTGCGCATCAATACCAGCGGCCTTGCGAACCTGATGTACGGAGAGGATGTAACGCCCAAATTAGAAGGGCTGATCGATACGGTTTCAATATCGCTCAACGCGTCTGATGCCAGAGCATATGATGCGATCTGCCGAAGCAGATTCGGAGAGGGCGCGTTTGACGCGCTGTTGGATTTTGCCTCCCGCGCTAAAGCGCATGTGCCGGACGTCGTGTTCACGGTGGTGGACAACATCGGGGATGAGGAGATCGAAAAGGCAAAGAAGATCGCCGAACAGTGCGGCGTGAGGCTTCGGATACGATCTTTCATCTCGCCGGAAGCCGAAGACTGAGAATGTAAAAAGCGCCGCATCTGCGGCGCTTTTTAGTCTGTCGATAAAGATATAAAGCTATAAAGCAAATGCAATCGAAACAATGCAAGAAGTTAAACAGCCATTGCTATTTATTTTGCCAAGGGGCCGGGGAGACTTCCGATTTTCTCCCCAGGCCCCTTGGCGATCCCCTACCCCTCTTGAAACGGCCACTGCGTGGGGCTTCGCCCGAAACGACTTTTGAACAAACAGAAGCCCCATATACCGCTTGTATTCTTTACGTAAATACCATATCAAGTAGGTAAAACAGATAAAATACGTTTGATGTTATCTTCAATCTGATATATTAAGCAGTTCAACAAAACCTTCTGACATTCTGAATCTATCGACATTATTATAAGTTACATCAGATATAAGATTGTGGTTTTCTAAAACATTTAATTTTCCCTTAAGATCGTTATGATCTTCAAAATAGTAAACAATCGAATCACCACTATAAATTAGACCCTGGTTCATAATTATAAATTCTCTGTTAGATGGATTGCTTTTTAAATCTTCCTTCATTTCTTTTAACAGATCTGGCATGAGATTTTTAAGTTTGCCAATAAGTTCTTTATTTTTGCTGGCAATCTCTTTTTGATCCCACTTTCTTCTTAAATAGTGTTTAATGGGTTCGCCTAATAGAATTACTAGAACAAATGATATTAGAGCTGAGGTGAGCGTTTGAATTATAAATTGCATTTATCATATCTCCTTCTAAGATGCAATTCTACTGTTCTTCTATTGTTTTAAAATCATACCATGATAAAAAAACAATATCAAATTGTTACAAATAATGGTGCCGCAATCAAAATGTACTTCGCATTGAGTAAGGCCAAGCACATGCCCCACGCAGTGGCCGTTTGAAGGGGGTAAAGGGATCGCCAAGGGACCTTAGGGGGGAGATCGGAAGCCCCCCTGGTCCCTTGGCAAAAGAATAAACATTAATGGCTTACAATACAAATTTATATTTTGTTGCCAATTAAAAGTTTAAGGGACGCCAAAGGAGGCGTCCCCTACTTTTCGTTTATATAATCTTTACAGCAACACTGGACAACCCTTCGCCCACGGTAGATACAGCTTTTCGAATCCGATCTCCTTGAGCTTTTGTGCCGTCTGTGCGAAATTGGCGTTTACTTTCCCAAGCTCATGAGCGTCGCTGGAAAGGCAGATTCTCTCTCCACCATACGCTTTAAATTTGCAAAGAAAATCATACGTCGGCATCGTGCACTGCCCCGGCTGGTCAAGGCCAGAGGTGTTGACCTCGATGATCTTGCCGCTCTGTGCACAGGCCTTTGCGACCTCCTGCTCGCGCAGCTCTATCGTATCCCGTGCGCAGACCATCAACTGGTGGGAATCCGGCAAAAAACGTCGGTACAAGCCGATGTGCGCGACAACGTCCGCCCATTCGACACAAAGAGCCTGCAGCACCGCGTCGTAATAGCAGTTGACGAGTTCACGCATCATGTTGCCGGGCTGGACATGCCTGAAATAATCGCGCGAGACCCAAAATCCGTCGAACGAATGAGGGGATGCGATGCGGTAATCGAAATCGTATTCGAGCGCGCGCTTTCTGCACACGTCATCCCACGCGTACTCGTAGGTGACCTCGACACCGGCGTAGACCTTCAGCCCCTCCGCCTGCGCTGCGCGTATTTCGCGGATGTACTCGTCGCCCCGGAATTTATAAGCGTTCATCGCTTCGTAGATGTCCGACATCGCCTCGGATGGCGGGTGCATGTGGTCTGCAAAGCCGAACCCGCTTGCCTTGCCCTCCCGCAGAAGGTCAAGATACCCCTCCATTGGCTGCTTGCAGTCGTTCTGGGAATACGTCGTATGGACGTGTGCATCGATGAAATCGAAATCGTTCATGTCATCTTCCGCCTTCCAGTTCGTCTATTGCGGACAAGAGCCGATTCATCTGTTCGTTTGTGCCGATGGTGATGCGAAGGTATTCGTCGATCCGATTCTTTTGAAAATGCCGCACCAGAATTCCTTTTGTTCGAAGATTCTTTTGCAGCTGCAGCGCATGCCCATCTTTTGGTCGTACGAACAGGAAATTGGACATACTTTCAATGACGCGAAATCCGCGCTTTGAAAGTTCCGCTGCCGTCCAGTCGCGGGTCGCCATCACCTTCTGGCACTGCTGCCTGGTATAGACGTCCGATTGGATGGCTGCGGTGGCGCCCGCCTGTGCGAGGCGGTCCAGCGGATAACTGTTGAAGCTGTCCTTCACTGTCCATAACGTGCGGATGAGCTCCGCCGATCCTATGGCATAGCCAACGCGTAAACCGGCCAGAGCGTGCGATTTGCTCAGCGTGCGGATGACGAGGATGTTCGGCTGTTCCGATATATAGGATATCACACTTTGTGCACCAAACTCCACATATGCTTCGTCCACGACGACAGCATTTTGCGGGTGCGATTGTGCAATTCGCAGGATATCCTTGGGCAGCAGTGCTTTTCCGGTTGGGGCATTGGGGTTGGCCAATAGGATCCCCGCATTTTGTGTCGACAGGAACGCTTCAACGTCCATAGAAAAATCGTCAAGCAGAGGGATTCGTACGGATGGCACGCGAAAGAGGTTCGCGTACACTTCATAGAAGCTGTAGGTGATGTCCGCAAACGCTACGGGAAGTCCCTGCTCGCAAAAAAAAGTGGGGAAGCAAAGCGCAAGAACTTCATCCGACCCGTTGCCGACAAAGACCTGATCGACACCAACGCCGTGACGAGTTGCGATGGCGTTGCACAGCTCCGAACTCATAGGATCGGGATAGAGCGGCAGGTATTCCACGGCTTTGGTTATGGCATCGATTACGCCGGGCGCCGGAGGATAAGAGTTTTCGTTGGTGTTCAGCTTGCACAGTATCTCTCCCGCCTTGGGTTGCTCGCCCGGCACATAGGGCGAAAGGGAGCGCGCGAGCGGACTGATAGGGCTGCGCATGAAATCATCTCGCTTTCTTATGCTAGCATCTTAGCATATGAAAGTATTCTTGTAAATGGAAAAGTCCTTCGCTGGGAAAAATCGGGGACCAATTGCGCAAAAATAGACAAAGGAAGGCGTTTTTACTTGACGATTTTGACACAATATCTATATAATATGTGAGATTGAGAGATACCAAAACCAAGGAGGTTTGTTCCATGGCAAAATATATGACCATAGACGGCAACACCGCTGCTGCGCATGTAGCATATGCGATGAGCGAAGTTGCTGCCATCTACCCAATCACACCATCCTCCGTAATGGCGGAAAACTGTGACGAGTGGGCAGCAGCCGGCCTCAAGAACATCTTCGGCCAAACGCTGACCATCGCCGAGATGCAAAGCGAAGCGGGCGCGGCGGGTGCCGTTCATGGCTCGCTTGTGGCAGGCGCTTTGACCACTACCTTTACAGCCTCACAAGGCTTGCTGTTGATGATCCCCAACATGTACAAGATCGCCGGCGAATTGCTCCCCAGCGTATTCCATGTCAGCGCCCGCGCGTTGGCCTCCCATGCGCTGAACATTTTCGGCGACCATGCGGACGTGATGGCATGCCGCCAGACGGGCTTTGCGATGATCGCCTCCGCTTCCGTGCAGGAAGTCATGGATCTTGCGCTTGTGGCGCACCTGGCGACCCTCAAATCCCGCGTGCCGTTCTTGAGCTTCTTTGACGGCTTCCGCACCTCTCATGAGATCCAGAAGATCGAAGCGATCGAATACGATGACATGAAAAAACTCGTGGACATGGATGCCGTAAAGGCGTTCCGCGAGCGTGCGATGAACCCCGAACATCCCCATCAGCGCGGTACGGCGCAGAACCCGGACATCTATTTCCAGAGCCGCGAAGCATCCAACAAGTACTACGATGTAGTGCCCGAAATCGTCGAAGGCTGCATGAAGCAGGTCGGCGACCTGACCGGCCGCAAATACAATCTGTTTGATTATTTTGGCGCACCGGATGCCGAAGACGTCATCGTCATCATGGGCAGCGGCGGAGATGCCGTACAGGAGACCGTGGAGCATCTGAACAAGAACGGGCAAAAGGTCGGCGTCGTCAAAGTAAGGCTGTATCGTCCGTTTGCCGAAGCGAAGTTCGTTGCGGCGCTTCCGAATTCTGTTAAGCGCATCGCCGTCATGGACCGCACCAAAGAGCCCGGCAGCGGCGGCGAACCGTTGCTGCAGGATGTTCTCACCGCGCTGTACAACGCCGGCAAGTGCGACCTTTCTGTCATCGGCGGCCGGTATGGCATGGGCAGCAAGGAATTTAACCCGTCCATGATCAACGCCATCTATCAGAACCTCGCGTCCAAGAATCCAAAAGTGCGCTTTACGGTCGGTATCGAAGACGACGTCACCAACTTGTCGCTTCCGGTCACTGAAGTTGTCGACACCGCAACGGAAGGCACCTTCCGCGGCATGTTCTACGGCCTTGGGTCCGACGGCACGGTGGGCGCGAACAAAAACTCCATCAAGATTATCGGCGACCATACCAACCTGTATGCACAGGGATATTTCGTATACGACTCCAAAAAATCCGGCGGCATCACGATCAGCCACCTGCGCTTTGGCAAGAACCCGATCCAATCCCCGTACCTGATCGACGTTGCGGATTTTGTGGCTTGCCACAACTCTTCCTACGTCACCCGGTATGACATGGTTTCTGCACTCAAGCAAGGCGGCATCTTCCTGTTGAACTGTCCGTGGACCGCAGAAGAGCTTGATTGCCAGCTTCCCAAGGAAGTCAAACAAACGCTTGCCAAGAAAAAAGCGAAATTCTACATCATCGACGCCGTGAAGATCGCGGGTGAAGTCGGCATGGGCGGACGCATCAACACGATCATGCAGGCGGCGTTCTTCAAGATTGCCAACGTGATCCCGTACGCCGACGCCGAGCGCTACATGAAGGAAGCGGTCGTGAAATCCTACGGCAAGCGCGGAGAAAAGATCATCAACATGAACTTCGCCGCCATTGACAACGCGATCGCAGGCCTCCACGAAGTGGCCATTCCCACATCCTGGGAGAACGCCACGGACGGCGCGCAGATCATGGGCCTCTCCGGCGACGAATACTACGACAGTTACGTGTATCCCATCGCAGCCTTAAAGGGCGACAGCCTGCCAGTTTCCAAGTTCACGGCGGACGGCACCGTGCCTAATGGCACCACGCAGTTTGAGAAGCGCGGCATTGCGATCAACTTGCCCGATTGGCGTATCCAGAACTGCATCCAGTGTAACCAGTGCGCCTTCGTGTGCCCGCACGCCTGCATCCGGCCGGTCCTTACCAAGAAGGAAGACCTCAAGGATGCTCCCGCTGCGTTTGAAACAAAAGCCGCCATTGGCCGCGAATACGCAGGTTATGAGTTCCGCGTACAGCTCTCTCCGCTGGATTGCACCGGCTGCGGCAACTGTGCCGATGTCTGCCCCGCAAAGGAAAAGGCATTGGTCATGGTCCCCGTCGCGGAGATCTCCGAAAAGGAGAGCTGCAACTGGGAGTACGCGAAGAAGCTTCCGAAGACAAACCTCAACCACAACGTCGGCACGGTGAAGGGAAGCCAGTTCCTGCAGCCGCTGTTCGAGTTCTCCGGCGCCTGCGCAGGCTGCGGCGAAACGCCGTATGTGAAGCTCGTCACGCAGCTCTTCGGAGACCGCATGATGATCGCCAACGCAACGGGCTGCTCGTCCATCTACGGCGGCAGCGCACCGACCAACCCCTATACGACGAACGAAAACGGCCATGGACCCGCGTGGGGCAACTCGCTGTTTGAAGACAACGCCGAGTACGGCTACGGCATGCGCCTTGGCGCCAACCAGCGCGCCCGTCTGATCGAGTCCGTCATGAAGTCAGCGATCGAAGCCGGATGCAGCGAAGAGATCAAGAACGCGTTTGTGGCATGGATCGAAAACCGCAAAGACGCCAAGAAGTCCAAGGAAGCGGCGGATGCCATCAAGGCGCTGCTGCCCGCGGCCATTGCGGCTAACGACGCGAACAAAGCAAACTATGAACTGGTCCTGGCAAACGCCGATCAGCTCGTGAAGAAATCCATCTGGTGCTTCGGCGGCGACGGTTGGGCCTATGACATCGGTTACGGCGGATTGGACCATGTACTTGCGATGGGCGAAGACGTCAACATCCTCGTGATGGATACCGAGCTCTACTCCAACACGGGCGGCCAGGCCAGCAAAGCGACGCCGACCGGTTCGGTGGTCAAATTTGCCGCAAGCGGCAAGAAGACCCGCAAGAAAGACCTTGGCCTCATCGCGATGAGCTACGGCTACATCTACGTTGCCTCCATCAGCATGGGCGCAAGCCAGGCGCAGGCGCTTCGTGCCATCTCCGAAGCGGAAGCGTATCCGGGACCGTCCATCATCATCGCCTATGCGCCGTGCATCAACCACGGAATCGATATGGGCAAGTCGCAAGCCGAAGAGAAGAAGGCCGTGGAAGCCGGTTATTGGCCGCTGTACCGTTACAACCCGCAGCTCGCAGACGAAGGCAAGAACCCGCTGACCGTGGATTCGAAGGCCCCGACCGGCAACTTCCGCGAGTTCCTGATGGGCGAGAACCGCTACCGCACGCTCGCCGCGGCAAAACCCGAAGTCGCGGATGCCCTGTTCAAAAAGCAGGAAGAGGAAGCGAAATCCCGCCTGGAGTACTTCGACAAGCTGTCGAAACTTTAAAAATCAAAGGGGGACTATGTCCCCCTTTGAATATCCCCCTGATAGATCAAATGCAAGGTAACGTTAGCCGTTTGACGCGCATGTCGTCAAACGGCTTCGTATTTTTGCTTGTGGATGATACGAATCAACATTGGGATGTAGCAAAAGAGCGTCCGATCAGACGCTCTTTACCGTTTCGTATGGATTTCCATAAAAGACTCAGATATTGATAAATTTCGGTTGACGCTTGTCAAACGTGCAGATAGCGGTGAAACCTATCTCACGCAGCATCTTTGCGGCTTCATCACAATACGCGCCGACTTGGGAGGGCAAATGCGCATCGGAGCCCACCGTAATGATCCTGCCGCCGAACTCAAAATACCGCCGCACAATGGAATAGCCCGGGCTGAAAAGATCCCAGGAGGCCTTCATGGAAGTGTTGATCTCGATACCCTTGCCGCGGCTGATCAGTATCTCGAAAAGCTGATCGTACAAGTCCGCATTGTCCTCGTACGTCATCTCCTTGGCTACCCTGTCGGTTTCCGGAGAATAACGGGACAAATAGGTGAGGTGGCCGATGACGTCAAAATCGTCAAACGATTCGAGGTATTTAAGAGTATGATTCAAATATGCTGTTTGAACCGTTTGGTTGTCTGCACCCTCGTTGATCCAATTCTGCGGTGAATGATAATCGGGCTGCGGCATAAAATGCGTCGAAGCGATAACAAAGTCCAGCGGGTAGTTGCGGATACTCTTGCTGGCAGCGGCGATAACATGCTGTTTATCCGCCTGCAATCCGATTTCCACCCCCGTCTTGATGCGTATCCGGTCCCCGTAGGTTTTTATGCAATCCGATATATCGGCGATATATTTAGAAAAATCCAGCTCGAAATTCCAAAAAGACTTTGCCGGGGAATCCGGGTCATGGTGGCTCGTGATGCAGATTTCAGATAGTCCCTTTTCAATTGCAGCCTTAACCTGTACCGCCACAGGCGTTTTTCCGTCACCACTGTGGTCGGAGTGGATATGATAGTCTACCATGCTAACTCCTTACGGTTTTTGTTTGCATAAAAGCGATTATATCATTTACACGGAAGAAAAGACAATAAAAAACGGAACAAAGCCGGGCTTGCATACAAAAAAACGGCGTACCAAAGGTACGGCCGTTCTTTTATCAAATAGACATCAGATATCCATGAAAACCGGTGTACGCTTTTCGAATGTGCAGATGGCGGTAAATCCCGCTTCTTTGAGCATACGGATGGCTTTGTCATAAAAGCCCCCGACCTGGTTGGGATAATGTGCGTCGGAGCCGATTGTGACGATTCTGCCGCCCATCTGGTAAAACCTATGCGCTATCGAATAATCCGGCATAAAGAGATCTTCCGTGCCTTTTACGGAGGTGTTGATCTCAAACCCCTTGTTGCGGCGTATGAGGATGTCAAACAGCTCATCGTATAATTCGGCATTGTCTTCATAGACCATCTCGCGCTCGGTTTTTGAATTCGCCGGACAAAAGCGGGAGAAGTAAGTGAGGTGCCCTATGACATCGAAGTCGTCGTACATTTGAAGATTGCAGATTGTGTGTTGCAGGTAAAGTCGCTGTACATCCTGCCTGCCAAGGCCTTCGTCGATCCACTGCTGCGGCTTATGCAAATCGCGGTTGGGAAGATAATGCATCGAGGCGATGACAAAATCGAACGGGGATCTCCGGATGGTTTCCCCTGAATATGTCAGCACATGCGGCTTCTCGGCCTGCAGGCCTACCTCTATGCCAACTTTGATGCGAATGCGGTCTTTAAACTCATTTTGACATGCCGCTATGTCCGCAAAGTATTTCTCAAAATCCGGCTCGAAGTTATACGCATGCTTGGAAGGGGAATCGTGGTCGAAGTGGCTGGTGATGCAGATCTCGGACAGGCCTTTATCGATGGCGGACGCAACCTGCAGATGCAAAGGCGTCTTGCCATCTCCGCTGTGGTCTGTGTGAATGTGATAATCTACCATGGCGGCTGCTCCTGACAGTTATGATTTGATTGAATATATTATAGCATGCAAGTGTCTTACCGGACAATGTATATGAACATTGCGCCGAACATGCAAAGAAAAAGACCGCGCGGTGTACGTGCGGTCTTACGTCGCTTTTAAGGCTTAATTGGCCACGATGTTGACCAGCCTGCCGGGTATCACGATGACCTTCTGCACTGTTTGTCCCGCAAGCGCTGCCTGAACCTTTTCGTCCGCCAACGCTACCGCCTGAACCTCTTCGAAACCCAGTGCCTGGTCGATGTCGATGCGCGAGCGCAGGCGCCCGTTGACCTGAACGGCTACATTGACGATGTCACGCTTAAGAGCCTTTTCGTCAAAGGCTGGCCAGTCGCGCTGGAACACCGAGCAGGTTCCTCCCATGCGGAAATGCATCTCCTCGGCAAAGTGCGGGGCGAACGGCGCCATGCACAGGATGAGTTTGTCCGCCGCATCCCACAGCAGCGGGAAGCTCTCGTTGGTGCAGACATCCTTATACCGGTACAAAGCGTTTACCAGTTCCATCAGACGCGCGATGGCGGTGTTGAACGACAGCCTGTCAATATCCTCCGTGACACGCTGAATAGTATAGTTGAGCACGTACAGCAGGTCCTTCTCTTCCTTGCCCAGGCTGAGACTATGGCCGCCGCTGCCGTAATAGCGGTTTATAACTTTGTCGGTCTCTGTGTTCTCCTTCATCTCAAGGATGCGCAGGATCAGCCGCTCCACACGGTCGAGGAAGCGGGCAATTGCCTTGATGCCATCGTCGTTCCACGCGCCGCCCTCGACATAATTGAAGCCGAACTCCAGGTACATGCGGAACACGTCGGAACCGTATACGCTGATATAATCGTCCGGAGATACGACGTTGCCGCGCGATTTGCTCATCTTTTCGCCGTCAGTACCCAGTATAATGCCCTGGTTGATCAGGCGCAAAAACGGCTCGTCGAAATGCACCAAGCCCATGTCACGCAGCGCCTTAACAAAGAACCTCGCATATAAAAGGTGCATGCACGCGTGCTCGGCGCCGCCGATATAGGTATCTACCGGCAGTATCTGATCGATCCAATCCGTGTTAAAAGCTTCCTTGTCGTTGTTGCAATCCGGATAACGCAAGAAATACCACGAAGAGCATACGAAGGTATCCATCGTATCGGGATCGCGCTTGGCATCCACTCCGCAGACGGGGCACTTCACGTTCATGAACCCTTCGTGCTTCAAAAGCGGTGACGTGCCATCCGGCGTGAAGTCGACATCATAGGGCAGCAGAACCGGCAGATCCTTTTCCGGCACCGGCACAATGCCGCAGTGCGGGCAATGGATCATCGGTATCGGTGCGCCCCAGTAGCGCTGGCGCGAGATCAGCCAGTCGCGCATGCGGTAGTTCACCTTGTGCGAGCCATGACCCTTAGCAGCAAGCGACTCGACGATGGCTTTTTTGCCATCCTCGGATGGTGTGCCCGAGAAGACTCCGGAATGGAGCATGGTACCCGGACCCGTGTAGGGAAGGGTATCGTCCGGTCCCTCGATCACGCGCTCAATGGGCAGGCTGTATTTCTCTGCGAAGATGTAATCGCGCTCGTCGTGCGCGGGCACGGCCATAACCGCACCTGTGCCATAGCTGAACAGCACATAGTCCGCGATCCAGATCGGCACCTTGCGGGAGTTGATCGGGTTGACCGCATAGCCGCCGGTGAATACGCCGGTTTTTTCGCGCGACGTGGACAATCTGTCGATGTCGGAAGCGCCGGCAGCCATCACGCGGTATTCATCCACCGCCTGCTTCTGTTCCTTTGTTGTGACTTCATCGACCAATGGATGCTCCGGCGCCAACACGCAATAGGTGTTGCCGAACAGCGTGTCGGGGCGGGTGGTGAACACCGGGAAAGTTCCGCCGTTTTCAAGATCGAAATCGATGATCGCGCCCTCGGATCTGCCGATCCAGTTGGTCTGCATCGCCTTGATGCGTTCGGGCCAATCCAGGGTCTCAAGCCCATCTCAG
>CAZHNN010000014.1:0-9874 GCA_964533965.1 uncultured Clostridia bacterium | reverse complement strand
AGGTCGTCCAGCAGTTCCTGCGCGTAATCGGTGATCTTAAAGAACCACTGGGTCAAGTTCCTGCGCGTAACGGGCGTATGGCAGCGTTCACAGCAGCCCTCTTCGACCTGTTCATTTGCCAATACCGTGTTGCAGGAGGGACACCAGTTCACGGGCGCTTCTTTTCTGTATGCCAGGTCGTGCTTATACAGCTGCAAAAAGAGCCATTGCGTCCATTTGTAATAGTTGGGCTCGCAGGTTTTTACCGTGTGCGCCCAGTCAAAGGATCCGCCGATCTGCTTTAACTGTTCTTCCATCACTGCCATATTCGCAAACGTGCTGTCCTTGGGATGAATGCCTGTCTTAATGGCGTAATTCTCCGCGGGTAAACCGAAAGCGTCAAATCCCATCGGGTGAAAAATGTTGTACCCCTGCATCCGCTTATAGCGGGCATAGCTGTCCGCCGGGCCGTAGTTGTACCAATGTCCGACATGAAGCCTGGAACCGGAAGGATAGGAGAACATTTCAAGCACATAGAATTTCTTATCGATATTGGTAGGATCAAATGCGTAAAGCCGCGTATCCTCCCATTTTTTTTGCCATTTTTGTTCATTTGCGCGGTAGTCCATGCGCCCCAACTCCTAACTTTGTGCAATGGATGGTTAATTTGTCCCATTATACCATACTTGATCAATGTTGTGCAGCTTTTGCAGCCTGTCGTGGTATTTGCCGCGTTTGCTTTACATCATGGGCTCAGTCACGGTATAATTATTCATTATTGAACATCTCCGAGAAGACAGCCGTTCATCGGTCGCATAGCGTCCTTTGAACGGCAAGCTTAAGACCATTTTGATATTAACCATACTATACGCTTTCAAGCGGAGTGTTAACGGGGGGAACCTTCATGCAGGGTAAGGATTGGAACGAACTGGGTGTTTCGCTTCCGAAGCTCGTTTTGCCAAAAGAGCGGGATTCATTGCTGAAGTGGTGCGTCATCGCGTGCGATCAGTACACGAGCGACAGGGCGTATTGGACAAACGTTGAAAAGACGGTGGGCGATGCGCCTTCCACATTGAACGCGATCCTGCCGGAGGTGTATCTGGGCGATGACGACGTCAGCGCACGCATCGGGCGCATCTGCGAATCGATGAAGAGTATGATGGATAACGGCATACTCGAAGAGCTGCCGCCCGGCTTAATGCTTATCGAGCGCACGTTCTGCAGCCACGGCCGCACGCGGACAGGGCTTCTGATGGCACTGGATCTGGAGCGATACGACTATGCGCCTGACGCCAAAACGCTGATACGTGCCACCGAGGGTACCATCCCCTCCCGCATACCGCCGCGGCTGAGAATTCGGGAAAATGCGACGCTGGAATTTCCTCATATCATGGTCTTGATTGACGATAAATCGCATAGCGTAATGCGGCCTCTTGTGGAACAAAAAGAACTGTTCCAAGAGGCGTACGACAGCGATTTGGGATTCTCAATGGGTCACATAGTTGGGTATCATATAAGTGCAAAGCAGGCAGAGCCGGTGCGCATCGCGCTTTCAAACCTGCTTGATTCACTTGATAAGCCTGACAACGGCGACCCGATGCTCTTTGCAATGGGCGACGGCAACCATTCGTTTGCGACCGCCAAAGCACTGTGGCAACGGACACGCGAAGCGCTGACCGAAGAGGAACGCAAAGACCATCCCGCGCGTTTCGCACTGTGCGAGATCGTGAACATTCACGACCAGGGCCTGGAGTTTGAGGCCATCCACCGCGTGGCATTCAATGCGCCGTGGGATGCGTTCGTAGAGGTGTGCCAAAATGCGCAAAAGGACGGCATCACCGTTTCGTTTGAGCCGATCGAAGGCGCCGTTAAGATCGATGTGTTCCATGCGGGCGAGAAAAAGCCGCTGTATCTTGTGGATGCATCCGGGGATATCGCGCCGGGAACGGTGGATAAGCTGCTCTCTGCGCTCAAACAAAGGGCCGAAACATTGGAAGTGGACTACATCCATGGAGAAGAGGAGACCGTTTCGTTCTGTAAAGAGAACGACATAGGGTTCCTACTGCCCGTCATCCAAAAATCGCAGCTGTTCTCTCAGGTAAGCCAATACGGACCGCTGCCGCGCAAGGCGTTTTCGATGGGAGAAGCCGATGAAAAGCGCTGTTATCTGGAAGGGCGTAAGATCAAACAGGTTTGACACGCACTATGCTAGAGCCTATAATTGAGGCCGTGCCGGATCGAGAGTGATGGTTTTTTCGCGATTCATACGGCGAAATTTCGGCATCCGAATGCGTCTTTTTCATAAAAAATGCATTCGGTAAGCCCCAATGGACGAAGGCATCATCGTTTGGGAGGACTGCAATGGGGATTATCGTTACAAAATTCGGGGGTACGTCGCTTGCCACCGCCGAACAGTTTCAAAAGGTGGCTGCCATCATCCGCGCCAATGAGAACCGGCGGTATGTGGTCCCCTCCGCGCCCGGCAAAGCGCCCGAGTTTGCCGATAAAGTGACAGACCTTCTCTATAAATGCCATGCGCTTGCCGACAAGGGCAGAATGGATGAGGCGCGCAGCGTCTATGAGCAGATCATAGGCCGCTTTTGCGCTATCGTGGACGGCCTGGGCTGCGAATACGACATCAAAACCCCGCTGGCGCAGGTTTGGAACGACATCAGCATCGGCGCAGGCGTCGACTATGTCGCAAGCCGCGGTGAATACCTCAACGGTCTCATCTTAGCGCATCTTTTGCAGTTCGATTTCATCGATCCCGCCCAATGTATATTCTTCCATAGCGACGGCACGCTGGACGAAACAAAAACACAGCACGTCATGTCCCATATGCTCAAATCCCATTTTAACGCGGTTATACCCGGGTTTTACGGCTCCCAGCCGGACGGGAGGATCAAGACATTTTCACGCGGCGGAAGCGATATCACGGGTTCCATCGTAGCCAGGGCCGCCGATGCGGAATTGTACGAGAACTGGACGGATGTGTCCGGATTCAAGATGGCCGATCCTCGCGTTGTCAAAGACCCCAAGACCATCCCCGTTGTCACCTATCAGGAACTGCGCGAACTGTCCTACATGGGCGCCACCGTGCTGCATGAGGACAGCATATTCCCCGTACGCAAGAGTGCCATTCCGATCGCGGTCAAGAACACGAACGCACCCGAGGATGAGGGAACGCTGATCGTGGCCGAGGCTGTGGAGCTTTCGCATTCCGGCATCACGGGCGTTGCGGGCCGCAAGGGGTTCTGCATCTTCCACATCGAAAAGGACAAGATGAACAACGAACTCGGCTTCGGGCGGCGCATCCTCTCCGTATTCGAAAAGCACGGCATCTCGTTTGAGCATCTGCCCACGGGCATCGACACCATGTCCGTCGTGGTGCAAAGCGCACAGCTCGCTGGCTTTGAAGAGAAAGTCTGCGCCGACATCCGTGACCTGTGCAATCCCGATGTGCTCGAGGTGCAGCATGACCTGGCGCTCATTGCCACCGTCGGCCGCGGCATGATACGCCAGATCGGTACAGCGGGAAGGCTGTTCACCGCGCTTGGGCGCGCGGGCGTGAACGTCCGCATGATCGATCAGGGTTCCAGTGAAATCAACATCATCGTCGGCATCGAACAGAGCGACTTTGAGATAGCGCTTCGCGCCGTCTATGCCGAGTTTGCCAATTAGTTTGGGGGATTTACCTTGATATTCAATTCCGTACAGGCAGTGCTGGATATCATCATCCTGCTTGGCCTCGGCGTTTTTCTGACACATCTAAAATGGATCACAAAGGATAATCTCCCGCTTCTGAGCAAGCTTGTCATACGGATTGCCGTCCCCTGCACCATTTTCAATAACATGCTCTCCGCGATTACGCGCGACCTGTTAAAATCGGCCGGCAGCATGCTCGTTGTGCCCGCGATTACGATACTATCGATGTATCTGATCGGCTGGCTGTTGGGCAAATACGTCCTGCGCATACAAAAGAACCGCCAGCGCACCTTTGCCTTGATGGCAAGCTGCCCCAACGCCATCTTCATCGGCCTTCCAGTGGTGTTGGCGCTGTTTGGCAATGCGGGAGCACCTGCGGCCATGTTCTTCATCGTTTGCCAGACATCCACCTTCTGGTCGATCGGCAGCGCCGGCATCCAGGCGGACGCACAGGGCAAAAGTGAATTCTCCCTTGTAAAAACGCTCAAGCAGATGTTCTCCGTCAACGTGATCGTCATCATTGCTGTATTGCTGATGACGCTCATCAATTTCAAGCCGCCCGTCATCGCAACCGACATCACCAAATACCTGGGCGCCCTATCCACGCCGCTTTCACTGCTCTTCTCCGGCAATGCGCTTTACGACATCTACCGCGAATTCGGCTTAAAAGGGCTTCGTATCACCAGGGATGTGCTCTATGTCATCGTCGCACGGTTTATCGTAGCTCCACTGATTGCATATGGCCTTTGTCAGGTCTTCCACATCACCGGCGTCACGGCGATGGTGTTCGTGCTGATGTCCTCCATGCCCATCATGACGCAAACCGTCATTCTCTGCGGTACCTACGGCGGGGATAGAGACAATGCGGCGCTGAGCTTTTTCTGGACAACCGTATTTGGCATGTTTGTCATACCGCTGTACATGCTCCTGCTTAAGTAAAGGCCCGTTTTCATTTCCTTCGATCGACCTTTTGAACTTTATTGTTGCTATAATATGAGATACAAGAGGCATACTTGTCGCTGACAGGACATTGGACAAGCGCTTCTGCATGATTTTACAATTAAATATAACAAGGAGTGGACAGCGTGAAAAAATTCACCGATTTCTCATTACAGCTCTACACCGAGATCGTCTTTGGCCTGGATACCGAAAAGAAGGTGGCGGAACTGGTCAAAAAGCACGGCGGTACAAAGGTGATGCTGGTTTACGGCGGCGGAAGCATCAAGAAGATCGGCCTGTACGACACCGTGATCGAAGCGCTCAAGGCGGCTGCCATCCCGTACGTGGAACTGGGCGGTGTGGAACCTAACCCGCGCAGGTCACTTGTGGAAAAGGGCGTTGCGTTCGGCAAGGCCGAGGGCGTGGATTTTCTTGTTGCACTGGGCGGTGGCAGCACAATCGACACCGCCAAGGCGATCGGATTCGGCCTTGTGTATGACGGGAACGTTTGGGATTTCTATTCGGGCAAAGCGGTTCCCAAGAAGACCACAAAGGTCGGGACCATCCACACCATCTCGGCTGCAGGCAGCGAAACGAGCACGGCCAGCGTCATCCTGGATGATATTGACACGCACAAGAAATTCGGATGCAGCACACCGTTCAACCGTCCGGTATTCGCGATCATGAACCCGGCGCTGACGTATTCGGTATCGGCCTACCAGACGGCTGCAGGCGCGTCGGATGTGTTCGCGCACACGCTTGAGCGTTACTTTGTCAACTCAGCATGCTATCTTGGCGACCAATTTGCCGAAGGACTGCTTCGCGCGGTTGTAAAATACGCTCCCATCGCCGTCAAAGAGCCGAACGATCACGAATCGCACCGTGAACTGATGCTTGCAGGCTCCTTTGCCCATAACGATATCACCGGCATCGGCAGAAGCGGTGTCCGCGGCGGCCCTCACGGACTGGAATCCTTTATCAGCTCTACGTATGACACCGCCCACGGCGCGGGATTGTCCATCATCATGCCTGCGTGGCTGACGTTTTTGGTGGAAAAGGGCACCGATGAAACTGTGGCTCGCGTGGCACAGTTCGCCGTCAAGGTATTCGACGTCGAGCCGGATATGGAGGACAAGAAGGCCGTGGCGCTCGAAGGCATCAAGCGGTTCCGCGCTTGGGAGCTTGGCATGGGAATGCCGGTCAACCTGCAAGCGCTTGGCGTGCCTGAAGCGGACCTTGAAAAGCTTGTTACAAACTGCCGTGGGGACAAGGAAGGCATACTGCGCGGCTACGTTGACCTGACCAGGGACGACATCCGCTGGATCTACTCTCTGATGATGAAATAAGTCGCTGACAAACTTCGGTTTGTCAGCGAGAGCTTGCAGCGCCTGTCCCGCTTATGCTGGGCAGGCGCTGCTTTTTGCGCGATTCATTCTAAATGCTTGCCTTTTGACGCACATGTCGCCAAAAGACATCGTGTATGGGATGGGTCGCTTGTCAACTTGAGCCGTTTCTTATTGCGAAAAGAAAGAGACATTTGGATTGGGATTCCTAAGGCTCTTATTCTACTTTTCTGTGGCTTACTTTATAAAAAGCAAATGTGACCATTATAACATTGTACCAAAATTATACAAACCAAAGCGGTGACAGGCAGCGTCCTATGGTATAATGATTTTGCCGTTTGGTCGATACGGCTTCACAGGACGTACGAAAACGGTTCTTATTCCAAAGGAGGCAATCCCATGCCTGTCATCCACGTTCCGTACTACCGAAACCACATTCCCTGCGAAGTCGACGAACGCTGTTTTTTGGGCGTCGTATCCAAAAAAGAGCTTCCCGATGTAAACCGCGAACAACAAATCGATATTGTAAAACAGGCGCTTTTGAACCCGATCGGCAGCAAACGGCTTTGCGAGCTTGTGACGGGGAAAAAGCGCATTCTTTTGATAACCAGCGATCACACGCGCCCGATGCCCAGTTCCCTCACCATCCCCGTTCTTCTTTCGGAAATCAGATCCGGCGCCGCACAAGCCGAAATACACATCCTCGTTGCGACCGGGTTCCACCGCAGGACGACGGATGCGGAATTGCGGGAGCGCTTTGGCGAAGACATCGTGAATCGGGAAACGATACTCGTTCATGACGCACACGCAAACGACAGGATGACATATTACGGCATCATGCCATCCGGCGGCGAACTGTGGCTTAACGACCAAGTGCAATGGGCGGATTTCATCCTCTCCGAAGGCTTTATCGAGCCGCATTTTTTCGCCGGTTTTTCAGGCGGGCGAAAGAGCGTCCTGCCCGGCATTGCGTCGCTGAAGACGGTCTTTTTCAACCACAACGCCGAATTCATCGCCGATGAATATGCCCGAAACGGCATCCTCGATAACAACCCGATCCACAAGGACATGATCTTTGCAGCCAAGAGCGTAGGGTTGGCGTTTATCCTCAACGTATGCCTAAACGACAAGAAGCAGATCGTGCGCGCGTTCGCGGGCGATGTTACCGCTGCGCACGAACAAGGCTGCGCGTTTGTTCTGGAGCAGACGTCCGTTCCGTGCCAGCAGGCGGACATCGTGGTCACGGGAAACGGCGGATTTCCGCTGGATTTGAACATCTATCAGTCCGTCAAATGCATGTCCGGAGCGGAGCCGTTTGTCAAGCCCGGCGGGGTCATCATCGCGATGTGCTCCTGCGTGGACGGGCACGGCAGCGAAGGGTTCTATGACTTGTTTGTTCAAAACAAGACGCCGGAAGCAGTGGAAAACGCACTGTTGGGCCGCGGCCGCGATGGTACGCTGCCCGACCAGTGGCAGGCGCAGGTGTTGGCCCGTGTGATGAAAAAGGCAACGGTCATCCTGGTCAGCTGCCACTGCGGGGAAGAGCTGATCCGATCCTTCGGCCTTCTGTATGCGGACAACTTTGAAAAAGCCATGGAATTGGCAAGGCAGCGCGCTGGAGAGGACGCAAGCGTACTGTTCCTTCCCAACGGGGTTGAAGTAATCGCCCATCAAGCATGACGATCAGTTTCGGGAAATACCGGTATTTCCCAAAAGCAATACGAAAAAACATAAGATCAAGCGAAAGGGGCGCATTATGGGGAAAAAGGTACTGATCTTTCAGGACATAACCGATCCTGGCAAGGAGTTCTTGAAAAGCAGGGGGTATGAACTGGTCATCGGAGGGTCCGATTTACTCTTCCAAGCTTCCGATTGCGATGCGATTCTGGCCCGGACCATGAAATACACGCGCGAGTTGATCGAGCAGTGTCCGAAGTTAAAGGTGATCGCACGGCATGGCGTGGGCTATGACAACATCGACGTTAACGCCTGTACACAGCGCGGCATCTATGTATGCATAGCAGCCACCGCCAACATGCTCAGCGTTGCCGAGCACACGATGGCGCTGATACTGGAATGTGCAAAGAGCATGCGGGAAGTGCAAAAGGAGTTCTATGCCGGCAACTGGGACATACGGAACCGCAACCTCGCTTTTGAGGTAGAGGGGAAGACGCTCGGACTTCTCGGCTGCGGGAGAATCGGCATTTTAACGGCACAACGGGCTGCGCTTGGGTTCGGCATGAAGGTGCTTGCGTTTGACCCTTACGCAAAGGATCTGCCGGAGTATGTGGAACGCATCGATGACCGGGAAGAGCTGTTCCGGCAGTCCGATTTTGTGTCGCTTCACCTGCCTGCCAACGAGCACACCAGAAAGGCCGTCGGGGAACATGAGATTGGTCTTATGAAGCCGACGGCGTTTTTAATCAACTGCGCGCGCGGTGAGGTGCTGGATGAGAGCGCCCTGATAAAGGCACTTTCGGCAAAGGCGATCGCCGGTGCGGCGCTGGACGTGTTTGACCCCGAGCCGCCGGATAAAAACAGCGAGCTGTTCAAGCTTGAGAACTGCCTTTTGACCCCCCATAGCGCTGCGCAGACCAAGGAGGCGGCGGATAGAATGGGGCTTCATGCGGCGCAGGAGATAGACAGGGTATTAAACGGGGAAAAACCATTGTGGCCCGTTAACAATTTTTGAATAAACAAAAAACGGAGGTAATTGCACATGCCATTCGAAGCAAAAGGCGTCATCCCGGCGCTGATCACCCCGCTGGACGACAAGGGGAACGTAAGTGAAAAAGCCACACGCAAACTCATCGATTTTGTAATCGATAACGGCGTGCATGGCGTATTCGTCATCGGTACGACGGGCGAATTCTACGGATTGTCGTATGCCGAAAAGCGGAAGCTGATGGAGATCACCGTCGACCAGACCAGCGGTCGAGTACCGGTGTATGCCGGAACGGGAGCAATCACCACGCGCGAATGCATCGAGCTTACGCAAATCGCCGAGGAATGCAAGGTGGACGCCGTATCGGTTTTAACGCCGATGTTCATCACGCCGACGCAAAGCGAATTGTACGATCACTACAAAACGATTGCCGCTTCCACCTCTCTTCCCGTACTGCTGTACAACAACCAGCCGAAGACGGGCGTTACCATCACCGCTGCCACGGTGGAGAAGCTTGCCGATATCAAGAATATCGTCTCAATAAAGGATAGCACCGGGGACATGACGCTTACGGGCGAGTATATCAGAAGGACCAAGGGCAAGGATTTCAGCGTATTGATGGGCAGGGACACGCTCATACACGCCGCGCTGACCTACGGTGCTAAGGGCGCTATCGCGGCCTGCGCGAACGTTGCCCCCAGGATCTGCGCCGATATCTATGACCTCTACATGAAGGGCGATGTCGAGGGGAGCCTTCGCGAACAGTACAGGCTTGCGCCGCTTCGTATCGCGTTTACTCTTGGCACATTCCCGGCGGTCATCAAGGAAGCGCTGGAGCTGATGGGCATCGAGGCGGGTCCATGCATGGCGCCCGTGGGCAAGATGTCCGCAGAAGAGCACGCGCAATTGAAAAAGGTACTCATCGAGATGGGTCTTTTGCAATAATCAAGGACTTCGTACACTGATTTGGATTTCAAGTAACATCAGTCAAAGGAGGACGAGAGCATGTTATTGCATGAAGAACGGGAACAGGTACGGGAGTATTGCATCAAGATGCTGGAGATGGGGCTTACAACCGGTACCGGCGGCAACATCAGCGTAGCGAACAGGGAAAAGAAGCTGTACGCCATAAGCCCGACCAGCATGGACTATTATAAGGTCAAGACGGACGACGTGATGGTTGTCGATTTTGATGGCAACATCGTGGAAGGAAACCGCAAGCCCTCCATCGAGCATGTGATGC
>CAZHNN010000013.1:52557-75953 GCA_964533965.1 uncultured Clostridia bacterium | reverse complement strand
CTCCTTGATGAGGTTGCTCTCCAAAAACAGCGCTTCCATCTCGGTTTCTACCACGATGTAGCGGATGTCGCGGATCTTGCGAACCATGGCAATAACCTTGGAAGATTGGTTTTTGTGCGAGCGGAAATAGCTCCGCACGCGGTTTTTAAGCGATATCGCCTTGCCGACATAGATGATCTCACCCGATTCGTCTATCATCTGATAGACGCCGGGCTTGTCGGGAAGGGTTTGCAAAATCCCTTCGATATGTTCGCCAAAGTTCGTGTTATCCATTTATAACCCCAGATCCAGCGCTTTTTTTAGCACCTTCTGCGCGATCGGCGCGGCGACGCTGCCGCCTGAACCGCCATGCTCTACCATCACCACAATGCACAGCGGGTGCTTGTCATCCTGGACATACCCCGTAAACCAGGCGTGCGTCTTCGTGTTCTTGCTGTCAGATGTTTCTGCCGAACCTGTCTTTCCGCCGATCGTATAGCCCTTGATTGCGGCGTTCGTACCCGTGCCACTCTTGACTGTAAGCTGCATCATCTCCCGAAGCTTCGCCGCCGATTCGGAGCTAAGTACGCGGCCCATCTGTGCCGGGCTTGCGGTGATGTATTGGTAGTTGCGGGAATTCATGATGGCTTTCATGACTTTGGGTTCCATCATGATGCCGTCGTTGGCAATGCTAGATGTGATCATGAGGATATGCATTGGGGAAACGGTCGTCTTGTATTGTCCAACCGCATCCCAGGCGGCGTCCAGTGTGCCATCCTGTGCCTTGAGGAACTGGCTCTTGTAGAGGGTCATATCGCCAAGAACGAAATCCTCGTTGTAATGCATCTTCTCTGCCATTTTCAAAATGGCGTCCATGCCAAGGTCCTTCTCTATCTGTGCAAATATGACGTTACAGCTTTTCGCAAGCGCCTGTTGTACCGTAAGCTCGCCGTGGACCGCATGCCCCGCGTCCACAACGGTACCCGTCGGGAACTTCAACTCGCCAGTGCAGGTGTATTTCTTGTTCATCAACTCCGGCTTAAACTCGAGCACAGCCGCCGCCGTCACGAGCTTGAACACCGAACCGGGCGTATACCGCCCCATCGTCGCACGGTTGACGAGATAGCTCTCTGTGCTTGTGGAAGCCGTGTTTTTGGTCAGCGTGGACAGGTCGAATCCGGGTGTAGAAACCGAAGTCAATATCTCGCCGGTCTTGTAGTTCATTACAACCACTGCGCCCGATTTTCCGTTCATCTGGTCAAATGCGTATGCGGACAATTCGGCGGACAGCGTGGTCACAACGCTGTCACCCTTTCGCTTGCCGTTTGCGATCGTATCGTATAAGCGCTCAAACGGATTGCCGTTAAAGCCAAGCAGGTATTGGGAATAGACGCTTTCAATACCCACAGCCGAAATGCCGCTGGGATCGCCCAAGACATGGCACAGGGCGCGCCGCACCCGCTCGTCGGGATGATAAGCGCGCTTGCCGGTCGCTTCGTCGCTGCTGGCGAGAACAACGCCGTTGCGGTCGAGGATGGAGCCCTCAATGACGTCCTGCTTCTGCTTATTGAGCATTGGGTTATAGGGCGAAGCGAACCATTTATCGCCGTTGACGAATACCGTGTAGGACAAGAAGCCGCCCAAAATCAGGAACATCGCAACAAAGACCAGCAGCATCGCGCGGATGCTACCCCGCATTCCCTTCATTCGTCCCACCCCTCTTCGTCATATTCATCCTCGTCATACTCTTCCTCTTGCCAACGCCTGTTCGCCCTGCCCCGGTCGTACTCGCGCAGATCCGCCTCATGGTTTTTGATGGCGATGCCCTCAAGGATGCCAAGCAGCATAAAACAGGAAAGCATACTGCTGCCGCCATAGGAAACGAATGGCAGCGTGATGCCCGTCAGCGGGATCAGCTTGCACACGCCGCCGATGATGATAAAGCTCTGCAGTGTGATCATGGTCACACAACCGATGGCTACCAGCGCATCGAAGCTGTTCCGGGCGTCCATCGCGACAAGCGCACCGCGGACGATGAACACGAGATAATACGCCAATATGATCAATCCGAAGATGATGCCGAATTCCTCGCAGATCACGGCAAAGATATAGTCCGAATGGGCAACCGGTATGACCTGAGGCATGCCTTTTGTAATTCCAAGCCCGAACAGACCGCCCGCAGCAATCGCAATGAGCCCCTGCACGACCTGGTAGCCCTGTCCGCCGTACATCGACCACGGGTTTTTCCATAGCGCTACGCGCGTGCGCACATGCGAAAACAGTGAATAGGCGGCGACGGACCCCAAGGCGCCTGTGCCCACAGAAACGCCAAGCAATAGCTTGCTGCCCGTTGCGACATACAAAAGCGCAATCGCCGTGCCGGTATAGAGCAATACTGCGCCAAGGTCCTTTTGGATCAGCAGCAGCACGACACAAACCCCGACATAGGCAAGTCCGGTCAACAGTTTGAACACCGTGCGATCATGGTCCAGCAGCGACGCCAGCACGAAGATCAGAAGGATCTTCACGAATTCGGATGGCTGCACAGACACGCCGAACACCGAAAACCAGTTTGTGGCGCCATATGCCGAGCGGCCCAGCGCGAGCGCCAAAACCAGCAACCCGAAAGAAGCGATGATGAACGGAATGCGCATGCGCTTTAAAAACGAGGTGCGGCGCATGAACAGGATGGTTAGCGTCATGGCGAGTATCCCTATGCCCAACACCATCAACTGGCGCAGGCCCAAGGTCGGATTGATCCGCGTTTGAACGATCAACCCGATGCCAACCAAAAAGTTTGCGATGATCAGCGCCACCCTATCGCAACCCGCGAAGAAGATCGTCAAGGTGCCGTATTGGAACAGGAACAGGGCCATCGTCCCCACGCCGATCGCCAATATCCTAATATCCCATGGGGAGGACGCGAAGAACACCAATAGAAAGGCCACAGACTCGAACATCAATATCGCCGAGATGATGCCGGCAGAACGCACGGTTCGAAAATTCATGCTTCCTCCTGCGTATCGAACAGGTGAAGGATCATCAGCGTCTCGCCGAGCTGGATCCCATCCTCGTCGTTAACTTCGGTTTTCTTGTAAATTTTATGCCCCTCTACCCACACACTCGCCTTGGTGGTGGGGCGAAGATAGGCACGGTCCTTGCCCAGGGACAAAATGGCATGTTGTTTTTGCAGCCCTCCGCCCTCGATACAGACGTCGCAGCGGTGGGCGCTGCCAAGGCTGTTTTCCCATTTCAATCCGTATCGCTTGCCGATAAGCGATTGGTTGCGCGCTTCGATCACCGTGAGATCCCCGAAGAACCGCTGCATGCTTTTCTTCATGCGGCGGCGCACATTCAATTCCGCAAGCGAATTGTCCACCACGCGCAACAGGATATATAAAGCGATGAGTACAAACGCAAACCGCGAGATCTCAATCGCCAGGTTCAGAATTGTAGCCAACGTTCCACCGTCCTTTGCATAGGGACATTATAATGCAAAGGGCAAGCCTTGCGCAAATTGAGCGAATGGTTAAATTATGGGGCAAATTGGAAAAGAAGGGGAACGAAATTTAAGCTGTACGCTTTTTTTCAATCGAAAATACCGTTTGTACACTCCATTTGGTGATGACAGCGATGAGAATGTAGATGGGAAAACCGTAATAGCTCTTCCAGGTCAGCGTCTTGTATACGCCAGCCCAAACGAACAGGGGTTCCAGCAAAAAGCAGAAAGCGGCGGACATGACGGCGCTTGCGATGACAAAGCGCTTCCACGTTGGGTTCTTCTGGTAGATCAGCAAGTAAACAGCGGGCAGACAGGACAGGTCGACAGCTGTGATCGGAGGAAACAGCGGGACGAGATCCACCGTATAATACCATAGCGTGAGCTCCTCACCGAGCTCATCGAGCACGATGACGAAAAGCGTGATCATCGCGGCATATAAAACCAGTTCCTTAAGCCTGCCCTTGTCTACCTTCTTCCAGGAATATAGCACAATTGCGGTGAACAGTGCGAGCAGCACCCACCAGCGTACACTGAACACGCCCGACTGCAGCCATTCCCGTATGCGCACAGCCGTTAACTGCCACTGCACAGACATTATTTGCCCTGTCGTCATCTTGTAACCGCCTTGGCAGCCTTTGTATTGCCTATACGCGTGATCTTCATGATAACCGCCCTTGAGATGACAGCCGCCGTGAAATACAACGGGAAATTCAAATAATAGCGCCAACGGATCAACTCATACAGGCCGAACCGCACCAGCAGAGGGTCCAAGATAAAGCAGACGCCTGCCGTGGCGACAAGAGAAGCGGACGCAAAGCGTTTTGTTGTGCAAAACCGCTGGAACAAGAGGGAATACAAAAGCGGCAGCAACAACAGGTTGCCGGATGTCAAGGGCGGAAAAACCGGTATGATGTCCACGGGGTATGTCCATAGCGCAAGTTCTTCCCCATATTCCTCGATGCCCAGTATAAGAATGAGCGCAATCAAGGCGTACAGGAAGGCTTCCGACAACCGCGTTTTGTCAAGAAGCTTCCACCATAAAAGCAGCGAGAGAAGCAGCAGTGCCAAAAGCGCCCACCATCGAATCGTAAAAACTTCGTTTACATAGGCGGCAAGATGCATGGATGTCAGCTGCTTTTGGATTTCAACGCTCTGCGGAATGACGCTATGCCTCCTGATTTTTCGATCGATGAAAGTATTGACAAACTTCGCATGGAATATGAGATCAGGAGAATTCTAAACCCCACCAACCCTTATGGAATCGGGTCTTCGCCTCTTTGACCCCGATTAGGACTTTTAAGCATACTTGCTTTGATAGAACGCCCGGGTTTTCTACTTCACATGTTGATTTTTTGATTTCGAACTTCCATAACTTGTCTTTTAGCCTCGCGGTTGACTATGCGATGCAATTGCTTTGTTAGAAAATCTTAACCCACCCGCCGCCCGATACGGGAGGGGCTCCGCCCCCGACCCTGCCAGGGGATAGATCCCCCTGGACCCCCAGTGCGAAAAGCTGCAGCAAATGAACGAACCCCCCTATACTATGTGAAAGGCAAGTTCTCAAACTATTGCAACGCTGTAGAGGATTCACTTTCTTATAATGAAAGAAATCTTACCCCACCCGCCGTCCGATAAAGAAGAGGCTCCGCCTCCGACCCCGCTAGGAGATAGATCCCCTTGGACCCCCAGTACGAGAAGCTGTAGCAAGAAGGCGCCCCTTATACTACGCTATACATAAGTCATCGATATATTACAACGCTTGATATGATCCATTTGCTTATGATGAAAGAAATCTTACCCCGTCCGCCACCCCGATGTGGTATGGAAATTTTCCTCACACCTTTAAAGGGGATCTATGGGAGACGCCAGTGCTCTTGATTCAAAAACTAGGTAGCGGACGGGTTTGTTTGGCATACAAAAAATCCCCACCTAGTGACTGCACCCGGATTATCGGGGTGCTGTTCACTAGGTGGGGATTTCGTTTGATGAAAAGATTTTGTCCGTCACTTCAGTCCTACAAAGCCGACCTTCTTATACACTTTTGCAAGCGTGCGCTGGGCAATGTGTTCCGCCTGTTCCGCGCCCTGCGCCATCAGACGCTGCAATTCCGCTTTATCTGCCAACAGTTCGCGGTAGCGCTGCTGTATCGGCTGGAGCTCGTCGATGACGCACTGCGCCACAGCAGGCTTGAAGGCGCCGTATCCCTTGCCCTCGAACTCGCGCTCGACGTCCTGCGTCGAAATGCCCTTCAACGCGGCGTAGATGCCGATCAGGTTGCTGACCCCGGGCTTGTCGGGCGAAACGCGCACCGGGTTTACGGTGTCGCTGTCGGTAACGGCGCGCTTGAACTTGCGCAGGATGACGTCCGGCGAATCGAGAAGCGAGATGAAAGCGTTTTCGTTCTCATCGCTCTTGCTCATCTTGTTCTCGGGCTCTTGCAGGCTCATCACCCTCGCGCCAACCTCGGGGATATACGGCTCGGGCACGACAAATGTGTCGCTGTACGCGTTGTTAAAGCGGATCGCCAGATCGCGCGTGATCTCCAAATGCTGCTTCTGGTCCGCACCCACCGGTACAAGATCGGTTTGATACAAGAGAATATCCGCTGCCATCAGCACGGGATAATCGAATAGGCCTGCGTTGACGTTGTCGGCGTGTTTGGCGCTCTTCTCCTTGAACTGCGTCATGCGGGAGAGCTCGCCAACGTAAGCAAAGCAGTTCAACACCCAGCTTAGCTGCGCGTGCGCGGGCACATGGCTCTGTACATAAAGAACGCTGCGGGATGGGTCGATGCCACAGGCCAACAGCAGCGCATAGCTTTCCATCGTGCGTTGGCGCAACTCGGCCGGTTCCTGCCGCACGGTGATCGCATGCATGTCGACCACGCAGTAGATGCAGTGGTATTCGTCCTGCATCTTATCCCAGTTTTTGATGGCACCGATGTAATTGCCCAGCGTGAGTATGCCCGAAGGCTGGATGCCGGAATAAACCCGCTTCTTTTCCATAAAACCGTCCTGCTCCTTACAATGTCTGAAGGCGATCCAACACCGCCTGTTTCATCTCTTCCGGCTTAAGCGTCGTATCGTGCAGCACTTTGGCTTCAAACAGCTCGGTGATGCCCTTTGGGGGTTCAATGCCCAGCAGCGCTGCCAGCGCGTATACGTCACTCTTCGCGTCGGATTTCTTATTTTCTACCGCATGCCGCACGTCGGAAGCGAACTTGAACGGGCTCGCCGTGCACAGCAGCACGGTCTTTTCTTGTACAAATCCGCTTTGCCGCAGCTTTTGCGTGACATTCATGCCCACGGCGGAATGCGGGTCCAGCAGCATGTTGTGCGCCGCAAACGTTTCCTGTATGGTCTTGTCGACCTCATCGTCATCCGCCCAGCCCCAGAGGAAATCTTCGTGCAGCTTTTTTTGCACATCTTCCCCCACGTCAAAGTCCTTGCCTTCTCGCTGCAGCCGCATCCAATCGTTTACACGTTCACCGTCGTTGCCGGATAGCAGGTACAGCAGCCGCTCGAGGTTGCTCGAGATAAGTATATCCATGCTGGGCGACGTGGTGGGCGTTAGCGCCAGTCCCGATTTGTAGACGTTCGTATTGTAGAAGATATCCAGCACGTTGTTGCAATTCGACGCGCCGATGAGCTTATTTATGGGCAGTCCCATGCGCTTTGCCATATAGCCCGCAAGGATGTTCCCGAAATTGCCCGTCGGCACCGTGAAATTGATTGCTTCGCCAAATTTGACGATCCCTTTTTGGCACAGCTGCGCGTACGCCGCGAAATAGTAGGCAACCTGCGGAACAAGCCGCCCGAAGTTGATGCTGTTGGCGCTGGAGAGCGTATAGCCTTTTTGATGCAGGGCATTTAGAAAATCCTCGTCGCCCATCAGCACCTTCACACCGCGCTGGCAGTCGTCGAAATTGCCTTGCACCGCGAACACGCCGACGTTTTGCCCCTGCTGCGTCTGCATCTGCAACTTTTGCGCATCGGATACGCCAAGCTCGGGATAGAACACGCAGATCGCAGTATCCTCTTTGTCCGCAAAGCCGCACAGCGCTGCCTTGCCGGTGTCGCCGGATGTTGCAACCAGAATCAGCACCTTCTGCGCGGTATGGGTCACCTTGGCGCTGTATGCCAGCAGAAGCGGCAACAACTGGAGCGCTACGTCCTTAAAAGCCAACGTGGGACCGTGGAACAACTCCAACGCGAACGTATCCATATCGATCATAGTGAGCGGCACAACGTCCTTAGCGGAAAAGGACGAATAGGCAATCTCGCACATGCGCAGCATTTCGTGCTTAGGAATCTCATCGAAATAGGCTCCCACGATGCGTGCCGCCAATGCGGGATACGGCAAGCCGATGAGCTCCTTTAGCTCTTCATCGCCGAATTTGGGGATTTCGAGAGGCATATACAGACCGCCGTCGGGCGCAAGGCCGTGCAGCACCGCCTCAAACGGCGTCGCTTTAACAAGACGCCTTGTTGAGAGTAACGTTGCCATCGGCTGCGAGCCTTTCCTTGTAATATGCGGGCAGGTCGTTCGGATTGGCCGACATGGAGAGGATCAGCCGCACGTTCTGCTTTTCCAGCACTTTGTTCAGCTCCTCCAGCGTTGGGATGAGCTGGGACGGAGAATCCTTTACAATTCGCAGAAAATGATCCACGAAAAGCGTATGAATATCAAAATCGCCCGAGATGATGCCGGCTACAAATCCAAAGAACTGTTCTTGGTTGGAGATGTTGTAGTCCCGAGCGTCAACCAGGCGAATGTTATGCTTGAGTCCGAACATGAGCTCATTCGTGTCATCCACGAACACCACTTTTCCCTGCGCGTCCTTGACGATTGCGTTTGCCATGTCAACCATCCGCTTCGTCTTACCCGCGCCGTTGATGCCGCAAACAAATCTGATCATGTCGAGCACCTCCCAAATATTCGTTTTCTTTCGGGTCTTTTGGATATTATACCGCATTCGATGGGATTGTTCCACTCTTTAAAATAATCGCTGACAAACTGAACGTTTGTCAGCGAGTCAATTTGCTGTCTTTGTGATGTCTATTGTGTTATCGACGACACTTGTATTTTGCGGGACAAGGATCCTTCTCCTTTTCACGATTTCAGCCTGCCGTTTTGTGTAACACCTTAAGCATGGCTTCCCCGTTTTGCCCAAGTATGGAATCAAAGGTCTCGATAATCTGCTTTGCCGTCGAAAGTGCCAACTTGTATATGATCGAATTCGTCCGCATCGTGTCATCGATTAACGTGATCACAATTTGCGGCTCTTCAGGATCGTTCACCGAGATTTTCAATTGAAGGCTTGTGGCCCTGGCCTTTTTCTTTGCAGCATCCTCACCGTAAAGCGTGACCCTATCCATCGCTGCGCCAGCACGAGCGATGACACCCCCGTCTTCGATAAATTCATATCCCAATACATCCTCAAACCGGAAAGCGCGGGGTACTTTCGACGAGCGAAGCATGTGGCCCGGCGGCACAAGGAACTTTCTGCGCACTTCGTCGAACTCTATATAAGGCCCGAATTCACGGGTTGATTGGAAGTCAGCTTGCTTTTGGACGTGGATGATCTTTTTGGCACGTCTGATGCCAAAATTGGCGATGTCTGTCTTGATATCCATGCGTGATTTACCCTGAATCGGTGTCTTGGTGTCATATCCACCTAGATTAAAACAGGTGTCGCAAAGAAGCCCATCGGCTACTCTGTGCAGTGTGGGCGAAAACCTTCCCGGCACGATTTGCTGATCGCAGTTCACGCAGCGAGCTCTTCTTTTTCTCATATTGTTCACCTCTCTCTTGGAGATATTTTACAATATGATTATATCATTTTAGTAGGAATTTTTCCACAGGTATTTGCAACATAAAAGAACATTTCGGAGCCGTTCAAATACAAAAAAAGAGGTTGCCGTCCTTGAAATGAGGGGATAGGGCGACAGGTCTGGACGAAGAGCCTTTTCCCGTGTCCCAGTTTCTCAAATCTACCTTTACGTGACAATCCGCAAGTTTTATTATATCCTACCCTTGTACCGCGTCACAATAAATGCCGGAGATGGTGATTATGACAGTGCCGGATGAAAAGCTTTGGGAAGTCAGCGTACAGGATTTTTTAATTCGCCATAAAATGAATCCTGAATTGGTTGATTACGATTGCCTTTTTGAGTATCTTGCGGAAATGGAAAAGGGGCTTTTAACGCAGGGCGGTAACATGTTATCCATGATACCGACATATGTAAGCCTGGACCGGCCCATCCATAAAGGCGAGCGCGTGGTTGCAATGGATATCGGCGGGACGAATTTCCGCGTGGCATTGGTTTCTTCCGATGCAACGGGGCACATTCAAATTGAAAATTTCCAAGGCGGCGCCTTGCCGGGTGCAAATCAACAGATCGATTACAACACTTTCTTTGACCTGCTCGCAGACCGCCTGAAAGAGGAACTCAAGGATATCCGCACGATCTGCGTTTCGTTTGCCTATTCCATGGAAGCGCTGCCGAATCTTGACGGAAGGATCAAGGGCGTGTCAAAGGGGCTGAGCATTCGGGATATCAAAGGCAAACTGTTCGGCGAATGTCTGAAAGAAGCGCTCTCGAAAATCGGCTTTGACCATCGCGAAGTCTACGTCGTCAACGATACCATCGCGACGGCGCTTGCGGGCATAGCGGAATATGGGAACTGCGAGAGCTATGTTGGCATGGTGGTTGGGACCGGCATGAACACAAGTTACATCGAAACGACCGAAAACATTCAGAAGCCGCTGGGCAGAAATGACAGCGAAACGATGCTCATTGACGTGGAGTCCGGAGGGTACGGCAAACAGCCGAGAGGCGATTATGATATCAGTTTTGATCAAACAACGAAAAGTCCCGGAAAACAAACGATCGAAAAAATGATCAGCGGCGCTTTTTTGGGCCCGCTCGTGGATCATGTACTCCGGATGTCAAAGGGCGATGGCCTGTTTTCCGATTCTCTGTATACGTCGCTGGAAGTGATGCCGGCGCTCACAACCGTTGAACTTACAAAGTTTCTAATAAACGATGTGGATAGCGATTTGTTAAAGACTTGCCCGAAGAACGAGGATGCAGCGAAACTGCGCGCCCTAATTGAATTGATGGTATTTCGGGCGGCGAAGCTTGCCGCTTTACAGGCAGCAGGCGCCTGCATAAAATCCGGCAAAGGAAGGGACCCTGATTTCCCCATCTGCATCACTGCGGAAGGCTCAACCTTTTATAAGCTCCCGGGGTTAAAGCAGGGATTTGAAAACACTTTGAAAGACTGGCTGGAGGTAAAACACGGTGTTCATACGAAGGTCGTACAAATAGAGCATGCGGTGCTTAAGGGGGCGGCAATGGTGGGAATGACGCGGTAGCGTTGAGATCAAAACTGCCAGCCAAGATTGAAAGCATTGCTGGAAAATATTTATATAATATGTTAATTGTTTACATAGATTGATATTGTTCAAAGGAGAGCAATTTTGAAAAAGCATATTCTTCGATATATTAAAAGAAATGCAATAGTTATATATGGAATTACATCCTTCTTACTCATATTGTTTTTAGTAACTGCCTTGTTTGCTAAAACAAATGCGGCAATTTTAATGGAAATGCTTCTTTTTGTGATTGTGATGTCAAGCAGCATTTTTATCTATACTCTATTCCCGATAATAAGATTTATAAAAATGATTCGTAGACAAGAAAGTATGTACGGTAAGTTCAATGAAAACAATGAGCGCTGCATTGACAAGCGTGAGTTGAAGTTTTCGACAGATGATTGGTTGATTTGCTCCGGTACACATGCATTTTATTATAAATATATCAAGTCATATGAAATAGCAGAAGACGATACGCATGGGTATTTTAGGCTCTTCTTTGCAACAGAGGATAAAGAATATCCTGTATGGTTTAGGGATGAAGAGGCATTAATTGATTTCAAGCATTGGTTTAAAAATAAAATTTCTACTGAGGTTATATAGAAGAGACAGAGACAGAGGAACACACCTCTAACCGAAAAAGGGAGCGCATTGCGCTCCCTTCGCTTTTATCTATTTAGTGTTTTACAGGTTCGTTCTCAATTCCTCCAGCCGTGCATACATCTCGCAGTCCACGCTCTTGAGGATATCGCACAGCTCGTCGTCGGTCATCACCGTCTGGCGGCCTTCGGCGTAGAGCGTGTCCACCTTGTTCTTTACAGCCACGACGAACGGCTCGCGCTTATCCACGGCGGCGTCTGCTGGCAGCCTGAAATACCCGTTGATCCAGTATGCGATGCCCGCGGTGCCGCTGGTAGAATCCACCGCCACAAGAGCCGGGCGGTTCAATATCTTGTCGGTGTCGAAGATGTTGTAGATCTCCTCGTCCTTTAGCAACCCGTCCGCGTGGATGCCCGCGCGGGTGGTGTTGAACCATTTGCCGACAAACGGCGTGCGCGGAGGGATCTCGATGCCCATTTCCCTTTCGAAATACTCGGCAAGTTCGGTGATTGCTGTCAAATCCATACCGTCTTCGGTGCCCATCAGTGACGCGTATTCGATGACCATCGCCTCCAAGGGGCAGTTGCCGGTGCGCTCGCCGATGCCGAGCATCGAGCAGTTGACCGAGCTGCAGCCATACAGCCAAGCCGTGGCGGCGTTGGTCACGACCTTGTAGAAGTCATTGTGGCCGTGCCATTCAATCTGTTCCGACGGCACGCCGGCATAATGCCGCAAGCCGTAGATGATGCCAGGTACGCTCCTGGGGAGTGATGCCCCGGGGTAACTTACGCCGTAGCCCATGGTGTCGCATACGCGGATCTTCACGGCGATGCCGCTCTCCTGCGAGAGGCGCATCAGTTCCGTCGCAAATGGCACCACGAAACCGTAGAAATCGGCTCTTGTCGTGTCCTCAAAGTGGCAGCGCGGAATGATGCCGCGGGAAAGCGCGGATTTCACGATGCCCAAATACATATCCAGCGCCTCGGCGCGGGTCTTGTTCATCTTTTTGAAGATGTGGTAGTCCGAGCAGGAGACGAGTATGCCGGTTTCCTTTGCGCCCACCTGCTTGACGAGCTCAAAATCCTTCTCGTTCGCGCGAATCCACGTGGTGATTTCAGGAAAGCGCAATCCTAGATCACGACAGCTTTCCAGCGCCTGGCGGTCGCGATCGGTATACAGGAAGAACTCGCTTTGTTTAATGATTCCGTTCGGACCGGAAAGCCGGCTCATCAGCTTGAATACGTCCACGATCTGCTTTACGGTAAACGGCGAACAAGACTGCTGCCCGTCGCGGAAAGTGGTGTCGGTGATCCAGATCTTCTCCGGCATATGCTGCGGAACAAGGCGGTGGTTGAAGGAAATGCGCGGCACATGCTCGTAGTCGTACAGTTCCCGGTAGAGCTTTGGCTCCTTGACATCCTGCAGCTTGTATTGGTATTCGTTTTCTTCCAACAAATGGGAACGCGAATCCTTTTCCAGCATGTGCATCATCCTCTCCGCCCTTCGGCCTTTGTATCTGTGTATATTCTATTCGTGCATAAATATAACTGTTATTTCTGCAAATTCTGCATGAATATTAGTACTTTGTCAAGCCCCTTTTGTAAATCCTGCATCGAAAGAGCGTAGGACAAGCGTATCATATTCGGTGCAAAGAACGCGCCACCGGGCACAACCGCCACTTCCGCCTGCTCCAAAAGAAGCCTGGTGAAGCTCCAGTCGTCGGTGATCACTTCGTCGTTCGCCTTCATACCGATGACTTGCGTGATATCCGCTATCACATAGAAGGCGCCGTCCGGCAAGCGGCAGGAAAGATACGGCATTTGGTTGATGCGGTTTGTCATCTCGATACGCCGCTTTTTGAATTCATCCACCATCGTGACAACGCATGCCTGGTCGCCCGATAAGGCTTCGATTGCGGCAACCTGCGCCATCGCGTTCACATTTCCCGTTGCATGGCTCTGCCAGTCGCCCATCTTGGCTGCAAGATTGGCATCGCACGCGCTGTAGCCCAGCCGCCAGCCCGTCATCGCATAGGTCTTGCTCACGCCGTTGATGAGGATCGTGCGCTTATACGCATCCTCGCTGTAGGAAGCGATGGACTTGGGCAGCTCCCCGTCGTAGACGAATTCTTCATATATCTCATCGGACACGATGTAAAGATCATATTTTTTCGCCAGTTCCGCGATAGCCAAAAGCTCCTGCTCCGTCATCACATTGCCGCAGGGGTTATCGGGGGAATTGAGCATGATGAACTTCGTCTTGTCGGTAATGGCGGATTCGAGCGCCACAAGGTCCAGCGCAAAGCCTTTGTCCTTATCGCGCTTGACCAACACGGGCGTGCCGCCCGCCATCTGCACCAATTCCGCATAGCTGACCCAGCAGGGCGTTAAAAGGATCGCCTCGTCGCCGGGGTTCAACAGGGCGAAGATCACGTTGCACAGCGCCTGTTTTGCGCCGTTGGTTACCACTATCTGATTGGGTGTGTAGGTAAGTCCGTTGCGCTTTTTCAATTTATCGACGACGGCCTGGCGAACGGCAGGGGTACCGCTACTTGCCGTATAGCGCGTCTGCCCGCCCCGCATGGCACGCACGCCCGCCTCTACGATGTGCGATGGGGTATCGAAGTCAGGCTCCCCAGCCCCGAAACTGATGACGTCACAACCGGCGCTTTTCATCGCCTTTGCTTTTGCATCGATTTCCAGCGTTACCGAACCGGTAACTTTCTGTACGCGCACCGACAATTCTTTCATAATGACCCTCCATACTGATTCGTTGCGACCATGCTATGATTCATCCATAAATGTATTCGCTGCGATTGGGTATTGTCAAGAGAAATCAAGCCCCGGGAATCCTATGCGTAACTTATAAGAAATTCCAAAAAGTGGTTGTGATGTACGTTTTACAGTTCACGTGCAATCCGTTCCATGGTATAGTGTTGTTCTGGGACTTGCCAAATAAATCCATTGCTGTTTATGCCATAAGGCTAATTATTGGGAATAATCAAGTAAGGATTTTATGGAGGATGCATTATGCCGGATTACTGCCTTATCACCTGCTCCACGGCGGATATGCCGGGTGAAGTGTACAGGGAAAACGGGATACAGGTATTGCCCTATTCCTATTTTCTCAAAGGACAGGAATTTTTACAGGACCCTTTTGCGTACGACTATCATGCATTCTACGAGTCCATGCGAAACGGCGCCATGCCCACCACCAGCAACCTGAACCAGACAACCATCGGTTCAGCGGTGCAGCAGTTTTTTGAACAGGGCAAGGACGTTTTGTATGTCGTGTTTGGCAGCCCACTTAGCAGCACTTACGAGGTGGCGGTATCCACGCAGCAGATGCTGTTAGAGCAATACCCGGACCGCAAGCTCATCCTCGTCGATTCGCTCAGCGCTTCGTTCGGCCAGGGTATACTGGCGCTGCTTGCGGCGCGCTTCCATTCACAGGGACTTCCGATTGAGGAAGCGGCGCAAAAGCTTCTGGATATCCGCCTACGCATACAGCACTTCATCACGGTTTCCGATCTTGACCACCTGTTCCGCGGCGGGCGCATTTCAAGGGCTGCGGCAATGGTGGGCCGCCTGGCTTCCATCAAGCCCATTCTGACCATAGACAAAACGGGCCATTTGGTGCAGCTTGAAAAGGTGAACGGGCGGCGCAAATCCATCCGCACGCTGGTCGAGCACGTTGAACAGAACGCTCCCGACTACGCAGGCTGGGATACCGCCTACATCCTCCACGGCGATTGCATCGAGGATGCGGAAAAGCTCAAGGATAGAGTATTGGAGGAAACCGCTTTCAAGAAAGTGGAGATCCATCCGATCGGCCCCGTCATCGGCTCGCATACCGGCCCCGACATGCTGGCAGTCGTATTCCTGGGCAAACAACCGCGCAAGATCTGAACGCCCGGCGCATGGGGCCGCATTGTCCCGGCATACTCTGTAAGCAGACTTTTGGAAGGCTCCCGACTGTGTGTTGCCGCAAGGCTTTATGTTGAATCCGCGGGCATTCTATGATTTAATAGATGTACAGGAAAAGGCTGTCAAAAGCCTGTCCGGGAAATTTCAGATGGGACTTTCGAAGCATCCTTTTCGGATGCGAAGGACGATTCATCGGTATCAGGGGAGAAAACCTATGAGCGAATACATTGTTACCTGCTGTTCCACAGCGGATCTGCCCTATGAATACATGCAGGCGCGCAATGTCCCGTATGTGATCTACCACTTTAACATGGACGACAAGGAATATCCGGATGATCTCGGACAGACGATGTCCTTTGACGAGTTCTACCGGAGGATAGACAACGGCGCGCTGCCCACCACCTCGCAGGTGAACGTGGGGCAGTTCATTGAATTCTTTGAGCCGTATCTGCAGCAGGGGAAAGACATTTTGCATCTGTCCCTGTCCTCCGCCCTGTCCGGCACCTATGGTTCCGCCTGCATGGCAAGGGATGAACTCTCTGCAAAATACCCGGACCGCAAGCTGTACATCGTGGATTCGCTGGGCGCGTCCTCGGGCTACGGACTTCTGACCGATGCCGTGCTGGATATGCGGGACAGCGGCGTATCCATCGAGCAGGCACACGAATGGGCGGAAGCAAACAAGCTCAACGTGCACCACTGGTTCTTTACCACCGACTTGACGCACTTGAAGCGCGGCGGGCGTATATCGGCTTCCTCGGCGTTCGTGGGATCGCTGTTGAACATCTGCCCGCTGATGAACGTGAGCTTTGAGGGCAAGCTTATCCCCCGCAAGAAAGTCCGCGGCAAGAAGCATGTCATCAAGGAAACACTGGAGATGATGGTGGAGCATGCGACAGGCGGGACGAATTATTCCGGCAAGTGCTTCATCTCCCAATCTGCTTGCTATGAAGACGCGCGCAAGCTGGCGGACCTCATCGAGGAAAACTTCCCCAAGCTGAATAGCAAGGTCTTGATCAGCAGCATCGGCACCGTGATCGGAGCCCATACAGGACCCGGGACTGTTGCGCTGTTCTTCTTCGGGGATAAGAGGGTAGACTAAGCCATACTTTCAAACTCCCGTATCATGTAATGCTTTCCCTTGAGTTGAGTTGACAATAAAAAAAGCCGCCACGGATGCACCATGGCGGCTTTTTTATATTGTTTTTCAAAGTTTGTTTTGACGAAGCTGCGTCCGTTACGCGCCAACTATAACGATTCACATCAGGCATTCAGTTCGTGGGAATGCCGAATTCTACCCTTCATGCTGAATGTCGGTTCGGGGATTCTATAGTCGAAGACGAGCAGGAATTCTTCGTTTTTTGGGGTTTCAAGCTTGACCTCTCCTTCGGGACCGAATACAGCGGTCGGCGCCGTTTGAAACTTAGAAATGCTGTTGACTGAGATCACCGTCATAGCGTTTTCGACTGCCCTCGTCATCAAATTTGCCTTGATGATGTCATAGCGGAGTTGTGAGTCCTGTTCAGACACATCGGAGAAGCTGACGAAACAGATGTCGGTTCCCGCCTTGAACAATTCTCGGAAATATTCGGGGAACCGAACTTCATAGCAGATGCGAAAGCCCACAGTCAGGCCGTCCATGTGGAATATCCCAGGTTCGCCGCCCTTGTCAAAGTGATCCAGATCCCAGCCCCACAACGCGCGTTTATCATAATGGCCGATCGTATTCCCGTCGGGGCCGATCAGTTCCAGCGAGTTGTAGCGCCGCCCATTCTCCATCCGGATCAAACCCAAGGCAACATATAGCCCTGCCTCTTTTGCCAAAAGGCGTATCTTGGCCAAACTGCGCTCCGTGCCTTCATAGTCCACGCTTTGTATATCCGTTTCCACGGGCGGGTATCCGCAAAGCGCACATTCCGCAAACACAAGAAGCCTAACGTGTTGTGTGGCCGCCTGTTTGATTGCGCGTTCTATAGCGGCATAGTTGGCATCAAGGTCTCCGCTGCAGCGGAATTGAAATACGCCTATCTTCATGGTCATACCCTTCTGCAATCAAAGCTCCGGAATGCGTATCGATAGACCTCTGCCGGATTTTTTGGCAGAGGTCTTTGTTATTGCATACATCCTTATTGGCAATGTGCCTAAGAATTCCATGTGTCATTGACCCGATCAAGCCATTCATTGACCAATGCGCAGAACAGTTCTTCCTGTTCCAACTGCAAATTATGCCCTGCCCAGTCCAATACGGCAAACGTAGCCCTCGGATAGTTATCCAGAATACTCCAAGCGTCCTTATAGCCGACGGTTGCGTCCTGCCTTCCCATCAGCATCAACGAGGGCTTCTCGAATTTCTTCTGTAAGGCGTCCACATCGAAGGAAAACGCGTACCCGCTGCGCTGAAAATTGTTTAGAAATGGCGTGTCCTTTACCTTTACGCCGGACAGGATTTCATCCCGGTATCTGACCCATACAGTTTCCGTTTGGACCACGGCCATGGATGCAAAGTCTTCGGCTTCTAAAGGATCAAGGCGTTCGAGCAGACCGGCTTCCCTTTTGAGGGCAACATGCAAAGGCCTGTTGCGCTTTTTCGCATCCGCAACGATACAGGGACATAGCAGCAGTAATCCGTCTACTTTATCCGGCATTCTGTGTATGATACCTCTGGCCAGGTATCCGCCATAGGACGTCCCTGCCAGCAGAAAATTCTCATCTCCAATTATTTCGTTGATAAAATCAACGAGAATATCCAGCATCACATCGGCATTTTTGATCCAGGCTTTGCTTTTCGTTTTTCCCATTCCAGGCAGATCAAGATATATCCTGCGGTAACCGCTTCTTTGCTTGAATATCGGCTCAAAGCACCCCTTCATCAGCCTGTGATCGGGAGCAAATCCATGCAGCATGATAAAGGGTTTGCCTTCCCCATGCACTTCATAATACACTTCCAGATCCTTAATCCTGCATATCATTGTCTTTTTCTCCTTAGGTTAAAAGGGACTGCTGTGCATCAATGATGGAACAACCGGACACCTGTAAACGCCATCGCGATGCCGTATCTGTCACAAGTCTCGATCACATGGTCGTCGCGTATGGAACCGCCCGGCTGCGCAATCGCACTAACGCCGCTCTTGTGCGCCCGCTCGATGTTGTCGCCAAACGGGAAGAACGCGTCGGATCCCAGCGACACGCCGGTCTGTTGGGACAAAAACGCCCTCTTTTCCTCCTGTGTCAATGGCTCGGGACAAACTGCAAACACCTTTTGCCACTCGCCGTCACGAAGGACATCATCGCATTCGTCACTGATATAAACATCGATCGCGTTGTCCCTATCCGCCCTGTGAATGCCCTTAACAAACGGTAGGTTCAGCACTTTTTCGTGCTGGCGAAGGTGCCATACATCCGCCTTGTTGCCCGCAAGCCTCGTACAGTGGATGCGCGACTGCTGCCCTGCGCCGATGCCGATGGCCTGCCCGTTCTTCGTGTAGCAGACCGAGTTGGATTGCGTGTATTTGAGCGTGATCAGCGCGATGATCAGATCGCGCAGCTGCTCTTCCGAAAGATGCTTATTCTTTGTGGGGAACTGTGTGAACAGCGATCTGTCGATGGCAATGTCGTTTCTCGCCTGCTCGAAGCGGATGCCATAGACATCCTTCTGTTCAATCTTTTTGGGTTCATAGCTCGGATCGATCTGTATGACGTTGTAGCTGCCGCCGCGCTTCTTCGTGAGGATCGTAAGCGCTTCTTTTGTGTATCCGGGGGCAATCACCCCATCGGACACTTCGCGGTTGATCAGCTTCGCCGTTGCCTCATCGCACACGTCGGAGAGCGCCACAAAATCACCGTAGGACGACATCCTGTCCGCGCCGCGCGCGCGGGCATATGCCGATGCCAGCGGCGTCAGCTCATCGCTTCCCACAAAGTAGATCTGCCGTTCTACCTCACCAAGAGGCAGACCCACGGCCGCGCCCGCCGGGCTCACGTGCTTGAAGGATGTGGCCGCAGGCAGTCTCGTGGCTTTGTGCAGTTCGCGCACCAGTTGGTACCCGTTGAACGCATCCAAAAGGTTGATGTACCCCGGCCTTCCGCCGTGCACCGTGATGGGCAGTTCACCCTCTTCCATGAACACGCGGGCGGGTTTTTGGTTCGGGTTGCACCCGTATTTGAGCGTCATCTCGATCATCGGCTTCTCCCTATCCTATATGAAGTAATTTTATCTCGTTGTACCGGTCGTTGACCTGTTGTCTGCTAGTAACGCCTGTCGACGCGCCCACCGACCGCAGGCAAATCGAAGCCGCTGCCGTCGCAAACGCGCAGCATCCACGCGCATCCATGCCCTGCAACAGCCCCGAGATGAAACCGGCCGCAAAGTTGTCGCCACACCCGGTCGTATCCACGGCTTCCGTCTGATAGGCAGGCATGTGGAAATGCTCATGCTCGCCGAAGAACAAGGCGCCGCGTTCGCCGATTTTGATCACAGCGTTCTTGATGCCGAAGGATTGAAAATAAGCCGCCATATCAGCCGTGTCGCGCAAATCAGGCGCGAACTGCGCCGCTTCCGACTCGTTGGGAAAGAAATAATCGATATAGGGCAACGCTTCGCGGTAATCCGATAGCATCATGCCGTCCCGAAGCGGCTTTGTGTCGGCGCAGACGATGGCGCCTTCGGCTTTTGCCTTTTTTGCCAATTGCGCCGTGAGTGCAACGTCGTCCAACGGAGAGGTAAACAGGCTCGCGAGCGACACCACCTTGACGTCTTTTATGTCGGCTATATCGGGAACGAAACGAACGTGCGTCAGAAACGAGCCGGGGGAACCTGCGGGCGGCCGGAAGAACATCTTGTCCGCGCTTTCATCGACCATGATGGCGCTCACGGGCGTGCAGTAGCCGGGAATGGTGTTGCATAGCCCCATATCCACATTGGCCTTATTCGCCATCGCCGCAACGATGGCGCCCGCTCCGTCGTCCCCGCGTCCGGCCATCAGCCTTACATGATGGCCCAAATAACCTAGCACAATGGCTTCGTTAAGAGCGTCGCCGCCGCCTGCGATCGAAGTGCTCTTTACCGGAACATGCCTGTCGTAAGACGCGGGAGCCTTATTTAGGTCCACACCCCGCAGCACGACGTCGGCACAGGCCATTCCGACGCAAATGACTTCAGCCATAGTATCCTCCGTTTTTATAAACTATATGGATATAGTAGACAATTCAATTTGGGAAGTCAACGTAAAACAAAACGCGGCGGATGCCGCGTTTTTTGCATTGCATTTTACTAAGCTCTTGGTCGCATGGTCGGGAACAGGATGACGTCGCGTATTGAGGTCTGCCCGGTGAGCAGCATACACAGCCTGTCCACGCCGATGCCGATACCGCCTGTCGGAGGCATGCCGTATTCCAGCGCGGTGACGAAATCCTCGTCCATCATCTGGGCTTCCTCATCTCCTGCAGCCCGTGCCTTGGCCTGCTGCAGGAAGCGGTCGTGCTGGTCGATTGGGTCGTTTAGTTCGCTGAAGGCGTTTGCCATCTCGTTGCCGGAAATGAAGAATTCAAACCGTTCCGTAAGGCGCAGGTCGTCCTTCTTGCGCTTGGCAAGCGGAGAAACCTCCACGGGATATTCCAGCACGAAAGTCGGCTGGATAAGCGTATGTTCCACCAACTGCTCGAACGCGGCAAACAGGCACTCTCCGCAGCTGTAATTCGACTTGATCTCTATAAGGCCTATTTTCTTTGCGGTTTCGCGCGCATTGTCATCGGTCAGGCTCATGAAATCGATGCCGCAGGCGTCTTTGACCAGATTCGCCATCGTTTCCTTTTTATACGGGGCACGGATATCGATATCGTTGCCGCCGTAGCTTACGGACGTTTGCCCGTCGAGCACCGTATTGGCAACATATGCGATCAATTCTTCGGTCAGCTTCATCATGCCGTTCACATCGGTATAGGCCTGATACAACTCGACGGTTGTAAACTCCGGGTTGTGCCTGGTATCCATGCCCTCGTTGCGGAAGATACGCCCGATCTCATATACCTTCTCAAACCCACCGACGATGAGCCGCTTTAAATGCAGCTCCGTCGCGATGCGAAGATACATGTTCATATCCAGCGTATTATGGTGCGTAATGAAGGGCCGCGCCGACGCGCCACCCGCTTCGGTCTGCAGAATGGGCGTCTCCACTTCCATGAAGCCCTGGCCATTCAGGTAGGCGCGCATGGCGGAAATGATGCGCGAGCGAATGACAAACGCGTTTCTCACTTCCGGATTGACGATGAGATCGACATAGCGCATGCGGTAGCGCATGTCGGTATCCTTGAGTCCATGGTATTTTTCCGGAAGCGGAATCAACGATTTGGATAGCAACACGAGGCCTTGTGCATGAATGGATACCTCACCGGTGCGCGTTTTGAACACAAAACCCGTTACGCCGATCAGATCACCGATGTCCAGGTCCAAGAACAGGTCGTACGCCTCGCCGATATCGTCCCGCTTGAAATATATCTGGATTTCACCGCTCTCATCGAGTATATGCGCAAAGGACGCCTTACCCATGATGCGGCGGGAAAGCATGCGTCCGGCTATGTTGACCGTCGATCCTTCCAGCGTATCAAAACATGCGATGACGTCGTTGGCCATCGCATTTTTGTCAAATCGTGTTACCAGATAGGGATCCTGTCCGTTTTCGCGCAGCTTTTTGAGTTTTTCCCGCCGGATGACTCGCTGTTCGGAAAGCTCCTGCTCGTCCTGTCCGCCGGGTGCGCCCGCTCCCTGAACGTTATCCATCGTTATCCCCTCTTGATGTCTATGATGATATATTCAATGGCGCCAGCGGGCGTATGAACTTCCAGCCTATCGCCCTTGCTGCGTCCCAGCAGCGCGGCGCCGACAGGGGATTCATTGCTGATGCGGCCTTCCATTGGATTGGCTTCGGTAGATCCCACGAGGGTATAGGTAACAGGCCCGCCGTTACCAACCTCTTCCACGGTAACAACGGAGCCAAGACTTACCGCATTGGTGGAGATGGCATCCTCGTCAATGATGGTGGCGTTGCGCAGCCGCTGCTCAATGCGCATGATCTCGCCCTCGATACGGCTTTGCTCGTTCTTCGCCTCGTCGTATTCAGCATTCTCGGAAAGATCTCCAAATTCGCGTGCAATCCTGATTTGTTCCGCCACGGCCTTGCGTGCGACGGTCTTTAAAAAATCAAGCTGTTTTTCGAGTTCCTGAACACCGGCGGCTGTTAAAATGGTTGTTTCCACGCAAAACGCTCCTTCGGGATGAAAATAGAATGGAAGATGCCATATCTTCCATAATCCGAAATTCTTCCGCACATTATAAGTGTTTTCTCTTGCTTTGTCAATTTCCCTTACTGACAGGGCATCGCATCTTCGCACGGCGTGCCCGTCTGGCATTTGCCGCACCCATACCGCGGCCTATGTTTATCCATTACGATATCAAGAAATGCCGAGCATTTGTCGTGATCCTTGCCTGTTTCAAGTGATATCGCGTTGGCCGGGCATACGGCGACGCAAACGCCGCAGTGGGAACACGCCGCTTCCAGATCGCGGGTTTGACGCGGGTCAGCCTCAATCGGCGCAGTGGTTACGACGCTGAAAAAGCGCCCAGCGACGCCCTTTTGCGTGATCAGTCCCTTGGAGAGCGAAAACGTTCCCAAATTGCACGCATAGGCCACATGCCGTTCGGACCAGTTGCTGGTAAAATGCCCCGTTTTGAATTCCTTATCCAGTGATGGCGCTACCGCATCGTAGCCCAATCCGCGTAAATAGTCGCATACAAACGCTGCCATCTTGCCTATGGATCGCTGCCCTTCGTACCGTGCGTGCAGCCACTCTTTGCTTGGCCAGTCCCCGCCGCGGTTGGACCGGCGAACCTCTTCGGATTTTGGCATGAACACCGAGATCACGCGCTTGGCGTCGGGCAGCCAATCGGAAGGCAAGCGATGGTGCGGCCCAACGGCCCCCTCCCGTTGGAATTCGCGGAACCATTGATCATCCG
>CAZHNN010000013.1:0-52547 GCA_964533965.1 uncultured Clostridia bacterium | reverse complement strand
CGCACACGCCGAAAAGCGGCGCGTCGAACGGGACAAGGCCGATCAAAGAAGGATCGATCGCTTCATCCTCTTTGATACGAAAGCCGTCGTTCTGCTTGATGAATCCTGTCAACGCCTCATACAATCCTTGTTTCATGCTATTGTCCAACCCCCTCATTCATGCCATGAATAGTTCTTCCAATTCCTTTTTTACCGTTGTCATATCCGTAGCCTTAAAGATGGCGGCGCGCGCTTTTGCGGCTCCGGGGATGCCGTGGATGTAGGCGGCGAGTATTTTGCGCAGGGAAGTGATCGCGTATGCTTCGCCGTATTTTTCGGATTCCAGCGCCAGATGCTCAAAGATAACATTCAACCGCTCGGACGCATCGGGAGTCTTCCCGGAAAACACCCAGGGATTGCCGATCGCTGCACGCCCGATCATCACGGCATCGCATCCGCTTTGCTCCATCCGGGATCTTGCCTGAACGGTGTTTTTCACATCTCCGTTGCCGATCACAACCAACCTGTCCCCCACGGACTGTTTGAACCGTTTGACAGCATCCCAGTCGGCAACGCCTGCATATCCCTGGTCCTTGGTGCGGCCATGCACCGTGACGGCACAAACGCCGCAATCCATAGCAATTCGCGCAAATTCCGTACTTACATCGGCTCCTTTGGAAAATCCGAGGCGTATCTTGACGCTCACCGGCAGGCTGACGGACCGGACAACCCGTTCCATGATGTTTGCCGCCTGTTTCAAATCGGTTAGCAGCGCCGAGCCCTCGCCGGAACGGACAATCTTATGCGCCGGGCAGCCCATGTTGATGTCTATCATCGAAATATGCGTGCAATGCCGCTGGATATACATTGCAGCCTGCGACATCACATCCGCTTCATGGCCGAACAGCTGTGCCGCGACAGGTCCACCGTCTGGCCTAGAGAGCAGAAGTTCCCTGCTCTTTTCGCTCATCAAAAGACCTTTGGCGCTGACCATTTCGGTGTAAGTCAATGCTGCGCCGAAGCGATGGCATAGCATACGCATCACGTCGTCGGTAATGCCCGCCATCGGCGCCAAAAAGAGCCGTGATGGTATAAGCAAACCGCCCAGTCGAAGAGGGCGGCACAGGATATCGTCTTGCATGCAATCCTCTATTTTTTTGTGGCCTTGGGTGTGGCTGTCGGCGAAGGCTGTATTGTGGGTGTTACCGAAGGCGTTGCCGTGGGCTCCGCCGGATCGAGCGAGATCAGTTTCATGCTCACGACGACCCATGCGCCGTTGCGCTTTTCCAACGTCAGCGCATACAGGCCGTTTGGCCAAGCCGGGATCCCTTTTGTATTGTCCTCATCCAACACGTCGCCTGCGATGCTGCCGATTTTATCATGAACTTTAACATAGGCCGTTCCGCCCCAAGGCCAGGTCCAGATCCATTGGGTGGAAGCCAATTGCATGTAGCTGGTAACGTTGATGCCTTGATATGCGGCTTGAAGCTTCTGCAGTTCCCCCGTGTTGAGGTACTCGGGTGCAAAAAAACGCGACATGTAGTTATTCGATTGCGAAGCCGGATCGGTGCCTATGGCATATTGGACGCGGGCGCGCATCGCCTCATCCGAACAGACAAGTACGGAAGTGATCTGCATGGCGTACACGAACACCAGCGCACATACGGAAAACACGATCAACGCAATGGCGATGCGGCGCTTGAAAAAACTTCTCAACGATTGCGGTTGCATTCGCGTACTTCCTTTTGCTGTTTCTGCCATTGTAGCATTTCATCCGCAGATTGTAAAATCTGTTGGCAGATGCAACGAGCACGAAAAATCATTGAATCCGCAAAACAAGTATATCCGCTTTCAAAATTTGTAAAGCAGAAAAAATCCCATGTTCATTGTATTGGTAAACAGTATTTAAATATAAACACTGTCATAGAAACATGTGCTGTTTGCATTTAAAAAAAGTTCATCCCATGTATCCTTCCGTGTTTCACGGAAGGCTTTTCTTTTGTAGTTGCTCATAGGCTATTATTATCTGGAATCATCTCACTCTTTTCCATGCTTGGAATCATGATCGCATGAATGCCCTGAGCTATCGCCGCATTCGAAACACGAATCCGAGCCTGGAAAGCAGCTCTCCGAGGATGATAATTGCCTGATGGCTTCCAGCACGTCTTCCAGCTTAAACTGCAGCAGCATCTGCATCTTGATGGCTGTTTGCAGAATTTCCTGAACGGTATCCTGCAAATCCTCGGTCTCTTCTGCATTCAGAGTTCCCTCTGCAAATTTACACTGAATCGTCTGAATTTTCTCGCCTTCGGCATTGATGACATGCGCAAGGGCGGTCTCTTCCAAAGCAATGGACTCCAAAAGATCGTTGAGAGCCTGTGGTTCATTTTTGATCGGAATTACCGGTACTGACATCTTCTGTCACCTCCTTAGCATATATATTCATTAATACGTTCCAATGCTACACTTTTTACGGAACGCCTTTTCTTTTGTAGTTACTCACAGGTGATTTTTATCTGGAATCATCTCACTTTTCTATGCCTGACATGATTGGATGAATGCCCTGAGCTATCGCTGCATTCGAAACACCACTCCGAGCCTGAAGAGCAGCACTCCGCACTTGAGGATGAAAATTGCCTGATGGCTTCCAGCGTGTCTTCCAGCTTAAACTGCAGCAGCATCTGCATTTTAATAGTTGAACGCAGTGTTTTGTCGACTGTTTTTTGCACTTCTATGGCCTGTTCTGAGCTGATTTGTCCGTTTAGCAATCCGACTTGTACAGCTTGTATTTTTTCTCCTTCAGCATTCAGCACATGTGCAATGCCGGCTTCTTCCAATGCAATGGATTCCAGAATGTCCGTAATGGAACAGCGTTTGCTCTTTTTGGATTTTTTATGCTTACCCATCTTCTATGCCTCCTTTCCATGGTATAGTATTAAATAAAAGTTAGATGGTGACATTGCGTCCGGCGTATATATCACATGTAAAATGCACCCATTTCAAATAATCAATATGATCTTTTATTTTATTATGTTATATTTTGCGCTCTATGGTATTCAGAGTGCTGAATTGTGTATGTTCATTAATATCTCCAAATATTTTAAAATATATAAAATTTTTCCTCTGTTTGATAATACTGACATCAACAATCCGCTTAAAACAGGGAATCTTACCTTTGATCACTATCGAAGGGTCGGCCTGGCGTGCTAAAAAGACTCGGATGTATCGTTCTGTTCGTGCTGTGCTGTATGCTTATCATAAACACAGCCAAAGCCAATCTTCCGGATGTCGGCAATACGCTGCCCATCGGTGCGTTTGGCGTCGTTTCAGGCATCCAGCCTAAGGACTACTATTTTGAAAAAAGCATGGCGTACGTTGTATTCACCTTTGATGACGGCTGCCTCTCGGACTATGCTCTCGCATACCCGCTCTTTAAGCAACTTGGGATTCATGGCACAAGTTACATCATCGGAGGTCGTCCCGACACGAACAGAAAGGATGCTATGAGTTGGGAAATGATCAAAGAAATGTATGCTTCCGGCTGGGATTTTGGCTGCCACACCTATGCGCACAGCAACGAAAATCTCATGACGGCTGAAAATATCGCCGAGAGCATGCGCAAGGAAAATGAGGCGTTTATGCGTAACGGATTGCCAATCCCCATCAGCCATGCGTTCCCATATGGCAAATACAATGCCAAGGTGATCGCAGCCATAGAGCCCTACCGCACGTTGACGCGCAAAGCTTATTACGACGATACAATGAAAAAACCGGGGCAGCTTAACCCATATGAATTGGATTCAGTGAGCGCAGATTTCCGTGGGGAAAAACGGTTGGAAGAGCGAATACGACTGGTGGACAAGGCCGTCAAGGAAAAGGACGTACTGATATTCCGTACGCATTGCCTGTTTAGAAAATCGCCGAACGACATGGGGAACTATGCTGTGCAAACCGATTTTACGCTTTACAAAAGGCTGGTGGAATATGTCTGCGCGCAGCCGAATGTCAGGGTGATCACGATGGCGCAGCTGTCCGTCATACTGCAAAACGGCTACATGCCGTGATGTATCCTATATGACAAATACAATTCCTAAGATGATCAAAAGAAACCCGATAACCCGCGCGAATGTAATGGGTTCTCCCACCAGCAACAGCGTTATCACCGGTGCACAGGCCATGATGACCTCCAATACCGCAGGCGACCCTCTCTTGACTGCCGAAAAATATGCCCAATCCCCGACAAGCGTGGCAAATACAGCTTCTATGGCCAAAAACAGAAACGCTGACCAGGATATTCCCTGCGCATGCGTCATGCTGCCGCGTATGAACAGCCAGCCGGTAATCAGCACCGCCGTCACGCAGGTGCGGATAGCCAGACCCATCATAGGGTTTGTCTCCTTGAGGCCGACCTTCGCGAACAGCGGCGCTACTCCCCAGCAGAGCATGGCAATGAACGCATACAGAAAGAACATCCGTTTTCTCCAAAATCTGCGTGCAATCCCACGCATGCCAGATGAGCGGTGCCCTTGATTGATGCTGTTTTCGGCTAGCTGCTTCATCAGTAATTTACATGCATGAGGTAGAATTTAATATCGCTGTCGTTCCATCCCATATCCCACGGAACATGATAGCGATCGGTGGTGTGCGTATTAACAAGCGGATAACCCTTTGAATCCAGCCCGGTCACGATGGCGCTGTGCACGATTTTGCCAGCCTCCTCGTAGGAGATGATGTCTCCGGGCAGAAGTTTATACGCCAATTTGTATACATCCTTGTAACTGCCCTTCGCTATGAGCGACGCCCTGCCGCTGTAGAGCAGGTATTCCTTGAAACCCTGCGCGTTGCACCATGCGCGGCTGCCGGAGAACATCGTATAATTCCATGCGCCATTCCGCTTGAACCCGCCCGCGATCAATGTCTGGGAGATATAGTTGGTGCAGTCTCCACCCATAAAATTAAAATTCGGATAGCTCGAGTTATACGAAAAGCCATACTCGTCATCCGCCGCAGCGCCGCTGAATCTGTCCGCATAGGCCACCGCCTTCTTTCTTCGATCGGAGAGCGTCGGGTTTTTGGGTTTTTGCACATTGATATAGGATTTTATCTCTTCGGTCTTGAGCTTCTCCAGCTTGAGCGAATCTTGAAAAGGATCCAGATACCATTCGCGGCTGATGACATAGCCGTCCGTGCCCGGAATCAGGTCCAAGGTGTGATAGGTGCCGATCCGGAACATATTCACGGTGTCTGGGGTATCCGTATAGACATATTTATATTCGGTCGACGCCACCAGGAAGAAGGCGTACCCGCGCCCCACCTTTTTTGTGGATTTGATCTGTATATGGCTGACAATGCTGGTGAATAAAACTCCCTGCTTCTCCGCCCAGTTCTTCAGGTACGTCGCCCGGTTCAGTTCAGCATTCATCGCAAGCTTGCTGTTCTTCTCATTCTGGATATAGAGCTTTTTCAAGTCCTCGCCTGAGCCGGTGAGAAGGCATTTGTTTTTCTGTGTAAACAACTCATCAATCGTCTGTGCCCATTGCACGTCTGTGACCACTGCGACGCTTTCTCCGGTAACAAAAAAGAACAAGCTTGCACCGATCGCACAGGCAGCTATTAGGGCAATCACAATCCATGTGGCTTTTCGTAAAGACAATACCAGACGCATGGAATCAAACCCCGTTCTCTTTTAACGCCGTTTAGAAATAGATATGTCATAAAAAACCGTGTAGAACCGAAATCCATTTACTCTGATTAAGGATTTCAAATAGCCATATCCACTTGATCAAGACCAAACCCTGGTCAAAGCGCACCTTATAGGTGACTCTTCTTATAGTTCCGTTTGACGGTACAAGTTTTAAACCAAAGCCCCGCAAGCAGACCGCTTTACAGGGCTTTGTTCTATCGTTCGCTAACTATTTTAACGACGGCGACGGCGGCGGCGACGTCCGAAGAAAAAGAATGGAAAGAACAGTCCCCGACGACGACGGCGACGATGGCGGCGGCGACGGCTGCCCATATCTTCCCGATCAAAACGATCAAAACGATCCATACACCACATCCCCTTTCATTTGTGTCTATATAAAAGTATTCAAAAACGTTTTATTTGTGTGTTTCCTGGTCAAAAAGTGTATTTCTGATGAAATAGAACGATCGGGATGCAGCAGTATTACGGACATTTTGCACACCGATACCATATATAGCTTCTTGCATATATTGGGATAGTGTTGTCATTAAATGCTCCTGATTATAAGTAACACTTACAATCGGTTTTCATAGAATGTACAGAAACCCTATAAAGGAAGGTGAAAATTATGGCTTGTCCTGAACATTTCGAATGTCCTGAGCACATCACCGGAGGATGTCCTGTGAGAGTCCATGACAACGTATGCGTAGAGGCCGAGGTAAGGATAAAACCTTGTGTTGAGGTTGGAGATATCGAAACTTCTTGCCTTGGCAACCCCTCCTTCCGCCGCTGCGAAGGGGACCTCATGCCGGAGTGCTCGTTCCGTGTGAGCCAGAGGATCTGCGTCCAGATACCGTTAACCTTTGCCGCCATCGCTTGCGCAGAGCCGACCGGCATTGTCTGTGATGATCCCGCTACAGGCGATTGCGAAACAGGCGGATGTACGTTCAGTTTCGGGCATTTCAAAAATACTCCGTCGCTTACAAACAGGCTGATCGGCGAGTTGGGCGGTACCGTCATACTCGGCACCGAGATCGGCGGCGTTTTGCAAGGGTTGAGCATTGCCGCAACGACCGCCAACGCCAATGATATTCTTAGCTTGAATCCGCCCCCGCCTGCGCCCCCCGATCCCCCGCATAAAAATCAATACGCAAATCTGTACGCTCAGTTGCTCGCCGCGATCCTCAACGTGCAGAACGGCGCAACCTGCCCGGCTGCTTTGACCGCCATTGCCAACGCGAATGCATTCATTGGAAGTTCCACTCCTCCCGACGGAAACGACGGTGCTCCCGGCTTCCAGACCCCGCTTGAGCAGTTCAACAGCGGCAACGCACCCGGATGCCCGTTCCACTGCCCGGAAGACTAAGAATCCACCAGTCCTTTCTCACGAAAGGGCTGCTACATACGATCACCGCACTTATTGTAATTCATACTTTGCCATTACTTTATCCATGTCGCATACAGCATTATTCTAGCTTGTAACAAGCCTTGCCCACAGGCATATGATATAGCGAATACATGCAAAAGCAGGATAATCACCATGAAATCGCCAGATATATTTACGCAAAATGTACGTGTAGCGGCGGATATAAAGATCATCCCGAATGCCAGCGTCGGCGACATCGAAACCTGCTGTGTAGGCGACCCGGTTTTGGAACCTTGTTCGGATTCGGATTCCTGCGCTTACATGGTAAGCCAAATGGTTTGCGTGCGGTTTCCGCTCTGCATCAGCTCTGCCGTTGAGGTCTCTGCAGGCATTGTTTGTGGCGAGCCCGATTGCAACTGCTGCCAATGTGAATTTCCGTCCTGTGAAAGCGGCGATTGTGGATCTTCATCCTATGAAAGCAGCCATTGTGGATTTCCGTGCTGCAAAAGCAGAGATTGTGGATCTCCGTCCTGTGACAGCTGCGATGAGTTCGGCCATGAAAAGTGCAGTGACTGCCAACCATCCACTGATTCCGGCTCTACCGTACTGCCGCTTATTCTATTAAAGCGGATCATTTCTGAACAACGAGAAAGACTCGAATCGGAATCCCATATATCCGAACTTCTCAAAAGCATCAGGCATCAGGAGCAGCGGGGCGAATGCACCGGAAATGTACTTCCCACTTCGAGCAAAGGCAGATCCGGCAAGCAAAAGAGCAGAAAAAGACGAAGGCATCACAGAATCGACGCATAGAGTTTTATAAATCGACGACTATTAATGAGCTTTGTCTTTTCGCAATGAAGAAGCCAACAAAGCCTTTTAACGTGATACAGGTAGTTTAAAAAAAGAAGCCTTTCGGCTTCTTTTACGCTTTATTATCCTGCAGCGCATCCTTTTCCTGTTTGTTCTTATACATCAGGCGGTCGATGTGTTTGATAAATTCTGTAAAGTCATGATGCAATCTGCTGTCATAACAGTCGTATCCAATGCTCAGTTGAATCTCATACGGCAACAGTCTCTGTTCATTGAACTTTGCCATGTTGCCCTGAAGCCTGCCTACGATGTTCTCCAGGTCCGCCCGGCTCTCCACCTCCATGAGGACGATGAACTCATCCCCGCCCATCCTGGCGACGAAATCCTTGACGCGAAATGTCTCCTGCAGGATCCGGGCAACTTGCTGCAGAGCCTTATCCCCTTCGTCATGGCCATATACATCGTTGACGACTTTAAATTCTGTCAGGTCGATCATCAGACCCCCAAGCAGCCTTTGCTCTTTGTTTCTTTGGAGTCGCTTGAGATAATTGTCCAGCTGCCTGCGATTGTACAAGCCGGTTAAAAAGTCCGTATTGAGCTGGTCAGTCTGAATGTTGATGAATACGATCAGCACCGATATCGTCATACAAACCCATATGAGTGATAAGCCATAGAACAACGTCTGAAGGACACCTCCGATAAACGGAGGAATGGCAAATGCTAGAATTGGGAAGTAGTATTGCTTTTGTATCCTGTTCTGTTTGAGCAGTATCTGCAAAAATGTAAAGACCAGATAGAAATACGATATTGCTGCCATCAACAGGAAAAGAGATCCCCTTTGGTAGATGTTGTGGGCATCAACGGTGAACATCCATCCGGTGAAGATGCTCAGCATCGAAAGCACGAGGTTTATTGCCGCCGGCATCGCCAACGGAATCGCGATGCTCTTCAGCCGGTCGCCATTTCGATAGATCAAATAATCTGCATAATACGACCAGATCAGGCAGATGATGGGGTTCATTGCGTAATACAGTCCCGTCACGATGCGATATATAAAGGTCAGATACGAACCGCTTATGCCGTCTATCAGCCACATGAGCGTATCCAATACCAATATGAATGCATTGGAATGCACCAGCGCCAAAAACAGTTTCTGTTCGATCATCTGCTTTTGGGCATGACGGCGAATGTTAAGGTAAATGATGATCAATACCACCAACGCGAAGACGTTCATCTCGGTATAGAGCAGCTTATTGATTCATATCACCTCCGCAGCGCACAGCTTTTCAAAATTATATCATTATTCTTGATTTAGAACAGCCCAATTTGGTCAATCCGCACTCCGAAGGGCCTATAGTAAAGACTTTTTCCTCCATGTTCCCTATAACCTAATATTGGCGTCCGCACATATGGCGTAGCTGCAATTCTCGGCAGATAGAGATAATATATAATAAAACACAATCTTTCGCTAAACGATACATCAAATCCTTTTCATCGCTGTCGCAATGTACTATAATGGAATCAGTCAATGTGCCGGGATTGTAAGCATATTCGGTTGAGTGGCAGACATAGGAATCCCCCACCTAAAAAAGGTTAAGGAGGTACCCTCATGGCACAACTTTCCCTCGTCCGCATCGATACCCACCTTGTTCATTCACAGATCCGTCGAGTATGGCTCAAACTCTACCCCTCCAAGCTCATCCTGATCATAGACGATGAGATTGCCAAAGACTCTTTGGTTTCTCAGGTGTATGTTTTGGGCGCGCCTCCGGAACACACGGTACAGGTGATGAATACGGATCAGGCCGCGGCATCGTGGAAAAAGGACCAGTTCGGCCCGCTGGGACCGGTCTTCGTATTGATGCGCGACATAGAAACGGCGCTGTTGGTATACAAAAAGGGCTTTATTTTTCCCGAATTGCTCGTCGGCTGGCTTGGCGGCACGGCAGGCGGCGGCCTGTACGGGGAACTGAAGCTCACCGACAAGGACCGCGATATGCTCAAGGAGCTGGAGAATCTTGGCTGCAAGATCTCTTTCCCCACCGTGCAAGCGGAGTATTCGGTATAAGTAGGTTTTAATATCCGGATAACATACAAAGAAGTCGTTCATCGACTTCTTTTTGCTCGAGTGATACAATGCGAATAGTTTTATTCAACCGGGGGCATCGACATGAGATTGTTTGTTACAAGGCACGGCGAATCCGAAACCAATCACCAAAACCTTGTTTGCGGAAGATTGGATGCGAATTTGACACAAAAGGGTGAAGACCAGGCAAGGGAATTGGCAAATGTGCTTGTGGACAAGGGTATCGACCTTATTTTCTGTTCTCCGTTAAACAGAGCCAGGCGGACGGCGGAGCTTGCCAATGGGCATATAGGAGTACCGATCCTATTTGACGACAGGTTGATGGAAATCAATTTCGGAACCTACGAGGGCACTTCGCGTCTGGCGCCCGAGTTTCTCGCAATCCGAAACAGCTTTGCGGGAAGGTTTCCCGAAGGCGAGTCAACATGCATGGTCATCCAGCGCATTTACAATATGCTCGATGAGATCAAGACCACCTATCCGGACAAGACCATCCTGATCGTCACGCATAACGTTACCAGCAAGAGCATCAATGCCTACTGCCGCAGTTTGTCGGACAAAGAATTTCACGAATTCCGGATGCAAAACTGCGAATTGGTGGAATACCGGCTCGATTAAGTCGAGCTGACGCACAGGGAGTTCCGGGTAGGTCTTAAAAAACAATGCCGTATCACGGCGGCGCATGTCCATGTATCCGTCGCCGATTTGTCCGCTATTCCCTTCTTCCATCAGGCCAAATTGCTAAACCTATTCGATCTCCTGATCCAATCCCTCAAACAGCGCCGATTCGAAAAAATCGCGCACGCTGATATTGATCCCGTCGCAGATTCGCTGAATCGAAACGATGCCGGGATTTTTGCTCTTGGCGCTTAATATGCTGTACAGAGTGGAAGGAGATATGCCGCTGAGGTTTGCAAGTCCGTTGACGGCGAGGTTACGTTCTGCACAGAGTTCGATAATCCGTTGGGCAACAGCATCTTTTGCGTTCATCTTCATCCCCGCGATGCAATATAAATTATATTACGGTAATTGTAAATAGACAGTAAACGTTTTGAGTGGGATATATCGCACAAACAACCCTCCCTGCTATACTAGCAAAACAAATTAAGGTGAAGTGGAGGCGAATGGCATGAAAAAGACGTGCTGCTTCACAGGAGACAGGCCAGAAAAGCTCACGCTTAAGCTTTTCGAAGGAAACCCGGATTGCAAGATCTTAAAAGAGTTGATGTACCGACAAGCGGAAAACCTGATTGTAAAGCATGGTGTAACGCGTTTTTTAACCGGGATGGGACGAGGCGTAGACACCTATGCGGCGGAAATCGTGCTCGAATTGAGAAAAAAATACCCCGTAGTACTTGAATGCGTCCTCCCCTATGAAGCACAAGCAGCCCATTGGCTTGAAAAGGAACGCAACCGTTACTTTGCCAACGTAGCGAAGGCCGACAGGGAAACCGTGATGCAGCCGCGTTATTCACCGGGTTGTCAGCAAAAAAGGAATAGACACATGGTGGACCAGAGCGGATATGTGATTGCCGTCTGGGGCAGAAACAAGGGAAACACAGCGCAGACCTTCGTATATGCGCAGCAAAGAGGCCGGAACATCATCCTGATCGATCCTCTGCAATTGACAGTCACCTCTATCGCCAACAACATCGACAACGTTTATCAGATCTATTCTGCCGGAAGGTAGCCAAACTGCTCTTGCGAAGAACCAAAAACCGCAGGTTAATCTGCGAAAGGTAGCTAAACTGCTCTTACAAAGAAACAAAATCCGCAGGTAAACCTGCGGAAAGTCGCCAAACTGCTCTTGCAAAGAAACAAAATCCGCAGGTAAACCTGCGGAAAGTCGCCAAACTGCTCTTGCGAAGAAACATAAAGCCGCAGGTAAACCTGCGGCTTTTTCATCTCCGAACTAACAATCGTATTACTTGCCGGCTACCCGCACCGCATTCGCAGCCTTTTCGATCTTTGTGATCATGTGCCTGCCCAACTGTACCATGTACCTTGAGACAGTTGGCAAAAACTCCTTGTCATAGAAGGACAGCGCACGATCAGCCTCAAAGGTGAAATCCCCCTGGTAACCGATCTGACCAAGCGCAGATGTGACGGCGTTCCAATCGATTTTTCCCGTATACGGAATCCTATGAGCATCGGAGAGAAAGTCGTTGTCCTGGATGTGGAGCGCCTGCAGGCGCTTTGGGCCGAGCGCGCGGATCATCTCCGCGGGGTCCTCGCCCGTCAGCACACAATGCCCAATATCAAGGCAGGCGACAAAATGATCGTCATTCAACGTATCGAGGTAGTCGATGAAATCCTCGGGACACGAGCAGGTATCCTGCACGATGCAGTTGCGTCTATTGTCTTTCTGCCACATGTTTTCCAGCGCTATTTTGATATCATACTTTTCGCAGACAGGCAACAACGAACGGTAGTAGGCCATATTGGCTTGCTTGATCTGTTTCTCATGCCCTTTGTACACAAGGTGGTGCAGCGGATGGACCACGATGAGCTTTGCGCCAAGCAGGGACGCGATCTCTATAGACCGGACGATGCGCGGGATGATGACATTGTCGAATTCTCCCGGGTCGGACCAATTAAATGTGAACGGCGCATGCGCCTGGGTGATGGCAACGCCGGCCTTTTCCGCCACGGCACGCACTTCCATTACATGCTCCCTGTAGTTGTCGGAGCACAGGATGTTATTGTCGTCATTCATGCGCAGCATGGAGAAATCGAGCGCGTCAAACCCCGCTTGCGAGAGCATCTTCACGGCTTTCGCATCCCCGAAATAGCCCGAATACCGATGCGTCTGTGTAGAGAGAAGCATACAGTGCACCTGCCTTCCCATGGAATGGATAAATTGTAACATGCCGGTATATATGAAATCAATTTTACGATAGCTCAATACATATTTGTTAGTATAAAAAGGCGCCGGTCAGTCGGCGGCAGAATTTGGGGCTGTGGCTCATCCTTTTTATAGTCATTAAGCTGGTTTGACAATCTCTATACCTCTCAAAGAAATGATTATAATACGTTAAATTTTACCCATGAATTCGTTTAAATACATTCTTGCAAACAAGATAAAATACCTCCTTTGCGGGAAGCTTAACGGTCATCCAGAGGGTTTCTTTTGGGGGGTTAAAGGGGCTTTGCCCCATTAATTTCCTTAGGGCGACGGGTGGGTTTGGATCAAATACCACTCTGAGCTACTCTAGCAGACAATATTGAATCTTTATTTAAAGAGGAGTACAAATTTGCACTCCCCTTATTGTCAAGGTTTGCATGCCTGGTGTTTTGCTTCCACCAATACTATTATATGGATATATCAGCTATTTGTTGCAATAAATTCAAAACATTTTGGCTATGTATCAAGAGACCAAGCGATTGCTTGGTCTCAAATATGCCTAGTTTCTACATCCACACTTTGATCTGGTGCTGCTGGAGCTCGAATCGGAGCTGGAGCTTGAGCTAGAACTGGAGCTAGAGCTGGAGCTGGAACTGGAGCTGGAGCTGGACCTTGGGTGATTCCTAAGGATATTCCCTGGATCGCCATTGAACCTAGATCTGGAACTAGAGCTGGAGCTGGAGCTGGAGCTGGAGCTAGAGCTGGAACTGGAGCTGGAGCTGGAACTGGAGCTTGAACTTGGGTGATTCCTAAGGATATTCCCTGGATCGCCATTGGGCCTAGGTCTGGAGCTGCAGCTGGAGCTGGAGCTGGAGCTGGAACTAGAGCTGGTGCTGGAACTGGAGCTGCAAGTTGAACTAGAGCTGGAGCTGGAGCATTTACGTTTCCTCTTGCAGCAACAGCAGCAACAGCAGCAGCAATGACGGTGCCGACGACGTCTGCGGCTACACATGTGAAATTTCCTCCTGACGTTCTTTCTTTGTTCTTTAGGAACATGCATGATATGATATGTCGATATAAATGAAATTGTTACACCTATACTTGCGTATGATTTCTGTTAAATTGTAGCCTGTACTAAAGATAGTAATTAAACATGATTGTCTCTCCACGGCTTTCACATCTACGAAATAGTCCGAATACCGATGCGTCTGTGTAGAGAGAAGCATACAGTGTACCTGCCTTGGAATGGAAGAATTGTAACATGCAGGCATATATGAAATCGATTTTGCCATAGCTCCATACGTGTTTCGATGTATAAAAAAAGCCGCCGGTCAATCGGCGGCATCTTTCTTTTTGCAGTTAAACAAGGCCAAATGCTTTGATAAAACAACTCTTAAGATAAACATACAGCTTTAAAAATTCCTCAGTCCCTTTGTTCCCCAGAGATTCTTCCTTGTGAGCAAGGATATATTTGAGTGACTTTACACGGCAGAAAGACTGGATGGGCATGTAGTAAGCCTTTTCCCAAGTGAGCCCGATGCCGCGCATGTGCTCTGCGATGGCATACATATCCTCCCATGTCATGTCCGAGTTTTGCAGGTATTTGGCATAGGGCTGCTTCGTGCACAAAGCGTCATACAGGGCTTGTGTGACCGCCTTTTTGTCGCCGGTCTCTTTGCCGGAAAACACCAGGATGGCCTTTTGCTCTACCTTGAACACAGAAGGCTTGCCATTTGAATGTGTCATTTTTCGATCTCCCTTTACACACAATTAGCTTTGGCTTATGAATTTTAGCCCAGAAACTGGACAAAGCAACTTCTGAGGTACCAGTAAACGCCAAAGAATGCTTCACGCCCTTTGCACCCCATGGCCTCCTGCTTATGCGCAAGGATGTACCGGAGCGACTTCACTTTGCAAAAAGGCTGGATGGGCATATAGAAAGCCTTTTCCCAGTTGAGCCCAATCCCCCGCATATACTCGGCAATGGTATACATATCCTCCCATGTCATGTCCGAGTTCTGCAGGTATTTGGCATAGGGCTGCTTCGTGCACAAAGCGTCATACAGGGCTTGTATGACCGCCTTTTTGTCGCCAGTCTCTTTGCCGGAAAACACCAGGATGGCCTTTTCCTGCGCCTTGATTACCGAAGGTTTCATGTTTGCCATTTTTGAACCTCTTTCAAAGCACTTCATTGAATATTTTATTATAATCAGTTGAATATATTATATCACATTTAAAGAGATCGGCTTATTGTATGATCATATACCTTACAAATCGGTATCACTAAAATAGATATTTCTTGTTGCCAAGCAGCCAATATTTCAGCCGCTTACTTGCTTATTTGGATTAACTTCTTCAGGAGAATGTCATCCACATACAGCTTTTTGAAAAGCATTGACGCCTTGTCTTTTAAGATATACTCTTACCGCATGCTTTGAAAAACGCATGATGCAATTCTCAGGCAAAGGCTCCCGTATCTATCCCATTCTCAAATCCTCAGGAAATTTCATGTTGTATGAATTCTGTCATACAGTATGAAAAATTTTCATGCGGCATGAAAAATTCCGCCTATCCCGTTTGTTTTCTTATTGGAGGTGAATGGCTTGCAGGAAACCGAAACGCTCCGTACAGTGCAAGAGGCCATTGCCCTGTATGCGGGGAGCATCATCCGTCTTGCCTTTTCCTATGTGAAGAACTTGGCGGATGCGGAAGACATCGCTCAGGATGTGTTTGTGGCTTATTGGCAGGCACAGCCCGCCTTTGAGAGCCGCGAGCACGAGAGGGCCTGGTTCTTTCGGGTGGCGATCAACAAGAGCAAGAACGCGGTAAAAGCGGGATGGTTCAAGAGCAGATACCATCTGCCCGAAAGTCTTGCCTATCTGCCCAAGGAGCAAAGCGAAATCCTTGCCGCCGTGCTGGCACTGCCCCAAAAGTATCGCCTGCCCATTCATCTGCATTACTACGAAGGCTATTCGATTGCAGAAATAGCCCGACTCTTAGGCAGCAAGCCCGCTACGGTGGGCACGCGGCTATCGCGAGGCCGCAGCCTGCTCAAATCCAAGCTGGGAGGCTTTGAAGATGACTGAAAGGACGTATAAAGAAGCCATGGACAACGTTAAGCAAAGCGCCGATTTCGAACAGAAGGCTCTGAAAAGAATTGCGCACTCGCAGAGAACGGATAAAAGACCATTCAAAGGCAAGGCAGTTTGGGCATCGGCAGCCGTCGTGTTCCTTGTGGGTATCCTGATTCTGGCGTTGCCGCTATTCCGGGGAACGAATATTCAACTGCCGAATTCCTCTAAGGGCATTACCGCGGAATATGTGCAGGACGCGCCGCAACAGCGGATACAGGCAAAGCTCATGTGGTTTTCCGAAGAGCAATTGTTTAAGCACCCATCCGCAATCTTTTTGGGCACAGTGACGGAAGCAAGGAACATCAAGATCGCCATGGGCTCCGACGTGACCTACTACTGGGCGGTTGTGAAGATCAGGGCTGAAGAGGTCTACCGTGGGAACATAAAGACGGGCGATACCGTCAGGATACTGCTGCGCTGCCCGGTGGAAAAGGGTGAAGTCTGGATCGAGGATAGCGGTGTAGTATCTGCGATAAAAAAAGGCATGAAGGGTATTTTCATGCCGACGTCTGTTGGTGACGATGAGATCGAGCTTCAGGACGGCGTAAAACTTGCGCTTTCGGATTTGGCGGAGTACAGCTTTCGGGACGGCCAACGGTATGCGTTTTTGGAAGCAAAAGATGGGCTGATCTACGATCAAAGCGCCTATCCGTCGCTTGAAGGAGCAAAGACGCTATCGGCCGTAAAGGCATTTGTGATCGGGATGGCAGCGAAGTAGCACAAAGACGAAAAGGGTGCCGCCTATTACGGCTTACTGTTATCTGTTCGTTACGGTCATTCAGATCTGATCTCCGAATAAAAAAGCCGCCCGAAAACCGGGCGGTTTTTATATGGAAAGCGGCGTTTGCCGCAGGCAAATCAGTACTTGATGAACATTGATCCTGGTACGCCGCAGATCGGGCACTTGTCCGGAACGGCCTTTTCAATGTTGCCGCAAACCGGGCAGAGGTAGTAGAACACTTCTTCGGTTTTGTCGATGCTCTCCAGCGCCTCCTGATACAGCCTCGCGTGAACCTCCTCCGCCTTCATTGCGTTCTTAAAGCTCATGAGGGCGGCTTTGTTCCCCTCTGCTTCGGCGTCAGTCACAAAACCGGGGTACATGTCCTTATACTCATACGTTTCTCCCGCCACGGCATCCTTGAGGTTGTCGGCCGTGGAACCGACCTTGCCCGCCACCTCAAAATGCTTTAGGGCATGGATGGTTTCGGCGTCGGCTGCGGCCCGGAACAGTTTGGCTGCGTTCTTCTTCCCTTCCGCTTCAGCCTTCTTGGCATAGGCGGTATACTTACGGTTTGCCTGTGATTCTCCTGCAAATGCATCCATTAAATCCTTATACGTCTTGTTTTCCATTTTCATTCTCCTCCGCTTTAAATTTGTATCTATTTGAAAGCCAATTTGGCTTACACTGCCTGTTTCTTTGCGCATTCGTCGCATACGCCCGTGAAATACACGCCCTTGTAACGAACCAGAAAGTCCTTTGGCAGATCGTGTTCATAATCGTCGAGCTCCATGAAGAAATCGCGGACTTTCCCGCACTGCTCACACAAAAAGTGACCGTGGGCTTGTGTCGTGGCGTCAAAACGGTGCTCGTTTTCACCAACGCTCAGAACCTGCAGAAGCCCCTTTTGTTCGAACAGCCCAAGCGTGTTGTATACCGTTGCAAGCGAGATGGACTGCACGCTGCCGTGGAGCGCGTCGTAGATCTGCTCCGCGGTAGGGTGGTTGCGTTTGGAGCGCAGATATTCCAGAATCATCACCCGTTGTAGCGATGGCCTAATGTTCAAGTCTGTCAGTTCCTTTGTCAGGTTGTTCCATGGTGACATTGCGGGTGCTCCTTTCTGGAATAATTTTATTATTTAGAATAATTCTAAAATCTATTATATACATAACGTTTTGGATGTCAACCCATTTTTTGTAAAAAAGCAAAAAAGATTCGCCCTGCCATAAGCAGGGCGCCGATAGGTCAAAAACGTTATTTTTTAAAATTGACAATCACACGTTTTTCGTTATCATCAATCAAAGAACAATGAAACGGCGCAATACACGAGCAGCAGCGCCATGACGGCGTTGATGATGCTGGCATACCGGACGAGCAGCTTTTTGAACATCGCACCGAACAGCGACCAGCACAGCGTACAAATAAACCCCAAGAACGCGAGCATTGCCGCGAACAGGATCAACACCGGCACGGACGAGAAATGCGGTAGGATATACGTGGACATCGAGGTGATGCCGTAGATGATGCCCTTTACGTTGACAAACTGCAGCAGCATGCCGGAAAGAAAGCTTGCCTTCCCTTCACCTTTCTCCTGGATATGCGCGCCGCTTTTGAATATCTTATAGGCCAAATAGAGCATATAGATCGCACCCAGCACCAGCATAACCGGCTTGATGCGGGGAATCAGCATATATAGCGCAGAGCTTAGCACCGTGCACAGCAGCATCGTGACGGTAAACCCGAACCACACACCCAAATTGAACGGCAGGCTTTTTTTAAACCCGTACCGATGCGCGTAGCTCAAGGACAAGATATTGTTCGGACCCGGTGTGATCGCCGTCACAAATACATAGATCAAAAATGCGTTCCAATGAAACATCGCTCTTTTTCCTCTGTTTCCTCGATGATATAATAATACAAGCAAGCCATGTGTATACTATATTGTACATATCGTGCAGTATATCGTCAATAGTGGAGGGATCTCATGGATGTCAATGCCCGCGTCGCCAACAACCTGAAAGCCATTCGGGAAGCCAACCATTTGAGTTTGGAGCAGGCCGCCAAGTTGACCGGGGTTTCCAAGAGCATGCTTGGGCAGATTGAGCGCGGCGAGGTCAATCCTACCATTTCGGTATTGTGGAAGATTGCAAACGGTCTGAAGACCTCGTTTACAGAACTGCTCGAGCACGAACAAGGCATCCGCATGCTGGAGCATCAGGCGATTAAGCCGCTTGTGGAGGATGAAGGCAGGTTTATCAATTACCCTTTGTTCCCCTTCGATGAATCCACCCGGTTTGAGACCTATCGCATTGTGATCAAAGCCAACGGATTTCTACAGGCGGAAGGGCACATCCACGGCACGGTGGAATATATCACGGTCTTTTCGGGTGAGGCGGACATCATGACAAACGCGGAGATAATTCACCTTCAAAAGGGAGATTCCATACGCTTTTCCGCCGACACGGCGCACAGCTACCGCAACACCGGCTTTGATGACGCGGAATTGAGCTTGGTCATCTTCTATATGCGCTAAAGCGCAGAGGACAATATGGGACTGACGCGCCATCTTTACCATTGCGTTTTGAACAATCCAAAACAAGGAGAGCATATGAGAAAACTCGCATGGGCCATCGTTCTGTTGACGCTGCTTCTGTCATTGGGCTGCAAGTCCCTCTCCAAAAAGGCTTCTGTGCAGCTCACGCCGGCCCCAGTGCCTCTGGCGGCGCCGGAAGATCTTTCGGGAGGAGACAGAACGGCTCTTTTGTCCCAATATCCGCTGGATGTACTGCCGCTGTATAAGTGCATACAAGTCACGAGCTGCGGGTTTGAGACGATGAAGACCGCTCACAGTTTCTTGTTGGGCAACAACGTATATACGCTGACCTACACGACACAATCCAGCCAGGAAGAGGCGATGGCGTTTTACAACAAGATCGTCATACCAACCGATGAGGTATCCTACGACGGGTCGCTTGCCGGCAATGCGAACGGGCATCCGGCGGACATCACCATAAGCCGTAACAGCGCGGATGCGCCGTTTGAAGTAACAATTCAGGTGGGGCTTTCGGAACAGCAAAAGGTGGAGTTAAACCCCTATTTTCAGGAGTACAGCGGCGGCGTTCCTGCGCTTGGCGAGAAGAATACGCTGTATTCGCAGCGGTTCCGCCTCTTTTATAGCGAAAACAAGCTGTGCCGGGAATACAGCACAAGCTATGTCAGCACGCTGACAACAAAGCAGTTCACGGACCTCTACCAGAAGGAATACGGCAAGGAGACCGGATTTAAAAAGACGGAAGATCGGTACAACAAGACGGTTTCTTTCACCAAGGACAATGCAACTTGGAAGGTATCGCTTACAAAGAGCACCGGCGGCGATGACAACATTTATCTCACCATCGTCTGCGAGTTGATATGATATCATTCAGATAAGAAATGAGTCGTCTTTGGATGGTTCCATCGGTATTCAGGTATCTGTGGAGCTTCTTTTCTTTTAAAATATCGATCGTGTCATGGGATTTCCGGTCCCAACCATTCGGATCTTGTGTGGAGAGATATATTCTCGGTTTTTTGTGTGGTTTATCATGGGTTTTATCTATGATATACTATTTTTATTTATGGTATCTTTTTCGCCATCGGCAATACGAGGAGGTAATTTTTATGGCCAACCATCAGGGAACACCTGTCTTGCGGGGTGACCGCCTGCATCTGCGGCCCCTATGCACGGGAGATGCCGATAGCGTCTTTCACAACTGGGCCAGTGACCCACAGGTCACAAAGTTCCTCCGTTGGAATCCGCATTCTGACATCGAGGTCACAAAAGCCTGGCTATCGGAATGCGATCAGGGATATCGCCGTCCGGATTTCTATGATTGGGGCATCGAATTGGCCGATACGAAAACGCTGATCGGTTCGATCGGCGCTTCCCGAGCTTGTTTGGAACCAGAGCAGTTCGAGATTGGGTATTGCATTGCAAAAGCGTATTGGAACCACGGATACACCACCGAAGCGCTACGGCTTATGATGGAGTATCTCATCGACACCGTCGGCATCCGTTCCTTTTCGTGCAGACACGCCAAGGACAACTCGGCGTCCGGTTCCGTCATGAGAAAGGCAGGATTCCAATACCAGACGGATGGAACGTACACGAGTTTTGATGGAGCCCGAACCTTTGCCTGCGCGATATACGGCATGGACGTGTAACAGTGGCGGGTCTTGCAGAGGATGCCGTCTACCTTCTGGCAGATGCTCAAACCGATACCATGCACGGTTTGATCGATAGATCCGGACATTGGGTCTGGTCTGCGCCGGGGAAAGTAGCGCCTACCCATGGAGAAGGTGATCTCTTTGTCACCGCGCAATAAGATTCGCTCTGATCGAATATATCGGATCATAAAAGGCCTTGAGCTTTGCTCAAGACCTTTTATTCAGGTTTACCCTTACTTCGCCGTCATCTTCGCGTGGGCTTCCTTCAGCTTTTCGATGATAGGGATCTGCTGCGGGCAAGCCGCCTCACAGGCGCCGCACTCCACGCAAGCGTCGGCGGCTTTCCCGTGAGCGCTCACACGCCTGTCGGAAATGCGTGAATATCCCCTCTTCGCATGGGTAAAATCGCCGACCATAGATGCATCGTTGTACATTGAGAAGATGCGTGGAATGTCCACCTCCTGCGGGCAGGGCATGCAGTAACGGCATGCGGTGCAGGGTACGGCAATCATTTCATCGAAGGTGGCTTTGACCTTGTAGATCAAATCCTTCTCTTTCTGGCTGAGCATGTTGGGCTCAAGAGTGTCGAAGATACGCAAATTGTCTTCCAATTGCTCCATCGTCGATACACCGCTTAGAATGCAAGCGACTTCGGGGAAGTCCGCCACAAAGCGGAAGCCCCACTCGACCGGCGTGTGCTTGACGGGGAACGAATCGTAGATCTGTTGGATCTTCGGCGGCACGTGCGCGAGGCTGCCGCCCTTTAAAGGCTCCATGACAACCACGGGGATACCGCGCTGGCCAGCATACCGGATACCGTCCACAGAGGCCTGCCGGTTGATGTCCAAGATGTTAAACTGCGGTTGGCACATATCCCAGTCGTAGTAGTCCAAACACCGCTTGAACCCTTCCGGATTGCCGTGGTAGGAGAAACCGATGCCGCCGATACGCCCCTGCTCCTTGAGCTTGATGAACGTCGGAAGCATGTTGTGGTTAACAAAACGGTCGAACCGGTCGCTATCGTTGAGCTGGTGGACCAAATAGCAATCGATGTAGTTGGTCTGCAGGCGCCGGCATTGCCGCTCGAACGTCTCCAACAGCACGTCTTCGTTGGGCGCAACATGCGGATGGATCTTCGTCGTGATATGCACCTTTTCCCTGCGAGAGCCTGTGGCGAGCGCTTCGCCCAATACGATTTCGCATTCTCCGTCGCCATACGAGTTGGCAGCGTCGAAGTAGTTGACGCCCCCCTCTATGGCTCTGTGGATCATGCGGATGGATTCGGCGTGGTCAAATCCCCGGCTTCCGTCGGGTCTGGTCTCCATCGGCATGCGCATGCATCCCATGCCGAAGGCAGAGACCATAAAGTCTTTTTTGCCAAACTTACGATACTTCATGTGAAATCCTCCTTATAAAATCATATCCAATATGTAAATAGCCAACAATTAGACCGCTGCAACCAGCTACGAACAAAATCTCCTTGAATATATAAATTATATTATCATAAGGAAGATTGGGGTACAACGGCGCAAGCATGCGAAGCCCAGACAACCTTTTCACATTTCCACCCATGCGGAATAACATACAGAAGAATTTCCGCAGGAAGGTGATATCCATGCCCGCACTTCCGACAATACGGCTCGGTTCCCAGGGACCGGCGGTCCGGATCCTTCAGATGAACCTAATCGGACTGAACTTCAACTTTAACAACATTGCCGTGACCGGCACGTTTGACGCCGATACGGATGAAGCGCTGAGGGATTTTCAGGCGGAACATAAGCTCGTGCCCGACGGCATCGTCGGCCCAATTACATGGGGCGCTTTGTTTAACGAAGTGATCCGGGTGCAAAACAAGCTGAATTCACTTCAATTCAACGCCGGTGCTCCGGACGGAATTTACGGACCGAGGACGAGGGACACCGTCCGGAGGTTCCAGAGTGTAAACGGCCTCGTGATGAACGGGAATGTAGCGCCAAGGACAAGGCAGCAGCTGTTCAACCCGAACCCGCCCGACGATTTCTCCAAACGCCCAACCAACAACAACATCGACGCGCTGAACCCTTATGTGGCAACGCTTGCCCGCCGTTTTCTGGCGCTGTGCGCGCAGAACGGCCTGGACGTGAGGATCTATTCGGTGTTCCGCAGCTGGGACGATCAGGATGCCTACTACGCGCAGGGCAGAACAGCGCCCGGGCCCATCGTCACCGATGCGATGGGAGGCGACAGCTACCACAACTGGGGGCTGGCGTTCGACGCAGCACCGCTGACAAACGGCACAGTGAACTGGAACGATATGGCGAAATTCAATCAGATGGGTCGGCTTGGTGAGCAGGTTGGCCTGGAGTGGGGCGGCAACTGGAAAACGGTATACTCCAAACTCGTCGATCAGCCACACTTTCAATACACCTTCGGATTGAGCACACCACAATTGCTGGACGGCGCAAGGCCGCCGGCGTGACGCGATCGACAAGTAAACGCACAGACTACATAAAAAGGGGGGTACTCCCCCCCTTTATGCTTATAGAGCAATCACTGCATCTCTTCCTTTTCGACGATGATGCCTCTTTCGTTTATTCCGTAGAATTTTCTTTCTTCTGCCATTTCCTTCCTAGCATCATAGCTCTTGGTTCCCTGTTTGTACAGCTCGACAAAACAATCCCACCGTTTTCTTTCCTCCTCGTCCAGCGCGATAAGGTTTTCCCAATACTCTGTGCGCTCCGCCCAGAATTGGCCGGATATCAAGAAGAGGTCTTCTTTGTAGAGAACGGGCCCCATGCTTTTTTTCAGTGCAAGCCGCTGTTCGGGTGAAAATTCCCAAAGGCTATCCGTTGCCTGCAAATACAGCGCTTCTTCCCCGTTTATCGTGATGCTTCGACTATAACTGTGCGGGATTTGCAGTGCCTTTTCTGTTCCGCCGAGCGCCGCGATATGCCCTTTGGTCAGCACGCTGCCCCATGTGTATCCTCGTAGTTTCTTATTGTAATGCTTTTCGGGTGCTGTGCCGGAAATAAAGCACACAGGCATTTCCATCGGGGTTTCCGATCCGTTCAACATGAACCTTGCGCAATCGACAAACCCCGTTGCCGCACCAAGAGCAGCACTCAAGCTTAAAAGTATCTGTGTCCATTCCTGCTGCGCATACAGACCGGGAAGCAGCTCATGGCAAAACGATATTTCCATCTTGTTCGGATAGTTTGCATCACTCTGTTCCCGTATGGCGTTGTAGCCAAATTCTAGTACCATCAGCCCCAACTGCTTTTGGGTACCGGCGCTGTCTTGATAGCAGCTGACGATGATTTGCCTGCATTCACCCCTGCTCAACTGGCCCAGCGCTTTTTGCAGCTGTTTTTCAACATGCTTTCTATAATTCAATTTGGAATGCTTATACGCGATTTCCACATCGATTGTGCCGCATTCCCGCTGCTGCAGCCGCCTGACGAATTCCTGCGCATGCCGCTCCAGAATGTCCACTCGTCCAGTCCAATCACCGTATCCATAAACGCCCAACAAAGTGTTCATCTCTCGCATGGTACATCCTTTTCTTCTTTTTGCATCAATTCAAAATTCATACTATATGATAACTCCAATGCATTTCAATACATCCTTTCCCTTTTTTCAAGGGAACGGTTGTTCACTGCGCCGCAAATCATACGCATTTTCAAATACCATAATCTTCTAAACATTATTCTAAACGAATAAAATATAATCCGTAAGAAGAAAAGGGGAGACAAGGATGAAGTATAAAGTTCTGGCAGCCTTGATATTGCTAGCCCTTGTCCTTATCCTTATCCCTAAGGGATTACTGTATCATGCTTCTGACAAAACCATACGGTTACCCATAATCATGTATCATCAAGTCAAAACATTTAAGCTTGGAAAAGACGTAATCAGTCCAACCGAGTTTGAAAGCGACTTACAATACCTTGTCAAAAACAACTATACAACTATTACGATGTCCGATCTTATCGATTATGTGTACAACGGCAGCGCTTTGCCACAAAAGCCTATCATCCTTACGTTTGACGACGGCTATCTGAACAATTACGTCTACGCTTTTCCGCTATTGAAAAAATATAAGATGGAAATCGTACTGTCCGTTATTGGTAAAAATGTTGATGATTTTACAAAAGTACCCGATGATAACATCGATTATTCCCATGCAAACTGGGATCAACTCAATGAGATGATTTCATCCGGTTACGTTGAAATTCAAAACCATTCCTACAATATGCACAGCCAGACGAGCAGGTATGGCTGCAAGAGGATGCGGGGGGAAACCCTTGAGCACTATAAAAAAGCTTTGGAAGAAGATATTATGAATTTTCAGGTTGAAATATATCAAAAGACCGGTCAAATTCCAAATACATTCGCATACCCATATGGGGGTATCAGCGATTGTACCGATTCTATCCTGTTTGAATTTGGCTTTAAGGCCACACTGACTTGTAAATACGGAGTAAACACCATCAAAACGGATCCAGCCTGTTTATTCGGCCTTAAAAGGATATGTCGTTCCCATGGAACAGATCTGAGTAAGCTGCTTCCCAAAAATCTGTAATGCTCATAGTTTTTTGTTTTTTGTCAGTGGCGGCTATTCATTGCCAGCTTATGCCGGCATTTATTCTTTTTTTGCCGTTTGCGCATATATCTAGTATGGCTTTATGCCTTGTTTGACCTTGCCTCCCGAGCGTTTTTGCCATTCCAATGCTGACCCTTCTTAAGCTACTTGCAGCTTGTAAGGAGAATCATGAACCGAATCCGCTTGTTTCCGCAAACCTTTATGGGCATCACGGGCTTTCTTTTGTCCGCCTTGTTTTCCATTCTGGCGGTGTCGAAGGTATGGCTGCATGTTTCGCTATCGGGAACCGGCCTGTTTGTCATTGGTTTCGCGGGAGGGTTGCTGGGAGCCGCGGCGCTTGTTAAGCGTGACTTTACGCCGTTTGTGCTCTATTCGGTTTCTACGGGATTTTTTATATGCCTTTGGCTGTTGTCCGGATTGCTCTTTGTTGCAAAATAGTCCAAAATATGGCATCATTGTATGTTGTTGCCATAATTATCATTCCAAATACGACATTGCTTTTGTATAATACCAACAGAATCATTCGTTTGTGAGGTGCCACCCATGATGAGGACACAAACCAAGAAATACCTGTGCGTTGTAACATCCTTGATGTTGGCTGTTCTGCTTATTGCATGCGGTACAGCCCCGGGCGTTTTGCCCAGACAACAGGCCTCTGCCTTCTTGATGGCCAACCAAAAGGACATCGACACGATCAACGGCGTTCTGAACAATGCCAATGCGCTGTTGAACAACGTCTCACTGGATAACCAATCGCAAATACAATCCGTCCAGTCGTCGCTTTCGAACCTCAGAAGCCAGCTTGCCCCGGTCCTCAAGGCGGATACGACAAACTACAACAGCAACGTGGCCGTCAAACAATATCTGCAGGTCAAACAGCGCTGCGCAGAGGATCTGGACAATGTGCTGGCGGAATTGTCGGACATACTGACCTATGAGTCATCGCTTATGAACGCCTTTGATCCGCTGACCAGCATGAAGACTTCCGGCAGCGAGAGCATCGACCAGATATACGATATTCTTGGCAAAGCGTTCTCGGATGTCAACACGCGGCTCAAGGCCATCAAGCCGCCGTCCTTTTTGAAGTACATGCACGAGGGATTGACGCAGGGACTCAACGATTATCTGGGCGCGCTGCAGTTCGTGCTGGTAAGCTCTTCGATCGAAGACCCGCTTCGCCTCAATTCCGGCCAATACTACATGAACGTGATCGAACGCAAGCTTGACTCGCTGATGAGCGAGGCGGACAAGAGCTTTACCCGCCGCCAACAGAAGATCGAAGATGACCTTAAAAACATTCAAACCGAACTCACAGGCATGCAGACCTGGATCAACGACAATAAGGATGCGCTTGCGCGCAATGCGGTTCCCAAGACCGGCTTGCTGGAGTTGTCCGCATCGCTTGTGGAAAGCACGTCCAAGAAGCAGGTCCATGTAACATGCGATTCCGTTACCGAGATCATCCCTGCCAACTACCGGTCGTTGGACAACATAGCGTTCCTCAGCGCCTGGAGCGACAACGGAAACAGCGATGTCATCATCAGCTGTGAGATCCCGGGCTTCACACAAAAATACGAGCAAAAGGTGAGCCTGACACGCGCCGAGACGCAGATCAAGATTCATCCGCCTATCCTCGAAGGAGTGGCGAGCACGCTCAATTCCAGCAAGGACGCACAGATCAAAATCAAGGTAACGGAGGCCGATACCGGCAAGGTGCAACTAGAAGAGTCGCGCAACGTTAAGATCTATTCCCGCTTTGACATGCAGTGGGAAAACGAGGACGGCACGCCCAACTACGAGAACATCCTCGCTTGGGTGACGCCCGAAGCGCCTGAAGTAAAGAGTTTGCTGCGCGCCGCAGCCGATTCGATCAGCGACATTTCAAACGGCAAGATCACCTACATCGGCGGGTACCAGTCCGTCTCCGGCTACAACGACCAGGATGTTCCCTTATACCAGGCCGCAGCCGTGATGAACGCATTGGCAACGCAGATGAACGTCAAGTATGTGGCGACCCCGTTCTCATCCTCGAGCAACCGGATGCAGCGCGTGTCCACCCCCGCGGAGGTCATCAACTCACAAAGCGGACTTTGCATCGAGACAGCGGTCACGGTGGCGTCAGCGCTGCAGGCTACGAATATGCACGTGATGCTCATCATACTGCCCACGCACGCGCAGGTGGCGCTTGAGACCTGGAAGGGTTCCGGCGAATACTACATCATTGAGACGACGGCATTGGGCTCCGCCAAGTCAGGCAAATACAGCTCTGTATTGGCGTATTATTCCAAGGAAGAATGGGCGCAGTACATCGAAGAGGACAAAGCCGTGCTCATCGATTGCGATCTGGCGCAGACGCTTGGCATACGTTCCATAGACTAAAAGGCATACCCTCTCCTATCCTGCCCATATCCAAACCGCAGCCAAGAAGCATTGACTGCGGTTTTCGTTTTAATTCCTAAAAAAGGATCGTATTGTTTGACATGGGGACCAGGGCAGGCTTTGTTTGCAATCCGGAGCAGTATACCGTATGATTGTGATTGAATGCTTTTTCAAAGAGGTTCCTGTATGAAGAAAAAGGCGACAGCGGTGATCGCGCTCTGCGCGATGCTGCTCATCTCCTGCAAAAGCTATAAGCCGGTCTCTAGCCAAACGCCGTTTCCCGACGACGGATACGCACGGCTTGACAGCTATCCTTCGGATCTGTTGCCGCTATACGAATGCCAGAAGATCACCTACGGCCTATATGAAGTGGATTTCAAGGACGGCGATCCGATCTTCGGAAAGCAATACTATGAGGTGCATTATCTTTGTTCTGCAACCAAGGAGCAGATACTCGCCTTCTACAACAATCTGTTGACACAAAAGAGCACAACCTTGTCTTCGGACACCCTGTTCGGAAAAGTTGCCGGACACCCCGCAAGCGTTTGCGTCAACACGCTGGAGAATAAGGCCCTCGAGGTGACGTTGATGCTCGGCATGGATGCCGAAGCGGAATCGGACAAGTCCTCCGATTCCGCAGCCTTAAGCTATGAGACCAACCCGTATTTCAAGGGGTATGCGCTGGGAATTCAGGTGTTGGGGAACAAAAAAAACACGTTGTATTCCGCATCCTACGAAAAAAGCTCCGAGGCTGTTCGATCGGAACGGTATATCCTGCGCTACGCTTCAACGCTTTCCCAAATTGATTTTGCATTGGCGTACGAGACGGCCTACGGCAAAAAGCAGGGGTTCACGCATACCGATACCGACTATAGCCAGAGCCTTAGCTTTTCGGACGACGGCATCCGCTATACGGTATATCTGACCAAACCCAGCAAGGGCAACACGGCATTTTTGACAATCGTTTGTGAGCGGCAGCAATCCTAATCTGACGCATAGAATAGCGGTAATACCCGTCACCGGCCCGCACTTACTATACGTGACTATTTACGGCATCCATACGACGGTTAACAATGCCCATAAAATCGGCCTTTCACCATGCCATATACATGCTATAATGACATTACATATGCTTTGGAAAGGCGTTTTTCCTCATATACTTTTTCGCCGCGTAAAAATAGCCGCAACGGATGATTTTGGGAAGGGGGAATCCGCAATGAAAACAAAATTGCACACCGCCACCCTGTGGCTGCTCGCATTGGTGTGCCTTTTGGCAGGCTGCAAGGGGATATCCTCCAAATCAAAACAGGCAGGCAACGTTCGGCAGGCACTACTTAGCGGTTACCCGGAAGACATAATGCCGCTGTTTGCAAATCAGAAGGTGCTCTACTGCGCGTATGAGCAAAAAGAGCAGCCAAACGCCATCTACGGGCGTTATACGTATACGGTTCGCTTTTCATCTACCGCCAAGAAAAACGATGCGCTGCAGCTCTATAAGAGCAAATTCACCAGAATAGACGATGCAAACGCAACGGAATTCCTTTCGGGAAGTGTCGGGAACAACCCCGTATCTGTAACGATCATCGACAATGCCGGCACATCGGACATCACCATCACCATCGGGCTAACGGATGCGCAGATCCCGACCGCCAATCCGTATTTTGGCGGTTATCCCGATACCGTGAAGGCAATGGATGACAAGAATGCGCTGTCCTCGAAGATGTTTGAACGATTTGACCAGGCGGCACGCAGCGACAAGTATACGATAACGTATCTTTCCAAGATGTCCGAAACCGAATTCGTTTCCTATTATGAAAAGACATATCGGAACAGCAAGGATTTTGCTATCTCCGTCCAGACATCCGGCCGAACCTATCGATTCAAGGACGGAAAATACCAGTGGTCCATTGCCTATACAAGGCCACAAGACGAATACAATACCGCACTCATAACAGTAAGCTGTCTTATAGAGAGTTGACATCGCATATTTGTCTTTTTTAGATCGAACGGTGTTTTCACCAAACGTTTGGTCGACAAATTTTGCAAGTGCTATTGTAAACCTGTTATATTTTTGGTACGATACAGTTAGTGTTTATAGTGTATTATAATAAGTTTATATCGTAATACTTAGTAGTGCACGGGGGATGAGCTATGCCTATTGTAGGTCGGATACAAACGCTTGCAAAAGCAAGCAACCAAACATTGTCTGGCATTGAACGAGTCCTGGGGTTTGGAAACGGAAGTATTCGGAAATGGAACGTAAACAGCCCTTCTGCAGAGAAACTACAAAAAATCGCCGATCATTTCAATGTTTCTGTAGACTATCTGCTTGGTCGGACGGATAATGCAGCCCCTCCTTACAAAACAGCCATCGGTACAAATAGAGACGGTGTAATCGAGGATCTGAGTGATGATGAACGAATCGCTCTACTGGCTTTTCTCGCGCTGTACCGGGAACAGAAGAAAAACATTTAAATCAGACCCCATTTCCCCAAAAACAATCGTGCATGCTCCACCAATGATTTTATCTGAATTCTTGCGAAATTTGTCATTTGTTTTTTATGCCACTTTTTGTTGTATTATCAAATAATCAAAATTGAAAATATGTATAGGCCTTTTTTCTTTCCGCCATGAAACCGGGTTTACAATGAAAATGGTCTGGCCGTTACTCGTCATGACAACGGTTCCGTCCTGATCTGTCCTGTATATTCTGGCGTTCACATCCTTTAACCGCTGTAGTGCAGCAGCGGAAGGATGGCCATATGTATTATGAAGCCCAACACTGATAACGGCATATTCAGGTGACACTGCGCGCAGAAAGTCTTTTGAGCTGGATGTTTGAGATCCGTGATGCCCTACTTTGAGCACATCCGAATCGACATCTTCGTTGGCTTTTAGCATCTGTTGTTCCGAAACTTCGCTCGCATCCCCCATGAAGAGGAACTCCGTCTGATTATAGGTTATTTCTACTACGGCGGAGAAATCGTTCACATTGGCATAACCGGTACCCAATGGTGCCAGCACGCTGATGGTAAGATCTCTATCCAGCGGAATGTCAACCCCCGCCTTGGCCACGTTTACCTCTATTCCCTTCTTTTCAATCGCCTTCATCAGCGTTTTATACGTTGATGAAGAGGACTCTACCGTTGGCATGTAGACCGAGCCTATCGCAAAATGATCCACAATGTATGCCATTGCGCCGATATGGTCGGCGTGAGGATGGGTCGCAATGAGCACATCGATCTTCGCAACGCCCTTTTTCTCAATATACTCCGAAACGGTACGTTGGCTTGTCGCTTCTCCCGCATCGATCAGCATGGTCTTGCCGTTGGGCGTTTCAATAAAGATGCTGTCGCCTTGCCCCACGTCAAGATACGCCACTGTGAGCAGTTTGCCTGGAGAACTTGTCGCAACAGGCGAGGGTACCTGCGGGCCTTTTGAACTGCAGCCAAAGGAAAGCGATACCAGAAACAACACAAGACCGATGGTGCAAAGGCGCTTTTTCATCCCGACCCTCCTTTTTTGGAACACTATACGATAGATTTCTATGTTTGAAAAAACCGCTTTCATTCATGAAGCAGAGGCAAAGTAACGTATTCCATGGGACAGGATTTCCTGCGGAATAACGTCAATCGGTGGCGGCTGTTGCGAAAGCCTTGGGCGCCATAATTGCCGTACACCGGATGGTATGATAGAGTGTATGGATAAAATTAATTTACATGTAAATGCTCTTATCCGATCATCCATAACAAATTCTCCGCCTTGGGAGGTTCACGTATGAAGCGTAAAACCGCGTTGTGCATCCTGTTGTCTTTGCTGCTTTCTCTGTGTGGTTGCTTCATCCGCATACCGGCGCCTGCTTTGACTCCCACACCAACGGCAGCACAGGTATTTTCCATTTCGGATCAGCAGCGCATCGACCTTCAAAACCTCCTGAAGACAAGACAGGAAGCAGTGAGCAAGGATGATACAGCGCTGTTTCTCTCCACAGTGCTGCCCACGGATGCCGTCCTGTACAAGGAAGAGGGTTCCCTGATCCGTTCGGCAAAGAGCTTATCCGTTACCGATTTCTCCATGAAGGCGGTGTCCGCTGCGCAAGCGAACGGCGGATTCACCGCTGTGATCGAACAAAGCTATAGCCTAAACGGCAAAAAGCATAGCTGCACATACGAAGCATTCTTTCAAGCCGTGAAAGGCAAGCTTTATTATTGCGGCCCCCAATTTGAGAGCATCGAAAACGCAAATGTAGAGGTCTACTATACAAAAGGTCAACAGCAGCTGGCACAGAAGCTTTTGGACATGGAAACATCCATCCTTTCCCGGATGCAGGCGCGGTATGCCTACACTTCCAAGGAGCCCGTTACGATTAAGATCTATTCAGACCTGCAGGTATTTCTGCAGTCCGTAAAGTTTGATTTGCCCGAATGGACGGGTGGTTGGCATGAATACAAGGAGTCCATCAAGATCTTCAATCCCGAAAGCCTGCTGTACTCCATGACAGAGAGCGATTACAAGCAGATGCTCAGCCACGAGAGCGCACACCGCATGGTTTCGGAACTAAGTGCGGACAACGCCGCCTACTGGTTGCAGGAAGGTATAGCCGGCATCAACGAGACGGCCCTTACCGACGCTTCGGCGCCCTACATGACAAAAAAAGAACTGTCCGCACAGTTTACGCCATTTGCTACGCACAAAACGTTGGATCTGGAGAGTTTCGGCATCGGCGACCTGAGCGATGTCGACCTGTATTACGCTACCTCCAAAGCCTATGCAGCCTTTCTTTTGGATACCTTCGGGTGGGAGAAGATGAAAGCGGCGCTCCTATACATGCAAAAGCATCCGTATCTTCCCGTTACAGGGGAGGAGAAACTCAAAGAGGGTGTCCAATATACCGACGAAGCAATAAAAGGCGTATTTGGCTATCAATCGGATGCGGCATTCCAGGCCGCGTTTGACAAATGGCTAATTCAGAAGCAGAAATAAAAGCCCGGATTGCTCCAAAACGGCTGACGGGTCAGCAGATATTATGATTTAAGAAAATACATGTCACTTAGCGAAAAGACCTATTGGCCGGCTGATACAAAGCCGGCTTTTCGTCTCCTGCTCATTAAACCTCCGTACTGTCCAGCCTTCATGCCGGCGATTCCTCCGTTTATACGGGCTTTTTGTGTAATCCATCGATATTTGGGGATATTTAATACGGAAAATTATGGCTGTATTGACTATTCGGTGGAAGGGATCGAATCCAATGAAAAAGCGTATTGTTGTCCAGGCATTCCTGATCGCTATACTGGCCCTCTGCGGCTGCGAACTGCTGGTGGAGAAGAAATCCAACACGCCAGCTCCCACATTGCCCGCAATGGCCATCATCACCCCCACGCCCAGCGTTACGCCATCCTTATCTCCAACTGCCTTGGCAAGCCCAACTCCGACACCTTCGGTTTCCCCGACGCCATCCGTAACGCCGTCGAATACGAAGACACCGACACCCACACCTACAAAGACCACGACGCCGACGCCCACAAAAACAACAACACCGACACCCACGGCAGCGCCTTCGGATAATCCCCTGAAACTTACGGCCAATACGCCGGTTTCAATCGACTACAATGGCGACGAAAAAAAGGAAACGGTGAGTGTTACAGCCAAAGGCAGCGCATCGACCATTACCGTAAAGAACAGCAGCGGCAAGGAGATCTCGCTCACGCTGGAGTATACCTTTGTTTCCGCCTATCTGTATAAAGGTTCGAGCGGCAAGGCTTGCGTGTTGCTGAGCATGGACCGCGACAGCGATGACTATATCACCTCGGTATATCAGATCGATAACGCCACATTTACGCTCAAAAAAACATGCACCATTACAGGGTATCTCCTTTCGATGACCGGCTCATCCGCCAAGGTATTCGACTACGCCAACGTGCTTGGCGTATGGGACGCAAATAGAGATTTTGCGCTTGGCAGCACTTTCATACTGAACCCATCGGGTGACAAGCTATGGCATATCACAGGTCCGAACCGTCAGTTGACCGTCCAGAAGGATTTGCCGGTCAAGATCTTGAAAAACAACACCTACGTATCCGCGACCTTATTAAAAGGAACGCATATACGCATGACTGCCACCGATGCAAAAACGTATTTGCTTTTCACACTCTCCGACGGTAGATCCGGCAAGCTGGCGTTTACCATTTCAAATTCCACCATACTCATTGGCGGTAAACCCGCCGGCGAATGGTTTGAAGGCATACCAAGCATCGTATAGAACCTTTCTCTCTCCCTGTAAGAAGGAGGAACGGCACTCTGCTGTTCCTCCTTTATTGGCTTCTAGAGCACATTTTGCATTTTGTTTCCATGTATAAAACTCCCTTAAAATCAAACGATAAGCCCACAAAATCAAAACGAAAGGAACATCCCCCATGGCTAACTGGTTTTCAAGGTTCTTTTTTGGGAAACGTCAGGCACCGGCCCGGTCTGCCGAAAAGAATTATCAGGATCTGCTGTATAACGGGAACTACAGCGCTAAGGACTACGAAAAGAGCTCCGATGAATTTGACGAGTTTTAGGAATATTCTTCCTTCCTTTCGTTGGGATAATTTTAACCCAACAACAAACACTGAAGAGGACATAGTAGCGGACAACACTGGGTACGAGTACAACCCGCAGTCAATGTCATTGCAGTAAAAAGCACTGTGCATACCGCATCATGGTGCAGCGCAGTTCAAAAGCCCAATAAAAACCCGAAACAAAGAGAGGAAATGCATCGTGGACGACAAAAACAACAAAAACAACCGTAACCAACAGAACCGCATGGATACCGGCGGCACCAGCCGCGACAACCAGCAAAACCGTATGAATACCGGCAGCACCAGCCGCGACAGCCAGCAAAACCGCATGAATACCGGCAGCACCAGCCGCGACAACCAGCAAAACCGCATGAATACCGGCAGCTTCCAATCGGACAAATCCGCTAGCCAGACCAATAGTTCCGGCTCAAAGGTAAATGATCCGAACGAATCGATCTATAATCTGCGCACCGACAGCAGCAGCTCAGGTTCACAGAACAGATCAAGCTCGCAAAACCAGCAGCAAGGGCCGAAAAACAAGAACAAATAACCGACCAAAACAAACCTGCCTGTAGCAGGTTTGCCGCCTCCCACCAATGGGAGCGTAAGGCTGCCAATTAGGCAGCCTTTTCTTATCCTAGAACTTTCTGTTAGGTTTTATCGCCAAACGAATTGCCGGTGCTGTGTTTGGAAACAGTAACAAAAGGAAAGAGAGGATTTCATGAACAAACAGGAATTTTATCAAAAGATTCGGCAATTCGATATGGGAGATTGGCATATCGTAACGCAAGCATATACGGGCGAGCCTCTCGTTCTTGGCTATTATTACGATGAGCGGGACAATTCGTGGAAAGTCTATCAAAATGATGAACACTCCGAAACGAATATGCAATCGTTTCGGAGCGAAGAAGAAGCGTTGGAAGAATTGTACTATGCAGCGCAGGTCCAGCAAACGCTTGAATTCTATTACCGTGACATCCATGAAATTGAAAATACAATTCATCCTGTTCAAAATAGCGCGGACTACCCGTCGGCACCGGTGAATCGTTAACCTTGTCTTTGATTTTGCTAACGATCTTTTCTATGCCCACATCTTCTCAAACGCCATCGACAGCATCAACTTCATGCGGTTGAGCTGATTCACTTCGCTGGCGCCGGGGTCGTAATCGATGGCGCAGATGTTCGATTCGGGAAAACGCTTGCGAAGCGCCTTGATAACGCCTTTGCCCATAATGTGGTTGGGCAGGCACGCGAACGGCTGCAGGCAAAAGATGTTCTCCACGCCACTGTGTATCAGCTCGCACATCTCGCCCGTTAAAAGCCAGCCCTCGCCGGTCTGGTTGCCGAGACGATGGGTTCAGCATAGCGCGCAAGCTCTTTAATGTGCGGGGGCGCGTCAAACCGCCTGCTCTTTGTTAGAGCCTGGATCATCGGTCTTCTGTACATCTGCATCGCAAAGATGCCAAGCCTTGCCGCAAACCGTTCTATAGCCTTGCGCTGAGGCTTTGTATTTGAAATCCCAGTTGTACGAGAAGTACAGCAACATCCCCATCAGATCTGGCGTCACCGTCTCCACGCCTTCGCGCTCCAAAAGCTCCACGATGTTGTTGTTCGCGGTTGGGTGGTATTTCACCAGTACTTCGCCACGATGCCGACGCGCGGCTTTTGGATGTTGCGCACCTCCAGCCTGTCAAAGACTTCTACAGCTCTATATTATATGAACCAATTGTCAACTCGCAAACAGCACCTAGGTAAAGTCTGGGCAAAACGTAGTAAAAGTACCCTAATTTCTTTTTACTGCAGCTTGCATCTGCTATAATAAAAACGATATGGGCATATGAGAAAGGGATTCACATTCTCTGAGAAGAGGAGCTTTGCGATGGAACGATTGAATCAAAAGTTTGCCAAACTGGGTGTGGACAGCGCCCCCGGCCAGGAAGCCCGCCAGAAGTCCGGAACACTGGATCTTCGCGGGGAGAAGCTTGCGGGCATCGCCGTGGACTTTTCCCACGGGGACGTGGATGCGTTTTTACCCACGCCGGGGTCTCTCGAATGCTTTGTGGCGGGCGTACAATCGGGCGGCAGGCAGGCCTACACCGAATACCGCGGCAAAGCTGCCATACGGGAGGACGTTGCAAGAAAGCTCTCTGCATACACAGGAGTGAGCATTGACCCGGATTCCGGGATCATACTTACCCCCGGCACGCAGGGCGCGCTGTTTCTGGCGATGGGCTCCACCTTTACCAGAGGTGATAAGGTAGCCATCGTGGAACCGGATTATTTTGCAAACCGCAAGCTCGTGGAGTTCTTCGACGGCAATCTCGTTCCCATACCGCTTTTCTATGAGGAAACGGATACCTGCGCTGGGCTTGATCTGAACCGTCTCGAAGACGCGTTTAAAGGCGGCGCGCGACTGCTTCTGTTTTCTAATCCGAACAACCCGACCGGCGTCATCTATTCCAAAGAGGAGATCCGCACCATCGCGGCACTCGCGCAGCGATTCGGCGCCTATGTCATCGTGGACGAACTGTATTCCCGACAGGTATTCGACGGCAGGGAGTATGCGCACCTGTGCGCCCAGAACATACTCGATCCCGAAAACCTCATCACCATCCTCGGCCCTTCGAAGACGGAATCTTTGAGCGGCTACAGGCTTGGCACCGCGTTCGGTTCGACACACGTCATCGACCGCATGGAAAAGCTGCAGGCCATTATGTCGCTACGTGCGCCCGGTTACAGCCAGGCCGTGTTCGAGACCTGGTTCAACGAACCGGAAGGGTGGCTGCAGGCACGCGTGCAGGCGCATCAGGCCATTCGGGACGATCTGTTGGCTCTACTGCGCAAAGTGGACGGCGTCACGGTCCGCACGCCCGAGGCCGGAAGCTACCTGTTCGTAAAGATGCCTGCATTGGATTTTCCGATTTTGGATTTCGTCAAGATCGTCCGGACGTTGACTGGCGTCACCGTCACGCCCGGCACTGAGTTTGGACCGTTTATGCAGCATTTCCGCATCAACTTTTCGCAGCACCATCAGAATGCGGTTTCCGCCATCGAGCGCGTGATGAAGGTGATGGAAAGGTACCGCAGGTAGCGCTATGATCGAAGTGACGGCAGCCCTGATATGGAATAGAGACAAATTCATGATATGCCAACGCCCCGCGAACAAAGCGCGAGGACTTCTGTGGGAATTCCCCGGCGGCAAGCGGGAAGAAGGCGAAACGCTTGCGCAATGCCTTATACGCGAATGCCGGGAGGAACTCGGCGTCACGCTTTTGGTCGGCGACGTTTTCATGGAGGTCACGCACCGCTACCCCGACATTGATGTGCACTTGACGCTGTTCAACGCGGCGATACAAAGCGGCACCGTGCAGAAGCTGGAGCACAACGACATACGCTGGATCACGGTAGAGGAGATCGACGAATATGCCTTTTGCCCCGCGGATGAGGATATTCTAAAACGTCTGAAGTCCCTCAAGCATTGAAAGTCATCTGGTGGGGTCTTAAAAATCTTCGTTTCACTTGGATTCTTGACAGCATAATATGGAATGCTATACTAAAAGCAATCGGCAACAGCCGGTGAAGAAAGGTATGTACGTATGTCGGTTCAGTCTGTTTCGGAGAGCAACAACTAATATAGTTGCAGGGGATCGTCTGCGGACGTTGTCCGTCTGTTTGGCCATCCCTCAGAAACACTGCCGGACTGACTGCTTTTAACCCATCCGATAGAAAGCGTGGCAAGGCGTGCTTGTCACGCTTATTTGTCCTCTTGGGTATGGCCCGCGGAGCAGCGCATGATGGTACGGCGTGTCTTCCGCGGGCTATCTTTTTAGGAGGACCGAATGGATTATTATAAAGCATTGGAATACGATATCATTTTACAGCGTCTGGCCGACTGCGCGGTATCGGAGCCGGCAAAAGAAAAATGCCTAAGTCTCCTGCCTGCAGGCAGCCTGCCGGAAGCGCAAAGGCGAATGGAAGAAACGACGCAGGCGAAAAACATTCTCCTTAAGGAGGGAACGCCGCCGCTTGCGAAGATGAGCGAGCTGCAACGAACGCTTGATCTTATTGCCATCCATGCGATGCTTTTGCCCGACCAGCTGGCACATGTTCTGTCCTTTCTCGTCTCTTGCCGCAGAATGAAAAGTTTCCTTAAGCGGGCGGAATCCACGGGCATAGAAATCGCGTTCTATGGTGGTTCCATCCATGACCTTGCGGATTTGGAGGATGAGATCAACCGCATCGTGCGAAACGGGCAGGTGGATGACAGGGCGTCCCATGAGCTATACAGGCTGCGGCAGAAAATTGCCGGTACTGGCGATCAGATCAAAGCGAAACTGGATGCGCTGTTGAAAAAGAACAAGGCGTGGTTCTCGGAGAGCTTTGTGACCATCAAAAACGGCCGCTACACCCTTCCGGTCAAACGGGAGCACAAGAACGATGTCGTAGGAACGGTGGTGGAACTGTCCAACTCCGGCGGCACCTGCTTTATCGAGCCCGTTTCCGTGCGAAGGCTGCAGGAAGAGTTGAGCGAGCTTATCATCGAAGAGGAAGGCGAAGTCAGGCGCATCCTTTACGCGCTGACCGCTTTGATCGAGGATCATCTGCCGCAGATCAAGCGCAACATCGAAGCGATGGAAACACTGGATTTCCTGTTTGCCAAGGGCAAGTTCAGCGTCGCGATGAATGCCGCACCGGTTCACCTGACGGACGACGGGGATATCCGGATACTGCACGCCCGGCATCCGCTGCTCCGGTATGACACTGCCGTCCCGCTGGATTTTGCCATAGGTGGGGATACGCATGGTGTCATCATCACGGGTCCGAACACAGGCGGCAAAACCGTTGCGCTGAAAACGGTGGGACTGCTTGCGCTTATGGCGCAAAGCGGTCTGCATGTTTGTGCGGATGCGCGCAGCAGCTTGTGCATGAGGAAAAGGGTGTTGTGCGATATCGGCGACGGGCAGAGCATCGCGGAAAACCTCTCCACGTTTTCCGCCCACATGAAGAATATCCTTGGCATTCTCAAACAGGCGGATGAAGCCGCGCTCGTGCTTCTCGACGAGCTGGGTTCCGGCACCGATCCCGCCGAGGGCATGGGCCTTGCAATCGCCATCCTCGATGAATTGCGTGAAAAGAGCTGCCTGTTTGTAGCGACGACCCATTACCCTGAAATCAAGGAGTATGCCGCCAAAACAAGGGGACTTGTCAACGCGCGCATGGCCTTTGACAGGGAAAGCCTTCTGCCGCTATATAGGCTTGAGATCGGAGAAGCCGGCGAGAGCTGTGCGCTTTTCATCGCGCAGCGGCTTGGCATGCCGGCCCACATGCTCATCAAAGCGAAGGCAGCTGCCTATGGCGAAAAGCCCATACGGGATCATGACGATGCGCCTGCAGACCTTATTCGTGTCATCGCGAAGGAATTCGTAAAAGCCGAAGAAAAACCAATGGCGTTGCCGCACAGTCAGCGGTTCAACATCGGGGACAGCGTGACGGTATACCCCAAACAAGATATCGGAATCGTCTATGCCAAAGCCAATGAAAAAGGAGAAGTGGGCGTACAGGTCAAGGGTGAAAAGCATTTGATCAACCACAAGCGCTTGAAGCTCAAGGTTAAGGCGGAAGATCTCTACCCCGAAGACTATGACCTATCCATCGTGCTGGACAGCGTGGCCAACCGCAAAGCGCGGCACGTGATGAAAAAACGGCACGAAGAGGGGAATGTCATCGTGATAAAAGAGGGCAAACCAGAGTAAGGCCATATTAAAACGCAAGCGTTTGACAAGGATCAAACATTGATTTCAGCAGTTATAACAATCTCCCGGCAAAAGCCGGGGCATCTCCCAAAGGCGAATATGACGGCTCGCAGCTGCAAAAGCTCGTTACTGGCCCCCCTAAAAAGAGTGGGATACCATGCAGCCATTTGGCGTATTCCATACGGCTTCCCCTTCGAGGGGAAGCTGACGGGCGACTGATGAGGTGCTGTGCAACAGCAAGCTTGACCCCTCATCCGGTGTTTCACTCCACCTTCCCCCCCAAGGGGAAGGCACTCTTTTTACTTTTGTTATTATCTAAACTGCTTTTTGGAGGCCGGGGTTAGGGGGCGCAGCCCCCTTTCCTCATTGGGTGGTGGATGGGTAATATATCCTACCCCACCCTCTCCAGCGCCAATTCCGGCCCGGTGCGGCTCATCAGTTCATGTGTCGCAGCGTTGTCCAAAAGCCACACATCCAGTTCGGATTTTCGCAAGATCACCGGCATGCGGTCGTGCAGCATAGAGACGGACGCGTTTGCCGCGGTGGTCAAAATCGTATAGGCCGGGTAGCATCTCTGCTGCTCGTCCCTGAACACGTTGTAGATGCCCGCCATATACAGCGCGGCATCCGGCAGCCTCAACAGATACTTTTCCTTTTTGCCCGGCCCGTGGCTCCACTCGAAGAAACCAGTAGAGGGCACGACACACCTTCTGGTCAGAAGCGAGGCGCGGAACATGGATTTTTGCGCCGCCGTCTCCTCCCGCGCGTTGATAACAACGCCGGAGCCCTGCCATTTCGGGAAGCCCCATTTCATCAGCTGCGCCTGCCGGATGCCTGCTTGTATTGCCAAAACCGGTGCGATTTCGGTGGGAAAGATCTCGCCGGTCTTCATGCGTGTCAGCTCCGGTGTGTTGGCGAGCTTTTGGTTTATCTCATGGATGATCTCGCGGATCTCGATGACCTCTTCTTCGGTGGACACCGCATACCTGCCGCACATTGTGCTCCCCCATCTCTGAATTTTATCGTCCCGCCCCATTATGCATCTTTTGCCTCGATAAACCAACAGGGTTCCTCATAGAACAGGTACACCTGATGGCCCTGCACCATGCAGGTATAGCGGATGCCCATCCCGCCGGCCTTGAGCGAGGCGGCCCTCCTGACGTCCAATACGCGGTCGACGGGGTAAATCCTGCCATCCTCCCAAACGAACGAGAGCGGCCTGACGGCGCCTTCCACGTTGGTTTCCGAAACCACTTTTACAAATGCTTTTCTTGCCATCTCAATCACCTTACCAAAAAACGAATCTATGTCGTCCTTCAGCCAAAATAGGATACCGGGAAAATCACATGATCATCTTTCGGGTTTAGTCCCGTCAACGGCCGGTCCGTGAACATGATGGCCTTTTGGATGCTGAAATGTCCAAAACGCCTTCGGATGTCGTCTACCGTGCGCTCAAGCTTGATGTACCGCTCCTCTTTGGCGTCGTCGTCGAAAAATGCGAGTTGCTTATCGTCCAGAGAGCTTACCAAATCCGCACCGCGCACGCCGACGCTGCGTATCGGCCGCTCCCAGCGGTAGTTGTTTTTAAAAAGCTCCATCGCAAGTTGCAGGATCTCGGTGGAGACCTGCGAGGGGCGGGCAAGCTTCGCCTGCCGCTCAAAGGTGAACAGCTTGTTGTCGCGCACATGGATCTGCACGGTGCGGCACTTGAAGCCATGCTCCCGAAGGCGTGCGGCCACGCTTTCGCACAGAACGCACATCGTCATCCAGACGTCCAGGTTGCATGTCAAGTCCCGTGGCGTGGTCGTGCTGTTTCCGATGGATTTGATTAAAGATTCCTCGCCGATGAGTGCCACAGGCGAAGCATCCAGGCCGTTGGCAAAATACCACAGCGTTTCGCCCCATTTGCCCAAAAAGGTCTGCAGCAAAGAAAGATCGCAGCGGGCGATGTCTCCTATGGTTTTGATGTTGATGGAGAACAGCTTGCGGGAGGTCGAGCGCCCCACGTACAGCAGATCCGCCGCAGGAAGATTCCACACGACATCGCGGAAATTCTCACGCGTGATCACCGTGGTCGCATCCGGCTTCTTCAGGTCGCTTCCGAGCTTGGCGAAGATCTTGTTGTCCGAAACGCCAATAGAGGCCGTGATGCCGATTTCTTCCCGGATGCGACTGCGTATCTCGCAGGCAATCGTCTCACCGTCCTCACGGCTGCCTGTAACATCCAGCCATGCTTCATCCAGTCCAAACGGTTCTACCTTATCGGAATAATCGGCGTAGATGTTGCGCACGAGGCGGGCAAACTTCAGGTATTTCGCGTAGTCCGGCGTGAAGACGACAAGCTCCGGGCACTTCTGCTTCGCCTGCCAGATGGCTTCGCCGGTGGCGATACCGAATTGTTTGGCTTCCTTGTTCTTGGCCAGCACGATGCCGTGGCGCAATTCCGGATCCCCGCCCACGGCGACGGGTTTATCGCGTACCTCGGGATGATACAGGCATTCCACGGACGCATAAAAGCTGTTCAAATCCGAATGCAGGATGACGCGTTGCATGATGGCACCTCAATACACGAACGTTTGTTCCTATATTATACGCAAGCTGTCCCGGAAAATACAACGTCAAATCATGGAAAAAAGAAAAAGCGGCCTTCACCGCTTCATTTTTGTATCATAGCCCGCAAATGCAATCCGCGGGCTATGGAGGGTATAAAAAATATGGAATCCGGGGCTCTATACTTGCCCGTCTTCGTCCATCTCCGCCAGCATCTCCCTTATCTCCTCAATGCGTTCGGAGTGATTGACACCCAAAAGCTGCTGCTCTGCCTCGAGCATGTAGAGCTCCTGCTGCAGATCAAACAATTCCTGGCTTGTATTGTACTTTTCAAACGTCGGCATTGCATCATCCCCTCATCTGTATGTTCATAGAGCTCAAGGCTAGCGAAGTGCATCCTCAATTGCTTTTAAGTACGCCTTGGTCATAACGGTGGCGCCCGATATCGCATCGACCACGAGCGATTGCGACGCGATGACGTTTTGGAACAGCTTTTCAGACATGCCCGGCAACGATACCGCCACATCTTTTAGCAGCCGAATGTCCGTTATCTTTCCGCCTTTAACCGTCACGCTCACTTCATTGCTGAAGCGCCCCGCGCTGTATTTGCCAGTATACGTTCCGTCAGAAACTTGTGCAATATCGATATTCGCAATCGCAACGTTCTTCGTATTCAGACCGATGAACAAAAAGCATGCGCCTGCAATGATAATAAGGCTGAATATTAAGAGAACAATTTTCAAAATCCGATGCTTTTTCACGTCAATCCCCCTATATAGTAACGGGTTTCCAGTTTACACGTTGTCGTTTAAAAGCACCATGTGCACATGGTCTTCCCAGATGCCGTTTATCTTGAGGTACCGCTTCGCCAAGCCCTCTTCGGCAAACCCCAGCTTTTGCACGACGCGCAGCGAGGCGGCGTTCCTGGGCATGATGTTGGCTTCGATGCGGTGCAATCCATACTCGGAGAACATCACCTCATTGCCGCGTGCGACAGCCTCGCTCATGTATCCTCTGTTCGCATTTTCCGCGCTCAGCCTGTACCCCAAAAAACAGGACAGAAAACAGCCGTAGACGATGCTGCTGTAACAGAGGGAGCCGATGATCCTATCGCTGTCCTCTTTTGCAAACATCCACAGACGGAGCATCCGCCCTTCTTTCATCTGCAGCATTTCGCCCCGCAACTGCATGCTCTGATAGGCCGAGGTAAAAAAATACTCCGGGCGCTGGGCTTCCCACGGCGCCAAAAACTCCTCGTTCTGAACGAAATATGACAATACCGTATCTACATCCCATTCATTGAGCACCCGTAAATACAGCCGCTGCGTCTCATACACATGCTGCATGAAAAACAAATCCTCCCGTGTCATTCAAACCGTTTGCAAAACCGTCATTTTCCGCGATCTTCCGTTTTGCCCTTATTCAAATCCAAAATACGCCAAAGCGCCTTATTTTTGAATACGAGGCCAAGGATGAACATCGCTATGAACGCATTGATGTAGACATCCTTCAAATCGAATGTGAAGAACCCTTTGAGTAGGATGTAGTCCAGGCTCCCACCCCAGAAGAGCTTGTCGATCAGAGAACACAATGCGCCCGCGATCAGGATTGAAAACATCGCGTTTACATACCTGCTGCCATCCGACCTCTGGGCACAATAGCGGTATGCCAGAAAAATAAGCACAAGCATCGCCAAGACAAGGGCGATGTGTATCCCTCTGCCAACCCCCAACTGGAACATCGAATTGATCCATGAATAGTCCCGGTTGAACATCGGCTGGAAATACAGCAGCGGAGGGAGTATGGGAAAAGAAGCGTTCAAATTCCGGTTTACGATAAGCTTGATGCCCTGTTCCACAACACAAAGCAGCACGGCGCCCAAAAGCATATAGCGAACCTGTCTTTTCATCGTGCACCGTCCCTGCCTTCACCTGTTACCATCCGGATTGTATCTGTGCCCTTAAACGGCAAAAGCGTATCACGTTTGTGCCCGCACGGCAAGCCAAAATCCGGCGCCTCTTATGCAAACGATCCTGTATAGATATCGTACTGATTCAAAGCTAGCTGAACAAATTTATGCGCTTACTTCTTTTCGCACAATGCTTTTGAATAGCCGTACTCCCTGCTCTTGGCGTAATAGAACATGTACTGCTGCAATATGCCCGAAAACCCGCGGTAGCGTTCCTGCGGAAACGATCCCTTGTATTCGCGTTCAAGTATGCGCCCGATCCACACGTCCACCGGAAAAGCGTCACGCCTCTGATATCCGAACAGCAGGATGCAGTCCGCCACCTTGGAACCGATGCCGAACAGACCCGTCAGCGCTTTTTTTGCATCGGCATCGTTCAGTGCGCCTATGGCTTCAAGCGACACCTCACCGGAAGATACGCGCTCGGCCAGCGCAGAAAGATACTTGTCCCGATACCCTACCGAACAGCCGCGCAGATCACAGACAGGAAGGCTTGACAGCTGTTGCGGCGTAGGAAACGCGTACATCGTGCCGCATGGCGTTTCAAACGCCGTGCCGCAGCACCGGCACAGCGCCTCGACCGCCGTGCGGATGGCTTGCAGGCTCTTTCGCTGCGAGATGATGAAGCTCACCGTGACTTCAAAGGGGTCTTGCCGAAGGATGCGCAATCCTTTTCCGTATTCCATCGCCTTGTTCAAAAATGCGTCGCGCTTGTTCACTGCATCAAAGAATTGCCTGTAATCGGTATTTAAATCAAAATAGTTCTCCCAAAATGAAAACTCTTTTTCGGGGCACGAAAACTCAAACTTGTCGCCGCCAAGCGGTGTTATCCTTACAAATCTACCCTCCGCGACGGTACAAAACGAGCCGTCCTCCATCCGGCGCATGCGAAAGCACTGCCCACTGTCGGTGATCTTCTGCAAATCAAAATCCGGTATGGTAACGACCATGTGACCTCCTCAAACTCTTTATGCACCAAAGTATATCAGCTGCTTTATTCTTAAACAACGCGGAAAAGGTTGCCAACTTACCAATACATCCATTGCAGGTTCCTATCGGAATAACGGCTTTTTAAGCATATCCCGTCCCTAAGGTGTTTTTCCTAGTCCTCCATCTTGCAAACACCAAGGCCATGTGAATCTTCAATACCTATCTTCCACTAAAATGTAAAAGCCACATTGCTGTGGCTTTTACGTATTTATGTCTATGTCGTTTCATCTGCCCTGTTTCAACAGCGTGATGAAATGGTTTGCTTCGCGCAGCACATGGTCTCCCAACAGCGGGATGATGATGGATTTGATGTTGCATTCCAATATCCCTTTGGTACCGGCCGATTTGAAATCCCGAATTGCATATGTAGCCTTCAAGCTCTTGCTCGTCACCTGCCCGATGGTACTCCTCGTGGCTTCCGCCGATTCCTTCGTCAGTTGGTCAAATTGTTTGCCAAACATCCGGGCGGAATCGATCAGGTTTTCTTCCGTCGGATCAAGAAGCCCGGCGATGAATTTCGCGTGCTCCGCCATGATGCGGTTCCAGAAAGCCTCCTGGTCTATGAATTCGCGCATGTTCATCGAATCCTTTTGGGACAGCAGCATTTCCAGAAGATGCGCGAACAGCCTTGCCTCGCGCAGGATGTGGTCGATCAAAAGCGGATAGTTTACCGTAAAAATGCGGCAGGCTACAACGTCGGCAAGCACTCTGCGTTTGAAATCAATCAACCGGCAAACGGCTTCCAACGAATGTTTGTTCAACTCGGTGATCTCATCCACCATAGACATCTGCCGGGAACCCCGCTCGCCCAATGCCATTTCCTGCTCGGTGATCCTTGTATCGAACGGAATGCCCGTGTAATATTGCGTGGCGCGTTCCGCATCCAAGGTATATTGTGTTACGAACTGCCCCGTTTCCATGGTACGCCTGCCGACAATGCCGTTTGCCAGATGCGTCGCGTGACCAAGCAACGCTTCAAAATGTTTTCTGAATTCGGCAGCTTCTCGTGAGAACGCGCTGTCTTTAGGCATGAAGCCTATCTGAAGGAAAAAGGAATGTTCCTTCATAATCCGAAGGAAGAAAAGGTTCAGGTCTATTGAGTTGCGAATGTATCCACCGGTATCCGGCATGAAAACACTTCCTTTCAGTTTATTCGCCGATGTATACTATTCAAGCTTTTCGTCTTTGCCTAAAACACTTTAAAAACTTTAAAAATCCCGCTTGACATTAACGTTGCGTAAAGGTTTATCCTACAATTGATCGGAGGTGAGAGCATGGAATATACGATTTTAAAGCTTAGCAAGATCGCCAACGTAAGCACGCGCACGTTGCGGTATTACGACGAGATCGGGCTTTTAAAGCCCGTCCGCATCAGTTCCTCGGGATACCGCATCTATGGCAAGGCGGAAGTCGACAAGCTGCAGCAGATTTTGTTCTACCGTGAACTGGGTGTTCCGCTTGAGAATATCAGCGAAATCGTCAATGCCAAAACGTTCGACCCCAAGACGGCATTGCGCCGGCATTATGAGCAGTTGCTAAAACGACGGGAACAGCTCGATCTTTTGATCCAGAATGTAGAAAAGACAATCCAATCAACACAAGGGAGAATCGAAATGAGCGATAAGGAAAAGTTTGAGGGATTTAAACAGAAAATGATCGACGAGAACGAAGCGAAGTACGGGAAGGAAGTCCGTGAAAAATACGGGGACGATACCGTCAACAAGTCCAACGAGAAGCTCAAGAACATGACGCCGGAACAATACAAAGAGGTCACAGAGCTTTCGGAAACGCTGCTGAAGAAGCTGTCGCAGGCAAAGGCAGAGGGCGACCCCGCAAGCCCGCTCGCGCAGGAGGTCGCGGACCTGCACAGAAAATGGCTGTGTTATTTCTGGCCGAGCTACTCTAAGGAGGCCCATGCGGGCGTCGCGCAAATGTACGTCGACGATGAGCGCTTCACAGCCTACTACGACAAGGAGGTCCCCGGCACCGCCGAATTTCTGCGGGACGCCGTGTGGATCTACACGGGGATGAAGGAGTAGTAAAAAGCGGCCTCTCGGCCGCTTTTCTATGTCCTCTTACAGCAACTTCCTGATGTCATACATCGAACTTAATATCAGCCAGTTCTGCGGGAAGTAGCTTTGGATGGTCCAATAGCTCACGCCGCCGAGGTTGTATTGGTTGACCAGGCGAAGCCTGGCGCGTATGCTCCTCGCGTCGTCAAACCACACGACATGCTGCTTGCGCGCGCTGTCGTAATAGGTAAAGGTCGGCGCTTGGGACGTGTTGCTGTAGTCGATGGCGGCGTGTTCGCGCCTGGCAAGCTCCACGGCGCCGGTGTTGGTCAGCGTGCGCGCGGCGGAGCCCTGCACAAACGGCAGCGTCCAGTCGTACCCGTAGTTGGGCATACCCATCAAAATCTTCTCGCTGGGGATGGCGGTAACGGCATAGTCCAGCACTCTGCGTACCTCGTTGATCGGCGCCACCGCCTGTGCCTCGCCATAGGTATAGCCCCACTCGTAGGTCATGATGATCACATGGTCGGCGTACTGACCGTGCACGGGATAATGGTGCGCTTCGTACAAAAGCCCGGGTTGGTTCGCGGCGGTTTTGGGCGCGATCGCGGTGGTGAGCGTGTAACCAAGGGGCCTTATCCGCGCAGCGACGGTGCGCAGGAACTGGTCATATGCGTCGCCGTCCTGCGGATATATGTATTCAAAGTCGATGTCCAGCCCGTAGTAGTTCTTGGCGCGAAGCGTATTGATCACGTTGTTGATCAGTGTCTGCTGCACCTGCGGGCTTGAAAGGATGGTGTGCGCGAGGTCACTTGAAAATCCCTGGCCTTCCACGATGTTGGTAATGACCATCATCGGCGCCACGCGCGCGTTTCGCGCGATCCGGATCAAAGGCTCGTCGTCAATGGTGTTCAGGCTGCCGTTGGGTTGCACCTCGTACGCAAAAATGCTCAAATACGTCAGGTATGGGAGCGTTTTGTTCAGCACGGTTCTGTCGATGTGGGGAAACGCATAGCCGTTCACATAGATCGTGCCCAGCTTCTGCCCCCGCACCGGGATGTAGATGGTCTGACCGACCTGTATGCTTTGCGGGTTCGGGATCTGCGGGTTGACCTGCATCAATTGCGCCACTGTGATGCCGTTCTGACGCGCGATGCTGTAAAGCGATTCTCCGCGCGCCACCGTATGCGGCTGGGCTTCCGTCATCAGCACCAGCGTTTGTCCCACCACAAGCTGCCCGGGGTTGGTCAACTCGTTGTCATCGATGATCTTCTGTACCGTCATGCCATACTGCCTCGCGATGGAATAGAGGCTATCGCCGGGTTTTACAACATAGATGATCAAGACAGTCACATCCTCGTCTTTGAACTTGCGGATTCTTCACCCTAGCATATGTGCGTATTTTTGAATTTGTGCCGAGCGCAGCCAAAAACTTCGTTCTCCGAGAAGGTAAAGACGTCCTTTTTGTCAAGCGCGATGTGCTGTCGCTGAACCGTTCCCGGATAAAACGCATGTGCGCGGACAACCTTAAAGACGGGGTGAATAGAATGAACCAAAATGCGGAATTGTTGAACTTCGTCTATCAGAACGCACAGATGGGTGTGGTGACCATATCCCAGCTGCTGGACATCGTCGAGGACACAGACATGCGCGAGCAACTCCAAAGCGAGCGCAACGAGTACCAAAAGATCCACGACGAGGCGGCGCAGCTTTTGCTCCGCAACGGGTATGACGAAAAAGGCATTAGCGCCTTTGAGAGGATCCGTACGTATATGATGATCAATTTCCAGACCATGACGGACAAGACCCCTTCGCACATCGCCGAGATGATGATGGTGGGCAGTACCATGGGCATCGTGCAGGCAACGCGCAACATCAGAAAATACCGTGATTCTGTGGAAAAGGACATCGTCGGCCTGATGAAGACGCTGTTGATGTTCGAGGAGAACAACTTTCAGGATCTAAAGGAATTTCTCTGATGCTGTCTTCGTTCGAACGCGTCTATTACGAGCCGAAGGCGCTTGATTTTCCGCTTGGCAACTCTTTACGGCAGAAGTATTCCGACCTTCCCTGGTTTGAAATCCAAAGCCACAACGATATCCGCGCGCTGCAGCGAAATCCCAACAGCGCGTTTGCGCTCATGAAGCGCTATCTGGTTATAGGGTTGCGCAAGTCGCTGGGCTACACCGAAAACCACAAGGTGTCCGACTACCTTGTGCCATATACATCCTCCGGCTGTTCTGCGATGTGCCTGTATTGCTACCTCGTATGCAATTACAACAAATGCTCGTATCTTCGGCTGTTCGTTAACCGCGAGCAGATGATGGAAAAGCTCATCCGGACATCGCAAAGGGCGGAAAAAGATCTTGTTTTCGAGATCGGCAGCAACAGCGACCTGGTGTTGGAGAATACGGTCACGGGCAACCTTGTCTGGAGCATCCAAACGTTTTCTCAAATCGAAAAAGGCTATCTTACGTTTCCTACAAAATTCGATATGGTGGACGATCTGCTGCCTTTGAACCACCGCGGCAGGATCATCGTGCGTATGAGCGTCAATCCACAGCACATCATAGACCGTGTGGAATTCGGAACATCGAATCTCGGAAACCGCGTCCACGCACTCAACGCACTTTGTGACGCCGGATACAGGGTAGGGCTTCTGATAGCGCCCGTCGTGTTCGTCGCAGACTGGCAGGAACAGTACCGCCGCCTTATCGATACGCTTGCCGATAGGCTTACGAAAAAGGCAAAACAGAGCGTCGCCATCGAAATCATCTTCATGACGTACAGCTTTGTGCACCGCGCCATCAACCAAGAAGCCTTTCCAAACGCAATGGAACTTTACGACCAGACGATGATGACGGGGCGAGGCAGGGGGCGCTATTGCTATCGGGACGAGCTTAGGGCGCAGGGCGAACAGTTCTTACGATTACAGCTATCCCAAAAGCTGCCCGGCATACCGATACTCTACGCAGTGTAAGAGAGGTACTTCATGAAAACACTCTTCTATGTGCTTCTGATCCTACAGGGCATCCTTGAGATATATATGGCGGTTCAATTTGCCCGGATGAAGAACACTGCCCTTGCCAGAAATTGCGTTTATCCGTTCATCTTCTATGCGCTTTTGTTCCTTGCGTGCTTTCTGCTGCGCCTGAGCATCCCCTATTACGCCTACATCCTGGCACTGATCACCATCTTCATAGACACCTTCGTGGGATATTATCTGGATTACTACCGGAAGTCCCAAACGTTTGACCGGTATCTGCATGCGTTCGGAACGTTCTCCAACGCTCTGCTGTTCTATCACATCCTCAAACGCCTGCTTCTTTTTACCGGATCCAGGCTGTTCACCGCGGTATTCGTGCTGCTGGTCGGCCTTTCGGTTGGTGTTCTGTTTGAACTTTTAGAATTTGCGTCGGACAAACTCAAAAGAACCCACAACCAGAGGAGCTTGCAGGATACCAACTTCGACCTGCTCTTCAATTTTTTGGGTTCACTTTTGGCATTCCTGTTCGCATATTCCTTTCTGTAAACATAGTGCAGGACATTTCGCTACGCAGAAGGAAGGCTGCTTCGTACCCCAAGCCTGTTTTTTATGATATGTCCCTTGACATTTGACTTTTTCTGCGTTTTGATAGTAATTGGTGAAAGTTGTTTTTGCGACAAGCATAGTATAAATAGGCACTGACTCCATACTTGTTTCTTGGTCTGTTCGGGTGGCAGAGGGGGACGGAAATGGAAAAGTACTTCAACCGTCATGTTGCAACCGTCAGTTTGTTTTGCGGGACCTTGAGCTATGCGTTTGCCATCTTTTTCACCGAAAGCATTTTGGCCGCTTATTTTGCGCTTTCCTGTACGCTTTTTATGATGCTGTTGATGCCAGCCAGGCTTTTTTTCAGGGAGAAACGATATCGGAGCTTTGAATCGAATTTTCAAAAATTGATCCAAATGCGCATAAACGCCTACTGCCACTTTGAAATTGGCGGCCGCAGTGGTTGTCTATATGCCTTTAAGGAAATGCTTTGTTTCGCTTGCTTTGATAAAAAGCCCTATCTTGTCATCCGCCTGCCGCTTTCCCAGATACAGTGCATATACCTTATGCAAAACAACACAATGCGAATCGTCCTCCAAAGTGATCAAAGCATGGATTTTGTATCTGCGGATATCGAGGAATTGTTTACGCTCATCAAGTTCAAATCCATCGGCAAGATCTACACGCAGGTGATGTAGACTTGAATCGATCGCATCCTCTTCGTTTACCTTTTAACTTTTTATTGCGGCATATTGTATCGTGCTCTATTATAAAATGAACACGTTTATTCATTGCTTACAATGCGGAGGGTACCAATTTTGATTTTATCGGGAAAAGAAATTCAAAAGAGGCTTGGAAACGACATATTCATTGAGCCGTTCTGCGAATCCCAGCTGAACCCAAACAGCTATAATCTACGCCTTCACAACGAGCTTTTGGTCTATGAAGATGCTGCTCTGGATATGAAAAAACCGCATACCACCATGCGCCTTATCATTCCGAAAGAAGGTCTGCTGTTGCAGCCAAATCGTCTTTACCTTGGCAGAACAAAGGAATATACGCGGACGGAGTCTCTCGTCCCTATGATTGAAGGACGTTCTTCCGTCGGAAGGCTGGGTCTTTTTATTCACGTCACGGCGGGTTTCGGCGATGTCGGATTTGCGGGGTATTGGACTCTTGAAATTTTCTGCATTCAGCCCGTCCGGATCTATCCAGATGTTGAGATTTGTCAAATATACTACCATACCATTGAAGGTGATTATGAAAAATATGCCCGTGGAAAATATCAAAATAATTCGGATATCCAGCCAAGCATGCTATATAAGGATTTCGCACAAGTGGGAAGCGATGTCTAAGCCGCTTTATCTTTTGTAATACGAAGGGCGATCATAGTCCC
>CAZHNN010000012.1:73506-78264 GCA_964533965.1 uncultured Clostridia bacterium | reverse complement strand
TCGGCGTCCACCCTGCAAACGTGTAGGTGAACTCCGCGGTCGCGGCTTTTGTCGGAACCGCGCCGTTGAAGCTGGGCATCGTCCCGTATGCTACGCTCAGATCCTGCTCAAGCTGCGTGTTGTCGTAGTTGTTCCACGTTACCGTATAGTTTCTCAGCATCGGGGTGAACTGCGCTGTGTAGGTCACATTGCCCGTCACCGTTGATACGGTCGGATTCCATCCGCTGAACGTATAGGTATACTGCGCGGTAGACGGCTTCACAGGCGTTGCGCTGTTATAGGTCGGCGTAGTACCGTACGGGACGCTCAAATCCTGCTCGAGCTGCGTGCCGTCCCAGTTGTTCCACGTTACCGTGTAGTTGCTCACCGACCATTGCGCTGACAGCGTCACATTCGATCCCGGCATTGTGAATGTATAGCCTGCGCTCTGCGTACCTGTGAACGCCGTTGACGCCCAGCCGTTGAACGTATATCCAGTTCTCGTCGGCGTTCCGGCCACGATCGTGACATCTGCACCTGAGTGGTATGGGCTGCTTGGATCCGTCGGCGCTCCCGTTCCGCCGTTCGCATTGTATGTCACTGTGTACATAGCAGATGTTGACCACTTTGGATTAAGATTGATCATGTCGTTGGCGCCACTCTGACCCGCATAGGGGGTGGGATCGATGAAGTCCGGGTCGTCGTTGATGTGCTGCGCGCCGTTGCCGATCACGTAGTATAAGAACGCATAACCGGTATCAGGCACGAAATCGACCCTCACATTGCCCGCGGAAGCGACATACGTAAACGTATGTTCATCGCCACGATCCAAATTAAACGAATTTCCGTTATAGGTCACATGAATGTAGCCATGATCTCCGCCGGGCCCGTTGTTGTTTTTAACGCGGAAATCAATCGTTGGTACGACATGGTAAAACGCTTGTGCCAATACGCCAGATGGCATAAGCACCAATATCAGGCATACTGCCAGAACCATGCCCAACAACTTAAGCGTCTTTTTTCCTTTCATTTGATGTTCCTCCTCTATTTGCATTGGTAAATAAACAATAAACTCTCCCTATAGTGTGCTTTTATTATATTTTCAAGAGGTTACTTTCTCGTTACAACATATATATCTTTATTGGGCTTTTGTTATCGTAATATTAATGTATAAATAACTATGCAAAACATTATTTTGCATTCAATCTTGCTTTTTCGCTATTTTTAAACATGCAATAAAAAATATTTTTACAATTTTTGTAAATTTTCTATAGAACAGACAACTTTATTTGATCAGCGAAGTGTATATAATAGGCATTGTTACTGATATCTTAAACTATGCGCCAAAGCGTGTAACCGCCTGATACGGGAACAACTCGATAATACTATGGTTGTTGCTGACCTGCTTGGCTTTTTCGTAGAGGTCATAAACATATGCGATATTCTCCCAGTTCATATCCAGTGTTCGAAACTCGATCAGATTGTCCTTGAGGAAGTTCACGCCTGCATATTTGGCGCTTATCCTATTTTGATACACAATGTAGTCGTCATATGTCATGATGTCCTCTTGGACATTGCTTACAATGTCCAGAAAGTCTTTCTTGTATTTGCTGTGAACAAATCGAGACGGCTGATAGCCGCCGTTGACCAACACCTGGAAGAATGTGCGCTTCAATTTCTCGTCGGCACGAAAATTGGCATGCACCCCGCAGTTCTCGTCAAAGACAAAGTTATCATAGAAATCGATGACGCTTTTGATATCAAAAAACATTCGCTTAAGCGGCTCTCTCATCAGGGGGATCAAAACGATCTCCACGTTAAGGTCATGTCCTATGGACATATCCGGTACGAATTTTCCATATTGACCTACCAAATCCTTCAACTTTTTCAAGCCGGTTTCAATATAGCTGCGACACCGGCGCTCATATAAAACACCGAACTCTATCTCAAGGCCGCATCCGTCCCGGTCGAAAAACACCTTGATGTCGTCGTTTTGCATATTGAGAATCTTTTTATAGCGTTTTTCATCTTTCTTTCGAAGCCATTCTTCTCTCAACTTCAACCCTCCTCTTTGGCATTCTTCCATATAATAAGAAAAGCAGGTTATTGCTTACCTACAGATATGCTTGATGAAGGAATATACAACAGGACAATTATAGTCTATCATGGCATTATATTGCTGTAAAGTGATTATATTTAAATATTACATATATATACATAATTATAGATATTTATTGTATTATTGACAAATCTCGCGTGGCAATATGCGTGTGTTTTTCCCACAAAGCCTGTTCTGTTCACAAATTTCACTCTAAATTCTAAATTACCGTGCTCTTGTGCATTCAGAATAAAAAAGAGGATTGCTTGAACGCAACCCTCCTCATTACATATAGTTTTCCTATTCTATTCCCTCCAGGCGACAACGCGGGCGGGCGCACCGTCTGCGTTCTCATACAGCAACGGGAGGGTGCAGAGTTGAAAATGCATGCCGTGTAAATCGGACAATCCCCGTAGATTCTCTATGACGAGCACATCGTTTGCAAACAGCAGGCGATGCAGTTCCATGTCCTTGGAATTCATCCTATCGATGCTCATCCTGTCTATCCCGACTGTTCTCAGCCCGTTTCGAATCGCGATGCTCAGCAGCTCCGCAGAAGGTACGGCGCATTCCCTATAGGGATCCTGATCGGCGTCATAGCCGCTGTCAAACAAGACAAAATCGCAATGCAAAAACGCTTGCCGTTCAAAAGGAGTAAGTGCTTCAAAGTGCACGTTGTCCTCTTTCGCAAAGGCGGATAAGTCCACGACGAAGCCATTGCCAAAAAATCGTTTAGTTGGGTAGCGGTCGAGGCTTATTCCTCCCCTGACCATATGGGAGGGCGCATCGATATGCGTGCCAACATGTGACTGAAACTGCAGCGCAGTTTCGCAAAATCCGTCCTTCTCGACGGTATACACCTGCTCTATCACTGGAAAGGGCGTACCGGGATATACCGCAATGCCGGTGCGCAGTGTGCGCGTCAGATCCCAGAATCTTGTCATTTGCTTTGCTCTTTGAGCAGATCTCGGATTTCCATCAACAGCTCTTCGCTCTTGGAGATCGTTGCCGCCTCTGCCTGCTTCTGTTTCTCTTCTTTTCTATGGCGGAGTTCCGTAAGCTTGTTGAACATTTTGATCATCACGAAAATGGAGGCGGCGATGATCAGAAAATCCACGATATTCTGAATGAACTGTCCGTACCGCAGGGCATTTTCGGCTTTAATAACAGCGCCGCTCTTATCGATGGTGGCAGGAGAAAGAACCCATTTTAGCGTCGTAAAATTCACGCCGCCCAGTATAACCCCCAGCAATGGCATGATGACATCGTTTACGAGCGAAGTTACGATTTTCCCAAATGCGCCACCCATGATGACACCGACGGCCATATCCAAAACGTTCCCTTTGAGTGCAAATGCTTTAAACTGTTTGAACACGATCTTCTATCTCCTTTTCCTCTGACGAAGCAAGCCGATGACGATGATGGAAATACCCGCCACACTGATCACAAACACGATGATTACGATTAAAAGCGCATTGCTTTGCGGAGCGCTCTGCGGTACTTGGGATTGCGTCAATTGCGCGGCTTTTGCCTGCCCTTCGGCGCGGACAATCTGCACCGTAATCGTCGAAGTGCTCTTATCCTGTGCGGTGACGACAATGTTCACGGTCTTCTTTTGTCCCGTAAAGGACACAGGGCCGGCGCCGCCAACCAGGCTGTTCTTGTTCTGCGCAGTGGCAAACAGGCTTACCTGCGTCGTTTCATATGGCACGGTAAGCGTATAGTGCGTAACGGTCGAAGAAAAAGAAGGCGACAACGTACCTTTGTCTGCCGTTAGGGAAGCCAGAAGCGTACTGGTCGATTGGGTGACGTTTGCTTTGTATGTCGCCTGGGAGGCGGTAAAATCCCCGTCGGAATCCGTTCCGGCAAGATCTGTAATGTTTATGCGGGCTTCCCCCACGCTCTTTGCAGTCAATGTCAATGCGATGAGGTCCGTTTGCGAATTGATGGTTGACTTGCCCGTTGGATCCGAGATGGTAAATTTAATCTGTTGGCCTGACGTCTGCATCTGGACTTGCCATGGCGATGGCAATTTTTGTGTACTTCTTACCAGCGTCAGGTTATCATTGAGCGTGATGGTGCCACCAAGCGTTTTGACATCCGTTCCATCCACAGTCAGCGTTACAGTGAATTCCTCGTGTGCCTCAACGGTTGATGGGCCGTTTGCATTGAGCGCAAGTCCACCGGCCAGTGCCGTAAACGACGGGAACGCCAAAAGCATAGACAAGCAAGCAACAACGGCCAATACTCTCTTCACAGCAGCATCCCCTTTCCTATTTTGTCATGTATACTCTATCCATTCAATTGTATCAAGTCAAGACATCCTGTGCTATAATGAGGCTCACCGAATAAATCGTTTGCGATTTATCCATTACAGACTATGTCTGTCCTGAATGGATTTTTCTGTTTTTACAGGATAACCCCAACCCACGGTAATTAGCCGCCGGGATGGTTGGCAAAGTCGTTATGGTTGCAAATGCCTTCGCAGCCAAACTGAGGCGGCATTTTAAATTCCAATACTGTTTATCTTATATGACAGGTGATTTTATGCGTATCGTTGACGTACACATCCATCTCAACAGCCGTCCGGGAACTCCCGAGCGCGCAAGGCGAATCGGCCATGAAGCCACGTACGGTTATTTTAGTGAGTACTATCTGCAAAACGGGATCGAGCTTGCCAT
>CAZHNN010000012.1:62154-73471 GCA_964533965.1 uncultured Clostridia bacterium | reverse complement strand
CCTCCGACGGCATGTGCCATCCGCTCTGTGCCGGGTTTACGGATGAAAGCCCGGAACTCCCGCCACATATCGGCTACTGCGTAGGGCTGCAGAGCCGGGATCTGACAACGGAAAACGTCGATGCCGCTTTGGTGGAATTCGAAGAGCAACTGAAGAACCCGAAATGCGTTGGCATAAAGATGTATCCGGGGTATAACTTCGTCTATCCCGGCGATCCGATCCACAACGGATTCTATGAGCTTGCGGCACAGTATGACGTGCCGGTCGTCTTCCACACCGGCGACACTGCCAACCCGCGCGGCATGGTCAAATACTCCCATCCTCTGTGCATCGACGAGGTGGCAGTCTTGCATCCGGATACCCGTTTTGTGATGGCGCACTACGGCAATCCCTGGATTGTTGACGCAACGGAGGTCGCGAAGAAGAATCCCAACGTATTCATCGACTTATCGGGTCTGGCGCAGGGGTTATTTGACGTGGACTGGTTCTATAAGACCTACAGTGGGTACATCGAGCACCTTCGGACTTGGATCGCCTATCTGTCCGACGATTCCAAGCTGATGTACGGCTCGGATTTTCCATTGTGCAACATGGACGCATACATCCGGATCATCGCACGACTGATCGACGAAAAGGCACATGACGCGGTGTTTTATCAAAACGCACTGAATGTGTTTACCAGGCTTCAAAATTTTACACCTCTAAAATAAATCCTATTGCATTCCAAATGCTAAAGAAAAAAAGCGCCCGGCGTAATGCCGGGCGCTTTACATTTCTATTGCTTGAGTGAATGCTCTCCTTTGTTGCGTATGTATACGTGCTTTACATTCTCCACCTTTGTCTCACGGTGGTCCATCTCAAACGCGTTAAGGCGTCGTATCAAAGCTGTCAGCTTATTCTCGCCGTAATTGCGGACGTCAAAATCGGGTTTACGTTTGATCAGGATGTTCCCCACGGTGCTCAGCGGCGCCCACCCGTCGTCGTCGGAGATTTCACGAACGATGGTGATGATCTCCTGTTTGATGCTGTTCAGAGAATCCCTTACGTTGCTTTTATCGTGCATCGTTTCCGCTGCCCGCTCCGCAGGCTGTTCCCCGCGGCCCAAAACCTCAAGATAAATGAAGCGGTTGCACGCCGCGATGAATGCCTTGGGGGTCTTGCCTTCTCCCATGCCGACGACCGACATGCCTGACTCCCGAAGCCTGGAGGCAAGTCTTGTAAAATCGCTGTCGCTGGATACAATGCAAAAGCCCTCTACATTTCCGGCATAGAGGATATCCATCGCATCTATGATCATTGCCGAGTCTGTCGCATTTTTTCCCGTCGTATATCCATATTGTTGGATCGGAGTAATGGAATGCTCCAACAGGACGGACTTCCAGCTACCCAGAGCCGGCTTCGTCCAATCCCCGTAGATCCGCTTGTAAGTTATCGTCCCTTCGTTGGATATCTCATCCAGTATCCCTTTGATGTATCGCTCAGCTACGTTATCCGCATCGATGAGCACTGCAAATCGTCTGTCTGCCGTCATATGAACCTCTCAATTCCAAACTTTGTATTTTCATTATACCGTATTTTCATGTATTCCACACCTTGTTTCTCATACGTGAACGATTTTAGTCAAGCTGTGGGCATACTATGATATGCAAATCCGCATAAAAGATCCGAAGAAAGATGGCTTTTTGGATAAATGGAAGATCAATTTTCGCTTTGCTATCGGGAACAAAGCCCGGTGCGGTATTTGTATAGCATCATTATGCCCTTCTTGTTGATTATCTTGTTCTTCATAGGGCTTAATCCACCATTTCAAAAAATGAGTGATATTCTAAATGTACTTTGACAAAAGAATTTTACAATAGGTTATAAACAAAACAGTTTTTTACGATAATTTAACATGTATGGTATTCGGGGATTACTGTGAAGCGGTACAATTCAGTCAGAAAAGATGAGGAGGAACAAAATTGAAGAAAACTCTTGCTATTGCCTTGGCTGCCATGTTGGCACTGATCGCATTTGCCGGCTGCAGCAGTTCAACCCCGAGCGGAACAGCGGCACCGACCACACAGCAAACAGCAAAATCGAATTCCATCATCGCAGCCGGTTCCACCGCGCTTCAGCCTTTGGCACAGGAAGCCGCAACCGAGTATATGGCAAAGAATAGCGGCGTGTCCATTCAGGTCCAACCCGGCGGCAGCGGCACCGGCCTTACTCAGGTAGCCCAGGGCGCAGTTGACATTGGCAACTCCGACGTATTTGCCAACGAAAAACTGCCTGCGGAACAGGCCGCCACGCTTGTGGACCATAAGGTTTGCGTTGTTGGGTTCGCAACAGTCGTAAACCCTGGCGTAAAAGTCACCAGTCTGACCTCCCAACAAGTCATCGACATCTTTACCGGCAAAATCACCAACTGGAAACAGGTTGGCGGCGATGACCTCAAGATCGTCATCATCAACAGGCCCGCTTCATCCGGCACCCGCGCCACCTTCAAGAAGTATGCGTTAAATGGCGCAGAAGAAGCCGTTGGTCTTGCCTTGACGGAAGATTCAAGCGGTACTGTAAAGAAGACGGTTGCTGATACGAAAGGCTCCATCTCTTATCTAGGTCTCTCGTATGTTGACAGCACAGTAAAAGCCCTGAAATACAACGACGTCGACCCGACAGCCTCAAACATTGCAAGCGGCACGTACCCCATCTGGGCTTACGAACACATGTATACCAAAGGCGAAGCAACCGGTCTTGCCAAATCTTTCATCGAGTTCATGACGAGCAAGGACTTTGCTGCAAAAGTCACACAGTTGGGATATATCCCGATCGGCGACATGAAAGTATCCCGGTAAACAAACCGGAAGTATGCAGATACTTGATTTGTCAAACATGGAAAGTTTCGGCATACGTCGGTAACTTTCCATGTTTTAGCCTACTATAGGCGAAAGGACTGTTATTGTTGAAGAAAAGCATCGGAAAGATCAACGCCTATGCTTGGAAACATGAGTGGAGCGGCAGGCTGCTCGTAACAGCTTTGGGATTTCTGCTCATTCTCATAACGTTGGCTATGGTCATCTTCATTGCTTCAAAAGGGGTTTCAACCTTTATTGCAAATCATCAATCCCCGCTTAAATTCCTGTTTTCCAAAGATTGGGCTCCGGAAAGGTCCATTGCGGAAGGCGGACCCGGCATCGGGGCATTGATTTTCATCGTAGGATCGGTAACATTATCACTTTTGGCTTTGCTGATAAGCACGCCCTTTTGCGTGTCAACATCGATATTCATCACGCAGATATCCCCCAATCTCGGAAAAAAGCTAATACAGCCGGCTATTGAGATATTTGTGGGCATACCGTCGGTTGTATATGGCTGGATAGGGCTAAGCGTGCTCGTCCCATTCATTCGGGAGGTCTTTGGGGGATTGGGATTTAGCCTTCTGGCAGGCGCCATCGTGCTGGCGGTTATGATTTTTCCAACCATCACTACCATTGCCGCGGATGCATTCAATGCACTTCCCTCCGATTTCAAAGAAGCATCGTATGCGCTCGGCGCTACCAGATGGCAGACCATCCGAAAGGTGCTTCTTCCTGCCGCTTTGCCCGGTATCCTTACAGGCGTTGTGCTAGGACTTGCAAGGGCGTTTGGAGAAGCTTTGGCCGTACAGATGGTCATTGGCAATACAATCAGGATTCCCGGCACGCTTTTGGATTCCATGGTAAACCTGACCAGCATTATCACGCTTGACATGGGAAATACGGCATCGGGCACACTCTGGAACAATGCACTCTGGTCAATGGCCTTGTTGCTGCTGCTCTTGTCGTTCGTCTTCATCCTGCTGGTACACGCCATCGGCTCAAGGAGGAAGGTGAAAAACGGATGAAGCCAAAAACAGCAGATAAAATTGCAACCGCAAGCATGTATGTCATCTCGGGTTCCATCCTTTTGCTGCTGGTGCTGTTTATCGGATACTTCATCTACAGCGGCAGAAGTGAGTTGAACCTCCATTTCCTGTTTTCCGAACCGGAATTTGCACAAGCAGGAGGCGGCATCGGACCGCAGCTTTTCAATTCCCTCTATCTCGTTTTGCTTTCGGACATCATTTGCGTTCCGATTGGCATAGCCGCAGGCATCTATATGTCCGAATATGCCAGGCCCGGTAAATTCACATCCGCCATCCGGTTCTGCATTGAAACGCTGGCTTCCCTGCCCTCCATTGTCATAGGGTTATTCGGCCTGATCGTTTTTGTCGTATTGACCGGCTGGAAATATACGCTGTTCGGAGGTGCGTTGGCAGTTTCCATACTGAACCTTCCGACAATCACGCGGAATACTGAAAACGCAATACAAGCCATCCCGCTTTCCATGAAGGAGGCAAGCTTGGCATTGGGTGCCACACAATGGCAAACCATTAAAAAGGTTTTGTTGCCCTCCGCTATGCCAAGCCTGATCACCGGTGTTATACTTGTTTCAGGCAGAGCCTTTGGTGAGGCGGCTGCGCTGTTGTTCACAGCAGGCATGAGCACCCCTCGGCTCGACTTTACCAACTGGAATCCTTTCTCGCCGTCGTCTCCGCTCAATCCCTTCAGACCTGCCGAAACGCTGGCGGTATATATATGGAAGATCAACTCCGAAGGTCTTGTACCGGACGCACGGCAGATCGCCGACGGAGCATCAGCGGTTCTCATTCTTTTCGTCCTGCTGTTCAATCTTTCCGCGCGATATTTCAGCAGGATTGCAGGTCAGAAGTTCTCCGGAAAACGCGCAAGACCATAACACGAACAAGAACAAGGTGAAACTATGAACAACGCTATTTTTAGTATTAAGAATATGGATTTTTATTACGGCAAGGTGCATGCCTTGAAAAACGTCACGATGGATATATACCGCAAGCAGGTGACGGCATTGATTGGTCCGTCAGGATGCGGTAAATCCACCTTTCTGAAGACGCTGAACCGGATGAACGATCTGATTCCGGATATACGGATTGAAGGTCATATCTATCTGGACGACAAGGATATCTATGAAGATAGCTATGATATAGTCAATCTTCGCAAACGCGTCGGAATGGTGTTTCAAAAACCGAACCCATTCCCGATGTCCGTGTATGACAACATTGCATACGGACCACGGATCCATGGATTGCGCAACAAAAAGACACTGAATGAAATTGTGGAACGCAGTCTTCAGAGCGCGGCGCTTTGGGATGAGGTAAAAGACCGTCTGAATCAAAGCGCTCTGGGACTTTCCGGTGGCCAGCAGCAGCGTCTTTGCATCGCACGAACCTTGGCGATCGAGCCCGAAGTGATCCTGATGGACGAACCGACCTCCGCGCTGGATCCAATCTCCACACAAAAAATTGAAGATTTGGTTGACGATTTGAAAAAAAACTATACGATAATTATAGTGACGCATAATATGCAACAAGCGGCACGAATTTCAGATATGACTGCTTTCTTCCTTTTGGGCGAAATTATAGAATACGATAATACATCTGTCGTTTTTCAAACGCCTTCAGATAAGCGGACAGAGGATTACATCACAGGGAGGTTTGGCTGATGCGCACAACATTGGATCAACAGTTACTGGTATTGCACGACGCCTTGCTTTGTATGGGCACGCTTGTGGAGCGTTCCATCCAAAGCACAGTCAAAGCATTGGTTCAGCGCGATTTGCAGGAAGCACAATTTGCCATCGACAATGATCCTATCATCGATCAAATGGAACGCGAGATTCAGGGTCATTGCCTTATGCTCATCCTCAGGCAGCAGCCGGTTGCCCGCGATTTACGGCTGATTTCCGCTGTGCTTAAGATGATCACGGATCTGGAACGGATCGGTGATCAAGCAGCGGATATCTCCGGCATCGTTCTAAAAATGGGCGATGAACCCTTTATCAAAAAGCTGGTCCACCTGCCGCAGATGGCCGACGCCGCCATCGAAATGCTGGGCATGAGCCTGGATTCTTTCGTGCGTGGTGATGTGGAGTTGGCGCGCGCAGCGATGCCCAAGGATGATCACATCGACGAACTGTTCGAGACCATCCGGAAGGAACTGATCTCTATCTTGAAGAAGGATGGCAAAGACGCCGAACAAGCCATCAACCTGCTGATGATCGCCAAGTATTTCGAGCGCATCGGGGATCACGCACAGAATATTGCCGAGTGGGCGGAATTCGCCGTAACCGGTATTTATAAGGGTGAAAGCCTATGATCTATTATGTGGAGGATGATACCAACATACGGGAGCTGGTGGTGTATACGCTTCGCCAGTCCGGTTTCAACGCGCAGGGATTCTCCGACGCACCTTCTTTCTTTGCGGCATGCCAGTCAAAGTTGCCGCAACTGGTGCTGCTGGATATCATGCTGCCTGATGAAAACGGTCTGTCTATATTGCGCAACCTTCGCAGCAATTCCGCTACGTCCTCCTTGCCCATCATATTGGTAACGGCACGCGGATCGGAATACGATAAGGTTGTCGGCCTTGACAGCGGCGCGGACGATTACATCACAAAGCCATTCGGAATGATGGAATTGGTTTCCCGCGTGCGTGCCCTTTTGCGCAGAACGCAGCCTCAACAGCAGCCAGACGTATTTACCGCAGGCGGTCTTGCACTGCACACGCAAAAACATACCGTCACGATAAACGATGCACCGATTGTACTCACTTATAAAGAATTTGCGTTGCTTCGATTTCTGATGGAAAACCGCGGCATCGCTTTTCAGCGCGAGCAGCTGCTGGAGACCGTCTGGGGTTATGATTATGATGGCGGTTCCCGAACGGTGGACGTCCATATTCAGACTCTTCGGCAAAAACTCGGTGATTATGGCACACTGATCGAAACCGTACGAGGCGTCGGATATCGTTTTGGAGAGATGTAATGGCTAGAAAGATTTTTCGCAACACCTTTATCGTAACACTGCTTTCAATACTCAGTGCGAGTCTATTGATTGTGTTTCTTATGTACAATGTTCTGGATAACCGCTTGCAGAGCGAATTGGCGAACACAACACAGCTGATTACGAACTTTTCTGATGGCACGACAGACGAGTTGGGTTATCTTAAAAGTTTAAAACTGGAAGGGATAAGAATCACCTGGGTTGCCGCAGACGGAACGGTTCTGTACGATAATGTTGCCGATGCGACAAAGATGGAAAACCATGCGCAGCGTCCAGAAATCATACAGGCTTTGCAGACCGGTATCGGCAAGAGTGCGCGTTATTCCAATACGTTGGCAGAAAAACTGCTCTATTATGCCATGCGTCAAACGAACGGAACCGTCATTCGCCTGTCAGCAACCCAGCAAAGCATTTTGGGAATCGTATATGGTCTGTTGCCGGCAATTGCAGGAATATCCGTGGTTGTGCTGATCTTCTCAGCTATCATGGCAAAACGTCTGGTCAAACGCGCCATTAAGCCGATCAACGATCTTGATTTGGAGCATCCGTCGGACAACGACGTTTACGAGGAGCTTTCTCCGCTGCTGAACCGGCTCTATCATCAGAACTTGAGCATTGATCGGCAAAAAAGCGAACTTGCCAAACGCCAGGAAGAACTGACCGTCATTACAGACCATATGAGCGAAGGGCTTGTCATGCTCAGCGCCGACCGGCATATCATCTCGATCAACCTCAGAGCCAGGAAGCTATTCTCCGTCTCCGAGGACGCCTGCATCGGCAAACATATTCGGACGCTCTGCCGCGACAAATCATTTGAAACCGTTGTCGAACGCGCTTCCAACGGCGAAAACGCCGAGACGCTGATGGAGATTGGCCGGCGCACCTATCAGCTGCTTGCAAGCCCGGTATTCATCGATTCTCACCAGGTTGGCACCGTGCTTTTGATTTTGGACATCACAGAGCGGGCAGATGCCGAGCGCATGCGCCGCGAATTTTCCGCCAATGTGTCCCATGAGCTAAAGACGCCTTTGACATCCATTTCCGGCTATGCTGAAATCATGAAAAACGGCGTTGCCAAACAGGAAGACATGATGCAGTTCTCAAGCCGGATCTACGATGAATCTACGCGCATGATCACGCTGATCGACGACATCATCAAGCTTTCCAAGCTTGACGAAGGCAACATCGAAGTCGAGAAGGAAAGCATCGATCTGTTCGAACTTTCCAAAGAAGTCGTGCAGCGGCTCGCACCGCTTGCGGAGCAATACGGCGTTACGATTAAGGTCCACGGCGAACAGGCGCATGTGAATGGCGTTCGAACCATCCTGGATGAGATGATCTATAACCTGTGCGAAAACTCAGTGAAATACAACAAGAAAGGCGGCAGTGTGGATATCTTTGTCGACCGCGAGGACGGAAACCCTAGGCTCATCGTCAAGGATACCGGCATCGGCATTCCGCCCGCGCTGCAGGAAAAGGTATTCGAACGGTTCTACCGGGTGGATAAGAGCCATTCGCGCGAAAGGGGCGGTACCGGCCTTGGTTTGTCCATCGTCAAGCATGGCGCACGGTTCCATGATGCGCGCTTACTGCTCACCAGCGCCGTCGGCAAAGGCACGGAAGTCAAGCTGGTCTTCCCCACAAAACCCGGCAGATAAAGAATCGTGTTTGTCAAAAAGCCCGCGAAATAAGCGGGCTTTTTTGATTCTCAAAAAATAGAAAAGACCTTCAGATGAAGGTCTTGATTCCATCAATATTTGCGCTTCTTCGCGGCCTCTGCTTTCTTCTTCCGCTTTACGCTGGGTTTCTCATAATGCTCGTGCCGACGGATATCCGCCATGACACCAGCCCTTGCACACTTTCTTTTAAAGCGTTTTAATGCGCTCTCGAGGGACTCATCTTCCCCAACCCGAATTTCGGACATGTTAGTTTCCCTCCCTCCATACGCCACTTGCATTAACGTATTTCATTATACAGGTAAGCAGGTTGGCTGTCAACGTTTGCATTCTTCAGCCGGGCGGCCAAGCGAGCGATCTTCCGCCCAACAGGTGCATGTGCAGATGGGGAACCGTCTGGCCCCCGTTCTTGCCCGTGTTCAGCACTGCCCTGAACCCATCTTCCGCTATATTCATCCTATGCGCGATCTGTGCCGCTGCGATAAACATCTTTGCCGCAACATCCTTCGCCTTATCGTCGAGCATGTCCTGACAGTGCTCCTTCGGCACAATCAACACGTGTACGGGCGCCTTGGGGGCAATGTCGTGGAATGCGATCACCGCATCATCCTCGTACACCTTGTTCACCGGAATACTTCCTGAGACGATCTTGCAGAACAGACAATCCTCCACTCTTGTTCCTCCTTTTCAGGCTGTGATTGTTATACCAGGGCGAGCGGGCCTTGTGAACCGCATATGACGGCACATTCAACCGTGCCCTCGAGCCTGCCTTGCGCTTGACCGCGTATCCTCAGATAACTTCTCGCATGCCCTTCTATGCCACCTTTACACAACTGTTCCCAAACGATTTCCATGGTCTTCCCTTTTTGGCTTTTGGCATAGTTGCTTTCCAGCTCGTTGCCGATTGCAATCATTTCCCTGGATCTTTCTTGTTTAATGGATTGTAAGAGATGCCCCTGCATGTTCGCCGCGGCTGTCCCTTCCCGTTTGGAATAGGGGAATACATGCAGCCGCATGAAGCCGATATCGCGGACAAAGTGGCAGGACTCCATATGCTCTTCTTCCGTCTCTCCCACAAAGCCGCACATGACATCGGTGGTAAACGTCGCTTCGGGCATCGCCTTGCGTATTTTCATCACGGTTGAAGCGAATTCTTGTGAAGTATACCTGCGGCCCATCCGTCGTAACACCGAATTGCTTCCGCTTTGCAAAGAGAGATGGAAATGCCTACAGAGCTTTTCGCAACCGGCTGCCCGCCGGATAAAATCGTCCCCGATATCGTCCGGATCGAGCGACCCCAAACGAATGCGGCCGATAGAAGTAGCGGCCGCCGCCTCCACGGCATCCATCAGCGCCTGATTGCGTTCCTTGCCGAAAGAGGTGAGCCGTATACCCGTCAGGACGATTTCAAAATGCCCAGCCTGTGCTGCCTCTTCGCATTCGGCCTGTATCCCCAAAATCGTTCGGGAACGGATGGGTCCCCGGGCTTTAGGGATGATGCAATATGTGCAATGTCTGTCGCATCCATCCTGAATCTTCACATGTGCTCGTGAGCGTTCGAATTGTGCGCCGCAGCCTTCCTCGTACTCGATACTGAGGGAAAAGCTTGTGACAAAGTTCTGCTTGCTCCCCTTCTGAAGCTGATCAAGGACTTGACCCACATGCCGACGCGCGGTCGTACCCATCACGGCATCCACGCCTTCTATGTCCAGTACGTGTTGTGCATTGCGCTGCGCCCAGCAGCCGCAAACCACCAGCAGCGCTTCCGGATGCTCTCGCTTTACCCTGGAGAGGATCTGCCTTGCCTTGCGCTCGCTCTCTGCAGTCACTGTGCAGGTATTGAGTATATAGACATCGGCCGCTGACGAAAAAGGAACAATCTCATGGTCCAAAGAGGACAACGACTGCGCCATGGACTGCGTATCATACTGGTTGACCTTACAGCCTAGCGTATGCAATGCGACTTTCAATCCAATTCACCGTCCCACTGCCCCGTCATCGCCATCAATGCCGCAAGCACCGCCGGTGCCGCTGTTTCCGTGCGCAATATCCGTTTGCCCAGTGTGATGACCTGCGCTCCATGCTCTTTGCAATACGTCGCCTCATACGGCTCCAAACCGCCTTCGGGGCCAATGATGATAGCCACTTTCCTCGGGCTCGGATATTCTTTTAGCACATATCTTAGTCCGTGTTCATTCGCATCTTCGTAGGGGCAAAGAATAAGATCGAATTCTTTAAAGGAAATATCCGTAAGCGTGACTGAGGGGTTGACTTTCGGCACGATGCCCCGTCCGCTCTGTTTAGCCGCTTCTCGGGCGATCTTGTTCAGCCGGGGCAATTTCTTGTTCACATCCTGGGGCGTAAACTCGCAGCGGGAAAGATATAGAGGCGTAATGCTCTCTGCGCCAAGCTCGGTGCATTTCTGTATCGCCATCTCAAAGCGCTCGCCGCGGCATATTCCCTGGAAAATGCATACATGTACGGATGGCTCACCTTCGGCCTGTTGCCACAATCTCAGCGTTGCTCGTATTTCATCGCGGTTGACACAGCAGATCGTAGCCGCTGCCTGGCGCCCGTTTCCGTCCAGTGCGGTAATGCTGTCCCCCGGTTTAAAACGGAGGATGCGCGCCATGTGCTGTGCATCCTCTCGAAATATAGCCGTATCGCCATCCATGTCATCGATCAAAAAGCGAGCCATACTATTCCCTTTTCATGCACAGCGCTACCCATTCGCCCTGCTGCATGCGCTCAATCGTGATGA
>CAZHNN010000012.1:49053-62144 GCA_964533965.1 uncultured Clostridia bacterium | reverse complement strand
TGAGATTGTTCGTCTTGGCAGCATCATCAACGTCTGACTCCCGTTCGCGAATGATGCCGCTGGCTATGAGAATACCGTCCTTTTTAAGCACTCTGGGTATCTCGGGCATCAAGGCTATCACAGCATCCGCCACGATGTTGGCGAAGACCACGTCGTACATGCCCTGCACTTGGTCCGCCAGGTTGCCCAGCAGGATCTTGACCTTATCGGTGCAATTGTTCAATACCGTGTTGTGCTGCGCTGCGGATACCGCCACCGAATCGCGGTCGATCAACGTAGCGGCTTCTGCCCCAAGACATACACAAGCGACGCCGAGGATTCCCGTGCCACAACCAATGTCCAATATCCTTTTGCCGTTAAGCTCGCGCTTTTCCGCAAGCGAGAGACACATGAACGTCGTCTCGTGCTGCCCCGTGCCAAACGCGGCGCCGGGCTCGAGGCTTACCACCGTACGCCCGGGGGAATTGAATTCTTCCCAGCATGGCGTGACCGCCAGCGTCTGCCCGACTGTAAACGGCTTATAATACTGCTTCCAGTTCTCCGACCAATCCTCATCCCGGACGGTGCATGTGGTAACGATGCCGGTTCCAAAATCGATGTGCTCGTCCGACAAATTTGCAACGCGCATCGCTTCGGAGCGAATGATACCGATCTTTTCCTCTTCCTCAGAGGGTAAGTATCCTTTGACATATACCACTGACCCGTGGTCGGCAAAGATGGATTCGTCGATATAATCCCATTCGTCGCTCGGCCGCTGATAGAGCGCAATGTCCGCAGGATCTTCGATGGATACGCCCGAAACGCCCTGGGAAAAGAGCACTTCCGCCATCGCGTCTGCGCCCTGTGTCGTTGTCTGTATGGTGACTTCCGTCCACTGCATTCTCTCTTATCCTTTGTTCTTATTGAATATCTTGTCGAAGATGCCCTGTCCCTTGTTCTGCTGTCTTGCCTCATCGATAGCATCCAGTTCGCGCAGCAGCTCTTTTTGCCTCTCGGTGAGCTTCTCAGGCATCTCGATGTTGATGTTCACATATTGATCTCCTCTGGTATTTCCATGAAGCCTCGGCATTCCCTGCCCTTTAAGCCTAAATGTCGTACCCGGTTCCGTCAATTCGGGGATATGGTATTTCACGCTGCCGTCTATGGTGGGAACGATGACATCTCCGCCAAGCGCCGCGCGCGCATAGGAGATATCAAGGTCGATATACAAATCCGGTCCGCGGCGCTCGAAGATCGGGTGCGGGCGAATGCTCATCAATACCTGCAGATCGCCGCTGCGCCCCCCATTGGCGCCCACTTCCCCTTCTCCCGAAAGCGTGACGACCTGGCCATCGTCCACGCCGGCCGGAATATTGATCTTGATCTTCTTCTGCTTATACTGAACGCCGCTACCCCGGCACGCATCACAGGGATCCTTGATGATCCTTCCTGTTCCGTTGCATGTCTGGCAGGGACGTGAATTTACCATCGTACCCAACGGGGTCTGCCGCACATCTTGAACCTGCCCTGTACCCTTGCAAACGGTGCAGGTGGAAACAGTCGTGCCTTTTTTGGCGCCTGTGCCGCCGCATTCCGAGCAAGCCTCGTTGCGGCTGAAGGAGATTTCCTTCTTTACACCCGTAAACGCTTCTTCCAGCGATATGTTCAAAGGCTGGCGAATGGTACGCCCCGGTTGTGGGCCCGTGCGTGACCGCGTAGCAAAGCCACCGCCGAACATCTGTTCAAAGATATCCCCAAACCCGCCGAAACCGCCAAATCCACCAAATCCGCCGAACGGATTGCCCTGCGGTCCGCCCGCTCCGCCCGTCGCCGACGCCTGGCTATACGCTTCATGCCCCATGCGGTCATATACGGAGCGCTTTTCCGTGTCGGAGAGGATAGAATATGCCTCATTAACCTCTTTGAACTTTTCCTCGGCTTGCTTGGGATTGTCCTTGTTCATATCGGGATGATACTTCTTGGCCAACTGCCTGTAAGCCTTTTTGATGTCTTCTTCCGGAGCGTTTCTCTCTACGCCAAGGATTTCATAATAATCGCGAGCCAATTTGTTCCTCCGCCTTTGCCATATTCCAAAACTATGTGCACAATCACCCAACTGCGCGAACGCTTTATATATACAGCATTACTATTGAATTCAATCTATACTGCCAAAAGGCATGCTCCAAACTCTGTTTACGGGTTCCTGTTGACAAAGTCAGGAGATCATCTTTTTAGAATGTTTTAAAGCAAGCACATACAAAGCAGCGCACCGCCGGCCATTGGAGCACAGGCGATGCAAGCGTTCGCTGCTTTTTGAGCGAACTGAGCCTGCAAGCGTTATGCTTGCAGGCTGTCCGTCTGATCCGTTCACGCTGCGGTATCACCGCAGCGCTTATTTCTTCTTGTCGTCATCCACCACTTCGTAGTCCGCATCCACGACGTTGTCGCCGCTTGCAGTGCTCTGGCTTTCGCCGGTACCGGTATAGGATTGTTGATCCTCCGGCCTCTGATAGGCGTCTTCCGCATGGGGACCGCCAGCCTGTGCATTCGGATCCTGCTGGTAAACGCGCCCGAAGATCTCAAAGGACTTGTCGCGCAATATGTTCGTTTCGGCTTTGATGGCTTCAATGTCCGAACCTGCGAGTTTCGCTCTGAGGGCACTCACACCATCCGTCATGGTTTTCTTATCAGCATCGGAGATCTTGCTTCCAAGATCCTTGATGGTCTTTTCGATCTGATAGCAGATGGAATCTGCGTCATTGCGCGCATCCACCTCTTCGCGGCGCTTCTTGTCATCGTCCGCATACTTCGCAGCTTCGTCAACGGCCTTTTTGATGTCGTCGTTGCTCATCTTGGTACTGGCCGTAATGGTGACCCTCTGCTGGCGGCCGGTGCCCATATCTTTGGCGGAGACGTTCACGATGCCATTGGCGTCGATGTCAAACGTAACCTCGATCTGCGGTATGCCTCGCGGCGCCGGGGGTATGCCGGATAGCTGGAAGCGCCCCAGCGTCTTGTTGTACGCAGCCATCTCGCGCTCACCCTGCAGCACGTGCACGTCCACCGCGGTTTGCCCGTCAGCTGCCGTTGAGAAGATCTGGCTCTTCTTGGTCGGTATGGTGGTGTTGCGCTCGATGAGCTTGGTGAATACGCCGCCTACCGTCTCGATGCCAAGGGACAGCGGTGTAACGTCGAGCAACAGGATACCCGTCACCGTTCCGCCCAACACGCCGCCCTGGATCGCGGCGCCGATGGCGACGCACTCGTCGGGGTTGATGCCCTTATAGGGTTCCTTGCCGGTGATGCGCCTTACAGCATCCTGTACGGCAGGAATGCGGGTGGAGCCGCCGACCAGAATGACCTTGTCGATCTCTTCCGGTTTCATGTTGGCGTCTTTGAGCGCCTGCACTGCCGGTCCCACGGTCTTCTCAACCAGTTCTGCGGTCAGTTCGTTGAACTTGGCGCGGCTCAATTGCATATCGAGGTGCTTCGGACCTTCTGTGATAAACGGCAGGTTGATGTTCGTTGTAGCGGTGCTGGACAGTTCGATCTTTGCTTTTTCCGCCGCTTCCTTCAACCGCTGCATTGCCATACTGTCGCGGGAGAGGTCAACGCCGCTGCTCTTCTTGAATTCGGAAATCAGGTATTCCATAACGCGTTGGTCAAAGTCGTCGCCGCCCAGACGGTTGTTGCCGTTGGTTGCCAGCACTTCGAACACGCCGTCGCTGATTTCCAAAAGCGATACGTCGAACGTGCCGCCGCCGAGGTCATATACCAGGATTTTGCCGCTGCCCTCTTTGTCAAGGCCGTATGCAAGCGCAGCAGCCGTGGGCTCGTTGATGATGCGCAGAACGTTCAATCCCGCGATGGTGCCTGCGTCCTTGGTCGCCTGGCGCTGTGCATCCGAGAAATAGGCGGGAACGGTGATGACTGCGTCAGTAACAGGCCCGCCAAGGTACGCCTCCGCGTCCGCTTTGAGCTTTTGCAGGATCATCGCAGAGATTTCCTGAGGCGTGTAGACTTTATCGTCAATGCGAACCTTGCGGTCGTATCCCATGTCGCGCTTGATGCTGGAAATGGTGCGGTCCGGGTTGGTGATCGCTTGACGCTTGGCTATTTGGCCAACAAGCCGCTCCCCGTTTTTGCTGAATCCAACAACAGACGGCGTGGTACGTGACCCTTCGGAATTGGGGATAACAACCGGTTCTCCGCCCTCCATGACCGCAACGCAGCTGAATGTAGTTCCTAAATCGATTCCGATGATCTTTGACATGTTTGAATCCTCCTAATCTATATTCTTGATGTGAATGTCATTGTGTTTATACATACACCTTTACGGTGGCGTATCTCAAAACCTTGCCGTTGTAGAGGTATCCGCTTTGCAGGACCTGCGCCACGGTATCCTTCTTGGCTTCATCTTCACAGGGCTCCTGTAATACTGCCGCATGCAGGGTCGGATCAAAGGGTTTCCCCAACGCATCCATCACCTGCAGCCCCTTTTTCTCAAAGGAAGCAGTCAGGGTGGAGAATACCATTTCCAACCCCTGCGCGATAGAATCCGCGCCCTCCCCGCGGGCAACATTCAGTGCCCTATCAAGGTTATCTAGCGATGGCAACATCAGTTTAAGCGTTTCCATCGTGCCCTCATCGCGGGCGGATGCCAGTTCGGCGGTTGTGCGCTTGCGGTAATTGTCAAATTCGCCTTTTAGGTGGAGCCATTGGTTCTGATATTGTTCGGCCTTCTGCGTGGCTTCTTCGAGCGCTTTCGAGAGGGTCTCACACTGCCTAAGTGCTTCCATCATCTGCATTGCCGCAACTTGTGCGCTTTTTTTAAGCGCTTCGACATCTGCTTGATCCTCTTGTGCCACCTGAGCCTCTTCCACCTGATCTTGAGGCGTTTGCTCAACCATTGGCTCTTTGTCTTCTTTTCCCTTTTTCAGCATGCTTCCTCCTCAGCCCGAGAGAATATCTTCTAGTGCTTGGCTTATATGGTGCATAATTGCGATAACGCGGGCGTAATCCATCCGCGTGGGGCCGATGATCCCAAAGCTGCCGACGCTCTTGCCCCCTATTGTATAGGTTGCCGTCACGACACTTGCATCTCTTAGCGATTCATCCTCGTTTTCACGCCCAATGGAGATGGTCATCTCCATATCCTTCGCTTTCGTGAGCATCCGGTAGAACATCTCCCGGCTGTCCATCGCTTCCAAAAACGTCTTCGCCCGCTCGATGTTTGCGTATTCGTGGTGCTTGAACAGGTTCTGACGCCCGTCAAAGTATACGTCGCGTATTGGGTCGGACGATTTTACAATATCAATGAGCGAATCAAAGGTCTGCTCCTGTACGTCAAACTCTACGCTGAGTTTTTCAAGTACCGCCGGCATCTCATCCACCGTTTTGCCGCGCATATGCTGCGTTAGGGCGTTTGAGATTCGATCCAGGTGCCGTTCATCCATTTGAAGCGGCACGTTGATGATCACGTCCTTCACGATGCCTTCGCTCGTGACCAAAACCGCTAGCGCGCGCCCAGGATTGAGCGGGATAAGGCGTATCTGGGAGAATGTAACGTGGCGCAACTGCGGGGGCAATATCATCGCCACATAATCCGTCATGTCGCTTAACACGCGTGCCGTGGTGGCGATTACCTCGCTCATTTCCCGCCTTCGAACGTTATAATAGCTGCGGATGGTTTCCGCCTCTTCCAGGGAAAGGCGCTGCACCCGAAGGAATCTGTCCACATATAGTCGATAAGCCAAATCCGAAGGGATTCGTCCCGCACTGGTGTGCGGCTGCATGAGAAAGCCCATTTCCTCCAGATCGCTCATCTCGTTGCGAATGGTTGCCGGGCTGAGTTCACCATCCCACATGCGAGAGATAGTTCTCGAACCGATGGGGATTCCGGAAGCGATGTAATCGTCCACGATTGCCAACATAATCCGAAGTTTTCGTTCACTTAAGTTCATTTCAACCTGACGGCGCGTATAAACGTGTCGTTTTAGGGCTTACGTCCTACGCCACCGCAACCTCCTTCCCAACCCGTTTTGTTAGCACTCTCCTAGTTTGAGTGCTAACACTGAGAGCATAGCACTCCTTTCCGACATTGTCAATATTTTGCAGTGAAATATCGCCATCCATACCAAAAAAAAGAAGGATATTCCATACGATCTTGCTCCTTTGCAGCAACCTCGTCGTGTATATCCTTTTTCCTTAATTTTATTCAGTTATATTGTTCTATTATTACGGCATAAACAGCTGTAATAGGCTGTTCTGCACCAGCATTCCCCTGCTGCTAAAGCGGAATCGTGACGGCGTGAGCTCTGCAAGACCCAGTGAAACGGCCTTGTCTGTTGCGGCTTTGTATACATCTTCAAAACGCGTTCCGAAGCGGTTGTAAAAGTCGCTTAGCACCAGACCCTGAACAAGCCTTGTGCCCAGCATAACGTATTCGAACATGGCGTCCTGCCCCGATACCTTTTCGATGCGTTTGACAGGTCCATTTTTTAAATACGCTTCTAGGTCATCGCCGTTTGCGACCCTAAGCACTTCCTTGCCTTTGTGCATGGCGCCGTGCGCCGCAACGCCAAAACCCGCATAGCTGTCCTGGTGCCAATAGTGAAGGTTGTGCCTGGACTCATGGCCCGCCTTGGCATAATTGCTGATCTCGTACCTGAATAGCCCGTATTCCTTTGCAAGCGTCTCGAGGCTCTCAAACATATCCGCCGCCGCATCGTCATCGATGTTGGGCAGCCGCCCGAGTGTAATGTCCTCATGCAGCTTTGTGCCCACTTCCAGGGTCAACGCATAACAGGAGAGATGCTCAACGCCAAGGTCCAACACCTTGCGAACGCTCTGCAGAAACCCATGCGGCTTTTGTCCCGGCAACGCGTAGATGAGGTCTGCATTGATATTCGAAAAGCCCGCCATGCGCGCGTAATCGACGGCATTTTGCGCATCTGCCCACGTATGCGGTCGGCCGAGCATACGAAGTTCTTCGTCATCTGCGCTCTGAATACCAAACGAAAGGCGGGTGACGCCCGCCTTCTGAAAATCGTACGCCTTCTGCGGCGTGAAGGATTCCGGGTTGCATTCTACGGTGATTTCGCTGTCCGGTTCAAATTGGTAGCACTCCAGCGCCTTTTTGATCAACCGCGACACATGTGGAATCGGCAACACGGAAGGCGTTCCACCACCCAGGAACAGCGAATCAAAACGCTCACCGCTCCAATCGGGTACTCCTTCGTCCAATTCCGACAACAGCAGATCGATATAGTGCTCGATACGACGATCCTTTTGACTGCGGACAGGTACGGAGGCAAAGGAACAATAATGGCATTTTGCAATACAAAAGGGGATGTGGAGATACATCCCCGAAAAAGCCTGTTTTTCCATCAGTCCATCTTCAAAACGGATAAAAACGCTTCGCTCGGCACTTCCACAGAGCCTATCTGGCGCATGCGCTTCTTCCCTTCCTTCTGTTTTTCCAAGAGTTTCTTCTTGCGCGTGATATCGCCGCCATAGCACTTGGCCAAGACGTCCTTGCGCATCGCTTTGACTGTCTCGCGAGCGATGATCTTTCCGCCAATGGCCGCCTGAATCGGTATCTCGAACATCTGCCGCGGAATCGCCTCCCGAAGTTTTTCCGCGATGGAGCGCCCGCGCGCATACGCCCTGTCCTTGTGCACAATGATGGAGAGCGCGTCGCACAGATCACCGTTCAAAAGGATGTCGAGCTTGACCAGATCGCTGCGCTCGTATCCCGAAAGCTCGTAATCGAAGCTCGCGTAGCCTTTCGTACGGGATTTAAGAGCGTCGAAGAAGTCGTAGATAATCTCGTTAAGCGGCAATTTATAATGCAGCGTCATACGGTTGGCGTCAAGGTATTTCATATCTCCGAACGTGCCGCGCTTTTCCTGGCAAAGTTCCATCACGGCACCGGTGTAATCGTTTGGCACCATAATGGTGGCATTTACCATAGGCTCTTCCATGTATTCGATCTCCGTGATCGACGGCAGGTTGGTCGGGTTATCGATGACCTTTTCGCTGCCGTCGGTTAAATGGATGTGATAGAGCACGGAAGGCGCCGTGGTGATGATCGAAAGGTCGAACTCGCGTTCCAGCCTCTCCTGGATGATTTCCATGTGCAATAGTCCCAGAAAGCCGCAGCGGAAGCCGAATCCCAGCGCCACGGACGTTTCGGGTTCGTAGAAGACCGACGCATCGTTGAGCGAAAGTTTCTCCAACGCATCCTTCAATTCGTCGTAGTTGGCCCTGTCCGCCGGATAAATGCCGCAGAATACCATTGGCGTGGCGCGCTTGTAACCGGGTAATGGTTTTACCGCGGGCTGCCTGGCGTCGGTGATGGTGTCGCCGACGCGGGTGTCCGAAACGTTCTTAATCGAAGCCACGATATAGCCTACTTCGCCCGCCATCAGTTCCTCGCACGGCTGCATCTGCGGCGCAAAATAACCGACCTCCGTCACGTCGAATTCCTTATTGGTGCTCATCATGCGGATGCGAGTGCCGATTTTGCAACTGCCGTCAAAAACGCGCACATAGGATATTGCGCCCTTGTAATTATCGTAAAACGAATCGAAGATCAGCGCCTTCAAAGGCTCATCCAAATCACCCTTAGGGGAGGGTACGACATCCTTTACCCTTTCGAGCACCTGCTCCACGTTCAGCCCTGTCTTGGCGCTGATCAGCGGACAGCTTTCGCAGTCGAGGCCGATGACATCCTCGATCTCCTGTTTAACGGTATCCGGCATCGCACTTGGCAGATCAATCTTGTTGATCACAGGCATGATCTCAAGGTCATGATCCAATGCCATATAAACGTTCGCCAGCGTCTGCGCTTCGATCCCCTGCGTGGCATCCACCACGAGTATCGCTCCTTCGCAGGCCGCAAGCGACCGGGACACTTCATAGGTAAAGTCAACGTGACCAGGCGTGTCGATGAGGTTATAGATGTACGTCTCCCCGTCCTGCGCCTGATAATGCATACGTACGCTCTGGCTCTTGATGGTGATGCCGCGCTCCTTTTCAAGCTCCATCGTGTCCAAAAGCTGTTCCTGCATGTCGCGGCTCTGCACGGTCCCCGTCATCTCAATCAACCTGTCCGCAAGCGTGCTTTTTCCATGGTCGATATGGGCTATAATGCAAAAATTGCGTATATTCTTCTGATGATCTGTGCTCATATGTCCTCCTGCCATGCTTTTATCATAGAAGAAGTTTCCCATAAAAGCAACTGACCTTTTGCATTGCGTCATTTTCGTTTATAATGGTACAAGGTTAAATTTTGGGAGGAATCTTTATGAAAGATCTTCAACAAATGGCTGACAAGCTGAAACGGCACCAATTCGAAGCTCAAGTTGTAGAGAATGCGCAGGAAGCCATACAGACCGTATTGAGCCTCATTCCCGAAGGCGCATCGGTTGGATTCGGAGGATCTGCCACAGTGCGCGATCTTGGTCTATACGATACGCTCAAAGGTAAAGGGCATGAGGTGTACTGGCATTGGATGGTGGCTCCGCAGGAGATGAACACCATGCGCAAAAAGTCTGCGAACGCCGATTATTATCTGCTTTCCGCCAACGCGCTGACCGAGGAGGGGGAGATCGTGAACACCGACGGGAGCGGCAACCGCGTCGCCTCGATGTTCTTCGGTCCTAAAAACGTGATCTTCATCATCGGCAAGAACAAGCTCGTGGAGGATTATGAAGCCGCCATCAACCGCATCCGCAACGTCGCGTCCCCGCTGAACGCGAAGCGCCTGAATTACAACACCCCATGCGCCGTGCTCGGATACTGCACGGATTGCTCGCATCCGCAACGCATGTGCAGCGTCACCGGCGTGATCCATAGACCTACCAGTGGCGTCAAGATGCATGTGATATTGGTCAACGAGGATCTTGGTTTCTAAGACCTACCAATTTATACAACAAAAAAACAAGCCGTAAGGCTTGTTTTTCGTTTAATTAACCCAGATGCAGTGCCGACGGCAAATACAGCGATCCCGCGATCACCACAAGTCCATCCGGCCCGGCGAGCCGTTTGGCCTCCATAAGCGCCGTTTCGGGCGGCGTTACCGAGATCGCATTGTCGAACAGCCGCGCAAGCCTGTCTGCAGGAATCGCCCGATAATAGTCGATCTGCGTTGCCACCACCGCGTCAAACGCTCCGCCCAAGCATTGCGCTACGGCTTGCGTATCCTTATCCTCCATCATGCCGATCAGAAGCACGACGCGCCTGTTCCCTTTCAATTCCTTGACGGCTTCTTTGAGCGATATTGCGCCTTCGGGATTGTGCGCGCCGTCGACGAGAATCGGCGGGCTTCCATCCATCCATTGCAGGCGGCCTGCCCAGAGCGTATTCCAGAGGCCTTGCCGGATAACATTTTCATTGATTTTAAACTCTGCGCCGCTTAGTTTGAACGCCGCATAGGCTGCGGTCCATGCGTTTTGCACCTGATAACTTCCGAGCATGCGTATTCGAACATCCTTCAGGCTCAACCCGGGACCATCTGCATCAAAGCGCTGTATTCCGTCTTCTTTGTATCGGACAAGTGTGCTGCCCGAAAGATCGTACAGCGCTGCACCCGCCTCCTCGCACATCTTCCTAAACGCACTTCTGGCATCCGAATCGACTCCGGGAGACAGCACAAACGGCACGCCTTGTTTGGCGATGCCCGCCTTCTGTCGAGCGATTTCGGGGAGCGTATCGCCTAATATCTTGCAATGATCAAGGCCTATCGTGCCGGTAATGCACAAGCTGGGCCATAGTATGTTCGTAGCATCCAGCGTGCCGCCGATGCCTGTTTCCATCACGGCGATATCCACATTCTGACGTGTGAAATACAACAGACCCGCGTACAGGTACGCTTCAAACAGTTTGATATTCGGGTTCTTCGCGTACGCTTGCTTAATTAGTTCATTCAGCTGCTCCTGCGGGATCTCTTGGTCATCGATGCGTATGCGGTCCGTTTCACGATACAGGTGCGGGGATGTGAACAGCCCCACCCGGTACCCCGCAGCCCGCAGGATTGATTGCATATAGGCGCAGATGGATCCCTTGCCGTTTGTTCCCGAAACGTGCACGAAAGGCAGGGCGTCGTACAACCCGTCGACGCCCAATAGTTCCGAAAGCGGCGTGAACCGCTTTCTCTGTTCAAAAGTCCAATGGTCCGGATATGCATGCATGACATTACCCCAGAGCGTTCACAAGCTCCTGCGTGCGCTCAAGAAGCGCTTTGTATTCCTCCAATGCCTTTTTTTCGGCATCCACGATATTCTGCGGCGCTTTTTCGGTAAACCCGGGGTTGCCAAGCTTGCCTTCCGAGCGCGTGATTTCCTTGTTCAGCCGCTCCACTTCCTTCTGCAAGCGGGCCTTTTCCTTATCGACATCCACCAAAGCGCCCATCGGCACATAGGCCGTTCCAAACGGGCATGCGGCAGTTGCCGCTCCCTTGGGCGCATCCGCTTCGGATGCGAGGATTGTGACATCGCTTGCGTAGCTCAAGCGTTCAAACCATGCTCCCGCATGCTGTATAGCCGTCTCCCTGCCTTTGGCAGGCAGAATACACAGCGGCGCCTTTTTGCCCTGCGGCACGTTTAGTTCGCGGCGCATATTGCGCACGGCGCGGATAAGCTCCATAAGTCCCTCTATCTCTTCCGCTTCCTTGGCAAAGGACAGCGATTCGTCCTTTTGGGGCCAAGCGCTCGTCATGATGAAGCCCTGTGTCCCCGGCAACGACTGGTAGATCTCCTCCGTGACAAACGGCATGAACGGATGCAGCAATTTTAGCGTCCGCTCCAGCACATACAGCAGCACCGACAGAGCCGTGTCCTTATCCTCACCATTTAAGCGGGTCTTTTGCATCTCGATGAACCAATCGCAGTAATCCGACCACAGGAAATCATAGACCTCCTGTGCGGCAAGTCCCAGGTCCATCCGCTCGATGGCGTTGGTGGCGTTCTCGATCGTAACGTTGAGCTTGTGCAGGATCCATTTGTCCTCCGCCTTCAGGCTTGCTTTGTCAAGCGGCTTTGGCTCGTAATCCTGCGCATTCATCAGCACGAAGCGCGCCGCGTTCCAGGCCTTGTTCGCGAAGTTCCTGGCTGCTTCCACCCGCTCCATATAGAAGCGGCTGTCGTTCTCGATGCTGTTGTTCTGTATGAGCGAGAAACGGAGCGCGTCCGTTCCGTAGTTTTCGATGATCTCCAGCGGGTCGATGCCATTTCCTAAGGACTTCGACATCTTTCTTCCTTGCGCATCGCGCACGATGCCATGGATCATTACTGTATCAAACGGAATATCGCCCATCATAGACAGCCCGAACACGATCATGCGGGCCACCCAGAAGAAGATGATCTCATATCCCGTGACGAGCGTGCTGGTCGGATAGAAATACGCCAAGTCCTCGGTCTTATCCGGCCACCCGAGCGTGGAGAAAGGCCAAAGGCCACTGCTGAACCAGGTATCCAGTACATCCTCGTCCTGATGCAGATGCGTACTGCCGCATTTTGCACACGTTTGCGGTGCGCTGCGGGCAACCATCATTTCCCCGCAATCATCGCAATACCAGGCAGGGATCCGGTGTCCCCACCAGAGCTGACGCGAGATGCACCAGTCACGGATGTTTTCCATCCAGTTGAAATACGTCTTGGAGAAACGGTCTGGCACAAAGCGTATCTTCCCGTTACGCACCACTTCCATCGCAGGCTCGGCCAGCGGTTTCATGCTGACAAACCATTGCTCGGAGATGATGCTTTCCACCGTCGTCCCACAGCGGTAACAACCGCCAACGTTGTGGTCGTGCGGCTCGACCTTTACTAGCACACCCAGCTTCTCAAGATCCTCAACGACGCGTTTGCGCGCCTCAAAACGGTCAAGGCTGCAATAAACACCGCCGTTCTCATTGATGATGCCGCCGTCGTCCATCACGCGGATAGGCTCTGCGTTGTGCCTTTGCCCGACTTCGAAGTCGTTGGGATCGTGCGCAGGTGTGATCTTCACGGCGCCGGTGCCAAACTCCCTGTCCACGTACTCGTCCGCGACGATGGGTATCTCACGGTTCATCAGCGGCAGCACGACCGTTTTGCCGACGAGATGCTTAT
>CAZHNN010000012.1:0-49038 GCA_964533965.1 uncultured Clostridia bacterium | reverse complement strand
CAGCCGTATCGCCCAGCATCGTCTCGGGCCGCGTCGTTGCTACGATGATGCTGTCCTTGCCATCCGGCGTCGAATAGCGAATGTGCCAGAGGAAGCTGTTTTGTTCCTCGTATTCTACTTCGGCATCGGAAAGCGCCGTACGGCAGTCGGGGCACCAGTTAATGATCCGATTGCCCTTATAGATATACCCCTGCTCATACAGGCGCACAAATGTCTCCAGCACGGCGCGGCTGCACCCTTCGTCCATGGTGAAGCGCTCGTGAGACCAATCGCAGGAGCATCCCATCTTCTTGAGTTGTTCGACGATGCGTCCGCCGTACTTCTCTTTCCAGGCCCATGCGCGCTTCAAAAAAGCTTCCCGGCCGATGTCGGCTTTGGTCAGACCCTCTTCTGCCATGCTTTCCACGATCTTTACTTCGGTTGCAATAGACGCGTGGTCTGTGCCCGGTACCCACAACGTTGGTGTGCCCTGCATGCGGTGGGTCCTGATCAAAATATCCTGCAGCACATTGTCCAGCGCGTGCCCCATGTGCAGCTGGCCCGTGATGTTGGGCGGCGGTATCACGATGGTAAACGGCTTTTTGCTGTGGTCAATTGCAGGCTTAAAACAGCCTTGTTCCATCCAGGCTTTGTACAGCCTATCCTCCACCTGTTTGTATTCGTAGGTCTTCTCGGGTATTTGCTTCATGCTCTTCCCTCCAATTAAAAACGCCGGCGCAGTCCTTCAAAGGACGAAGCCGGCTTCGTGGTACCACCTTTGTTCAGGCGGAGATACTCCGCCCCTCGTTATGCGGTTAACGCCCGCCTACGGCAAATCGCATCGGCTCACGGACGACTTTCTGCATGCCATTTCCAAGCGGCCCTTTCAGCCACGGGACCGCCTCTCTTGTGGCCGGCTCTTGCATACTCCTTCCGGTCATTGCCTGAATGTTATATTATTCTATACAAAATCGCCCAGAAAAGTCAATGCTCTGCATATAAATCCCGGGGATTGTCCGGATTCCGCTTCACTTCCCTGATCTGCTTAATCGCCAGCATTGCATAGTGGATGAGCGAATAATACGCCAGTACCAGGCTGATGTACAGCAGGTACAAGTTCCAGGGAACAAATCCGCTCCAGAACGTCATCGCAATGCCCAGCGCCATCACAAATGCCGCTGCCTTCCCGTACCACTTGGAATATACCACGAAGCGGTATTTGAGCATGATATAGCCCCCAATGAGCATCAGGCTCTCTTTGACAAGCACAAGTATGACGAACAAAAGTGGCAGCCGGCCGATGATAGTCAGGCCGAAAAGAGCCGATATCGCCATCAGTTTGTCTGCCGCAGGATCAGCCAAGCGACCGAAATTCGTGATGGCGTTGTACTTTCTGGCAATATAACCGTCCAAAAGGTCTGTCAGGCTTGCAAAGACAAAGACGCATAGCGAAAACAGCCTGTCCGCCAATATAAAATCGGGCTTGAAGAAAGCATACAGGAAAAGGGGAATTAACAAAAGGCGCAGTACGGTTAACGCATTGGGCACATATTGAATGTAACTGCGTTTGGTTTGCAACGCCTTTCACCCCTTATCTGACACTTTTGACAATAATTGTACAAATTTCTTTCACAATTTGCAAGCAATGATTGTCGGATTTTGTGAAACGGCTAACAGGCAGAGGAATATGGATAGCTCATTTAGGTTTGCCGAAATAATGGTTTCCGATCCTGATGAAATCCTTTGCATATCGCGATTGTTTGCCGACTGAAAAGTAGCAATAGCTGTCGGGGATTGCCTTCTCTCCCTCCAGCGCACGTATGGCAACGTTATAAAAATGTTTTGGAATCCTGACTTTAAAATACCGTTTGTTCCCATATGGCGTGAACTGCGACTTTTGGGCTATCACCTTTTGAATGGTGTCAGGCCATCGCGTATCCCGAACGCGGTTCAGCACGACATTGGCAACCGCTATCTGCCCCTGTTCGCGCTCACCGCGCGCCTCCCAATATACGATGCGCGCCAGCGCCTCCACGTCCGCCTCAGTATAGGCATACTCTTCGCCGGAAGTAGAAAACGCCAATACCTGCGATTCCAACTCGGCTTGTTGAACATACGCAGTAGGTGTTGGCACCTGCATTTGATCCGGCACCGGAGTGCCGCCTGCGCTAAAGACGGCGACCAGCGCCATCAGCAACGGTTTGAAGTCCACACTATCCCTCCGATCGGGGGGTAATTCCCTATCGGAGCCATTTTTACCAAATGCTGGAACTCTAAACCTGTTCTAGCACAGTCTCTTCCTTCTCTTTTCGCTTCTGTATTCCCGAAATACGCAACTCGGAGAGCACGATCGAACACAGGATCAGCGCGCAGCCGAAAAACATCCGCAGCGTGATGGGTTCGCTCAAAAATATGCTGCCGAAAACGGCGCCGAACAGCGATTCCATTCCCATGATCAGTGACGCGTGCGAGGGGTCGGCATAGCGTATACCAACGTTCTGCATCGTCAGCGCGAATAGCGTGCCCACGACGGCAAGGTATACGATTGAAAACAGGGCGTTGCCGGACAACTGCGCCGGAGGCTTTTCAAACAACAAAAAACTGAACAGCCCCAAAATCCCGGATACATTGAACTGCATGGCCGTCAATACCAGCGGATCGGTCTTTTCGGAAAAATAGTTCACCATCACGATGTGTACGGCATATAGGATGCCACACAGAAGTGACAGGGCGTTTCCGATGCCTATGGAAAAATCGTTTTTTAATGCCAAAAGCCCAATGCCGACAAGACAGAGGACGGCTGCCGATACCTGTAAAGCCGTCGCGCGCTTGCGGCTGTACGCACAGACGAGAAGCGGTACGAGTACAACATAGATGGCTGTCAGAAAGGCATTCTGCCCTGCGGTCGTATACATGAGGCCATAGGTTTGAACGGCATAGGCTGCATACATCACCACACCTAGCAAACAACCGCGGATGATGTCTCGAAGGCTTTGTTTCTTCAGCCGCTTAAAAAGGAACGCCGACATGATGATCGCGGCAATGAGAAACCTCATCCCCAGCAAGAAGTGCACGGGCATCCAGTCCAATGCATTTTTCATCACTACGAATCCGCTGCCCCATATCATAGCGGTAAGCAACAGCATTCCTTCCGCCAATCGCATTTTGCGACTACTGCTCATGGTTTACGACCTCAATCCGTTCGCTCATATTTCGATATTCTCCCACAAATCTCGACTATTGGCAAGTTTGAAATAGCCACAATGAATCCGTCATGAAGCGCCTAAAGTGTTGTCCCTACGACAAATCTGCAGCATATGTATTGTTCTTGCCGTCTATGTATATTTGCTGATATAATTGTTTTAATTGACCACTATTTGCTTTATTATCTATCTTTATAAAACCAATGGAGACGGATTTTGAAAAGAGGTGGTTGTATGAGCCAGCAGGCTACACTGTCACTCTTCACTTTTCTTGAGAGCTGTCTTATCGATTACGGCCTTTCCCCACAATACGCCGGTTTTCACTATTTGGCGCATGCAATCCATTGGACGATTCTGGATAAGCAAGCCACAAAGCACTTGAGCACAGACCTGTATCCCCGTGTCGCCAAATCCTTCAATGTATCCGTATCCGCTGTGGAACACGGGATACGCAACCTTCTCAACTCCGCTCTCACGCAGCATCGGTCTGTCGCGCTGACCACTCTTGTCAGTTCTATGCCGGGATCCTTTACCAATGCGCGGTGTATCGCTCTTCTATCCAGAGTCATCAAGACGCAGTATTTCTTGGCAAAACAGCAAACAGGAAGCCAAATTCAGCCACCAACGGTATCGTAGGTCTTATACTGATAAGCAAGCTTCAAACGGATAATGAAAAATCCCGCAAAAGCGGGATTTTTCATTGAATCTATAAGAAGTCGGCCCGACCGTATGTATACGTCCGACCGTATTCATACGGTCCGACCGTATGAATACGGTCTAGCCGAACATCTCTTAGTACATGCCGCCCATGTCAGGCGCAGGCGCGGGTGCTTCCTTGACCGGGATATCGCACACGAGGCTTTCCGTGGTCAAAAGGATGGCAGCCACGGATGCTGCGTTTTGTAACGCGCTCCTGGACACCTTTGTCGGGTCGATGATGCCGCGCTCAACCAGGTTGCAATATTCGCCCTTTGCCGCATCATAGCCGTAGTTCGGCGTGTTTTGGCGATTGACGTTCTCGACCACAACCGAGCCTTCCACCCCTGCGTTGGTGGCGATCTGACGGATCGGCTCCTCGAGCGCTCTTGCTACGATCAGCATGCCTGTGCGCTTGTCGCCCTCTTCCTTTTGAGCCGCTTCACGCACTTTGGAGATGATGGACAACGGTGCAATTCCGCCACCGGGCACGATGCCCTCTTCCACGGCCGCACGCGTTGCAGCCAGCGCGTCTTCGATGCGCAGCTTGACTTCCTTCATCTCGACTTCCGTGGCAGCGCCAACCTGGATAACTGCGACGCCGCCGGCCAACTTCGCCAGGCGCTCCTGCAGCTTCTCACGATCGTAATCCGAGGTGGTCTCCTCGATCTGGCTCTTGATGGAGGCAATGCGGTTCTTGATCTCTTCCGAGTCGCCGGCGCCTTCCACGATGGTGGTGTTCTCTTTGTCAACGATAACCTGGCGGGCGGAGCCCAGCATATCCATCGTCGTCTCTTTGATATCCATGCCAAGGTCATCCGAAATGACCACTCCGCCGGTCAACACCGCGATGTCGCGCAGCATTTCCTTGCGGCGGTCGCCGAAGCCGGGCGCCTTGACAGCGCAGCACTGCAGCGTTCCGCGCATACGGTTGACGATCAACGTCGCCAGCGCTTCGCCTTCGATATCTTCTGCGATGATCAACAGCTTGCGGCCCTGCTGCACTATCCTCTCGAGGATGGGTAACAAATCCTGGATCATGCTGATCTTCTTCTCGGTGATCAGGATCAACGGATTATCCAGCACGGCTTCCATCTTCTCCGTGTTGGTTACCATGTAAGCGGAAGCATAGCCGCGGTCAAACTGCATGCCCTCGACAACCTTTAGCTCGGTCTTCATGGTCTTGGATTCTTCGACCGTGATAACGCCGTCGTTGCCAACCTTCTCCATGGCATCCGAAATCAATGCGCCAATGTTCTCGTCGCCTGCGGAAATCGCCGCGACCTGCGCGATGCTCTGTTTGCCTGCGATCGGCTTGCTGAGCTCTTTGAGCGAGTTGACAGCCACATCCACGGCGGCTTCGATGCCGCGGCGGATGACCATCGGGTTGGCGCCTGCGGCCACGTTCTTCAAACCTTCGCGGATCATGGCTTGCGCCAAAATGATGGCGGTCGTCGTGCCGTCGCCGGCGATGTCGTTGGTCTTTGTCGCCACTTCGCGTACGAGCTGGGCGCCGAGGTTCTCAAACGGATCTTCCACATCGATTTCCTTCGCGATGGTCACGCCGTCGTTGGTGATCAATGGGCCACCGTATTTGCGCTCCAACACCACGTTGCGTCCCTTGGGGCCAACCGTGATCTTAACGATGTCCGCAAGGGTGTTCACGCCACGCTCTAAGGCCCTTCGGGCATCTTCTCCGTATTTAAACTGTTTTGCCATCGTTGCTTCCTCCTCAGTCTTCGACGACGCCAATGATCTCGCTCTGGCGCGTCATGACATAATCTTTTCCGTCCAGCTTCAATTCGGTACCTGCATAACGGCGGTAGATGACCTTATCGCCTTCTTTAAGCGACATAACGATCTCTTTCCCGTCCACCATACCGCCGGGCCCGACTGCAACGACCATCGCCATCATCGGCTTTTCCTTCGCAGTATCTGGTATGATGATTCCACCCGTGGAGACTTGTTCTTGTTCGACCGGTTTTAACAGCACCATTTCGCCCAACGGTCTAACTTTCATAAATATCCCTCCTGTTTATTGATAGCTTTGGAAAATTGTTAGCACTCATATTAGCCGAGTGCTAATACATGTATAATATAGACAACGCTACCATTTCTTGCAACTGCATTTTCATCCAAATTTGCCCATATGTTCCTGATATCTTATAATTTACTGCCTCATGCTCTTTTATTCTTCTAATATCAAGCTATTTCTTCGAATTTAAAAACTCATTGCGTGTTTCGTCGGTGTTCCATATAATGAGATCGGAAAAGGGGGTTTGCTGTATGGCAACGTTTGATAAATGGGATGCTCGTTTTATGGAATTGGTGACGTTGATTGGCACCTGGTCAAGCTGTTATCAGGAAAACCGCAAGATCGGGGCTGTGATAGTTCGGGACAAGCGGATACTGACAACCGGATACAACGGCGCCCCGGCAGGTTCATCGAGCTGCGTTGAGAAGGGCGAATGCATGCGGCGCAAGCTGAACATCCCCTCCGGCACCAGGCACGAATTGTGCTACGCCATCCATGCGGAGCAGAACGCGATTATACAGGCAGCCAAGCTTGGCGTATCAATCCAGGGAGCCACGCTGTATTGTACCAACCAGCCCTGCTCCATCTGCGCCAAGATGATCGTCAATGCAGGCATCGCTCGCATCGTGTACGAGCACAGTTATCCCGATGAGTTCGCAATGGAGATCCTCACAACGGCGGGGATACTCGTGGAAAATTACACCCGTTCAGGCGAATGCGATTGAATAGGTGCACCAATCATCTAAACGCACCGGGGAGGCGATTCCGCCTCCCCGTTTTTCTTTGCTCGTATCGTTCCGTTCTTCTTAATATATCCGGTAAGCGCTTCCCTGTTGTCTTGCTCTCTCCATCTCTTCGCGCTTCTTCTCAAAGCCCTTCTTGCCAAACAATGCATAGGTGCCGTTCTTGCCCTCTTCGACACCCGGCTGGTCAAACGCGTTGATGTTGAGCAATTCGCCCACAAAAGCCGTCTCCATTTCGAGCATATACAGCAGCTGGCCAATGGTGAACGCGTTGATCTTTGGCAATATAATGCTCTTGTGCAGCCGCTTCATCCGTGTGAGCGCATAGCTTGTGGCGTACTGCTCCGCCTGGATCAGCTCCTGCATGCTGTGCCCGCCTAGGAACGCCACATCCGGGATCTCTTCATACCCATGCGCGATCATGACATCCACTCCGTAGTCCTCCACGCACAAGAACGTGATTACCTTATCATATGGTCCTTCCATATAAAGCTGGTTCTGCGAGTGCTGGTCGGTGACGCCCAGGGTTTTAACGGGTGTTTGTCCGACGTTGACTGTTTTCCCGTCAAGATCGTATTGCTTGCCCAGCGATTCCGCCCAAAGCTGCGCGTACCAGTCTGCCATGAGCTTTAAGGAATCGGAATACGGCATGAATACCGAGATGTTGATGCCGCGGCGCATGCACAGGTATTGAAGCGCTCCGTCGAGATACGCGATGTTCTCCATCGGCTTGTCGCTTTGGAGCCTGCTCTCCATGAACGCGGCGCCCGCGAGCAGCTGCTTGATATCGATGCCACAGACCGCCGCAGCCAACAGCCCTACGGGTGTCAGCTCGGTAAATCTGCCGCCAACACCGTCCGGGATATAGAAAGTCGGCATCTCATATTGCTTTGCTATCTTGATCAGAAGCCCGTCTGACTTGTCTGTTGTCGCGATGATATGCTCTTTTAAAGGCAATCCGCGCTTTTGCAAAAGATCGGTCACGATCAACAGCTGCGCCATCGTCTCGCTGGTCTTGCCGCTTTTGCTGATGACGTTAAAGCAGGTGCGTTCCAGGTCGATGACATCCAGAAGCGAGCTCATCCTTACGGGATCGACGTTGTCCTCCACATACAGGCGCGGGACGCCGCGCTTTTGTGCAGGAAGCTCGTTGTACCTCAGGTGGTTGAGCGCCTGCTGCACCGCCATGGGGCCCAAAGCACTTCCGCCGATACCCAAAACGACAAAGGTATCGAATTTTTCCCGAACGCGCTTTGCTTCCGTTAATATCTGCTCCACGATCTCGCCCTGGTTGAAAGGCAGATCACGGAATGCCATCTCGCTGCGCTTATTGCGCATGCGCTTAGCCGCCGTTTCAAAGCAGCCGTCTTCCAGATCCGCTGCGGTAAATCCGAAATCGCCTGCAGTGTCCTTCATCATTCCGCTGATGTCCAGCGAAATGCGCATCATTTCTTCCTTCATGGTCGCCTTCTCCTTATTGAATCTCTGCGAAGATTCCACAGAGCCATTGATACGATTGTTTTAACTCGTCCATCGAGCGGTAATCCGGTGCATAGACCTCCATCGTGACGGATGCTTTCGGGTTTTGTCTTTTTATCGCTTCAGCCAAAGCCGTAAAATCGACCTTTCCCCGGCCGGGCAAACAGGTGTCCATCTCGTCACCACGCATGATCACATCACACAGGTGTACGTTGCACAGCCGCTCTCCCATGTCCTGCAGATAGGATTCCACGGAATCGCCGGATTGCATCGCCTGCTTGACGTCCAGCGTATACCCAAGGCCGCTGTCCAAAACGAAGGGTTCTAGAAGCGTAGCAAGCCCGTTTCTTGCATACATGCACCAATGTACATTTTCCAGCGTCAGCCGAACGCCGAAGGACGAAGCTATCCTGCAAAGCTCAGAAAGACGTTGGCCCCATCGTTCGAAGTTGGGATTCATCGCGCTTCGCTTAAGGTGGAACAGGCCATGCATCACATACAACGGCGCCTGAAGTCTGGCAGCGCCCTCCAGGGTCTTTAGAAAAACATATTCCGCACCTTGCCGCTGTCTTTGCGCGATGGAGAACAACTGCGGCTCGAACTGGCTTCCAAGGGTATGCAATGCGGTGCATTGAAGCCCCAGAGAGCTCTGGCGTTTGTAAAGATCGTCAATGAACTCCCGCTCGTATTCTAAAAAACCGCTGAGGAATGCCTCATAGCTGCTTGCTCCAAGTTCCGCTATGTGCAATAATGTCTCTTCTGTCTGCAGTTTGGTAAAGAAAGTTGCAGTCGAAATGCCTACCTGCATGTCGCTTCCTTCTTCGTACAGATCTCGCATATAAGAACATAGATTGCGCTTGACATGCGGTTGAGAGCATGCACAAGATCTTCGCGCTGCGCATCGAACGCCGTGACCGCAAGCCGTTCGCATTCCCGCGCCTTAGTCCGAAGCAGGTTTAAAGCCGCAACGCTTTCTCCAAACTCCGCATGAACAATCGGGTGGTCGATGCCTAAGTGCTGTTTCGGCCGGTGCGATATCTCATGCAGCGATTCCCAATCCAGGTCGTTGAATGCAGAAAGATCAAATGCCCGGCCGTCATACTCGGCGGACATCAACGCACGGATGACAACAGGCAAATACCCCAATTTGCGCTCTGCATCGAATTCGCCTTCCCGCCGAAGTACGAGTTGGCAGCATATATTCTGTGCATGCAGCTCATCCAGCGCGCCCCGGAACGCAATGCGCGGATGATCCTTGCGCACACGATCTGACCGGTATAGGCAAGTCGTCGTTTCGTTGCTCTCTTTCAAAGCGTCCACTCCTTTACTGTCTTATTATACAAGGAAATTATCCCAGCGTCCCTTCATTTTTCAACCTTTTCATTGGTGCAAAAAGCGGACGCAGACCTTTTGGGTCCTGCGTCCGCTTTTTTCGCTTCACGCTTTGACGGTCTCAAAGGTGAGCTTGTCATTCTTGTAATCCACGAGCACCTTGTCGCCAAACTTGACACGTCCGGCCAATATTTCCTCGCTCAGGTTATCCTCCACCTGCTGCTGGATCGCCCTGCGCAGCGGTCTTGCGCCATAGTTGGGATCAAAGCCGATCTTGGCAAGATGTGAGCTTGCGGCAACCGTGAAGCTAAGGTCGATATCGCGCTCGCGAAGCCTTTTGCTCACGCTCTTTAGCAACAGCATTGCTATCTGCTCGATATCGTTCTGCTCGAGCGGGTGGAACACAACCGTTTCATCCACGCGGTTCAAAAATTCCGGGCGGAACGTGGACTTCAGCGACTCCAGCGTGCGTTCTTTGAGCATCTGGTACTCCAGCGAATTCGCGCTGTTTGTGGCGCCAAATCCCATCGTCTTGTGCATGACGCCGCCGGTGCCGACGTTGCTGGTCATAATGACCACCGTATTGCGGAAATCCACTGTGCGCCCCTTCCCATCGGTCAGCCTGCCGTCTTCGAGGATCTGCAGCAGTATGTTGAACACGTCCGGATGCGCTTTTTCGATTTCGTCCAGCAACACCACACTGTAGGGGCGGCGGCGCACCTTTTCAGTCAACTGCCCGCCTTCATCGTATCCGACATAGCCCGGAGGCGAGCCGATCATGCGGGAAACGGTATGCTTCTCCATATACTCGCTCATATCAAGCCGTATCATGGCGTTCTCGTCCCCGAACATCGCCTGCGCAAGAGCACGGCTCAGTTCGGTCTTGCCAACGCCTGTGGGGCCCAGGAACAGGAAGCTTCCAATGGGGCGGTTGGGGTCCTTCAGCCCGGCGCGCGCACGGCGGATCGCTCTGGCCACCGCCGTCACCGCTTCCTCCTGTCCAATGACACGCTCGTGCAGAACTTCTTCCAAATGCAGCAAGCGCTCGGACTCGTCCTCGGTCATCTTGTTTGCCGGGATACCGGTCCAGTTGGAGAGGATGTTCGCGATGTCCTCTTCGGTCACAACCAACTCCTTCTCAGTCTTGCTCAGGCTGTATTGCTGCCGCAGTTGCTCCATTTCACGGCCTAGCTTCTGCTCCTCGTCGCGCATCGCGGCGGCCCGCTCGAAGTTCTGGTTCTGGATAGCCTCTTCCTTTTCCTTTTGCACGGAGCTGAGCTTCTTTTCCAATTCCTTGAGATCCGGCGGCGATACGAATGCCTTGATGCGTACGCGTGCTGCCGCTTCATCCATCAGGTCGATGGCTTTATCGGGCAGGAACCGGTCGGTGATGTATCGGTCGGAGAGGTACACTGCGGCTTTTAATGCCTCGTCGCTGATCTTTACGCGGTGGTGCGCCTCATAACGGTCACGAAGTCCGCGCAGGATCGCAAGGGTATCTTCTGCGGAAGGTTCGCCCACCATAACCGGCTGGAACCTACGCTCCAGAGCCGCATCCTTCTCGATATGCTTTCTGTATTCATCCAGTGTCGTTGCGCTGATGCACTGTATCTCGCCGCGTGCCAGCGCGGGTTTTAGTATGTTGGCCGCGTCGATGGATCCTTCCGCGGCGCCCGCGCCGATTAGAGTATGCACTTCATCGATGAACAGAATGATGTTCTTCGCTTCCTTGATCTCGCTCAACACGGCCTTAAGCCGCTCTTCGAATTCACCGCGGTATTTGGTGCCCGCCACCATGGATGCAAGATCCAGGGATATCACGCGCTTATCCTTTAAAATCTCCGGTATGTTACCCGAAGCCACTCTCGTCGCCAATTCCTCGGCGATCGCGCTCTTTCCCACGCCCGGCTCGCCTACAAGCACAGGGTTGTTTTTCGTGCGGCGGCACAGCACCTGGATCACGCGTTCAATCTCCTGCTCGCGGCCAATAACTGGGTCGAGCAACCCATCTTTTGCCATCTGCGTCAGATCCCGTCCGAAACTGTCCAGCGTCTTGGTCTCACCAGGCGCTTCCGCCTGTGCGGTGGCACCGTTTTGAACCTGACCCTGCAGCGACTGCAAGATCCGGTTGGGATCGATCTGGCATTCGCGCAATATGCGGCTTGCCACAGTATCGCCTTCGCTTAACAGCGCCAGCAATAAGTGTTCCGTGCCGATGTAGCTATGTCCCATCTGCCGGGCTATGGCGGCGCTTATCTGCAAGATGCGCTTGGTGCGCGGCGAAAAATCAAAGCTGTCGCCGGACACCCCGCCTCTTCCGATGATGTGCTCGATCATCTCACTGATCTTTTGCGGCGTTACGCCCTGGCTTTGAAGAGCACTTGCGGCGCTGCCTTCGGTCTGTACCAGTCCGAGCAGCAAGTGCTCGGTACCCACATAGTTATGTCCCATCCGCTGGGCATTCTCCTGCGCCAGCTCCAACGCCTTTTGTGCCCCCTGGGTAAAACGTTGAAATTCCATATCAGTCACCTCTGTTCAAAATTCTATCTATTAAAATGAGTTATTTCCTAAAGCCGCCATGCAAAGTTCTGCCCTTTGCTGCTCTTGCGGAAGCGAATCCCTGCGGCTGAACTGCAGGTGCCCCGGCTGTATGCTGCACATCAATTGTGGCAGGTTAGCCGGAATATCCTGTAATAGACCCATGGACGTGCCCATCATCACATCGCTCAGATGCATCATGGCCTCATCCCGGGAAAGCTTTTTTGCATACCTGAGTATTCCATACGCCCTGTTTACCCTATCTTCAATCTCCAGACGGTGTTGGGCAAGAAGCGCTTCGCGTGCCTGCGATTCAGCCTGGCAAATCCGAAGGATATGCTGCGTCATCATGGCGACGATTGCCTCTTCGTCCATGCCCAGCGAAATGCGGTTACTGATCTGGAACAGATGTCCCGTCGCCTCGCTTCCTTCACCATAGAGTCCGCGCACCTCAACGCCTTTTCCCTTAAGTTCGTTAAAGGCGGCTTTGGCGCGGCCGGTTATCACCAGCGCCGGCAGGTGCATCAACGCGCTTGCCCGAAGCCCGGTGCCAACATTGCTCGGACATGCCGTAAGATACCCCAATTCCTCGGTCGCCGCAAACTCCAGTTCCTTCGCAAGTGCCTGGTGTACCGCCTTTATGCGCCGGTGTGCTTCCGAAAGGGCCAACCCCTCCAACAGGCATTGCAGGCGCAAATGGTCTTCCTCCATCAGCATGACGGAGATATCCCTGTCTTTAGACAGCAAAACCGCTCCGTACGATGCGTTTGCCCAGTCCCGGCTGACAAGGTGTTCCTCTACCAGCCACTGCTTATAGGTCTCTTGCATGTTGCTTGCCAAAAGCGTGGTGAGTCCAGTCGGTTTTGCCGTCTGTATGATTTCATCCATCGCTTGTTTTTGTTCCTTCTCATTCATCACATGCGGGAATTTAAAGTCTGTCAGGTTCCGCGCTAGCCTGACCCTGCTGGTCACAACGATTGCATTGGTCATATCCCTGTTCATCGTGACCCCTCCCGCTCGAGTATTTTAAGTTTATCCCGCAGTTCCGCCGCCTGCTCATAGCGTTCTTCCCTGATAGCGCTATTGAGCTCTTCGCGCAGCTGCAGGATCCCTTGATCTTCAACTTGTTCTTTTTTTGTTTCGGCATGCACATACTGCTTACTGTGCCGTGTAACACCGTGCACCGCCAGCAGCATCGGCTCCATTTGCTGCCGGAAGACTTCGTAGCAGTGCGGGCATCCGATGTAGCCCGTGTGCTGAAAATCCGAGAGTGTCGTACCGCATGCAGGGCATCGGATATCCAACATCCGCTGGTTCTGCATCAGTTGCTCCAACAGCTGCTTGCCAGTGAGCATATCAGGCATGAATTGCCTGCCCGCGCACTCGCTGCACAGATGCAGTTCACGCAGCATGCCGTTGGATATCTGGGTAATATGAATGGTTGCTTCTTTTTGGTTGCAGCGTTGACAGAGCATTCCGATCCCCCCTTTATCGAACCAAGGTCAGCAACATCGCATGAAATATACGTGCTCTTGTCACATCGCGTACAGCCAGATCCACCTTTTCCAAAACGGCATCCGATATGGCCGACTGCATCAATGCAGCATGTTCGCGGGTTAAAGCCTGACCTTGCACCATGCGTATCAAATAAGCGCTTCCCTCTTCAAAGCTCAACTTTACGGGCGGATGCGTCGCAGCTTCGTACAAGAACTCCTTGCCGTCATTCATTCGTATGATACGGATATATCCGCCGCCGCCGCGCCTGCTCTCCACGATATAGCCGCGTTGGCTTGTAAAGCGCGTGCTGATCACATAGTTTATCTGGGAAGGAGCGCATTGAAACTCTGCAGCCAATTGGTTCCGCTTGAGTTCCGCCATATCCTCTTCTTGTAGCATTGCCACAATGAACGCTTCAATTGTATCGCTCAATGCAGACATTGGGCTCACCCCTTACTTTGCCTTTCTTTGACCTTTGATCCTATTATACTCCGCTTTTTCATTTTTGCAACATCCCGAACAGAGAATTTTTCCAAAAATCTCCTCCCCATATAACCTACGGGCGAAAGGCATTTCTTTCTTCACGAAGAAACCTTTGCGCAAATTCCTTCCCTCCCGTATAATATTCTTGGTTTATAACGTATTGTTTTTGCAGGAGGAACGATCCATGCCAAATCTTGATAAACAAGCCTTTATTGAATTTATGATGCAATCGGATGTACTGCGCTTTGGCGAATTCAAGACCAAGAGCGGCAGGCTGTCACCCTATTTCATCAACACAGGCAACTATAAGACGGGCTCGCAGATCGCGACGCTGGGCAAATACTATGCCAACTGTATCGTCGATTCCATTGGAGATGGTTTCGATGCCATGTTCGGCCCGGCATACAAAGGCATCCCGCTGGTCACCGCAGCTGCCATGAGCCTGGCAACGGATCACAACCTGGATAAACCCTTCTTCTTCAACCGCAAGGAAGCCAAGGATCACGGTGAAGGCGGCAGCTTGGTCGGCTATATTCCCAAGGACGGGGACCGCATCGCCATCATCGAGGACGTTATAACGGCAGGTACCGCCGTGCGTGAAACGGTTCCGATTTTAAAGGCGCAGGGCGACGTAACGGTTTCGGATATGTTCATCTCGGTCAATCGGTGCGAGGTTGGCGCGGACGGCAAGCACACCGCCGTGCAGGAGGTCAAGGAACAATTCGGCATCACTATCCATGCCATTGTTAACGTGACGGACATTTACGAATTCCTTGGAAAATTGCCCGAATATGCGCACGTATTGCCGCTCATGCGCGAATATATGGATAAGTATTGCGTGCTGGGCTAAAAGAAAAAACCAAGGAGGGCGATGCCCTCCTTTTCTTTTATCCGCTTTTTAGCTGTGCTTACCGTGATTCCTGCTCTAAAGAGCGCATGCGGTACACGCGCTGCATCAGCCCGCGCGCGTTGGCATTGTTCTCGTCCGCAGCATTGATGCCTTCGGGAAAGATATAGGATGTTCCCTCAAAGAGCGTTCCGTCATCGCGCTTTTCCACTTCCGCGAGAATGGTCTGCGCAGCCTCGAGCGCCGCAATGCGCTCCTGCAACGACTGAATGAGTGTGGAACCAGTATCGGGCTGGGTTTTCTTGAGCTTGAGCTGCTGTTGTTCCAGCTTTGAAACCCGCTGCCGTTCCAATTCCAAATAGCGTTCCAGATCTCGTACGCGGGATTGGGCGGACATCATCAATTCGGCCGAATCCTTATAGCCGGAGCGCGCCACTTTCAGCTCCACGGATAGCTGGACATTTTCCTCCACAACCTGCTTGATGCGCTGCTCGTATTCCTCCTGTTGCTGCTTGAGCTGCTTGTCCAACGCATCTATACATGCCTCCACCTGATCACGCTTATAGCCAAACAAACTGCGTTTGAATGTATAGTGCATGGGTGCTCCTCCTTTGATCTACAACAATATAAGTTGTCAGTGCGTTCAGCAGCATTGAGTTTAATCTTCCATATCCGCCATAAAAAACTTCAGGTAGCAGCCGCATCCTTTTCCTGTTTGTCCAAACGATACACCATCGGCACTTCTTTGTGAGGATAGCCTCCCTTTTTCCAGATACGTATGAACATGACGATTCCAACAATCGCCATTACTATACTCACCAGCTGCGAGACACGCAGCGTGCTGCCCCAGAGCATCAGGCTGAAATCCGGCAATCTCAGACCTTCCAGGATGGCCCTTGCCGCGCCGTACAGCGCCACATATGCCCAAAACACCCCACCGCGAAGCTGCGGTTTCTTCTTCCAAAGCAATATCAACAAAGCAAATACCAGCAGGTTCCACATAGACTCTATCAAAAACAAGCCGAGATGCCACTGCCCATCCACAAGGACCGCCGGTGGGAACAGCGCGAGATCGGAGAGCACCTGTCCGTGTACGCTTGGTACAATGGCACCATAGAGTTCCTGGTTGAAATAATTCCCCCACCGACCAATCGCCTGTGCCAGAACAAGTCCGGGCATCACGGTGTCAACAAGATCCCAAAACGACATCTTTCGCCATTTGCACAGTATCAGCCCCGCGATGAGTCCGCCGATCACCGCACCGTAAATGGCAAGCCCCGACATCCTAAGCGTAAATATCTCATCCAGATGGTTCTGAAAATAGCTCCATTCAAACGCGACGTCGTACAGGCGTGCTCCGATGACGCCAAGCGGCAGCGCAAGCAATAACAAGTCCATTGCCATCTCGCTGGAATATCCGATTCTTCGCGAAAGCCTTATCGCGACATACGTCGCCATCAGCACCCCCAGAAGTATCATGACGCCGTACCAATAGATCGGCACTCCAAAGATGGTAAAGGCTATATTTCTCATCCGTTGTCTTCCCCAATCCGCTTTGCATATATCCTATAAACAGGGATAAATCTTTTGCTCAGTATAGCACATGTTGCGTGCTTAGCAAAGAACTGTAAACCGTTTAAATACAAAAGAAAAAAAGCGCTTAGGCGCTTTTGTTCTTCGTCCTTCAAAGTGAACTGCCAATCTCTTTACGAAAAAGAAAAAAGCGCTTTATGCGCTTTTTTTACCTCTAGAATTACTGAGCGGCTTCCGCGTATACCGAAACCTGTTTCTTGTCGCGGCCTTTGCGCTCGAACTTCACGTTGCCGTCAACGAGAGCAAACAGCGTGTCGTCGCTGCCGATGCCGACATTATTCCCGGGAAGCATCTTGGTTCCGCGCTGACGCACCAAAATGTTGCCTGCAAGCACAAACTGTCCGTCACCGCGCTTGACGCCAAGCCGTTTCGATTCGCTGTCGCGCCCGTTTCTCGAGCTTCCTACGCCTTTTTTATGTGCCATGGGTTCACACCTCGCTTTGTCTTTACGGAATTATCCGATGGATACGATTTCTAGCTTCGTGTACGGCTGACGATGGCCGTTCTTCTTGCGGATGTTTTTCTTCGCCTTGTACTTGTAGATGATGATCTTCTTCCCCTTGCCCTGCGATACGACCTTCGCGGTCGCTTTCACATCATCAAGCAGCGGTGTACCCACTTTGCGGGCTTCCCCGTCCACCACCATCAGGACATCAAGGCTAATGGACTCTCCGTCTTGTGCTTCCAACTTCTCCACATACAGCACATCGCCCTGCTGGACTTTGTACTGCTTTCCGCCTGTTTGTACGATTGCGTACATCTGTTGCACCTCCCCAGAATTCGTTTGGGACTCGCCGGGTGGGGTGGCTTGCGCACTTGTACCCTTGCCGAGCGGTAACACCGAAGTATTGTATCATGATGCCGTTGGACTGTCAACTACGGAAGTTTGACCGCTCCGGATTCGTGTAGGTCCTGCAGGTTAAAGATCGGCTCCACTTCCAGATGCTCCCAGTGCATGTTCTCACAGGGCATCACATAGACCATCTTGTTCTGCACCAACGGAATCAGCCTTGCATCGGGTTTGGTCATGGACATGATCTCTGCGATAATAACTGCATGCCCCTTGATGATGACGGCTTTGCAGTCGGTATCATAGAACAGCTTAAGGCATTCTTTGCGTGCTTCCATTGCCATAGATGATTTGTTCTTTATGATGCCCAGCCCTTCGCAATACGGGCACGCTTCATAGAATACACTGCTCAGCGATTGCTTGAGCTTCTTGCGCGTCATCTCCACAATGCCAAGCCCTGTAATGCCCATGATGCTGGTGCGGGTACGATCCCTCTTGGTGGCTTCGCGCAGCACTTCTAGAAGCTTCTCCCGGTTGACCGCGTCCTCCATGTCGATGAAGTCCACAACGATGATGCCGGAAATATCACGAACGCGTATCTGCCGTGCCACTTCCTGTGCAGCCTCAATGTTCGTATTCAGGATCGTCGTCTGCAGATCGTCGGTGCCGACGTATTTTCCCGTGTTCACATCGACGACGGTCAGGGCTTCGGCGCTGTCAAACACCAGATAGCCGCCGCTCTTGAGCCAGACCTTGCGCCGAAGCGCTTTGTCGATCTTGCTCTCAAGATCATAATAGGTGAACATATCATAATGCTTATGAAACAACTTGACGCGATCCAACAGATGTGAGCTCATTGCTTTTACTGTCTGTATAACGCGCTGGTATACGACCGCATCGTTGATAAAAAATGCCTCGATGTCATCGCGCAGCATATCCCGTATTGTCCTATATATCAGGCTCTCTTCGCTGTGAACCAGGCCCGGCGCTTTAACGTCTTCGTAATGCAGCACGATCTGGCGGTACAGGCGCATCTGCTGATCAATCTGTTCGCGCAGCAAATCCTCCGTCATCCCAAGAGAAACGGTACGGGCTATCACGCCGATGTGCGGCGGGCGGATCCTCTCCAGCACTTCCCGCAAAGCGGTCCGATCTTCCTCGTTTTCGATTCGCCGTGACACGCCGACATAATCGGCATTGGGCATCAGGACGATGGAACGCCCAGGCAGCGTGATATTGGTGGTGATGCGGGCTCCCTTGGTGCCAAACGGCTCCTTGATGACCTGTACCATTATCTCTTGCCCGACTTTGACCAAGGAACGGATGTCCAGTGCGGCTGTTTCCTGCGCTGTCTGCTTGCCGTTAAAGCGGAAATCCTCGCTTTCGGACGCGACGATAATGTCACCGACATACAAGAATGCATTCTTGTCCAGCCCGATATCCACAAAGGCCGCTTGCATGCCCGGAAGCACGTTCTTTACTTTACCCTTATAGATGTTTCCGGCGATCCGTTCGCCGCCCTTGCGCTCGATATACAGTTCCGCAAGCGCATCGTCTTCCGTGAGCGCAACCCTGATCTGATACGGGTTTGCCTCAAGGTAAATCCGGTTCCCCAAACTATTCACCTGCCACTTTAGGATGGCTGCATGTCAATTAAACAGACCAATGCATCCGATCCGAATTTTGTTAAGAGATCTTCCCGATAAATTTGTATATCATCCCCAGAGATTCCGCCAATGTCCGAAAGGACCTGGGCGATCACCTTATGGGACAGATTATCATTGCCACAGGATACACAGCACAGCGCGCCTTTATCATCGCAGTCGATTCGATGGATCAGCACTCGAATGTTCTGCTGCTTCTCCTTGATAGTATACTCATATGCGTCCATCGCCATCAAAGCCCCGATGCCTTTGTGAAGAGCATCCAGGTTTTGGGGGCTTACTTCCACCCGATAGACGGCGGCCTCAACCAGCGCCATCGGGCTTTTTTCCTGCTCTCCCATTGTTCGTGCGGCAACAGCCGCAAGCCCTTGGGGTGCATGCGCGTTAAAGCGGAGGAGAAACGTCTTCGGATCCACCTCTTCGGACAACGCAATGGCAAAGTAGTCACCCTGCGTCTGAAGCCCTACCCCCAGTGCCTGAGCAAAGGTCAATAACGGATGAGGGTTGAACCCCTGTGAATACTGCATCGGCAATCCGGCCCGGCGCATCGTACGCTGTACACAGCGCAGCAAATCCAGATGTGAGCAGAAGCTGAGCGCGCCGTATCGGGCAAATTTGACAAGCATGTTCATGATACGCCCCCGCAGACTTCCATCAATCCGCAGCCGGTGCAGCCCTGCCTGCAATCTGGTGTTGTGATTCCCTCACAGGCCCGGTTTCTCTCGCTTAAGAGGAATTGCTTGCTGACGCCGACGTCTATGTGATCCCAGGGCAATACCTCTTGTGTCGATCTTGCCCGGTTTGCGTAGAACTCAACGGAGCAGTTGCACTCCTGCATTGCCTGCATCCATAGGTCGTATCGGAAATGCTCCGCCCATCCCTCCATGTGCGCGCCCTTTTGCCAGACCTTAAACAGAACCTCTGCCAGCCGTCTATCGCCACGCGCCAGTACCGCTTCGATCGTGCAAAGCCTGGCGTCGTGGCTGCTTAACTTGATGCGCTTATGGTGTTTGAGCGCATCCCGCAAAAGCTGCTGCTTTCTGCGCAATTCCTCCGGCGTCGCCTGAGGTTCCCATTGGAACGGCGTAAAGGGTTTGGGCACGAAAGGCGAAACACTGATGCTGACCTGAGGGGGCTGAAGCCGCTTTTCTTTGGGCATCGCATAATAGAGATCCACCACTTTCTTGGCCAAATCTACGATGCCGTACAGGTCCTCATCGGTCTCCATCGGAAGTCCCAACATAAAATACAGCTTGATGCTGCTGTATCCCGCTTCGAACGCATCTCCTACGGACCGCAGCAGATCCTCTTCTGTGACACCCTTATTAATGATATCCCGGAGCCTCTGCGTCCCTGCCTCAGGGGCAAAGGTAAGCCCGCTCTTGCGCACGCCGGCCGTTCCTTCGGCATAGTCCCGAAGGAAGGAATCGATGCGCAATGACGGAAGGGAAAGCGATACGCGCTTTGCTCTAAGCTCACCAAGATCTTCCATCAGAGGCACAAGATCGGGATAATCGCCGCTACTAAGCGACGTGAGCGATATTTCCTCATAGCCGGTATTTTCAATGAGCGCCCTGGCCTGCTGCGTTAGCAGTTCCTTCGAGCGGCAACGCACCGGGCGGTAAACATACCCCGCCTGACAAAACCGGCAGCCGCGCGAACAGCCCCGGAACAGCTCCAAAACAGCCCTGTCATGTATGATGGCCGTGCTTGGCAAAATGGGGCAGAGCGGATAAACGGCATGTTCCAGATCGGTGACAACCGCTTTTTTAACACGTTGCGGCGCACCGTCTTTTGCCTTGATATCCAGTATGAACCCTTGTTCATCATAGCACAGTTCATATAGAGACGGCACATAAAATCCATCTTTTTTGCAAAGAGTTTGCAGCAATGCTGCCTTGTCGATTTGGCTCCGTTTGGCATCATATACGGCCTGTGTAAGCTCTGCCACCGTTTGCTCCCCGTCTCCCAAAAGCATCAGGTCCACAAACGGCGCAAGCGGTTCCGCATGATAGGCGCATGGACCGCCCACGACGATGAGCGGATGTGTATTGTTACGGTCTTTTGCGTACAGAGGAATCCCTGCCAAATCGAGCATGTTGAGCACATTGGTATAGGACATCTCGTACTGAAGCGAAAAGCCCAGGATATCAAAAGAGGACAGCGCATCTCCGCTTTCAAGCGCGCAAAGCGGCATTTCGTTTTCGCGCATAAGGCGCTCCATGTCTGTCCATGGAGCAAACGCCCGCTCACAGTATGCGAAATCCAGGCGGTTAATCGCTTCGTAGAGGATCCGGGAGCCCAAATGGCTCATCCCAACCTCATAAACATCCGGAAAACACAGCGCAAAGCGAAGCTTCCCTTCCGGGTTTTTGCGAATCATATTCAGTTCTCCGCCTGTATACCTGGCGGGCTTGTCCACGCTTAAAAGCAGGCGCTGCATCCTCGTCAAACCATCCTTCCAAACGATTAGTTTACACTTTAACTTCGTTGATGGTCAAGGATTTTCTTCAACGTAGCCGTACTTCCAAATTGCACGATGCCATCGAGTATCTCCGTCTCATCCAGAACGCCGCGCACTTTCATGCCCTCATCCAGAACATATGCAGTAAGATACTGCCCTTTCTGAAGCCTTTTCAACAAATCCATCGCAATGGTCTTCTCGCTTGCTGCGACTTGCTTGGCTTCAATCGGCCTTGCATGCAGCAGCCTGCGTTTTTTTTGTGAACGCTGCAAAGCCGTGTAAACGTCCGAATTGAGTTGACGCCTCGCCATAAACAACAACATGCCACCTATCAACAAGAAGCTCAGGTTGACCACATGTATCGTAAACGCGTTGTAGACGGCAAAGCCAAGGATGATCGTCGCCAGCAGAATACCGATGTAGCAGCACAGACGCTTTGCCCGTTCAAAGCCTAGAAGCGGCGTCAGTACTATATGGAGCATTCTACCGCCGTCCAGTGGGTATGCCGGCAGTAGGTTGAACAGGCCTATGCCCAGATTGGCGACGATGAACATGGATATGATCGGCAACGGCCAAATCCTATAAAGCATCACCAGAAGCTGCACCATCAGCAGATTGGACAACGGCCCCACCAATGCGATGCAGAATGCACCTTTGGGGGAAGGCGCGCTGTCCGTGACGCAAAGGGCTCCAAACGGCGAAAGATCGATGCGCTCCGTATGGATGCCGAACAGCCTAGCCGCTATGGCATGGCAGCACTCATGGAACAACACCGATATGAAACCCGTTACAAGCGCCCAGAAATACCCAAAAAACGCTGCCGGGATCAGCAGCGCTAGCATCAGGGGATCCAATGTCAGCCTTGTATTCTTCATCGTTTATAACTCATATGGTACCGATATAGCGCATCGGGTTCTGCGCTTTGTCGGATATGCGCAATTCAAAGATCAATTCTCCGCTGTCTGTAAGTGTTCCGATCACATCTCCGCCCTTCACTTCGGCGCCTTTTTCAAGTTTGGAGTTCTTCAGGCCATAGTAGATCGAAACCATATTCCCGACATGCTCGATCATCAAATAGTTACCGTACTGCTCGTGCACTCCCCGTTTGATGACTCGCCCGTCCGACACCGCCTTGACATTTGCACCCGCTTCGCATTTGAATATGACATGGTCCTGCCCGTCGGCACGGTATGCAGACTGAAGGATCCCTTCCACAGGGTCTTGCATGGAGCTCTTGGCATTGAAGACCGCGGCAACTCCCGGGAACAACGTTTGCACGAAATTCAACCGCCCCAACGAATCGTCGAATTCCAAATCATAGGTGAAAAGGTTATTCATCGTCTGCCGCGTATCCAAGACCCACTGCCACGGGAGGAATCTCATCAACAGACAACAGGCTGCAACCAGGATGCATATGCCCGCTTTAATGGTAAACGGGCTGCGCTCTTGTTTCTTGGCAACCTGCTGACGGCTTCTAACCTGCATCGTGTGCCTACTCGAAGGTATATACAAATCCGGCCTCTGCCTTAACAGATCCGGCCTCTGCCTTATCGGTTTGCTGTCGAGCTCGCGCGAAACGAACTCCAGCTTCGTATGTTCCTGATCCTGCAAGCCCTTCGCCCCCCCTGAAAAGCGTATGCGAAAGGCCTGAAAAATAGACAAAGTTCCTCATTCCGCTCAGCAGGCACAACACAAAAGCCGTCTTTACAGACGGCTTCGGATGTATGAGTATTCAGTTGTTTTCCGCTACCATTTCGATCCGATGTTCAGCACCAGTCCATAGGCCAACATGTTGGTCATCATATTGCTGCCCCCATAGCTGACAAACGGGAGCGGGATGCCCGTGACCGGCATCAATCCCATCGTCATTCCAATGTTCTCGAACATATGGACGAATATCATGGTGGCCACGCCAATGACGACCAGCGAACCGAACCTGTCCCTGGCGCGTATCGCGATGCGCAGCGTTCGGTACAGCAACAGTGCGAACAAAACGAGCAGAATCATCCCGCCTATGAAGCCAAACATCTCTCCGGTTACCGTAAAGATGAAATCCGATTCCTTGACCGGTACCCAGTTGAGCTGTGACAGGTTCCCCTCGGCGAAGATCCCCTTGCCCACCCATTGACCGCTGCCGATGGCTATCTTGGAACGCAGAACGTTGTAGCCGGCGCCGGACAGATCGGCGGTAGGGTTGAAGAATACCATGATGCGGTTTTTCTGCATGTCCGAGAGCAACAGCCATAAGAGCGGCAAGCACGCCGCAGCCGTGCCCAAAAGGGTAAGCACCAGCTTCTTGTGCATCCCGACGATGAGCATGATCCCGATCGCTATGCTTAAGATGACCATCGCCGTTCCCATATCGGGCTGTAGCGCTATGAGCACAAACGGAATCGCCGTATACAGAGCCGGTTGCCAAAAATCGCCCAAGCCCTCCATCTTCTGTTCCGCAGGGCGTCTTGAGAACAGCCTGGCCAGCATCAGCATGATGGTTATCTTCATGATTTCGCTCGGCTGGAAGCCAATGTTTCCAAACTTATACCAGCTCACCGTATTCTTGGTCACCGATGCAAGCACGTACAGCAACAGCAGGATGACGATGTTCACCCAATAGATGATCGGCGCAAATTCCATCAGCACCGTATAATCCACCATCATCACGACGGTCATTGCCGCAAGGCCTACTAAAAACCAGAGTGCCTGGCGTACCACGAGGTCCAGATTCAGGTTGGCAAACTTTTCGGCCAACGTCGATTCCGTGCCCGTTGAAGCCGTTGCCATCGCCGCTGCAAGGCTGATAAGGCCATATATCACTATGGCTACTATATTGAGCAACAGCAGCCAATCGATGTTCTTCCAATTTTTTCTAAGCGATATACCCGCCATGTTCCATTCCTTTTCCCGTGTTATTCGACCAAACCGCCGGGTTTCTCGACGGATGTATTGGTCTGTTGTTTCTGCCGGTCCCGGTAAAACTGTATGACGTCTTTTACTGTCTGCGCTGCATATGCGCCCTTATAGCCGTTGGGTATGTAGACGACGATGGCAATCTGCGCGTTTTCGACTGGCGTGTATGCGACAAACCACGACGTGTTTTCCAAATCGATCGTACTGACCTGCGCTGTACCGGTTTTGCCAGCGATGTCGTCGGCATAGTCGAATCCGACGAACGCGCTGGCTGCCGTACCGCCGTCCTCCAGCGAGATAACTTCGCGCATGCCCAAGCGGATGTAGGACAGATAGTTGCCCGTATCGCTCAGCGTGCTGACCACCTTCGGGTTGTTCTCCTGCACCACTGTTCCGTCGGGCTCAACCACGCGCTTGATGATGCTCGATTCGTAGACCGTACCGCCGTTGGCGATTGCTGCAATATAACGTACAATCGCTATCGGAGTGATCGACGAAACCGATTGCCCGATCCCCGTTACCACCGTCTGCATGCGGTTCCAAGTTATTTCATACAGAAGATTGCTGATATCCTGATGCCAGCGTTTGGCGTAGGAGATGGATTCGGGGATGTCCAGCTCTTCGCGCAGTATCGCGCGGATCGCAGGGCCCAAATCCTCACTCGAACCCACCAGCTGCACAATGCGCGTTGCCGCTCGATTGATCTGGTCATCAGAATAGATCACGCCTCGCTGTGCCCCAAAGTACTGTAACAGCTTGGCGACGGCAATGCGAACCAGATACGGCTTGGAGTTGACCTGCCCGGTAGCGATATCCTTCGTGCTGTCGTAAAGCACCTTTTGGTTGGCGACATAGCTCGTGGCTTCTCCGGGCAACTCGATGCCCGTCTTGCTGGTAAGTCCGAAGATGCCGGCCCATTTGTTCAGCTTGGCGTTTTCCAGCTTGTCCGCGACGGTGAAGAAGTAGTAGTTGCAGCTGTCTTTAAGCGCCTTCACGATGTCTTCGTTGGCATGCAATGCCGAGTTCTTTTGCCAGCACGACGGCCCCTTGCCTTGTGTGACAGCCTCTTTATACTCTCCCTGGTCATCGATGGTATCTGTTGGGCTGATGACCCCTTCCATCAGTCCCGCATAGCCGGTTACCATCTTGAAGACGGAGCCGGGCTCCGCACGGCTGCTGATCGCCTTGTTGAACAGCGGTGTCGTCGTCTTGTCATTAAGCGCGGCGTAGTCGGCTTCCGAAATGCCTCCGGTGAACAAATTGGGATCATAGGAAGGATAGCTAGCTAGCGCCAGCACCTGCCCGGTGTTTACGTCCATCACGATGCATGCGCCGGTTTTGGCAAAGCGTGTCGCCACGCCGCCGCGAGCGCTTTCCTTCGTTTGGTACTTGGCAAGGTTTGCATTGTAAACGCTCTGCTGCTCTTCATTGATGGCTTGAATATTCTCAGCCAGCGCAGTTTCTACGACCTTCTGCAAGTCCTCGTCGATGGTCAATATCACGGTGTTGCCTTCCGTGGCCGGCGTCTGGTTCAGTACACGAACGATTTTCCCGCGGCTATCGATTTCCACCGTCTGTGAGCCCTTGTGGGAACCGTTATTGCTGCTAAGCTGGCTCTCGAGCGTTGCTTCCACACCCATCACGCCAACCAGATCCTGTTCGCTGTAGCCCTTGGCGGTGAGATCGGTTAACGCATCCTCATCGTATACCTTGCTCATATAGCCTACGATATGGGCTGCGGACATCCCATTGGGATAGATGCGCGTATAACCCTGCTCGGCGCTCATGCCCTCGAGCTCCATCGAACGCTGCGTGATTTCCGCGACACTGGATGCGTCCACGTCATAGGCTACTATGACCGAAACGTAACTCTTGAACGAATAGTTTTGCACTTCCTGCCAGACGGATAGGATCTTGTGTGCCATCCCATAATCCAGGTCATCGGGGATCGCATAGCGCTGCCTGAGTATTTGAAAAGCTTCCCCTGCACCGGCGGTGGGGATGGACATATTTAAACGCCAAAGCTCTTCTTTTTTCTTGAGTACGTCCGAGTTCGTTGTGGCGCCCCAATCAAAAGAATAGATCCCGTTGTCATCCCGTTTGATGGAGAGTGTATCGATTACCTTGTTGCCGTTTTTCTCCAAAATCTGGATGGTTTTCAATATGATATCCGTATAGATGGCACGCCATTTGGCTCCGGTTCGAATCGGATCCCGATAGAATACGATGTTGTAACTCGTTTTGTCGTACGCCAGCGGAATGCCGGTCGAATCCAAAACACTGCCGCGCTTGGCGGTTACCGTGAGAATCCTCGTCTTGCCGCTCAGACTCTGCGTAAAGTAATCAGTACCCTTGAGCACGGTAAGGTTAAACAAGGTGCCGATCAACAGTAATATGCATAATCCAAAGACCGCCATCATTTTAACGATCGATTTTTGCTGTACCACGAGTTTGCCCCCTTTACCTTAAAGCAACTCAATCAAGTCCAACCCGGCGGCGTTTCATATATCCCGAAGTCATAAACGAGCGCAGAAGCGTAAACAACGGAATGCAAACAATGCCGGTCAAAATAGCTGAAGGCAGGAGATAACGAATAAGCAACAGGAAGAAATTCCCTATTTTTACGCCAAGTACCAATGCCAGAACTGCGCCTATCAATTCGCGTAGCATGAACATGCCGATTGCAAGGATGCCGATGAGCATCGCATCATCCCGCATTCCCCTGGAGAGAATGACGCCCGCCGCATAGCCGGTCAACAAGTTCTGCAGCGCATAAAACCCGCGTGCCGGGGCGAATAAAACATCCAGGATCAGCCCCATGGCAAGCCCCACAAGCGCAGAACTGAGCTTGCCGTATGCCACGGCGACGCTCATGAGTATGCACAGCGTGATGCTTGGCTTAATGCCGAAGATCTCCAGCTTCGTCATCACAGCGCAATCCAGACAGACTGCCGCCAACAGGATGAGGAACAGCGTAAAGCGCCTCATGGCTTCTGACTTCCCGTCTTCGTTTGCTTAACGATCATGACTTCTTCCAAATGCAGAAAATCCACAGATGGCTTTACCACGACCGATTTGCCTGTTGTGCTCGTACCTGAAGTGGATACTTCCACCACGGTGCCGATTACAAAACCGCTGGGGAACACGCCGCCAAGTCCGTTGGATATCACCCTGTCACCCGGCAACAGTTCGGCTTCCAGCGGAAGGAACACCATCTCGCAGTTGCCGTTTGTGCTTTCGGACTTGGACAAGCCGTTTACGACGCCGTTGTCGCGTGTACGCTCAACGGTACCGCTCACGGAGCTTCGCGAATCGATGATCGCCATGACCTTGCTGTATGTTCCGCCCGTCTCAATGACCCGCCCTACCAGCCCATCGGCCGTGATAACGGCATCGTTTACGGCAACGCCGTCGTTGTATCCGGCGTTGATGACAAACGTATCAAAGTAATACCCCGGGTCCTTGGTGGTGACTTTTGCCGTGATATACGAGTATGTTACGTTGTTCTGTGCATACGAAAGCAGGCCCTTTAGGCGCTCGTTTTCGGCCTGAAGTTCCTGCATGGTCTGTACCTGTTGCTGCAATTGCGCTATCTGTGCCTGCAGCGCTATATTTTCCTTTTCCAGATCGCTTGGCGAGAAGATACTCTTGAAGAAGCCTCCCACGCCGTTGGCGATCCCGCTGAAGATGCTCTGAATGCCGTTTGTGGTGCTACCCACCAGATTCTCCGCTCCCGACGTCTTACCGCCGGACCCGAACGCGAACATCACGATCAGCAGCGCCAGCGTAATGGCAATCGTGATCAACAACGGCCGGTCGTTTAAAAAGCGCATGATCCACCCTCATCGTCGGTTTTGCCTGCATTTACATAAAGGAATGGACAAGCCATCACAGGCGGTGCCATTATATCATATCCGCTGCCCGCTTTCCACTCCAAGCCCGCAAATACCGTCGATTAGCTAGATTTACCATGCTTTTGCCACAATTCATACACTTTCCATCCGAACGCGCTGCAGTGGCTTGTGTGAACTGCTAAGCCCATCCACCACATAGCTTGCGCCCATGACGACGCAATCCAGCGGATTTGGCGCCACGTGAACGGGCATTCCTGTCTCCACCTGCAACAGCTGCTGCAATCCCGTCAAATATGCCGTACCGCCCGAAAGCGTGATGCCACTTTGCATGATGTCGCCGGAGAGCTCCGGCGGCGTTTGCTCCAGCGTTTGCCTGACGGCTGCCACGATAACGGATACGGGCTCCCGCAACGCATGTCGTATCTCGCGCGAATTGATCGTGATGGTACAGGGCAATCCGTTGATCAGATCGCGTCCGCGCACCTCAAGGCTGCGTTCCTCCTGCACGGGATACACGCTGCCGATGCGGATTTTGATCTCTTCGGCCGTGCGTTCGCCGATCATCATGTTGTATTCGCGGCGGATATAATCCACGATGGCATCATCCATGTTGTTGCCACCTACGCGAAGGCTCCTCGATGTGACGATGCCGCCAAGGGAAAGCACCGCGATTTCCGCAGTTCCTCCGCCTATGTCCACGATCATGCAGCCGCAGGGCGCATACACATCCAGTCCTGCTCCGATTGCCGCTGCCATCGGCTCTTCCATTAAAAGTGCCTCGCGGGCACCCGCGCTGCGCGTCGCCTCTTCCACCGCCCTTCGCTCCACTTCCGTGATGCCGCAAGGCACGCACAGCACGACACGCGGATTGAACAACGACGACGTCCGCGGCACCGCTTTTCGAATGAAATATTTGAGCATCACCTCGGTGATGTCAAAGTCCGCAATGACCCCTTCCTTCAACGGACGGATCGCCACGATGTTGCCCGGCGTACGCCCGATCATGTCCCTGGCTTCCTCGCCGACTGCCACCACTTCGCGCCTCGCTCCGTTTCTCACCGCCACCACCGACGGCTCGCGCAGGATAATTCCCTTGCCACGCATGTATACGAGCGTATTGGCTGTTCCAAGGTCAATGGCCAAGTCACGGCCCATCAGATTGATTGCCATCCCAGTCCTCCTTACCCGCCATTTTGCAACAGCGAAAGCTACGCAGAGTATTCCCAAGTTTTGTCTATGCTATTCTGTACATCCGCGTTTGTAGGACTACCAATACCTTAAAAGCCGCATTCCTAGCGCAGACGGGGCAGCATCCTGTTTCATGGCAAAGGCTTTTACACTCTAACAGCATTCTCTTTATACCAAAAGCGTTTATTTCCGGCGTAAAAAATAAGTGCGGTGTTTTCCGCACTTCAAATCCTATTTGCGTGTTTATATGAATATTGGGTTTTTAGCGACAATTCCTATAAATTCTCAATCTGATTTTCCATTACTTTCCAATCACCAACACCTTGTTAGGTAATTATACTATAAATACATGTACATATTTAAATATCCAGATCAAATTCCATTAACATTTGCCTTAACAGTGACATCGGAAGGCCTACCACATTGTCGTAACTGCCCACGATGCCGTGTATGAACGCACCTGCTTTCCCTTGAATTCCATATGCTCCTGCTTTATCCATCGGCTCTCCCGATGCTATATAATCGCGTATCTCCCTGTCGCTCATCGGAAGAAAGCGTACGACGGAACGCCTGAAATCAGTCAACGTCTTTCCCACGGCTTTTTGGCAAACGCAGAGGCCTGTATAGACATCATGGCTGTTGCCAGAAAGCTTATGGAGCATGTCATACGCATCCTCCTCATCCTTCGGTTTTCCCATGATTTGATCCTGCAGCACGACCAGCGTATCGGCACCGATGCAGATAGCCTGCGGGTTCTTCTCAGCCACGACTTCCGCCTTGCGCATAGCCAAAAGCTGAACGCCCTGCTGCGCCTGTATGCCATCGGGCAGCGTCTCCTCTATCATCGGCTCTATCCATGTATATTTAATGCCCATCTGCGTAAGCGCTTCGCGCCGTCTGGGAGATTGGGACGCCAGAATGATTTGCATATTTTCCTCCTTGATGAAAAAAACCGACGTCGTCGGCCTTACTGTCTGCAAAATCGAAGAGTCTGACGGACGGACGAGTTACGAATTCGCGTTGTATTTCATCCTCCGCACCGGGCTCATTGCATATTGCCCAATGCGATCGCCTTTGTGGGGCAAGTATTGACGCATATCCCGCATCCTGTGCATTTTTCCCTATCCACTTCAATGTGGTTGTCAGTATACGTTATGGCGTTTTCAGGGCAGCTCTTCACGCAAAGTTGGCACTTGATACACGCGGTTTTACATGTGTTTCGGGCTTCGCGCGGTACAAGCTGTGTCCGGCATAGCACGCGTGCGGTGTTCCCTTTGGGAAGAACGCGCAAGACCCCATTCGGGCATGTCTTGACGCAGGTGCCACACGCGGTGCATTTAAGCATATCGACCGCTGCCACACCGTCTTTGATGGAAATAGCACCGAAAGCGCAAGCCTTTACGCAGTCCCCCAAGCCCAAGCAAGCCTGCGCACAGCCCTTCGTACCACCGGCCATGCTTGCCGCCTTGCAAGTTGAAAGCCCGTCATATGTCGCTTTACGCGGGCAGTTTTCCTCCGTTCCCTGACACAAGACAACGGCTGAGCCGGGCAGGAGTTCCTTTACATCCACTCCCAATAGTGCCCCGATGGCTTTGCGGTTATCCGCCGAGTTTACCGCGCAGCCGCCTATATCGACTTTGCCTGCGGCCAGCAGCGCCGCGAAGGCATCGCAGCTCGGATTTCCGCAGCCCCCGCAGTTGGCGCCGGGCAACAACGTGCGGATCTGCAGAACGCGTTCATCCTGTTCCACTGCAAACTTCTTTCCCGCATAGCCCAACAGAAGCCCGAAACAGAGGCCAAGAACACCGATGATGAGCGTTGGTATGAGAATGGACATCGAATCCTCCTTACAGTAGCGAACTGGTCAGCCCTGCAAAGCCGAAGAACGCGATGCTCATCAGCCCTGCAGAAATCAACGCAATGGGAAACCCCTGCAGCGCAGGCGGGATATTGCTGGTCTCCAGCCGCTCGCGTATGCCGGAGAACAGAACGATGGCGAACAGGAACGAAAGCCCCACACTGATGCCGTTGACCAGCGTGTTGAACAGGCTATAGCCTTCCTGAATGTTCAATATGGCAACGCCCAATACCGCGCAGTTGGTTGTGATAAGCGGCAAATAGATGCCAAGCGCCCTGTACAGCGCAGGCGAGGACTTGTTTATCACCATCTCCACGAACTGCACCAGCGCTGCGATGACCAGAATGAATACGATTGTCTGCATATATTCGATGTGCAGCGGTACCAAAACCCCGTATTGGATCAGATAGGTGATGACGCTGGCGAGCGCCATCACAAACGTGACCGCTAGGCCCATCGAAATAGCTGTGTCCAATTTCTTGGAAACGCCCAAAAACGGACAGATGCCCAGAAACTGCGACATGACAATATTATTGACGAATACTGCGTTGATCAATATTAAAAGCGACTGCATGAAACCCGACATCAGGCATGTGCCTCCTTTCGGCGAGCACGCCAATTGATGATGGCATTGGCAGCTCCGATAGTAAAACCGAATACGATGAACCCGCCAGGAGATTGCGCAAACATTGCTATGGGCTCAAATCCCGCGCCGAACAATGAGATACCAAACAGCGTGCCGTTGCCCAGCACTTCGCGCACCGCAGATATGAACGTAAGCGCAAGCGTGAATCCAAGCCCCATGCCAACGCCATCCATCAGTGATGCCATCACGCCGTTCTGGCTTGCAAAAGCCTCTGCGCGCGCAAGTATGATGCAATTGACAACGATAAGCGGTATGAAAATGCCAAGCGCGCTGTACAACGCAGGTGAATACGCTTTGATTAAAAGATCCACGATCGTGACAAAGGTCGCAATGATCACCACAAAAGCGGGTATGCGCGCCTTGCTCGGAATGAAATTTCGTAAAAGCGACACCATGACGTTGCTTCCTACCAGCACGAACGTCGCAGCCAAGCCCATGCCCAAGCCGTTGATCGCCGCCTTGCTGATGGCGATGGTGGGACAGGTTCCCAATACCAGCCGCAAGGTCGGGTTTTCGGGAATGATGCCGTTCCAAAATACCTTTTTGAGCTTCATCGCTTTGATCCCTCCAAGAGCCGAGCGCGTTTTTCCGCCTCGCCGAATGCCCTGGGCCGGACGAAGCGGTCGATGAGCGGCGTCAGCACGTTCATGAACAGGATGGCGTAGGTTACGCCTTCCACATAGGAGCCGAAAATACGGATAAGCCCCGTCAAGACGCCCGCACCCAAGCCCATAAGGAATTGCCCTTTTCCGGTGATCGGTGACGTCACATAATCGTTGCACATAAAGAATGCGCCCAACATCGCTCCGCCTGAAAGGATGGCAAACAATCCATCCCCTGTAAACAAGCCGGCTTTACCGCCGAAAATCCAGCTGAACACGAATAGCCCCGCCAGATAGCCAATCGGCGTGTGCAGGTTGATAACCCACCGCACAACTAGATACAAAGCACCCAACAGCAATGCCCATTTGCACACCTCGCCGATGGATCCGTCCACATTGCCCAAAAGGAGATCGCCATAGTTCACCTGTGCGCCAAGCTTGTGTGCAGCAAGCGGCGTTGCCGACGACACGGTTTCCGTCGCTTTCGAGACGATCTCGGCCGGTTTCCATTGCGTCATCAACGAAGGCCAGCTTGCCATAAGGAACGCCCGCGCGGCAAGAGCCGGATTCAAAAAGTTGTGGCCAAGGCCGCCAAACGGCAGCTTAACGATTGCGATCGCGAATACACCGCCAACAAACGGCAGCCAAAGCGGAACATACGGCGGGCAGCACATGCCAATAAGCAGCCCCGTCACAACTGCAGAGCCGTCGCCCACGCTTACGGGTTTTCGCAAGAGCTTGCATCCCACCCATTCCGTAAGTACCGTTCCGAGGATAGAGGACATCAGTACCCAGGCTGAATACAGCCCGAAACGTACAACGCCGAACACGGCAGCCGGCAACAGCGCCAGGCAGACGTCCGCCATGATCCTGTTGACCTTCTGTGGCGAATGGATATGCGGGGACGAGGAAATGGTAAATTTTGCGTTCATGGTTTTACCCCTCCCTGCACTTTTACAGCACGTTCTCGCTGTCGCTTTGCCAGCTCTGCCTTGGCGATGCGGATGCTTTGCACAAGATGCCGTTTGCTCGGACATATATAGGCGCAGCAGCCGCATTCGATGCAGTTATTGGCCAGATAATCCTCCGCACGGTCCCAATCGCCGTTGCGCGACCACAGATCGATGGAGGATGGTACCAGGCCCATCGGGCATACAATCACGCATTTCCCGCAGCGAACACAGTTGAGCTCTTGACCTGTAGATGTGTACTGTGCACCAAGAACGAGGATGGCCGACGTTCCCTTGACAACGCATACACTGTCTTCACTCTGCGTAACGCCCATCATAGGGCCGCCGGAGATAAGCTTTACAGGCTCCCCTGCGTATCCGCCGCAGGCTTGAATGGCATCGGCAAACGATATACCGATGCGTATGCGCAGGTTCTGCGGGTTCACTACACTGCCGGTCACCGTAGTGACGCGGCTTATCATCGGCATCCCGGTCAGTACAGCCTCGGCTATCGCCGCGCAGGTTCCTACGTTGCACACGACACATTCCACATCCATTGGCAGTTTGCCGGATGGGACGCGCTTTTTGAGCACCTCTTCGATCAATTGTTTTTCGGATCCCTGCGGATATCTCGTCCTGAGAATGGCTACGGATATGCCGCGATGTTTTTTTGATGCTTTTTCCAATGCCTCGATCGCCTTCGGTTTGTTGTCCTCGATACCAATGACGGCTATGTCAACGCAAAGGATACGCATCGCAATGGCGATACCATCTGCTATGCGATCGCTCTGTTCGAGCATCAAGCGGTAATCGGCGGTAATGAACGGCTCGCACTCCGCACCGTTTATCAAAAGCGTGTCGATGTTTTTGTCCTTTGGGACATTCAGTTTGACGTGTGTGGGGAACGTTGCGCCGCCTGCGCCAACGATGCCTGCTTCTTTGACGATATTCCTCAACTCATCCGGAGACAGCTCTAATGCCTGTGCCAACGAATGGGATTTCAGACCGCTATATATCTCATAGAGAGTATCATTTTCGATTTCAACGTGAGGAAGGCGCTGCCCTGTGACATGCAGCAAATCTCTGATTGCAACGACCTTGCCTGATACGCTCGCGTGTACAGGCGCTCCCACATATCCTTCCGGTTCGGCAATCTTCTCTCCGACACATACACGTTGCCCGGGCTTAACGATGGATTTGCATGCTACACCTGTATTTTGCATCAGCGGGATGCTGACAATTTTCCCAGCGTCAAGCGTCACTATGGCCTTATCCTGTGTGACGGCTTTGCCTTCATGCTGTTTTCGGAGCGGCGCAACGCCACCCATTCCGAACCGCAGTGCCCTCAAACAACCACCTCATTTCTGTGGATACACAGCATAATACATACTATATTACACACTATAATACACACTATAATACACACTGGAAAACCATTGTAAAGAAATTTGTCAGGCACGTAATGCAATAAGTACTCCATTGTTCTATCTTTTGTCTGCGCAATCTGTTAAGTTCGGCAAATACCGTCAGAAAAACCCGTTCATCTTGATTTCTTTTCGCGGATATGCAACAATGTCTGCAATAGGATAGCTTAGTTATTGCCATGCAAGGAGTGGTTATGATGCTACAAACCATCATTTTGCTTGCCCTTTTGTTCGTGGCACTTGTTCTGGGAATGTGGATGGCGTTTTTCGGACGGCGTTCCTTCCGCCTGAGCGGTGCTCTCTTTGGATTCGGCGTTGGCGTTGCAGGCATGCTGTTCGCGGCCTGGCAAATGGATATAGCATTCAACTCAATGATCGTTCTGATTGGAACGCCCTTGCTGGGCCTGGGCTTAGGCCTTCTCGGAGCCTTTGTTCCCATCGCAGGTTCCGGGCTTGGCGGAATATGCATGGGCTTTTTTTACGGGGTGGGCATTGTCTTCACAGCAGATGCTCTGTTGAATGGGGCAATCGATGAGTTTCTCTACACCGCCATCAGCATCGCGCTGGTCGCCATCGCTTTTATCCTCTGCCTCATCTGGCACGAGAGTGCGAAATGGATGACCACCGCTTTTGTCGGAAGCTATGTTGCCGCGTTCGCTGTGACACTTGCGTTCATTTGGTTCATGTCGGGTGGCTTCAGTACCACGGAACCGTCTCTCGCCGGGAACTTCATCGATAAATACAATGGCCTGAACGGTTTGATGACTCCCACAACCAAAATGGTAATGTTGGGCGCCTCTCTGTTGGTTGGCGTTGTCGGAGGCGTAATACAGGTGCGCTCCAAGAGTAAAAAGGAAAACTACACGCTGCTGGATGAGCTTGATGAATTGGACGAACAGGAGAACGACGACCTGTTCCCACTGGACGAAGAGCAGGAAGAGCCGGTGCGCAAACGCAGAGGCTTGTTTGGAAGGAACAAATCCATCGACGATTTGGAAGAAGAGGAGATCGAGGACGAACCGGACCTGTTTGACGACGATCTGCCCAAACCGAAAAAGGAGCGTCGCCGCGGCAGGCAGCCTGAATTGTTGGAAGAGGAAACCGTAGCACCCGCAGCACCGCCCAGAAGAGCTCCTCAATCGCAGGTGGCGGTTGTTGAGCAAACCGCTCCCGAAGCCAAGCCGAAAGAAGAGCTTGGCAAAACCCAGGTGTTCAAACGCATCAAGGAGGATGCGGCGGCGGACAAACCCATCGAGCCCTCACAGCCAAGAACGCAGGCATCGCAGCCCGCACAACGCAGGCCGCAGGCTGCGCAGCCCCGAAGCCAGGAGCAAAAGACGACGTCGATGCAGGAACCCGTGCAAAGCGAACCTCGTATGCCCAAAGCCCCCTCCTTCACCCCGCGTTCACAGCGACGGAAATAGGAGACCAGAGAAATAAAAAAGCCCCGTAAAAGGGGCTTTTTCTATTTTTCATCACGCCTTCTTCTCGATGGGCTTGATATAACAGCGGCGGCGCTTATGCTGCTTGGTAGGATATGCCTGCCACATGGCTTGCACTCTGGTGTTCAATTCCAGCTCGGGACTACTCTCCGCATAGCGTATGCCGTTTTCAATGGCGGCCCGCGTAATAGAGTCCAGCAGTACCGCCGGAAGGCCCGTGTTCTGCATTTCCGGGATGACACCCACCAGGTAGAGGTCCAGCACTTCAGCCTTTTTATATGGCGTACGCAGAAGGCGGTACCACCCGAACGGGAACAGCCTGCCCTTGGATTTTCTGACAGCTTTGCTTAGCGACGGCATGCCAAAACCAAACCCGACGATCTTTTTATTCTGATCATAGATGACCCGAAGATACTTGGGGTTGATCAGTATCTTGAACTGCTGATAGTACTTTTCGAGCAGCGCATCCGATAGCTTAACCGTGCCGTAGAGGACGTCGTAGGTCCGGTTGATGACATCCAGGACCGGACGGACCAGCGGCTGGATCTCCCGCCTATTCTTTGGGGCAATAAGCGTCAGGTTGTAGCGCTCCAAGACGGCTTTGCTCAGCCTGGCGATCCGCTCGTTGGGCTTATCCGGTACAAAGATCTGATACTCTACCCAGTCAACATCCTTTTGAAAGCCCAATTGTTCGAGGAATTTGGGATAATAGGGATAGTTGTAGATGGTAACCAACGTGCCCTCGTATTCAAAGCCCTCTACAAGCATGCCCTCCAGGTCCAGGTCAGAGAATCCGATCGGCCCCTGGATCTCCTCCATCCCCATGGAAGTGCCCCACTCTTCCACGGTATGCAACAGAGCTTTTGCTATTTCGATATCCTCTTCAAAATCGATTCGGGAAAAACGCACGCGCTTGGTGCCCCATTTATTGTTGGCTGCGTGGCTGATGATGCCCGCGATCCTACCCACAAGCCGTCCGTCCTTGTATGCCAGAAAGCACTTTGCATCACAAAATTCAAACGCCGGATTCTTTTCTTTGAGAAATTGATTCTTCTCATCCGAAATCAGGTCGGGAACAAAGTTCGGGCAATCCCGGTAAAGCTTGATCGGAAAATTACAAAAGTCGGACAACTGTTTTGAGGTTTTTACCTCTCGAATCTCAACCAAACAACACACCCTCCCAAATGGAAAACAAATTCCCAGATAGCTTTATCCTTACGCTTATATTATAAGGCTGTCCCGACAAATCGCAAGCGGATCCGCAGGGGCGACGCCTGCAGATCTCGACCAGATTTAGCCCGCCCTGTCGTCTATAATTCTTATTATAGCGAAATTCCAGAGCAATTCCTACCCTTTTAGAGCAAGTTCGACCAGGACAGCGAATAATACGAGCTCAGGTGCTGTAATTCCAGCCTCAGGACGGCAAGATGCGAAAGCGTTTGCTCTTTTTCACCGTAAGCGGCTGCCCATTGCGCCTGAACCAGCGATGCATCTATGTCGGTCAATCGCTTATGCGCGACGAGCGTCTCCCATGAATCATGCACATGCTCCCATTGTTTGGAGAAATCCTTAAGCCGGTTGATGCACGTCGCATAGTCCTCCTCCCGGTCGACAGCTTTCATAGCTTCTTCCACCACGCCTATGAGCGTTTCCGCATGTTTTCGTACGTGACCTTCCCAAAACAGCGATGCCGCAACGAAAGCGGCCACGATCAGCAGTGTCGGCAATACGCGTCTCATAGGCCCCTTCTAACCTTTCCCTTCTGCATTTTCTGCGCATTCCTCTGCTGCACCCACAGCGTTCCCGCCTCGTCAGCCAATGCCACAAAGACATTTTTGACTTCTCCAATGCCGATCGAGCGAAGCGCCGATTCCAGAACCGGCTTTGTGACGTTGAGCACCTTCATGTTGCGTTCGTCGAATATTCCGTCTGTGATCAGCGTCATGGGCAGGCTGTCCTCTTCTACCTTGGCGCCTTCTTCCCGGGCTATGATGGGCTGCGCTTCTTTTTTGACGATCACGCTCATACTCCCGTTGGTTTCCAGCATCGCCCGGTAAACGTCCGAGACATCCGGTACTCCCTTAACACGCAGCCCCTCCATCAATTCAAGAACGCTGATGTTCAGATTCTTTAATTCCTTCTCATTGATTATACCGTGATCAATTAAAACACTCGGCTTCCCGCAGAACAATACGCGGAGAAAAGGAACTTTAACAGACAGCAATGAAATGACATTGTGGATGGCGAACAAAGCCAACATCGGGATGATCCCCTCCACGATGGGCACACCCACATCCTGCATCGGTATGGCAACGAGGTCTGCTACCATCAACGTGATCACCAGCTCGAACGGCTCCAGTTGTCCTATCTGACGCTTGCCCATCAGCCGCATGAAAACAACGACAATGGCATACAGCACAAGCGCACGGAAAAAGATCATCAGCATGGAATTCCCTCCTCGATTGGCTAGGTTTTCCAACTCGATTTGCTTCTATTCCCATAAAAAAATTTCCTTTTGAATATACTATTTGCCGTACATCTTCCCTACCCTTGCCACAATTGTTCGATATAAAATAAGTAGTAAATTTAGTGGGACAAGGAGGATCATTTATGAGCGATTTTGGCGATTTCCACGAAGAGGATAGGAACAATGCAAACGATCCCTTCGGATGGGCACGCTTTCGATTAAACGAACAACCGATGGATACCGAAAAGGAGGAGCCGGCACAGCCGCAAACAGCTGACGTTAAGAGTTCGAAAAGAAAGGCTTTCAAAAAAAGCCGCCGCATCCGCGTCGTAGCAGCTCTGCTTGCCATGGCGTTGTTCGGCGGGATATTTGGAAGCACCGCCACGTATTTCATCATGCGCGGCAATCAGGAAACGCTGGTGAACCAAGCGGTAAACCGGGCTGTGAATGCCCTATCGCTGAAGCCGTCCACCACGACCGGTACCACTGCTTCCTATCAGTCCGGTGACTTTTCGGATGTTATCGAACAAGCCTCGGAAGGCGTGGTTGCCATCACCGCGCAGGGACAGGGCGCGAATTTCTACGGTTCGAGTGCGGCGAGCGCCGGAAGCGGCGTCATCATTCGCGCGGACGGCATCATCGTCACCTGCGCACATGTTATCGAGGGATCGAGCAACATCAAGGTATACCTGAAAAACGGACAGGAGTATGATGCGCAGGTAGTAGGTTCCGATGAAAAATCCGATATCGCGGTGCTGAAGATCAACGCCACGAATCTCACGCCGGTAGCGCTGGGCGATTCGAGCAAGCTTCGGCTTGGCGACAACGTCATCGCGATCGGCAACCCGCTGGGCGAGCTAAACGGATCGGTGACCGTGGGCGTGGTCAGCGCACTGGATCGCAGCATCGTGATCGGCAACTATACCATGACGGTTTTGCAGACCGATGCCGCCATCAATCCGGGCAATTCCGGAGGCGCCCTTCTGAACAGCCAAGGGCAACTCATCGGCATCGTGAATGCAAAGTCTACCGGAACGAGCGTCGAGGGACTTGGGTTTGCTATCCCGCTGAACAAGATAACCTCCATCATCGAGCAGATTCTGACATACGGCTATGTGAAGGATAGGCCCTACATCGGCATCTCAATGCAGGAGATCACAAACAACCGCATGGGCAATACGCCTGGCGTATATATCGTGCAGGTGTTCAACAATACGGCAGCGGCGAAAGTCGGCTTGGCGATCGGCGATCGCATCGTGTCCATCGATGGGAAAGCAATCGAGAGCATCTCGGACATCGACGCAATGATCGATACCTTCCATGTGGGACAGACCATTACGATGGTGGTCGATCGGGACGGCAAGCAGCTAACCGTTCAGGTAACGCTGACCGACAGCAGCAAGAACTAGCACGAAGAGATGGCGAAAAGCGCACTGAAAATGTGCGCTTTTTTACTGGATTTGCCATTCATGCCCGAAGGCTTTGCGGCGATACTAAGCAAAGAAAAGGGGCGATGCGATGAATATCCGGCAACCAAGGCAAGATCAAGTACAGGGCAGACAGGATAGGCACTCGGAATTGGAGCAATATGAGGTTTATGAGTATTACGACCAATCCGATTACGGCTATGGAGATCAATAAAAAAAGGCGGGAAACCCGCCTTAGGCCATCGACATATCGATAGCCTGAAAGGGGGTATCCTGCCCGGTCACGGGGCGCTCTCCGCTACGTTAAAAAACGTGCCACCGGCACGTTTTCTTTATGCTACGCGCCCTTGAACAGTATCAACACTTTAAAGCGAGAAATCCACCTTTTCTTATGCTATTGTCTTGAAACCCGATACCCCGTCGACTTGTCGATGCGGGACATCGGCTCGCGTCCCTCGATATAGGCTTTGAAATTCTCATAGCAGACTTCGAACGATTTCTGTTGTGCAAGGGCTGAATTCACTGCGCAGGAATGCGGCGTTATGAACACGTTGTCAAACTTCCACAATGGATGATCCTTAGGCAACGGCTCGGGGTCGGTCACATCCAACACTGCGCCGCGGATGCGGCCCTTAGAAAGTTCATCGCAGAGCGCCTGCGTTACGATGGCAGTACCACGGCCGACGTTGATCAACACAGCGTCCTCTTTCAAGAGCGAAAGCCGTCTGGCATCGAACATCCCCGTGGTCTCCGGTGTATGCGGAAGCGAAAGCGCGACGATGTCCGCGCGGGGCAACACATCGTCCAGCTCATCCGTCGTGTATTGCTCATCCACATAGTCCGGTTTTTCCCCTGCTGTGCGACGAATGCCGATGGTCGTGCATCCCAGCGCCTTCATGCGCATTAAAAAGTTGCTACCGATGTCTCCCGCGCCCACGACAAGCGCCGTAGAACCGTATACCGCTTTATTGGCATAGTTGCGGATCCGCTGCCAAACTTCTTGCTTTTGCTGGTCGCGGTAGAGCATGAAATTCTTGAACATCGCAAACACCGCGCCGACCATGTATTCGGAGATCGGTATACCGTACGTCCCCGTTCCGCTGCACAACAGCACATCTTCTTTTAAGATGCCCGGCTTGAGATAATTCTCCGCCCCAGCGGAGGACAATTGCAGATACCGAAGATTCGAAGATGCCATTATCTTGTCCGATGACGGATTTCCGAGGATGATTTGCGCGCTCTGTACCGTATCTTTATCCACGCTCTCCCTATTGGCATAAATGTATTCCGCCTCCGGCGCAACCGATTGCAGCATTGCTTTGCGTTCTGCTGTCAAGTGATCCCACAATACCAATATCTTTAAACTTGCCATCTTGAAACCTCCTGAAATTGATATCTCAAATATTAACATAGCGGCTAGGCATGTTCAACCCGACACATGACGATCGGCTTTATCAGGTATGTCCCAGGAGTCAGCCTATATATAGAAAAAGACGGCTAAGCCGTCTTTTTTTACTTATTTCCTGGATACGCGATACCCCGTTGATCTGTCGATGCGGGACATCGGGTCACGGCCTTCGATGAAGGCTTTGTAGTTCTGGTAGCAGACCTCAAACGATTTCTGCTGCGTGATCGTAGACCCGGCAGCACAGCAATGCGGCGTGATGAACACGTTGTCGTACTTCCAGAGCGGATGATCCTTGGGTAGCGGCTCGGGATCGGTCACATCGAGCACCGCGCCGCGGATGCGTCCCCTTTGCAGTTCATCGCAGAGCGCTTGCGTGTCGACGGCGGAACCGCGACCGATGTTGATCAGAACGGAATCCTCCTTCATGAGGGCAAGGCGGTGTGCGTCAAACAGACCAATTGTCTGCGGCGTTTGGGGAAGCGAAAGCGCCACGACGTCAGCACGGGGCAATACGTCGTCCATCTCTTCGGTCGTGTACTGCTCGTCAACGTATTCCGGCTTTTCACCCGCCGTGCGCCGGATACCGATGGTATAGCATCCCATTGCCTTCATGCGCATCAAGAAGTTGCCGCCGATGTCGCCGGCACCCACGGACAGTACCGTGGAACCGTATACTGGCTTATTCGTATATTCGCGTATACGCTGCCAGACCGCCTGCTTTTGCTGGTCGCGGTACAGCGGAAAGTTCTTGAACATCGCCACAACCGCGCCCACCATGTATTCCGAAATCGGTATGCCGTATGTTCCCGTGCCGCTGCATAGCAGCACTTCGTCGCGCAAAACGCCTTCCTTCAGATAGACCTCGGCCCCTGCCCAGGACAGCTGAAGGTATTTCAGGTTCACGGAGCCCTTTACGAATTCCACGGGCGGAATCCCAAGAATGACTTCCGCGGCCTGCACAGTATCCTTGTCCACTTCCTTTGGGTCTGCATAGATGTATTCCGCTTCCGGCGCTACCGATTGGAGCATCGTTTTTCTCTCCTGGGTCATGTTTTCCCATAACACCAATATCTTTGGTTTCCCCATGAAAAGTTCCTCCTGCTCAAAAACTTTGTTCAATTTTATCATGCCGCTTCGGCGCATTCAATCTGCGTTTGGCATAATACTTTAGACTCCTTTCCACATACGATACAGTAGCGATGTGACAGGGAGGAACGAAGATGGACATCTTGCGGATAGGAAGCCGCGGTCCCGATGTGGAAGCGCTTCAACTTGCGCTGACACGCGCGGGCTATCAAACCGGCGCCATTGACGGCGTGTTCGGCGGGTTAACGCAGAGCGCCGTCCTGCAGTTTCAAAGCGACCATGGTCTAGCGGTCGACGGCATCGTGGGTCCCAGAACATGGGCGGCACTGCTGCCGTATTTGCGCGGATACATCGTGCACACAGTCTCAAGAGGCGACACCCTTTATAAGCTCTCCCGGCAATATGGGGCGACTCTGTATGCGATCCTGCAGGCAAACCCTGCCGTCAACGCGATGCAGCTGCAGGTAGGTCAGCGTATCATCGTTCCGTTCGCCTTCCCCGTGGTTCCAACCACAATCAGGTATACCGCCTTTCTGACAGAACAGATTTTGAACGGACTACAGCACCGCTATCCGTTTTTGGAGGTTTTCACCATTGGCCACAGCGTCATGGGGCGGCCGCTGTGGGGCGTCAGGATCGGGCAGGGGCAGACCGAAGTATCCTATAACGCATCGCACCATGCGAATGAGTGGATCAACACGCCTGTTCTGTTGAAATTTCTCGAGGAGTATGCGTCTGCCTATGCTGCCAATCGCGCCATCGGGGGGCAGAATGCGAGGGCTTTATACAACCGGACGTCGCTCTTTATGGTGCCGCTGGTCAATCCAGACGGTGTCGATCTGGTCACAGGGGCAATCTCGGAAGGAGATCCCTATTACAACCAGGCGCAAGCTCTTTCGAAAAATTACCCGGCCATACCGTTCCCAAACGGCTGGAAGGCGAACATCCGCGGTGTGGACCTGAATGTCAACTATCCGGCAGGATGGGAAAACGCAAAGGAGATAAAGCACCGACAGGGATTCACGCAGCCCGGACCGCGCGATTTCGTGGGCCCTGGGCCGCTCTCAGAGCCCGAGAGCCAGGCAATGCACAGCTTCACACTTGCACACTCGTTTGCCCTTGTCCTCGCCTACCATACGCAGGGACAGGAGATCTACTGGAAATTCCAGAACATCGAACCGCCGCGCGGTCGTCAGATCGGTCAGGCGTTTTCCGCTGCCAGCGGTTATGCACTGGTGGAAACACCATACGAATCGAGTTTCGCGGGATACAAGGACTGGTTCATACTGCAGTATACCCTTCCCGGTTACACCATCGAGTCGGGGATAGGTGAAAATCCGCTGCCTCTATCCCAGTTTGACGAGATATACCGTGATAATCTGGGGATTCTTGTGCGTGGCATGTCATTGGCATAGCGTTTCTTCCCCATCGCACCATGGGGAAATATGCCATGTTTAGGACTTATACCCTTCTTTCATTTGGTGCATGCTATAGATGCTTAAGAGCTGCATCAAATGAAAGGAGAGCGCGACATGAAAGTAGACATCGACAGGGACGGTTGCATCAGCTGCGGGCTTTGCATCAGTATTTGCCCGCATGTGTTCTTTATGGCGGAAGACGATAAAGCGGATGTCTCCAAGCCGAACGTACCGGATGAAATGAAGAACGACGTTCTGGAAGCGGAGAGCTCCTGCCCCGTCACAGTAATCCATACCAGCGAGTGACTTATATTGGGAATGAAAAAGCGATGGCATGCTGCCATCGCTTTTCTTATGCTCTTTTACACCTATCCATTCAGGCGTTCATGCCGTTTTGCAAAAACCAGGCCTCGGCGTCCGCCTTGTCTTTGGCAATCTGAAGCCTCAGCGCTTCGATGGAGGGAAACTTGCATTCGGGACGCAGCTTATGAAGGTATTGAACGCTGATGCATGTGCCATACAGATCCCCTTCGAAACCCAGTATATGCGCCTCTATGCTCGCCTGGCCTTCCGGAAGCGTCGGATGCTTCCCCTGGTTGAGCACGCAGGGCAATTTTTTTCCATCCTCGAGCGTAACCGTTCCCACGTATACGCCATCCTCCGGCAAATTCCTGGCTGCCGGGATGGCTAGGTTCGCCGTAGGAAATCCCATGGTCCTTCCCAAATGCTTTCCCTGTTGTACAATGCCGGATACGGTCGGTTTCATGTCTACCCCTTCATTCACTCTTTCAGACTGCGTCTTGTTCCACTACGATTGCCATTGTCTGATTGTTTATAAATATAGAACATACCGGTTGAATTGTCCATCGCCGGCTATTGAATCAATCAATGACAATCCCGTTGTATACGGTCAGAAATACGGTTTGGTGATAAGCATAAGCCGCAGCGATCCCAGTCAGCGTTGCGTTTTAACCATCATGCAAATGGCAAATTCATAACCCGGATGCGAGAAGCGCAAATTCGGCAAAGCGTTTCCCAGATAACGGAGTATATGACTCCGTTTTTTATCCATTGGGGAAACAGTGACAGATTGTTTATTGTTCTTTTTGGCTTTTGTTTTATCTCGTGACAGGTATGCAAAAGTACATTGCTCCATTCACCAAATATGGGACGTTTTAATAGTTTGTTAGTGGCATGAATACAACAACCGAATTAGGTGGATGGAATGAAATTCGACCTTGAAGAGATATTGAGTAACTTAAGAGACAATAAATTCAGCTACATTGGCTCAGGTTCCGGAAGGCATGTGTTCGATCTCGGCAACGGCTATGTAGTCAAAGCCGCCAAAAACAGAAAGGGATTCGCACAGAACAAAGTGGAATACCAGATAGCGCAGGACAGCCATTCCAGCCTGTTCGCCGAAATTATACAGGTATCCGACGATTATGGGTTGCTGATCATGGAAAGGGCCCACCGCGTAAAAGAGATGAAGGAGGTATGGAAATATTTCCACGTTCATAGCAATTCGGAGCTTGCGCGGGTCACGGAGATCCGCAGGATATGTGAAAAATACAACCTTCTATTTGCGGATCTGCGCCGCACCTCAAGCTGGGGATGGGTAAACGACAAAATGGTCATCATCGATTATGGCTTTACCGGCAGTGTGCGAAGGAAGTATTATTAGTACCTGTAACTGCCTGCATTTTGCAATGGTTGAATGTCCGGATTGGAATCAGACGCTGTAAGCCATCGGTGTGAAGCGGATACCATTTATGGTCTGCTCTTCGCTGGTCTTGGCAAAGCCCAGCTTCTTATAGATCGGAACTGCAAACGGAGACGAGTTCACCGTAATGCTGCGTATGCCCTTTTCCACAGCGCTTTGCAGGTGCTTGTGGAACAAAGCCCGCCCGATGCCGCGACCATGGCAGTCAGACTTGACGAAGAACAAGCTGATATGCCCGGATTTGGCTGCCAGCACGCCCACCAGCGTGCTGTTTTCACAGCAGCCGTAGAAGAGGATATCGCCGTTGCGAAGGCGCTGCAGCATCGGGTCGATCTGAATGAAGTCCCAAAAGGTTTTGATCCCCTCTTCCCCGTACTCAGGCGCTTCGAACTGCGAGAAGACCTGCCACACCAGATCCAACGCTTCTTGAAGGTCCTTCTCCTCCAACCTGCGAATATCCATGCATTCCCCTCTTTTCTGAGTTTAAGCTTCTATGATTTTATCGCATCATCAAAAAACGTGAACCTTGAAATACAACTTGTCATCGGAAATGCTGCTTTGATGCGCAGGCTGGTATACGAACATGATCTTCGTATCGCCCTGTTCGAGCGTTTTGAACACAAGCACCCTCCTGCCGCCGGAACCCACTGATTTTCCGGTCTTGTCGTCGGGCACATAGTTGTCCGAATAGATGGTGACGATGCCCGTATTTTCAATAAAATAGAGCCACTGATACCCTGCCGTTGGGTTCTCCTTTAGCTCAATGGTGAAGGTGTCTCCCTTCTTTACGTTGATATCCGGGTCGTCCCTCCCGTATACTTGCCTTACTGTGCAGCCACAGAGCAACAGAAGGCTAAGAATCCATATAAACCTCTTTTTCATCGCTCTGATCCACACCTTTCAACAGATACCCGTATGAAGGATATGTGTAAGGCATGGAAAAAACGAACATCGGCTCTGAGCACATGCAAGTAAATCTAGTATTCACAGCGTCCATTATACCATAGCCAGCCGTCCGCCGTGTCTGACAAGGCAAAACAGGTTAAAAAATCAAGCGCTAGCTCATAGGATGAAGCAAGAGGTGGATGAAATGAACTATGACAGGAGCGCAGCAGTCCGCTATGCATTGCAATACGCCCTTTCTCCCAACCCTGCCTATGTCTATTATGAGGACAACGATTGCAGTAACTTCATTTCGCAATGCCTGCGGGCAGGAGGTGCAAAGGACGATTACAACCGTACACACCCCTGGTGGTATAACGGGACTCCTTCCGTCTGTTGGGCTGTCGCCCATTCGCTGTTCTGGTACATACGCACCTGCTCCCAGCAGAATGGCTTTGGGATCAAAGCGCAGACGTATACCCTTACAAACTACAACGAGTACGCTACAAGGATACAAGGGAAAGTGGTGTTGGGCGACCTGATCCAATACAGGGACGAAGGCCGCATACAGCACTCCACCATCATAACTTCCTTTGATGGGAACGGCGAACCGCTCGTTTGCCAGCACACCTTCAATGGAAAAAACGTCACCTGGCGGAAACAGTTCCCCGAAGTCTTTTTCCACCACATTACCGGCATCAATTGAGTTCAACAAACAAAAAAGCGGCATTCCGGTCGAACCTCACCCTTCAGATTTATCAGTAGACACTACTGTCTAGCGTTGCGGTGCAGTTCATCCAGATGCCGCTTTTAGATTTACCGGTCTATTTCATCCGGTCGATGGTGATGTTGCCCGAAGTCGTCTGTGCCGTCAGAGTCACCGATGGATTGCTTCCCACATGCGCGGATGCCGCTTTGCCGTTGTCCGTGACACTCATGCCGATATTGCCTCGGACGGAACCGGAAACGCAGGATGCCAACAAATCAAAACTTGCATCGGCGCCGGCAGTGAGCCGGATGTCGCCGGAGGTGGCGCTGACGGTCAGGTTGCCATCGAGCTTTAAGATTGCTGCCGTAATGGACCCGGAACTGGTGTGGATGGTCCCCGCACCGCTGAAGTTTCCGATGTTGATGGTCCCCGACGTGGCTTGTATCGAGTGGGATGCTCCCTTAACTGCAGAGATCCTGATATTCCCCGATGTGACGTTGACGGATCCCGTGCCCTCCAGTGAGTCGATGCGGACATTGCCCGACGTCGATTTGACCTGGTAGTTCTGACAGACAAGCGACACCATGTCTATGTTCCCTGATGTCACGACGACCGTGAATTGCGAGGCGTTTACCGCATGTTCGCTTCTGTATTCGCCGGAGGAAAGACGCAGATCAACATTCTGCAGCCGCATTTCGTTTTCAAAGACAACGTTTCCGGAGCTCGTTTTGATACTAAGGTTACCAGCGAAGGTTCTGGGCAGGTAGAGTTTGATCAGCTGGTAGGGGTTGATCCGGAACAGCCCCAAAAACGTCCTCGGTGTTCCCTCGTTGATGGCCAGTGTACCGCTTGAGCTTGTGGCGGTGAAAAATTCTTCTTCACTGATATCACCCGACGCTAGTTGCTGTATGCGGATGGTACTGTCTTCACTCACATATACCTCAACATCCGTGCTGCCAAAGTCCAGGTTGACAGTCTGTATCCCGGTTGAGCCGATAGTTTGCTCGTGTACCAGCTTGACGTCACCGGTCCGGAACGTTCCGAATCTGAAGAAGGAGAACCCGCGGGAAAGACCTATAGTCAGCGCACCCAGCAGCAGTATGACAATGACGCCAAGCAGTGCGATCCGAACAATGATCGATTTTTTATTCATCTTTGGCCTCCTTGAGCTGGAAGGACAGCTTGATGATTTTATCAACTGCGGAGGCAATGATGAAGATGATCCACGAGATCGCCCACAAGCCGTACAGGAAGTTGATCAGCAGATAGATCGCCACGGTAATTGTCCACAGGATGGAGGAAATGGATTTATACAGCCGCTCGGAGTGGGACGACTTCGATTTCCAGTGCTTGAACTCCTCTACGATTGTATCGTCCGCCTTCGTATATTTCGGACGTGACATAAAATGATAGATCAGCATGCACGTGGCAACAAGGCCGATAAACATCGTGATTGCAAACATCACGACCGGATCCTTATGCAGAGCGGCTACCGTGACAATTAAAAACAATACGGCAAGCGCATACAACCCTACCGCGATAGTGACAACGAACGCTGTCTTTTTACGCTCTTTTTGTACCTGCGTATAATCCATGACATCATTCTCCTTTAAACCCCGAATCAATTCGTCTATGTCGCCTATGCTCTGCCTCACCTTTTTAAACGCCTCATCCTCAGAAAACCCCTGGGATAGGAGGTCATTG
>CAZHNN010000011.1:73280-84267 GCA_964533965.1 uncultured Clostridia bacterium | reverse complement strand
TTTTCGATTTCTTTTCTCTCTTTTGTTCCTTCATCAAGCGCTCTGGCCGCCTCCGACGGTCTTCAACACCAGCATCATATCTTTAAGCTTGACCTTTTCCTTTTCATCAAAGGCATATCTTGCATTGAGTATATCGAACAGCTTCTTCTGTGCGCCTGCAAAATCTGTTGTCTCGATCATGCATTCGAGGATGAGAAGATTGGCACGCTTTTGAACATCTGCGCGCTCACCCGAAAAAGAGACCGATAACAGCAACTGCATCGCCAAGAGATATCTGCTCTGCTCGGCAAGTGAAACCGCCTTTATCAGCACAGCTTCCTGTTTGCTCACAACAGGTTCGGCCGGTGGCTCTGGTTCCTTGGGAGATTCGACGACAATAGGCTGAGCCTCTTGCACTACCACAGGTTCGGTTTGCTGCTCTATAAAATCCTTTGCAGGCACAGACGGATCTGGCAAATCCTGCTCCGGCTGATCCTGTTTGACTGTCTTTGGTTCCTCGGGCACTGTAAACTCACATTTGGGCGCTACAGCCTCATGCTTTGCAACAGGCGCTTCATGTACAGCCGGCTGTACCGGCTTCACTTCCGGGGTCTGCAGCTTAACCGGCTTTGGCAACACATCTTCTACAGCGATTCCGCTCAAGACAGAAACCGTTTCCTCCGCTTGCGCATCAGCGGATCTCTCAGCCTTTCTCGTTTCCTGCTGTTCGGTGGTTTCTTTGACAATCAGACGTTCTTTCTGATTTACAACGCTCTTCTCGGAAACGTTTGGCTGTGCCAATTCGGCAGGCACTTCCGCCTCCAGCCTCTTCTTTTCCCTTTCCAAAAGATCCGCAAAGTTCTGCCTTACGTCTGCATCGGATGCCTCAGCTGCAGGCTTATCCGTTTGCTTTTTAGCAGCTGCGCCGGTACGCTCTTGTGTTGCGGGTTTCAACGTGAGCTCTGTGCGTTTGATGACTATGCTGGGCTTTTGCTCCCTATCCGCTCTTCTGTCAACGGGGATTTCCGGTTCTTTTTCAAGGTTGACGCCGGTTTGCCTGACCGGGACCAACCGTTTTGCCTCTGTTTCAGCACTGACTTCGGATATAGTTCGCGAAGCCTGCTGATGTTCAGGCACAGCGTTCACCTGTATCAGGCTCAAATCGACGGATTGTGGCGAAGGTGCCGTATTTCTCTGTGTAGTTACCGCAGTTATTGTGATTGGGTTCCTGTTCGCATCCTGTTTGGCGGGGATGAGCGTTGGCTCCTCATCCCTGTACTCCTTTTTGCGAGGCTGAATTGGCTGCTCCATGCTTGCTGTCTGATTCTTTTTCAACTTTTGCAGATGTTTGGATGTAAAGATATAGGCGGATACCGAAATAGCTCCAAGGCACGTAACCATAAGAAGCAGCGCTGTCATCAGTTCCCTGAAATTGTTGAAATGACCTGTTTCCACAACGAAAGCACAGGAAATAGCGCCTGCCAATACAACAATGATGATGCCCATATTTCTATATAGCGGATAACCGGAATTAACGACAGTATAGATGAATATTCCAACACAGGTCAGGATGGAGATAAACAGCAGATATAGACCCATTTAGCTTCATCCCCCTATCACAAACTATTATTTTAGTAAATGTGTATATGGCTATTACACCTAAAAAACACTTACGAAGGGGATCAATTCCGTATCATCAAAGTGTTTTTAATTCAATTATCTAAGGCTGTAATCATTATTATTAGATAATAATGGACGTTTACAACCTGTTTACAATTCTAAAGCAACCCCAAATGAATGTCAATATTTAGCGAATTCTTTCAAATTTTGTCGAAAGTCGTATCTTAGGACACTTTTTACTTTTTCCATATTTTGGGCGTACCATTTTTATTGCAAAATTTGAAAAGAAGCAGTGAATCAGCTTCATAGTAGAAAAAAAGAAACCGCCATAGGCGGTTTCTTTTTTTTTATGCGAGGCATGTAATCCAAATCATTGATACTATTTAGTGTTTCTCAAGCTTTTGTTAAAAGAATTTGGTTCGCAAGAAATTTAAGAATCCGTTCCCGTTTATAGCTATGTTATTCGTGCCAACCTTTAAGGACTTCATGCGCTTCTTTCAGCCGCTCCGGGATATCGATGTATTGGGGGCAATGCGTTACACAAATACCACATTGAACACATGCTTCCGCGGTATTGTTCGTTCGGGACAGGAAAAAATACCTTCTGCGGCTGGCGTCATACTGCTCAAACATAACACCGTGGTTGTACTGTGAAAATATCTTTGGGATATCCACACCCGCAGGACACGGCATGCAGTATTCGCACCCGGTGCAAGCCATGCCTTTTCGTTGCTCGTATGCCAGCCTGACATTTTGGATCAATTCTTTCTCTTTCGGGCTCATCGAATTGGATGTTGCATCCTGTGAACTGAATATTCTGATATTATCTTTCAGTTGTTCCATGGTGGTCATCCCCGAAAGGATGCAGCTGATTTCCGGGTAGTTGTACAAATGCCGGAACGCCCATTCCGCTGGTGTGCGCTTGACCGGGAAGGACTGATACAACGCTTCCACCTCGCTTGGGGCAACTGCCAATCCACCGCCCCTTAATGGCTCCATGATCACCAAGGCGGCGCCTTTTTTGCCGACCAGATGAATGGCTTTTTCGGTAACTTCTTTATTTACATCCATCAGGTTCTGCTGAATCTGGCACATATCCCAATCAAAGGCGTTAAAGAATTGTTCAAAATTCTCGTAATCCCCATGAAAAGAAAACGCTATCCCACGGATGAGGCCTTCTTCTTTCAAACGCACAAATTCGTCGATAACCCCCGCTTCGACGACCTTTTTCCATCCGCTGCTGCTGACGCCGTGTATCAGATACAGGTCCAAATAGTCGGTGCGAAGCTTATGAAGCGATTCTTCCAGGTTTTTTCGCAGCGTTGCCGTATCCTTCATTCTGCGGAAGGGCTGCTTCGTCGCGACATGAACTGTCTTACGAATCCCCTCGAGCGCCTCGCCCAACACAGACTCACTTGTTTCGCTGTGATATGTCATCGCGGTGTCGAAATAATTGATCCCGTGAGAGGCTGCATATCGAATCAGCTCATACGCCTTTTCACGGTCCACTTCCCCATTGCCTTCCGCGTTTTGTGTGCGCGGCAATCGCATACAGCCCATGCCCAACAGCGATACTTCATAGCCCAATTTCCCAAATTTCCTGGTTTGCATTTGACACATCTCACTTTATTATTAAATTCTTATATGCATTTTAAGTTAACCATTCTGCTCTTACTCTTATCATGGTTAACAAAGACAATATGCTACTCTATGGCATCTCTTAGAAACTGGCTGCATAGTACCAAAACTTCTTATAAGTGTCAAGATATTGAATTAGCCTTTTATACCACCATATAAAAGTACACTTCATAGTAATAGAGTTCACCGTTATAATATCTTTCAGGTTAAGAGCCTTAGTTCATAGGACAGTTTCTGTATTTTATCCCTCCCATTTCTTTTTTCCTCCCCGTTCAAAATCTCTTAGAAATACCCTTCTAAAGGCAAAATTATGGATGTTCAGGGGAGTGTGCAGGGGGTGCTTTTTCGGAAACAGAGAGCTCATTTTGCCTATTCTCGTACTCCAGAACAAGCCCATAAAGCAATGAGTCAACATGTGGTGGATCTTCAGGGACAGTCCGCTTCACGTCCTTTCCCGCTCGGGCATAGCCCTCGCGCACTCGCTAACAACGTGCCACTGGCACGTTGTTTACGCTGCGTGCCCTCTCGGGTTCGAGTCCCTGCTTCATTTAATCAAGAAATAAATAACCACCCTTATGGGTGGTTATTTATTTCTTGGTGGATCTTCAGGGACTCGAACCCTGGACACCCTGATTAAGAGTCAGGTGCTCTACCAACTGAGCTAAAGATCCATGGTGTATGGAGCGGGTGATGGGAATCGAACCCACGTAGCCAGCTTGGAAGGCTGGAACTCTGCCATTGAGCTACACCCGCAAGGTTTCAGTGGAGCGGTAGACGAGATTCGAACTCGCGACATCCACCTTGGCAAGGTGGCACTCTACCACTGAGCTACTACCGCATGTTTCTGGTGCGGGCGAAGAGACTCGAACTCCCACGCCTAAGGCATTGGAACCTAAATCCAACGCGTCTGCCAATTCCGCCACGCCCGCACGAACTTTGGTGATCCATCGCGGACTCGAACCGCGGACACCCTGATTAAAAGTCAGGTGCTCTACCGACTGAGCTAATGGATCATGTTGGCTGGGGTGGCAGGATTTGAACCTACGAATGCGGGAGTCAAAGTCCCGTGCCTTACCGCTTGGCTACACCCCAACGCGATGCAAAGGGGATTTTACCACTTCCTGCACACCCTGTCAATCGCAGCTTATGTCCCGGGCGCTTTGGATTCTGGGTCATTCCCGGAAAAAATGGGGTGAATAGTGGGAGTTGAACCCACGGCCTCCAGGGCCACAACCTGGCGCTCTAACCAACTGAGCTATATCCACCACGGCGTCTGGTGCGCCTGCAGAGATTCGAACTCTGGGCCTACGGCTTAGAAGGCCGTTGCTCTATCCTGCTGAGCTACAGGCGCGTGTCAGGCGAACGCATTTTATTATAGTGCAGCGGGTATGCCCTGTCAATGGAAAAGTGGACCCGCTTAGGAATTTATATGCCATGCGTTATCGCTATAAAGCAAGGATGATCGCTTCCGGAAGGCTCCCTTTTTTGAGCGTCAATATAGCGCAGCTGGGGCCGCCAGTACGCGGGCTGTGCGGACTGCCGGGGTTTATAAAAAGGCACTTCCCCACCCTGTAGTTTACCGCAGTATGGGAATGGCCGAAGATGCAGACATCCGCTTGCTTGTCAAGCGCATGCTCTTGCAGGCGTTCCAGAGACCGTTTGACGCCGTGGTTATGCCCGTGAACGAGCAGGACCTTAAAACCGCACAGCATCAGTTCCAGTTCCTCTTCATCTTCCTTATTATAATCGCAATTTCCGCCGACGTATTGTGTGGGAATTCCTGTCCTCTTTGCCATGATACGGGCGTCGGACGAGTAGTCCCCGGCATGCAAAATCAAGTCCACTTTGCCTATCGCATCCAGCGCCGCCCCATACGCCGCCGCCGACCCGTGGGTGTCGGACAAAACGCCTATGCGCATCTCATCTGCCATAGCGTTCCTCCAATTGCCTGCGCATCAAAGCCAGCGCCTTGCCCCTGTGGCTGATGGCATTCTTTTCGTCGGAGGTCAATTGTGCATAGCTTTTGCCGTAAACATCCGTAAAGAACAGAGGATCGTAGCCAAAGCCGTTCTCTCCAACGGGAGCAGACAGGATACGCCCGCAACTTTTTGCTTCGCTGGTCAATACCGTGCCATCTTCACCTACAAATGCAATGCTGCTGACGAATTGCGCCGAACGCAGTCTTTCCGGCACATCCTTTATGTTCTCAAGCAATAGGCGGTTGTTCGATTCATCGTCTCCGTGTCCTCCGGCGTAGCGCGCCGAAAATACCCCCGGAGCGCCATCAAGCGCATCCACACACAATCCTGAATCGTCGGCAATAGCAGAGATGCCAGACGCTTTGGCAAATGCCTCCGCTTTTTTAAGCGCATTCTCGGCAAACGTTTTACCGTCCTCTTCAACGTCCAGCGTAAGGCCGATCATTTTTGGCGTGACGATCTCCATGAACAGGTCGCCCAGAATCTGTGAAAACTCCCTCAGCTTCCCCGCATTGTTGCTCGCGATTAAAAGCTTCATATGTCCACTCCTTGTCCAAACCCCGGATACCCTGTATGATAGGGTTTGCGGAATAACCGACATCGGTTTATTCCATAAAGCCTATTATATCGTGAGAAGCCTTATAAAAAAAGGCTTCCTTTGTGAAACGGAGCAATATCATGCAGATGGACGGGGCCGCGCTGTTTGCGGCGGCAAAAGAAGCGAACGAGCTATTGTCGGGTGGGAGGATTGAGCGCATTGCGCAGCCAAACCGCCTGGATGTCGTTTTCACCGTCCGGGCAAACGGCACAAACCACAGGCTGCTGTTTTCTGCCGACCCCGAATGCGCGCGAGTGCACCTGGGCGGCACACCTGAAAAGGGCCCCGAAAAGCCTTTTAATTTTCTAATGATGCTTCGAAAACATCTGTTGCACGGGCGCATCGTTTCCATCACAGCGCCGCGCATGGACCGCGCCGTTCATATGAAAGTTCTGGTCACCGACGACCTCGGGGATAGGGTCGAGCTTTGTTTTGTCGCGGAGTGCATGGGCAAGCACAGCAACCTGATTCTCATCGACCCGAATGGCATCATCCTTGACAGTGCCAAGCGCATCCCACCTGCCGTTTCCTCACTTCGAAACGTGTTGCCCGGAGAACGGTACCATAACCCACCTTCTCAACAAAAGGAAGATTTGCTGCAGCTTTCAAAAGAAAGGATATCGGATCTGCTTCATAAATCCGGAGGCTCGGCCGAAAAGACGATCGTCTCGTTGTTCTATGGCATTTCCCCGTTTACAGCTCAACAGTTATGCCAGCAGGCGTTTGGTGAACCGGTTCAAACGCCCTTATCGATCGAACAGGCGGATGCCCTGTCTTCTGTGCTCTATTCTCTGACGCAGTCGCTGATAAACGGCAGCTTTCATGCGAGTTTACAAACGGATGAAGCAGGTTCCCCCATCGCATTCGCTCCGTTTGTCATCCATGGAAATAACGTGCGGACAATGCATTCGCTGTGCGAAGCGGTCGTCGAATATACGGAGTCCAGACTGGCCAAAACCCGTATCCTTCATGAAAAGCAATCGCTCCAGTCTGCGGTCAACGCCCGGCTGGAGAAGTTGTATAAAAGGCTTCAATTCCAACAGGAGGCTCTCTCTGAAAGTGCCTCGCACGAAACACTGCGTGAACAGGCGGAGTTTATGCTGGCTTATGCGCATGAGATCAAGCGCGGTATAGAAAGTATTGAAGTGCACGACTACATCCGGGATATCCCCGTCGTGCTCAAGCTTGACCCTACGAAATCCGCCGCCGAAAACGCCAACAAACTATTCAAGCGCTATCAAAAGCTAAAAGCCCAGGCTCTGGCTGCGCAGCGGCAGAAAGACGAAATACTGCCCGAGATAGCGTATTGGGAGGGTACCCTGTTATCCGTCGAGCAGAGCGAAACGATGGAAGAGCTTTCTGAGATCCGCGGTGAACTGCAGGATCAGCAGCTGATACGAAAATCACAGTCCTCCGGCAAAAACACCCCGCCCCAATCCAAGCCTCTTCGCTTTGTATCGGGTGACGGCGTGGAGATATTATGCGGGCGCAACAATGCACAGAACGACCTTGTCACATGCCGGTTGTCAAGATCTTCTGACACGTGGCTGCATGTCCAGGGAATGCCGGGAAGCCATGTACTTATCAAGGCCAATCCTGTCCCGCCAAACACCCTGAAGCAAGCTGGGCATATTGCCGCGTTCTTCAGCAGAGGCAGGCATTCGGCCAACGTCCCCGTCGACTACACGCTGATCAAATATGTCCACAAGCCCTCCGGCTCCAAGCCCGGCTTTGTGACCTATACCAATCAGAGAACGCTGTTTATTACGCCCGACGCCGATTTGGTCAAGTCCCTCATCCGCGAGGAAAAATAACCGAGGTCCGATAGAAGAAGGGGCTTATCGCTAAGCCCCTTCTTCATGAAGATAATGTCAATGTTTACCCTTTTCTTTTCCTCTTAACGCGCCAGAGAGTCAACATGCAGAACACAGCAGCCGATACCAGCAAGATCGCTATGCTTGCAAGCGGCGTAATCGTCGTTCCGCTAAACTTAAACGTGACCCCCATTGCGGTCTTGAATTGCGAGACCACCTCTGCCGGGGCACCTGCGAAGCCTGTTGAAAGCGGAGCGGCCATGATTACCTGGCGAAATAGAGCGGCGGCGTGCGACGGCGGAAATATCTTGATCACCATCTGTACGGCTGAAGGCAGACTTCCGATGGGGATATAGATGCCGGTCAAAAAGCCGATGATGGTACCGATCACGGTGCTGGCAGTGGCGAACGCATTCTGGCTTTTGAAAAAGGAAGCGATGAAGAACAGCATCGCCGTGTTGGAAAAAGCCGACAGCAGGATGAGCAAAATGACCTCGATGAATCCTTCGACCGGTAAAAGGCTGCCTCCGGCCAGAACGATATAAATTTCGATCAGCACGAGCGCTATAATGCTCATGATGACTGAAATGACAAATGCGCCCAAAAGATACCCCATTGTGATGGAGCTTCTTGATAGCGGCGATGAGTAGAAATCCTTGTTGTATTTCTTCGTCTCATCCTCCACCATGATGCCAAACGCGCCCATCGTAGCCGTTACCGTTGTCACGGCGAGCAGACCAGCCATCATCCAGCTGTCCATTACAAAGCGGATGTTTTTGATCTCCTTAAAGCCGGATGACCAGACATTGCCCAGAAACAGCGCGTACAGGCCAATGATGATGAACACCGAAAGAAGCGAGAAGAACACGGAGCTCTTGTCCCGGAAGAACACCTTCAGGTTTCGGATGGCAAAGCTGGTCATTCCCGTATCTCCTTTCCGGTTATCGCGATGAACGCATCGTCCATCGTCCCGTTCGTCACTTCAAATCCGCCTATAAAGGGTCTACACCTATCCAAAATCGGAAGCGCATCCAACGTCTTCTCCAGATTCACGACAACACAATCAGCCACTTCATCAAATGGCAAAGCAAGGCTTTGGAGTATCCCTGTGACGCTTTCCCGGTCTTGGCACACGAGCTTTAGCTTATCCTTTGCAAAACGCTCTTTAAGCTGCATCGGCGTGCCTTTTGCAGTAATGACCCCTTTGTCGATCACGATGACAAAATCGGCCTCCGCGGCCTCTTCCATGTAATGCGTGGTCAGAAAGACCGTCACTGCTGAATCGCGCTGCAGCTTCAGGATGGTCTGCCAGATGTTCTGCCTCGTCTGCGGGTCAAGCCCTGTGGTCGGCTCATCCAAAAACAGTATCTTGGGCGTATGGATCAAAGCCCTCGCAATGTCGCACCGCCTGCGTTGCCCGCCCGAAAGCTTGCCGTAGGGCCTTCCCATCAGTTCCGAAACGCCGGTAAGCGCTGCCGTTTTCTGCACTGCCTCGTCAAGCTCTTTGCCCTTGATCCCGTAAAAGCCACCCCGCAGCTTCAGGTTCTCCCCGACTGTTAATAGAGGGTCCAACAGACCGTCCTGGAAGACCACGCCGATCCTGGAACGGATCTGGTCGTCTTGCTTCCCAAGTTCAAACCCGTCCACCGTTATCTCTCCGCCATCCGCTTTCAAAAAGGTGCAGATGATATCGATGGTCGTGGACTTCCCCGCTCCATTTGGCCCCAGAAATGCAAACAGCTTTCCCTGCTCCACATAGAAACTGATGTCCTGTACGGCTCGTATGGAGCCGTACGATTTGCGAAGTCCGTTCACTTCGATGATGTGCTCCATGAAAACCTCCCGCAATATATAAATTACCATACCATTGTACTATGCTTGCATAACATGGCATAGGAGGACTTTGCGTTTTTATCTGGTTCATTGCGCTATGAAAGCGACGTGAGGAATACCTTTTTGGTTTTGGCGTCCAGGACGTCACCGGAGAGCGCGCAGGCAATGAATCCGTCCGCCAAGTCGCATCCATACTCCTTTTTAAGCAGCAGCAAAACCTGCAGGATATCCGTCAGGATCGATCTACGCATCGTTTCCCGTATTGAAAGGAGGTCCATGGACACAAGGCGCTGCACAATGCGTTCCTGCAGCTGCCTGTGATGGGGAACGATCTTTTGCAATCCCTGTATGCACTGGCGGACGGTGATCGGCTTTTCGTCGTTAAGCAAGCTTAGGTAGCGTTCGATGGTCTCTTTCATGGCTTCCCCGTCTGCCCATTTTGCGTTTGCCGCGATCATCATCGCTCCGATGCTGCGCTGGTAGGAGTTTTCATCCTCGAGCTTCTGTAGATACACATCCCAATATGCAAATTCATCACCGGCAAATTCGGCGTATTGCTGCAGCAGGAGCAGCGCCGGATACCGCAACGCGTCGTCTTTTTCGTCCAGAAGCGGTACCAACACCGAAATATCATCGATGCCAAGCGTCCGGGCTATTTGCGGAATCTCTTCCTTCTTTAGGGTCAATAATTCCTCCGTTTTCATCCGTAGCTTCCTCCTGTTTCCGTGTTAGTACTATATTTTTATTATAATTCTTATCTATAGCGTTTTCTACTGTTTACTGTCGCCTTTATTAAATGTTTGTGGATTTCATCTCAAGGCCATAATTAATCAATGGTTAATTTTTTCTACCGTTATTAACCACGCTTCTCTTGAACCTCCCTGTGCCGTACCCTACAATGTACTTGAGGTGAAATAAATTGAAAAGCATCCACATCGGCTCCATTATAGCCAACAACCGCAGGAGCAAGGGCATTACACAAGAAGAGCTGGCCTCGAATCTTGGAGTTTCCAAACCCGCTGTTTCCAAATGGGAATCAGGGCAAAGCTATCCGGACATCACGCTGTTGCCTGTCATAGCAAGCTATTTCAACCTGAGTGTCGATGAGCTTTTAGGCTATACGCCGCAGATGGAACGCGAGCAGATCCGCATAGTTTACGAGAGATTAGCCAAGGATTTTGCAAAAGAACCTTTCAAACAGGTGATGTCTGAATGCGCGGAGTTGATCCGAAAATATTACTCCTGTTGGGATCTTCTGTTTGCGATAGGATCGCTTCTGATCAACCACGCGCCGTTGGCTGGTTCGCCACAAACCGTGCAGGATACCTTTGCCAAAGCGCTCTCCTTATTTGAACGCGTGGAAAAGGAGAGCGGTGATGCGGTGTTAAGCCGCCAGTCCCTGAGCATGCAGGCCTACTGCCATATGGCGATGGGAAATCCCAATCTGGCCATCGACCTACTTGACGATAGTATGGAAACTCACATGTCGACCGAACTGCTGCTAGCAAAAGCGTACAGCATGAAAG
>CAZHNN010000011.1:69763-73270 GCA_964533965.1 uncultured Clostridia bacterium | reverse complement strand
TAAAAAAGGCTGTCGGCCTTTTGCAATCCCATCTGTATTTATGCGTAATAGGCGCCTTCGGCGCCGCTCCCGATTTGCTGGCGCTGTATGCACAGGATGGTGAAAAATTCGAACAATGCGTGCGATTCATGGATGCACTGGGAGAAGCTGTTGGCATTGAATCTCTCAATTTATGGACCTACTTGCCAATTCTTATCACGGAAGCGCATCTATATGCTCTTATGGGCAAGCATGATCAGGCCGTCTCCCGTCTGGAGAAGTATGCGATGCTTGTATCAAGCTCGAATTTGTTTCCACTGAAAATGAAAGGAAACGATTTCTTTGACAATCTGGATGCCCTGTTTTCGTCGTTTGTAACCGGCGTTCAGCCTCCTCGGAACGACGAATTGGTCAAGAGAGATCTAAAAACATCAATCCTTGAAAATCCCGCATTTGCCCCGCTGCAAGCAGACGAACGCTTTATCCGGATCACCAAGATCCTGCAATCTATTTAGGAGGTCGTACCATGAATGCAGTTCTGCCCTACCTGCCCATTTTGATACCGGTCCTCATCATCGAGCTGACGCTGATGATCGTAGCATTGCGACATGTGCTAAAGCACAGGACGTATCGGTTCGGAAACCGAGTTCTCTGGATCTTCATCGTAGTGCTATTACAAATTATAGGTCCTGTACTGTATTTCACCGTAGGCCGAGGTGAGGACTGATGAACGTTCTGGAATTGAACGATGTGTTCAAGCGCTTTGGCAACGTCACGGCGATCGACGGGTTGAGCCTGTCGGTGCCGGAGCACAGCGTGTTTGGCTTTATCGGCAGGAACGGAGCCGGCAAGACCACCACCATGAAAATGGTATTGGGCTTTCTCAAGCCCGATGCCGGTACGATACGAGTGTGCGGTGACCAAGTGCGGTTCGGGAACGCAAAAACAAACCGGCACATTGGTTACCTGCCGGACGTCCCGAGTTTCTACGGCTATATGACGCCAACGGAATACCTCGCCATGTGCGGCAAAATCGCAGGGATGGATGAGAAGCACGTCAAGGCGCGTACACGAGAACTGTTGGAGCTTACCGGGCTTTCAGGCATGCAGCGCAGGATTAAGGGTTTCTCCCGCGGCATGCAGCAGAGGCTCGGCATCGCGCAGGCCATGCTGCATGAGCCGAAGCTCTTATTATGCGATGAGCCCACCTCCGCGCTTGACCCGATCGGGCGAAAGGAGATCCTCGACATCCTGCTGCTGGCACGGGAGCACACCACCATTGTCTTTTCCACCCATATCCTCTCTGACGTCGAGCGCATCTGCGACCACATCGGCATCCTTGAGAAGGGGCGGCTCGCTTTGCAGGGCGACCTTTCGGAACTCAAACAGACATACCGGCAGGATGCGGTCACACTTGAATTTCAAAGCGGAACGAAGCTGGGTACGCTGGTTTCTGAGATCCGTGGCATTAAGAACGTTTCAAACGTTACACTGTCAGAAAATGCGCTTTTCGTGTCGCTTGTGGATGCAAAGGATACGGGTGCAAAGATATTGGAGATCATCACGTCACATCACCTTCCGCTCACTAAATATGAAATCGCCGAACCGACGCTGGAGCGCGTGTTTTTGGAGGCAGTGCAATGAGAGGCTTTTCATCGTTCTTTCAAAAGGAAATCACCGAGCTGCTGCGCAGCTATAAAGCGCTCGTTCTTCTGCTGGTCTTCGTGCTGTTCGGATTCATGAGCCCCGGATTGGCCAAAGTGATGCCGGAACTGCTCAAAAGCATGTCAGTCGGCAACGTTACCATTTCCGCTCCGCCTGCAACATACCTGGACGCCTATGCACAGTTTTTTAAAAACACAACGCAGATGGGAATGGTCGTATTGCTGTTGTTGTTTGCCACATCGCTGTCATCGGAGGTAGGAAAGGGCACCCTTATAATGCCGCTATCCAAGGGCTTGTCGCGCGACACCGTCATCCTTTCCAAGTATGCCGCATCGCTTTTGACCTTCTCCGTCTGCTATTGGCTTTCCGCTGCGATCGATGTCGCCTATACCTATATCCTCTTTGGGATGGCGTTTGCGCCTTCGTATCTTTTGTCGCTGTTTGCTCTGTGGCTGTTTGGCGCGTTTCTGCTCGCGCTGCTGCTGTTCGCAAGCACGCTTGTCAGCGGCAACTACGGAGGGTTGATTCTGTGTGTTGGGGCTTTGTTTGTGCTGATGGCAGCAAATATCCTCCCAGGATTCAGGCAGTTAAGCCCTCTATATCTTTCAAGCCAGAACAGCGCGCTGTTGGCAATGGCCGTTATGCCTGCCGATATGCTCCCTTCTCTTATCATCACTTCTCTTCTGACAATATCGATGGTATGGGGTTCAGCCTTTGTGTTTCGCAACAAAACGCTCTAGATAAACACCCAGGTATGCAGAAGAAGTATGTAAAAAGCAAAAAGCCCCATTGAAACGCCAATGGGGCTATATTGTTTCTGATTGCACTTGCGAGTATCGGTAAACCGCACACACCCAGAGGCTTGTTGTTTCGTTTTAATATAGACAATCCGTAATCTCCGATAGCAAAAGCATCCGAGAGAATTGCATTTGGGTGATGAATAAAAGGATAAGGCAGCCCTTAATGGCAAGGCCAATACACTTTTTCGCATATCCAAACGAAGGCGTGCAACGCATGCCTTCCTGCTAAATCTATGCCGTTATCTCAGCCCCCAAGCGCGAATTGTTCAACAGCCTTTGCCAAGCCGTCGTTTGCGTTGGTGTCGGTGATGACGTCCGCAAGCATTTTTAAGCTTTCCACCGCGTTTCCCATCGCAACGCCCAGGCCAGCCCAACGGATCATGCTGTCGTCGTTGATTCCGTCGCCGATGGCCATCACGCTCTCACGGGGGATATTATAATGTCGGGCCAGATGTGATAACCCATCGCCTTTGTTGATTCCCTTCGGAACCAACTCCAGCCGTCTGGGGTCGCCCGTGGTAATGTCAAGCTGCACAATGGGTGATAGCAAGTCCAAAACCCGCTCCCCATCGGTAAACGGAACGGAATAGTCGATCCGCTGAATGTCCGACTTGCTCTCTTTAATAAAATCGGAAAGCGTTTCGTGCATCCTGATGTAGGAAACCGCGCTCGTCTTGATCCTCTGCAGCATCAGCGGGCTGGCACAGCTTTGAAGAGCATGCGTTTTGTACATGCCCGTTACGCTCATATGGCGTCCGGGCACACTAAGGCAATCCTCAATGAGCGTGCGCAGCATGGGTTCGACCACATCCGGGTCTATTCTGCGCTCCAAGACGTAGGCGCCTGTTCCGTTTGTCAACACACATAGGTCGTCCAAAGCGTCCCCGCACTCCAAGGCTCCTGTGATCTGCACCAGGCTTCGTCCGGTACAGATGCATACATGGATGCCGGAGTTTTTGCATTCGCGCAGCACGCGTATGCTTTCCTTTGATGGGATTTCCCCCTGATGAAAAAGCGTACCGTCAAGATCAATGCCAATCAATCGAATCCCCATGATTTCCCC
>CAZHNN010000011.1:48448-69748 GCA_964533965.1 uncultured Clostridia bacterium | reverse complement strand
AAAAGCAAGCTCTTTGCAAAGGACTGGGCTTCGAAAAGAGGCATTGCTTAAGCGTATAATAGCATCATAATACGCACTTCGGTACTCTGTCAAAGAATTGCTCGAAAAGGTGCGGTTGTGCAAGCATATCGCTCGCTTTCTAAAATCCGTCATCCGTGTTAGTATTTTATCAACGGGAATTCCACTGGCCACATCGATGCATATGTTGAATGGGAACCTGCGCAAAGAGGCCGTCCCAATGCCTTCCGCTAGCCGCCACATCTCATTTTCGGGAGAACGCCATGGAGAATCAACTCGATCGGAAATTGGAACAAAACTATCTTTCACGCATCGGATGGAGCCTGGCTCTGATGCTGGTACTTAAGGAAGTCCTTCAATATTTGATTTTGCGTTTGGCTAGTCCGGATCTTCTCTTCTTGATCCAAACCAACTCCTGGGTTAGGTATGCAGTGCTGTTGTTCCCGCAGTACCTGATCGCGATGCCGATGGCGGTGTTTCTTTTAAGGGGCAATACAGTCAAATTGTCAACACACGAGTTGAAGGCGGGGCAGTTTTTTATCCTGTTTCTCATCACGTATTTTCTCATGTATGCCGGGAACTTCGCCGGAAAAATCGTGACGATGATCATCAGCGTGCTTTTCAAAAGCAGGTTATCGGATGCCGTAAGCACGCTTGTCATCCGTTCGGATATATGGGCCAATCTGTTTGTCGTTGCCATCTTGGGGCCCATCGTTGAAGAGCTGTTCTTCCGAAAGCTCTTGATTGGAAAGCTTCGAAGATACGGGGAACATGTTGCGATCCTGACATCGGCATTGATTTTCGGGCTGATACACGGTAATCTTTCACAGGCTTTCTATGCGTTTACAATCGGGCTTGCGCTAGGGTATATCTATGTCAAGACCGGCAAATTGATCTATACCATTCTAATTCATATGATCATAAACCTGATGGGAGGCATCATAGCCCCTGCCGTAGTGACTCAGGGAGGCACGCTGATGCAACTGTACGGCATCCTAATCCTCGGCATTGCCATTGCAGGGCTGGCGCTTTTCATCAAACGATATAATAGGATTCGCTTTGAAGCCGGCCCCATCGAGCTGCAAAATTGGAAAGTCGTGTTTTTAAATCCTGGAATGATCCTCTTCTTTGTGGTTTGCGCAGCCATATTCGCCATCAGTACGTATTCCTCGCTCAGATAGCACCCACCATATTTTCTTTTAGCAAAAATACGGGGAGGAAACTTGGTTTCCTCCCCGTATGTGCCTATGCCATCCGGTATGTTCTGACCTACATTCTCTGTCCGCAGTTGCCGCAAAATGCGCTGCCTGCCGGTACCTGGTTGCCGCAGCCTGGGCAGAATCTCGGCTTGGCTTCAGCCTGCTGTGGTTGGGCGTTGCCTGCAGAGGGCGGCGGCCAGGTGCCCTGGATTGGCTGGCTTTCAGGCTCGCTCTGCGAAGCCGACTCACTCTGGTATTCATAGGTCGTGGTTTGCTGATAAGTCGTTGTTTGCTGTACAGCCTCAGCCGGTTTTGCCTCGAACCTGTAACCGCAACTCCCGCAAAACGGCTTTTCCGCATCCACTTCGGCTCCGCAACCGGGACAGGTCTTGTTGCCGCGAACCTCTGCGATCTTCGCTTTCAACTGCTCGATCTCTTGCATATGGGCAAGTATCTCATCGAGCATCTGACGAAAATTCTCTGGTATGCTGCCGTCATTCCGATAGGTCTCAAAATAGCACTTACCGATCCTGGAGTAGGCAGACTCAATCTCGGACTCCGCTTTATGGACCGCTGAATTTAGTTTGTTCGTTTCCACCAGGTCTTGCGCGCCCTTTTTTGTGTCGTTGACAAATTTCGAAAACTTCTCCCCAAATCCCGGCAAAATCAACACCTCCCACAATAATTCGCCTATGAAAATTCCGTTCCTCTATGAGGAACTTATCGTCATCAACATAAAGATATTCCCACGGGATTATGGTGTCAAGTCCCATCTGGGATATCTTTGCATACCCAGTTGACGACTCATCGGCTGCAGCTGCCAAGCATGCACGCGGAAATATCCTATACTTCTGCTTTTCAATAAAGTACGTGGCATTTGAAAATTCACACATTCCTGGGACTATGCCAACAAAGCAAAAGCTCTTAAGGTACCAGGTCCATGCCGGTCCCGATCAGGGGCACTTCCCGATTGATCTTGCCCTGACTTTCAGGCATGTTATCTTCGTTCATTTCGGTTAAATGCTTCCAATACCTTTTGGGCATAAAAGCCATACGGCATTTCGGGTTATAGCGTTCATCGATCGCAATGGTATCGTAGAACATCTTCCACAACGAACGGAATGTAGCCTCCCGCTCATCCGCAGACGGCAAATCCAATTCACACAAGGGCGCGATGACAGATTGTCCCGACCTGTAGAGCAGTGCTTCGCCATGCACCTTGTCGAATATAATAAACGCCTCGTTTGAGTACCTGTCACAAAAATGCGGTGCCAGCAATGGAAGCACATTGTTTTTTGGCTCTATGACAGCCACCATCACACCGTCATGGATGGAAAACCGTACAAAGCCCTTGTGCTTGTCGCTCTCACGCAACAATGCTCGGACTGCGCTGTGCAGTTCCCCGACCGTCTCTTCGGCCAGCATCGACTGTGCTTTTCTGCCCAGTTGCATGGCGAGCTGCACAAAGCGCAGGATCAACCGTTCCTTTTGCGGATGGCACGTCAAAAAGCCATATTCGACCAGATCGTACGCATCGGCGGAAGCCCTCTTGATAATCCCGGCTCTCACTCTTTTTGCTTTATCAAGTTCCGTTTGAATGGTCTTTTTCTCATACAGGTTCATCTGCACGGCGTCTACGGTTTGTATGTCCGCGGGCTGCTCTTTTTTTTCGTAGCTTTCAAATATGCAACACAATAGCCCCTCTAAGGAACCATCATACAGATATGTCACATCTGTCCGCTCAGGCATTGTACGACATCCTCCCTTGTTACTTGTGCGTTGAAAAAGCTCAATTGCTCTTCGTCGGCGTGCAGCATGTCCCGGCATCTTTCCGACACCAGTGAACGCAGAAGGTCGTCGTCGTTGAAACGCAAGCCCAGCATCGGCTTTCCCTCACAGGTAATAAAATATTGGGCTCTTTTTAGCACGACGCCAAGCTTCTTTAGCCCCGCAAAGTCCAGCTTCGAAGCGCGTCTTGCGCAAACGATACGGTTTGCGCTGTTCACACCGATACCGGGTACCCGGAGCAACAGTTCCCTTGGGGCGTTGTTCACCTCCACGGGATACAGCCCAAGGTGGTTAAGCGCCCAGTTGCATTTTGGGTCCAGGAACGGATTGAAATTCGCGTTCTGCTCATCCAGCAGTTCATCCGCTTCAAACCCGTAGAACCGCAGCAGCCAATCCGCCTGATACAGACGGTGTTCACGTAAAAGCGGCGGTTTGGTGGTAACGGCAGGCAGCAGCGGATTGTCCGAAACCGGAATATAGGCGGAATAGAAGACCCTTTTCAAGTTGTATTTCTTATATAGCGCAGCAGAAAGCTTGAGAATCTGGTAGTCGCTTTCACGGGTAGCGCCAACGATCATCTGCGTGCTCTGCCCTGCCGGTGAAAAGCGCGCGGCGTGGCGGTACCGGACGAGGTCCGTACAATTCTCCTGTATCTTGTCGCTGATCATCCCCATCGGTTTGAGTATGGAGGTTTTGGATTTGTCCGGCGCCAACATCTGCAGGCTTTGCTGGGACGGCAGCTCGATGTTGACAGAAAGCCGGTCCGCCAGAAACCCCAGCCTTGTCAAAAGCAGTTCATCGGCGCCGGGGATTGCTTTGGCATGAATATACCCGTTGAAGCCATATTCTTCCCGTAGCAGCCGCAGCGTTTCGATCATTCGCTCACAGGTATAGTCCGGGTTTTTGATGACCCCAGAGCTTAAAAAAAGCCCTTCGATGTAATTTCGTCTGTAGAACCCGATGGTAAGCTCCGCGAGTTCTCTTGGCGTGAATGCCGTCCTTTTCGTATCGCTGGAGGATCGGTTCACGCAATATTGGCAGTCGTATACGCATACATTGGTCATCAGGACCTTTAACAGCGAGATGCACCGTCCGTCCGCGGAAAAGCTGTGGCAAATTCCTGAAGCGACCGCGTTACCCATCCGACCGCCGGAGCCGTTTCGATTTGTGCCGCTGCTGGTGCAGGCAACATCAAATTTCGCCGAATCGGCCAGAATCTGCAGCTTTTCAAAAAGATCCACCCTGAACCTCCGGAATTTTTGCCCAAGCCTATAACAGGAACATTTGTTCTTATTATAGTAAAAAAGCTTTCGACTGTCAACCGAATGCCCATGGGTTTCGCTTACCAGATGTGACGGCACAGCGTCTTGGATCAAAAGAACGGAGTTTTTCCCACGTGCCATGGTATAATGATGCCAACATAAAGGAGGAATACTTCTATGATGAGTTTTCAAAGACTATTACGTGAAAAGGATGTCTGCTACGGCATGTTTGTGAATATTCCGGATCCCACGGTGGTGGAGATAGCAAAATACGCCGGCATTGATTTCATCCGGATCGATATCGAACACAAGCTGATGAGCCCCGCCGAAGTACGTGAAATGGTCCGAACCGCAACGTTTTTGGACATGGCGGTACAGATCCGGGTTCCAAGGCTCGAGGATGTCACCGCACTGCTGGACGCGGGCGTTAGCTGCGTATTGATCCCCGGCATTACAAATGCGGATCAGGCGAAAGACGCCATCCGTGAAGCCAAATTCTATCCGCTGGGGCTGCGAGGCATCTCCGGCGATTCCCGCGCCGTCCGGTATGGACACGAAAATATCAACAACTACCTGTTTTCCGCAAACGACGAATGCGTGACACTCGGCGTACAGATCGAACAGAAACTGGCATTTGAGAATATCGACAGTATCCTTTCGCAGGATGGGATCGACATCGTGGTGACAGGGCGGAATGACCTTTCGCAATCGTACGGTATGTTGGGTGACAATGTAAACCCCTTCATCCTTGAGACGGAAAAGGCCATTATCCAAAAGACATTGGAGTATAAAAAGCAACCGATGATCCTTTCCAGCACCGCGCAGCGCACCAAAGAGCTGCGCGATATGGGCGTGCGGCTAATCATTGTCACGCAGGACAACAAGGTCCTGTACCGCGGTTTAAAGCAGACGCTCGCCGAGGTTACCGGCTGATTTGCGGCATCATAGATCCATGCAGAAGATTGAATGCGCATTTCACACACTGGGAAATGCGCTTTTGCCTTTTGTGCAAGGATAGAACTGTTCATCTACTCCTTTAGCAGTCAATGATTTGATTTTTATCCTTTGAAGCACCACACAATTAAAGAGAGGAAAAATGCTATGCAGGGAATGCGGGGCATGCGGGGCATCTATCGTGAAACAAGCGAAAAGCCCAGCATCACCAAAAAGCTGATCTTTCGGATTCTGACCAATTTTAAGCCGTATTGGAAACTGATGGCCGTCATGTTCTTGACCATCATCGCGATTTCCATTCTGGGCATTATCCCGTCCATCCTTTCCAAGAACATCATCGATATCGCGTTGCCACAAGCAAATGTGAACGTGCTGTTGATCAACGTCGCTCTGTATTTGGGAAACGTTTTGCTGCTAAACCTGCTAAACGTTGCCCAGAGCTATCTGAATACGCTCGTGTCCAAAGGCATCATACGGGATCTTCGCTCGAGCATGTACAAACATTTGCAGCAGATGTCGCTGAAGTTCTTCTCCAATGCCAAGACGGGAGAGATCACCTCGCGCATCAACAACGACATCAATGGCATCGAGAGCGTCTTCTCCAACACCTACGTCTCGATATTGCAGGGCATCTTCATATTCGTTACAACAGCCGTCACGCTCTTCTATACGAACTGGATTTTGGCGATCGTGACATTGCTGACCCTTCCGCTCTTCCTGTTCCCCACCAGGAAAGTGGGAAAAGTGCGCTGGGGCATCGCTTCCAAGACGCAGGCGAAGCTAGCGGAGCTTACGTCGATCATCACCGAGACGCTCAACGTCAGCGGCATCACGCTTATCAAGATATTCACCAAGGAAGCGGACAAAGCCCAGGAGTTCGACTCCGTCAACGCCGAGGTGACGAAGCTTGCGATCCGCGAATCTCTGGTCGGTCGCTGGTTCTTCATGACGATGCAGACCTTCATCGCAATGGGGCCTATCCTCATTTACCTTTGCGGCGGACTGATACTCATCCAAACCCACAGCATCACCATCGGCGGCATCGTGATGTTTGTAACGCTTGTAAGCAGGCTGTACGGCCCGGTCAATACGTTTGCCAATATTCACGTGGACATCGTACGATCGATGGCGCTGTTTGAACGCATCTTTGAATACTTCGACATGAAAAGCGAGATCGTGGAGAAACCGGATGCGAAGAATGCCGGCCTGTTCGAGGGGAATATCCGCTTTAACCACGTGCATTTCTCCTACGGCGAGAAGGATACGACGCTCAGCGATGTCGATTTTGAGATTAAGCCCGGACAGATGGCGGCGTTTGTAGGTCCCAGCGGTGCGGGCAAGACTACCATTACCAATCTCGTTCCCCGCCTCTACGACGTCACTGCGGGTGCCGTGCTGATCGACGGCATGAACATCAAAGACATAACGCTGCATTCGCTGCGAAGCCAGATCGGAATGGTGACACAGGATACGTTTTTGTTCAACACGACCATACGCGAAAATTTGTTGTTCGCCCGCCCCGACGCTTCTGTGGAGGATGTGGAACAGGCTTGTAGAACGGCGAATATCCACGATTTCATCGCATCTCTTCCAAACGGATACGATACCGTTGTGGGAGAGCGCGGTGTGAAGCTTTCAGGCGGTGAGAAGCAGCGGGTATCCATTGCGCGGACGATTCTGAAGAACCCGCGGATCGTCATCTTTGACGAGGCGACGTCGTCACTCGATTCCAATTCCGAAACGCTGATCCAGCAGGCGATCAAACCGCTCTTAAGCTCGCGTACCAGCCTTGTGATCGCGCACCGGCTGTCCACCATCGTGTCTGCAGACGTTATCTTTGTGGTGCAGGACGGCAGGATCGTCGAACGCGGTAAGCATGCGGAACTGCTGCAAAAAGGCGGTGTTTACAGGGATCTATACGATAAGCAATTCAAGGTGCTGGAGGAACAGGCATCCTCTGAAGTCCAATAGCGAATTTTCAAGTCACGCGGGTTGGGATTGACTACCCTTCCCGTGCTTTTTTATGGCTATTACTCTTTTAGACAAATTCTTAAGCATATTGAAATCCCGTTTTTTCAGTGGTAGTATACAGATATTGTAACGACCGTTACAAAAAGGATGATATTTATATGAATGAATGGCTGCTATTATCGTACAAGACATCTCCGGAACCATCCAGCAAGAGGGTTGCCATCTGGCGGAAGATCAAGGGGTTCGGTGCCATCTATATCCAGAACGGTGTTTGCCTGCTGCCCAAGAACGAAGAACATCAAAGGCAGTTCAAGATCGTCCAAAATGAGATCATCAGCATCGGCGGTGAAGCTCTTCTTTTGGAAACAAGAGGACTTGATAAGAAGGAAGAGGAAAACATCATCCTACGCTTTAACAACGAGCGGAACGACCAATACGAAGAGTTCATCGATAAGTGCAACGACTATTTTAAGGAGATCCGCAAGGAAACCGAAAACAAGCACTTTACCTATGCCGAATTGGAAGAAAACGATGAAGACTTGAGAAAGCAGAAAAACTGGCTGGAAAAGATCAAAAAGCTGGATTTCTTTGGCGCCCCGCTGCTTGCAGAAGCCGAAAAGCAGCTTTTGATCTGCGAGCAGATGCTGGATGAGTTCGCACAGAACGTGTTCAACGCCCAAGGACAATGATGGAATGATATATGGGGGAGCAGTAAAATGCAGAAAAAGGACACTCTTGTAAAGTCCGCTACTACGTTTGTGTTTATCATGGGTATCGTCAGCATGTTTTCTGACATGACGCACGAGGGAGCGCGCAGCATCTACGGCGCGTACCTTTCCCTGCTTGGCGCTTCGGCTTCAACGATCGGCTTTGTGACAGGGCTTGGGGAAATGATCGGCTATTCGTTTCGGTTGATCACCGGCTACTTCGCGGACAAATTCAAAAAATACTGGACGATGACGTTTATCGGTTACGTTATCAACATGGCGGCCATCCCTGCTTTGGCGCTTCTCTCAGAAAACGGGTGGATCATCGCGTGTTTTCTGATCGTCTTCGAGCGTGTCGGCAAGGCGATCCGCCAGCCTTCGAAGAACACGCTGGTGTCCTTTGCGTCCAAGCAGCTGGGCGCCGGCAAAGCCTTTGCAATACAGGAATTTCTCGATCAGATCGGGGCTTTTTCGGGCCCCGTGCTCCTCTTCTTCGTGCTCATGCTCAAAAGGGGACAATCCGATTTTGCGGCCTATTCGCTTTGCTTCGCCGCGCTTGGAATCCCGGCGGCTTTTACGCTGCTCTCGCTGTATATCGCGAAGAGGAAGTTCCCGAATCCGGAAAACTTTGAAATCTCAACGGAAGAACCCGGCATAGGATTGAAAGCGAATCCTTCCTTCATCCTGTACATCATAGGCATCAGCCTTTTGGCGTTGGGCTTTGCCGATTTTCCGCTGATCACCATGCACATCGCAAGACAATCCCTTGTTCCCAGTGACACGCTGCCGCTGCTCTACGCCTTTGCGATGCTCATCGATGCCTTTGCCGCTCTGCTGTTCGGCTGGCTGTTCGATAAAAAAGGGATACGAGTGCTCATTCTCTCAAGCCTCATATCCGCTTTCTTCTCTGTATTCATCTTCCTGTTCCACTCGCTGCCCCTTGCGATAGTGGGTATCGCCATGTGGGGTGTCGGCATGGGAGCGCAGGAGTCCATCTTAAAATCGGTCGTCGCCACCATCGTATCCAAACAAAGCCGGTCGACGGGTTTTGGCATATTCGAAACATCGTTTGGCATCCTTTGGTTCCTTGGCTCATGGTTAATGGGAGCGCTGTACGATTCCGCACCGTTCTGGCTTGCCGCTTTTTCGGTTTGCGCGCAGCTGGCTGCCATCCCGTTCTTCTACCTCACCTCGAAAAAAGCACAAGGCAAGGCGCTGTAGCGTTATAAAGGCAGCAACCGATCGCTTTCGGGTTTGCCACCTGTGATCCACGATCTTATAGCTTCGTTGAATGCATCGGATTGCGCCCAGGGGTAGGTATGCTTCGCGTTGCGGATCAGGCAGGCTTTGGCATTAGGCAGCGCTTCTGCCACATCCGCGGCGGATTGCCGCATGGCTTTGGGTTCGTGTTCACCAGCGATCACAAGCGTCGGAGTCTGCGCTTTACAAAGGCCCGGCGGCAAGACAAGATGCTTGTTCAGCTGAGAATAGATCCGATCCAGCATCTCCGGTGTTTCGCCGGAGATTTCCTTTATGAAGTTTTCCTTATAGAAATCGTTGGGAAAACCGAACTGTTTCACCTGTTTTGCCATTACCCATTTTGACTTCAGCATCCACACCGTAAGCCTATACGATGGCATGTTGAGCATCAGGTTCATCAGCGGAATTTTGCGGAACAGTGCGCTTCCGACGACGGCGCGGTCAATCACCTCCGGCTGTGTTGCCAAAAGCTGAACGATCATTTTGCCTCCCAGCGAATGCCCTATCACGTGGGCTTTGCCTCCGTTGGCACGCTCTCTGATAAGATCCGCGATTCGTTTGGCGCTATCTTCAATGTCAATATGCCCTTCATTCATGCTTTTTCCGTGATCCGGAAGATCGGGAATGATACAATGATAGTCCTCAAAGGCCTCCCACTGTTTTTGCCACATCCATCCGGCTACACCGCCGCCGTGGATGAACACGATCGAGGTTGCATTCCTGTTCCCTTTCTGCTCGACATACATTGGACAGTTCTCCTCTCAATTCCCTTTTGAATCATTGATATCAGTGCCAAGCACTATAAAGGCTAGGCGCTTGAGTTGCCCACAAATGTCTGCTATTTGGCGTCGTTCCTGTACAAATGCCTGTGCCTGCATCTCCCGGACGATGGCGTTGATCATGATGGCGCAATCATCTGCGCTCATACCCACAGGCTTGAATACTCCTGTTTGGATGCCCACGTCCGCGATGAACCGGAACTCAAAGAGCAATTGATCGGAAGACGGCTGCAGTTTCTGTGCATACTGCCGCTTAACTTCTTCAAAATCGCTGCTTGTAGCCAGTATCGCCGTGGCATATTGTGAAATGAGCAGCAGTTTTTCTGGATCACGGAGGATCAGATCAATCAGGCTGTCCAAATACGTAGTGAGCGCAGCTGCGGGATCTTCTTTGGCAAGGTTGTGCAAAGTATCCCAATGGTTGTTTGTCTGATCGATATACCACCGGAAAGCTTCGTCCATCAGTTCGTCGGTCGTCGTGAAGTATTCGAAGATGGTGGATTTGCCTATCCGCGCCATATCTGCGATCTGTTTGGCGGTAGCTCTGTGGATTCCATATCGCGCATACGCTTGAAGCGCCGCACGAAAGATGCTCTCTTTTTTCTGTTGTCGGGCGTCCTGTTCCGGCATCGTAGTGCTCCTTTTGAATACCGACCGACTGGTCGGTCGTCCTTTCATTATACTCCTTTCAGAAGGAATATCAACCTTTGATTTTTATAAAATCAAAAACGCATACATGGCAAATTTGCAACAAAAAAAGCCCGGAGTATCCGGGCTTTTGGTTGATGTTTATGCTTTCCCCAATCCTTAACGGGTGGACAGAGCACTACATATCGTTGCCTTATTTCCCCGCATTGTAAGCGGTCTTGATACATGCCTGATGTACAGAGTCTACTCTCCCTGTGGCATGTACTCTGCTGTTCAGAAAATGGATACAATGAACGCCAGAGAAATTGTTTCCGGACACTACGCTTAAATGAGGGGCATGCGGCATTCCGTTCATGCTGGCCGCCCATACGTAATTCCTGTAAACCACCCATACCGGCCTGCGCGCCCAAGTCCACTTTCCACCGTACACACTCTTGAGTTTTGCTGTGTCTGAGGCTGAAAGCGGGCTGACATCCTTATGATAGTGGCCGCAGGAGACTTTTTCATTCCATGATACACCGGTACGTACGTCGATGACTTTTATTTTTGCCCCGTTTGGAAGGATGTTTTTGACCACGTTCCAATCCGTCATCTTGACCTTGCCCTTGACGCCCACCTTCTGTGCGAGCGAAATCCGGAGGTAATAATTGTTATTTCCATAGAGTATTGTCAGTGTTTGCTGTCCGAGGATTCCATCCGAATCGAGATTGGCCATCGCCTGAAAGGCCTCCACAGCCTTTTCGGTCGTGGGACCATACTCACCGGAGGCAATGCCCGTAAAGAACCCGCGGCGCTTGAGCTCGGTCTGCGCTTTCTTAACGGCAGATCCGCTCATTCCGCTCTTGAGCAGGGTCGATTGATCGCCTGTATAGACGCTGCTGGACACGGCTATGCAGTCGTTGCGGACATATCCGTTCTTATCGCCGTACGTAATCAAAAACCATCCGTTGAGGTAGTCCGTCACCTTGACGCCAGCTCCGGCGGTCAGCAAGCCCAGAATATTGGCATCCGTATTGTTCTCGGCGCGCAAATTAACACCGTCACGCATGACGTATCCGTTCAAGCCGGTCGTCGAAACCTGGAACACATTGGAGCTGCTGACATATCCCTGCATGATGCCGAAAGAAACCTGCAGCCATTGTCCGCTCTTGCCAAGTATGTTCAGCGTTGTCCCGTCGCTCAGGTCGGCTACGACGTCAGCATTGGAATTCGCAGTCGCACGCAGCTTTACGCTTGATCCCATGACGCGGGCCACGGTTGCAACGACTGTGGCTTCGTCGGGAGTATCCGTCTCCGAATCATCGCCCTCGCCGCCATCGACCGCTGACTGAGAATCGCTTCCTACAGGTGCTGGCGTAATCGTCACGTCACCCGTACCGTCGCTCTCTTGTGGCAGCAGACCCTGAGGATAGAGGAAATAGTTTCCTTGATCGAATTCCACTTTAAGCGTTGTGGAATCGTATACCGGAAAAACGAACAGGTTACCCCCCAAATCCTCCACTCCGGATGATGCAAGAGCCGTCATGCCTGCTAACGACATATGAACCATCATAAAGCTCAAAGCCAGACCAACAATCCATATCCGCCTTCGAGAACGCATCTGATCTCCTCTTTCCCCTCGACAGGTCTTTTCTTTTGACCTTTTTCTTTGATTGATACCGATGGGATCCTATCAAATTACATCCCACACAAACGGTTGGCATATCCGCTTGCAAAGGAACAAACTATCTCTCTTAATTTTTTATTTTATATGGATGTGATCGAAGTGTCAAAACAAATATCCATCAATATATGAAGAAATATTGAGCAAATATTGGATATTGCTGAAATAATTATTACAAATCCATTAATATTAGTGTCTTATATGTCAATGAATTATCACATCAAATGGACTTGGGCTATTCCGGTTCACTTACAGCCCATGATCACGAGCACATTGTGTGCTTTTCCGTCGTTTGCAAGCAGAATCAGATGATCCGCCGTTTCTATACCATCGATGCAAACAGTTCGAACACCCCGATTGACGCCTTCCGGATTGGCCACCTTGATACAATAATCGGTGTTCTGATGCCGGTATTGAATGCTATACTCCCGCCATTTTTCCGGGATGCAGGGGTCGACAAATAGTGTATCCCCGATCTTTTTAAATCCAAGTATATGCTCAAGTCCAGCGCGATACATCCATCCCGCCGAGCCGGTATACCATGTCCATCCGCCCTTGCCCGCATGCGGCGGAAAGGCATAGACGTCCGCAGCCATAACATAGGGCTCTACCCTGTATTTGGCGCAATCCCGGTATGTTGCGGTATGGTTGATCGGGTTGATGAGGTCGTACAGCATAAATGCTTTGTCCCCAAAGCCTAGCTTTGCGAAGGCCATGATAGCCCATGCGGCGGCGTGCGTGTATTGACCGCCATTTTCCCTGACCCCAGGCACGTACCCCTTGATGTATCCGGGCTCCAGATCCCCCTTGTCAAACGGGGGAGCGAGCAGTTTTATAATGCCGTCTTCCCAGCACACGAGCAGATCTTCCAGGGACTGCATTGCCTTTACTTCGCGTTCCGTTTTTCCTGAACCTGAGATCACTGCCCAGGACTGCGAGATGGAATCGATCCTGCATTCGTCATTCACAGCAGATCCTAGCGGTGTACCGCCGCCAAAGAACGCCCGCTTGTACCAGTTCCCGTCCCAAGCATACAGCTCGATCGATTCCTTGAGTGCTTCCCACACCCTCTTATATCCGGCCGCCTTATCCGTGTCGCCCCTTGCAATGCAAAACGGTATCATGCCGTCCAGCACATTCAAAAGGAACCACCCAAGCCAAACACTTTCGCCGCCAGCTTTGCCGACACTGCTCATACCGTCGTTCCAATCTCCCGAGCCCATCAAGGGGAGGCCATGCGCGCCGAATTGCAGAGATACATCGATCGCACGCAAGCAATGTTCGTACAGCGCAGCGGTTTGGTACGTGACAGCAGGTGACGTATAGCGCTCATCTTCTTCGACTTTAAGCGGTTCGTCCTCCAAAAACGGGATCGTCTCGTTGAGGATTGCTGCGTCCCCTGTGACGTGGATATACTCCGCCACGGCATATGGCAGCCACAGGCGGTCATCGGAGAATTTCGTGCGGGTGCCTTTCCCACTGGGTTCATGCCACCAATGCAGCACGTCCCCTTCCTTAAATTGGTGCCTTGCGTGTAAAAGGATTTGTTCTTTTGTCATATCAGGCCGGCTGTATAAGACGGACAGGCAATCCTGCAACTGGTCACGGAATCCGTACGCTCCGCCGGATTGGTAGAATCCCGAACGCGCCCAAAGCCGGCAGGAAATGACCTGATATTGCAGCCAGCCGTTCTGCATCAGATCAAACGCCGTGTTCGGCGTCTGAACATGCACAGCACCAAGCGTATTTTGCCAGAAACACCTAACATCCTCCAGACACCGCAGTGCAGACGCTGCATCTCCAAAGCGGGAGGCGATCGCGTTTATGTCCTCCGACTCGTCCGCAGTACCCAGCAGGAAAACGACGTCTTTGCATTCGCCGGGTTCAAGCGCAATGTTGACCTGCATGGCTGCACAAGGATCATACCCGGTGCCGACGTTGTTGGAAAGCATCTCCCTTTGCAGGCAATCGGGCGATTCAAGCCCGCCGGATCCAAAGAACTCCTTGCGGTCGCCAGTGCATGTGCGCGCTTGTTCAGAACAATCGACAAAGCAGACCTTGTTTGCCAACATCTCGCTATAGCGGTTTCGGATCAGCAGCATGCCGTTTTCACAGATCTGTGTCTGTATATGCCCGGCTGTAAACTGCGAACTGATTCCCAATACGGGTTGAACATAATACGTGAGCGAAAGATTCCTTTTTTTATCGGAAGTGTTTTTTAGGTGCATCAGACTTATCTTGATAGTACCCTTTATGGGTACAAACTCAACAAGCTCTTGATCTATGCCTCTGCTTGTATGCTCGTAGGCCGTATACCCGAACCCATGCCGGATGGTATACCTTCCCTCTTCCCGAACCGGCTGGGGCGTTGCTGTCCATATCGCGCCATCGTCATTATCGCACAGATAGATCACTTCAGCCGGTGGATCGCTGACGATGTCGTTGTTCCAAGGTGTTAGCTTGGCCTGGTGGCTGTTGTACGCCCATGCGAAGGAGGATCCCGACTCTGAGGCGATGAACCCGAATTCGGAATTGGCTACGACATTCACCCAAGGCGCCGGCGTGTTATGCCCCGGATCCAATTGTATGACATATTCGCTTCCATCCGTGTTGAATCCGCCAAGCCCGTTTTCAAACAGCAGCGCACGCTCGCAAATGGCAGTAGGATAGCAGACTTCTTCCTCTATTGCCGTTTGTTTATACTTGGGAAGCGGCTCAGGCTGTTCGCGTCTCACCTGCTCCGCAAGGCTCCTTGAATCGCCGACAAGCGTGAAGGCTGCTGCTTCGTGCAAAAGAGAATACTCCTCAGGGTTCAACTTGCTCCTATCCAATATGAATACATCCTTTGGCATAGCAGCGCCGTGCGAGTGGATGAGCACGATTTCTCTGATACGTGAAAACAGCGGCTGTGAATAGGAGTATTCTTCGTCGCAGAGTACCACAAGATCAACGCGCATATCCAACAGACGCCAGTATTCATGTGCCTTGAGGATCTCGTAAAGGATCTCTGCCTTATCCGCATTTTTGATTTCCGCCATCACAATGGGATGGTCACCCGATATGCCAAAGCGCCAAAGCGACGGCTGGCTCTTTGTATTCTTCAGGATCCATTCTCTGCGCCGCTTGCGGTCCGGGCTGATGAAAAGCAGCTCCCGGATCAACTCCTGATACAGTTCCGATTCATTTGCCTGCAGGTTCAAAAATCCCGCTTCGACCCTGCTTCTGGTCAACGAAAGCTGGAATGCCTTTTCAATATCCTCGGCGCCAGCATATTTGTCTACCAGGGCAAGCAGATCTTCCCTGCTTTCTGCGACACATACCACAAAAGAAACCCTTGCTGTCTTTGACGGATCGACTGTCAACTTCGCCCGAAGGCTCATCACCGGATCCAGCACGGGACCCGTGGTATTGGAAAGTTGCCTGCCACGTTCGAATACGATGGGCGACTTGGCCGTATGTCCTCGGCCAAGAAATTGCATGCGGTCGGACTCATATTGGATTGAGCCTGCTTTTCCCTCTGTGACCAATACTGTCGCCAACCATAAGCCCCTGTCCTGTTCCGATCTTGTCCTGCGGTTTGCGATAAGGCATTTCTTCTCAGGCAAATACTCTGTCTGTACGAACAGATTTCCGAAAGCCGGGTGTGCAATGTCAGCCGACTGCGTGTTGAGCACAACCTCAAAATAGCTTGTCACTTCGAGCTCACATGTCGCACTCCCCGTATTTTTAAGCGATACGCGCCGGATCTCCGCGTTGTCCGCGTCGGCAACGGTGATTTCGGTCTCGGTCTCAACCGCCCCGTCCCTTCGTCTGAACACGGCTTTGTCTGCTCCGAACAACACCTCGTATGCGTCGGGCATGACATTGAGCGGGGCGTATGCCGAGGACCAAAGACAGCCTTCCGAGCGGTTCTGCACATACAGATACATGCCGTACGGGTCAAGCGTACTGTCAGCCCGCCACCGGTTCACCGCCGCCATCTTCGTCCTGCTGTATCCCGTACCCCTGTCCGTCAGCATGACGGAATAGCTTCCGTTGGAGAGGATGTGCGCCATCGGCAGCAGCGGATCTGAGTGGTCGTATCTGCGCTGCGGGCTTTCTTTCTGCACCGGCCCCATAAAGGGCACAACCTTCTCCCTTGTTTCCTTTGTGAACAACAATTTGGAGGGTATCTTTTCCTGGAGCAGCAGTCTTGCCGCATGGATTTCCGGCTCGTCGTGAAAACGCCGCTGCAGTATGTTTTGGTGAAGCGTATTGTTCAATGCCATCAGGCTCATGCCATGGTGATGTGCCATGTAGCTTTTCACGACGGCGCGTCTGTTGTCAAACGGCAGCCGCTGCGGCGAATAGTCCGCCGCTTCATACAGTCCGTAGGAACCGCCCAACCCTTCGACCAGGAGCTGGTCGATGTTTTTCACCGCCTCCACAGGATCGACCAACAGCGCCAGAAATGTGGAATAGGGAGACACGACGACGTCTTCCGACAGTCCCCGCTTCAGCCCTAGCCAGGGGATGCCAAATGCCTTGTATTGGAAGTCATGGTTGATATCCAGAAGGTTGAATGCCGATTCGGACATCCCCCACGGAGCGCCCTTCTGCTTTGCGTATCTCCGCTGGCTTCTCACGACAAACGAATACGTCTCATCCAGCAGCGTGTTCTCATAGTTCTTCATGATCAGAAGCGGCATCAGATATTCGAACATCGTACCGGTCCAGGAGATGAGCCCCTTATAACCGTCAACAGTGGTCAAAGCCCTACCCATGCGGGACCAATGCTCGGATTCTATATCCCCTCGTGCAATGGCAAGATAACTCGTCTGCCTCGCTTCAGAGGCCAGCAGGTCGTAATACGAATTGGTCAGCTTGCCGTCTTCCAGGTTATAGCCGATGGAGAACAGCTTCTTTTGCTTGGAGTACAGCGGTGCAAAGCTGGCTGTACAGAAATCATCGATGCGCTTCTGAAGATCCGTTAGCGTATCCAGCAGATCTTTTGCCGCAGCATCGGCGCAATTTAGTACCTGTTGGAGCGAACAAAGCCATGCGGCCTCCCTTTGATCCTGATAGGGCCGGATCAATTCGCATACCAACGACTGCATCTTTGCAATTGCCTTCGGCATGTCACCAAGTGGCGTATTCTTTCTCAAAAGATCGGTCAATGCATCCCATTTCAAGGCGACGTCAGGCTGTAAATCCTGTAGAGTCCGGTCAACTGAGGCGTTATCCAACAGCCCGATCCACGGCATATAGAGCTCCAGTTCGCACTTGAACCCCGTTGCCATGCGCTCTGCTTTTTCGAAATAGACGGAATCCTTTCTTCCGCCAAGCCTTTTAATAAGGTCCTCCAATGCCTTGTTCCAAAGATTTGGATCAAACTGCTCCTCCTTTTTCAATCTGTTCAGCGCATCGCATGCCAATAACACGCTCTCCCCTTCTTTGCCCGCACACAACAGCGTATCCGCGAGGCCTTCCGCAAGGTTTCTATCGAAGAGCGGCAGCGTGAGAAAATCGCCAAGCGCCCTTTTTAACGTGACCAGATAACTAATGAAGTTGCCGCTGTCCACCGTCGAAACATAGCGGGGGCGTAAAGGCGTAAGCGTTCTGGTGTCGTACCAATTCAACAGGTGGCCGTTCCATTTTTCGAGGGATTCCAAGGTTATAAGTATATTCCGTATAGACTCGGCCATTTTGCCTGTTCCGATGTAGCCGAAATCCCTTCCGGTCAATACAGCCATCAACCCCAACCCGATGTTGGTAGGCGAAGTGCGATACGCTATGCCGCGCGGCGGGTCAGCCTGGTAATTGTCGGGTGGCAAAAAGTGATTTCTCGCATTGGCGAATTCTTCGAAATACCGGTACGTGCGCCTGGCGAGCTTTCTGAGCTCCTGCTTGTCGTTGTCGGAAAGCGCAAGCGTCGGCTCCTCTCTTTTTTGGCTCATTAAAAATGCAATCTGCGGAGCCAATACCCAAAAGAAGGAAACGAACAGGCAGACCAAGACGGCTGCGGGTTTCAAGATCATAGCCAGCGCTATTGCAAACAGGGCCAAAGAAGGTGAAGCGATCATCTTTATCCAATAGCTCTGCGGTGAGTTTTTTTGGGTTTTCTCCACATCCGCCATTGTGACCCACTCCAGCATATTCCTCTTGGTAAACAGCACCCTTCCCAATGTGATGAGTATGGCGTCCAGCATGGATGCCGCCTGATATGGCAAGAGGACGAAGGTGAAAAACGACTGCAGGAGCGCTGCCTTTACACCGACAATGACGGGTATGTGCCTCTTTATCCGGTCGCTCGCGTAGCGTTGTGATGAGACGTATTCGATCAACGCTATCAAAAACGGAAAACAGATGGTGAACGCGATGGCACCCAGCCAAAAGAAGAGGTTGCCCGGCAATATGGTGATGCTCAATAAGAACAAAAGCATCAGTGCCGGGGGCAGCAGGCTTCGGCGCATGTTGTCGATTATCTTCCACCTGGACAGAGCGTTTAGCGGATTGCTGATCCGCCGATGGCTACGGTTATGAATTGTTCCGGACACAAACGGAAGAAGCTGCCAGTCACCCCTTACCCAGCGGTGTTGTCTTGCGGCAAAGGAGTTGTACTGCATGGGAAAGGAATCGATGAGCTTTAGATCCGTTACAAGTCCCGTTCGTGCATAGGAGCCTTCCAGCAGGTCATGGCTAAGAATCGCGTTTTCCGGGAACGCATCCCGAAGCAAGCTCTGAAAGACGCGCAGGTCATAAATCCCTTTTCCCGTATAGATACCCTCGCCGAAGGTATCCTGATACACATCGGAGATGGCATTGGCATACGGGTCCAACCCCTCATGACCGGCGAACGCCCTTGAAAACAGCGTCCTGCTGGAGCTTTCGCAGCTTACGAAGACGCGAGGCTGCAGGATGGCATACCCTTGTGTCACCACACCTCTGTTTTTATCGACAACAGGCTTATTGAGCGGATGTGCCATCGTTTCCACCATCTTCTTTGCCATTCCGAAAGGAAGGATGGTGTCACCGTCCAGTGTGATGATATACGCGATATGCAACGATTCCGGGTTGGAACAAGATGAGGAAACAAAGCTTGTTGGATCCGATCCCAACAAGAGATCGTTGAATTCCAAAAGCGCACCCCGCTTTCGCTCCCACCCGAACCATTTGTTGTTGCTTTGGTTATACAGGCTCTTCCGGTGAAAGAAATAGAAGATATCCTTTCCGTCTTTGGCATATTTACCATTGAGTGCGGCAACGGTTTCAAGAGCGCTTCGAATGATCCCCTCGTTGCCAGTGTTCGGATCGTTGTTCGAGTCACGATATGCCCCAATGACGGCAAACAGGAGGTTTTTTTCCCGGTTTCGAAGATACTGCCCCTCCAGGTTTTTGAAGTTCTCTACAACGGTCTTTTCATCCGAAAGCAATGTCGGCACTACGACAAATGTTCGCATGGTGTCCGGAATGCCGTCCTTGAAATCCATTTTGGGAAACATCGCAGGCTTGGTCAGCTTACAGGCGATGAAATTCACGGTGCTTATGGCGATTTCAAGGGACGGAAGCAGCACGGCAATGCCTGCGAGTACCGTCGGCAGCAGCGCATGGAAAGGAGTCGCAATGATGCCATACCAAACCGCCGTCCAAATGAGCAGCAACGCAAGCAGACCGATGCTGCCGAAATACAGAAGTCCGGAATGGGTGTTTCCTGCGTGCAAGCATTCAGGGCCCTCTGCACCTTCGCTTCGAACCCTTCTGCATAGGTCTTTCAATCCACCGCCCAAAAGATAATAGCCGATATGCCATGTTCGCATGATTTCGTTTTCAAACCGGTTTTGACCGGAATGAAGACGTGCTTCCCTGGCAAGCGTTACGGCTTCCATTGCAATCTGATACTCGCTGACGCCATAGACAGCAGCGAGCTTTTCCACCCTGCTGCGGTAACGACCGCGCGTGGGGGCGTCCATACCGGGGTATGTCCCATCCGGATCCTCACGCAAGATCTCATCGACAAAGCTTGTCGCTTCTAAAAGAGTCGTCCAGTCCATGGAAGTTAAGTACCGCAGGCTTGTGATGCAATTGCCCATGGTTACGGTATCCTTCGATTGGGCGCTGTGCTCCTGTTGGATCAGCTGCATCAAATCGGTTCCCGTCTTAGCCAGACGCTCATCTACTGCCCTCTGAATCCCCGTAAAACTCCGTTTTGACCTTCTGAGCCTATAGAACAGATGCTCCACAAACCGGGGGTTAATATCTTCTGCCGCCCTGATGTACTGCCTGATGTGCTTATCCCAGTCCGCGGCATTGCTTTTTAGCGCATCGTTGACCAGTTTGTCCGCCTTTTGCCATTGCGAGAGCGTTTCGCGTATGTTTTTGCACAGGCTTCGGATCCTCTCCAGAAGCGCCAATTGAGCGACGGTGGAAAGCGCGGATATCTCCCGGTCATACAGCGGGCATTTGGTCTGATACGCATTCAAATACCCTGCCAGTACGGCATCGTCAATCTGTCCATCGGAATATGCCACCAGATCCATCGCGATTGCGAATATCCTGGAAAAGCCTTTATACGGTCCCGATTTGAGCACGGGAAGCTTCAGAAAGAATTTTCTGTCCGAATCGCGCCGCATCACTTTGACTTGCTCTTCGATGATATAAAAATTGTCTAAAAGCCATTCTGCCGTATCCGGCACGATCAGCTTCTTGCGGATATTCTCGTTCAGTTCTTTATACGTTGAAAGGATGAATTCATAATTGGCGTTCATCCGTGGGATGGGCCAGTTAAAAGGATGCTTTCGCCCGGAAACGGTGTGCTCCCCGGCGTTTTCCTTCGCGAAGTCCTCAATCTCTTTGTTCGGTGCACTAATATTGCGGATCATGACAATCCGCTTGTTCTTTATTCTCAGGAATGCTATCCAGCCGATCCAAAGCGCTAAAGCGACGCAAGCAAGGACAGCAATACCCTCGACATAATAAAAGAACATACGATACTCCTCTTTATCAACAGCGTTCTGCCTGTGACCGACCCGGTATTTGGCTTAACGGGCTTTCCATCGATGAACTATTTTCCCC
>CAZHNN010000011.1:47749-48429 GCA_964533965.1 uncultured Clostridia bacterium | reverse complement strand
ACGTTTCGATCAAAGTCCAAGAGGAGTTCGTTTTCTCTTGCAAATATGGGGTGACACCGTGATAAAGCCGGGCAACGATGGTAGCCCGGCTTTATAAGATTCAGGGATATTATTGCACTTTTGCTTTGTCTGTTTTCCGCCTTCATCCTTTGCTCTAGCGTGATATACTATAGAAAATGCCATCAATAATAGCTCTCTTGCGCTGTTTTCCGATTACGTTGGCCGTTGACGGTAAAATAATTTTCATCTGATTTCACTCAATATTTCCATGGCTCACCCTTAGGAATGCTTTAATATAAGAGGAGGAACAAAGCATGAAACTCATCTCAAAAGCGGACGATTATGGAATCACCGAAGCTGTTTCCTGTGGCATACTTCGTGGTGTTCGCGAAGGCGTCATCACATCCACCGGCGCAATGACGGTACTCCCCAGTAGCGAAATCAGCGCAACATGGATGAAGGACGTTAAAAACGTATGCCTTGGTATAGACATAAATATCGTCAACGGCTTTCCCAATGCGCCCGCAGAAAAAGTTCCGGGCATGCTGCGCCCCGATGGCGAATTCATACGCAGCGGAGAACGCAATGCGCTTGACAAGAAGGCGGAAAGCGGCGATCATCTCGCTTTTATCTACGATCAGGTTCAGCTCGAAGTTGAAGCGCAGATCAAAAAGTTCATA
>CAZHNN010000011.1:34292-47732 GCA_964533965.1 uncultured Clostridia bacterium | reverse complement strand
TGGTACGACCGCCTTCCCGATTATCTCGGAGGGCATTCGTACTCATCTCCAACGCTCAAACAGGTTCATGAAGAGCTGTCAAAAAAATACGGTATCCCGACTCCCTATGGTCTTGCCGAGAAAAACGGTGTGTTCTCTGCTCCGCTGGCCAGGATGTCAAGGCCTTATACCCTTGAAGCGCAAATCACCTATGATCCGTTAAACTCCGTGTTGAGTGGTGAAATGGGACTTTTGGATCATGAGATCAGCCTCATGACAACGCATGCCGGCTATGTGGATGCCGAAATCTTCTACTGGTCCACGTTAAATTTCTCGCGCCAAAAAGACCTCGGCATGCTCATTTCTCCCGAATTCAAAAAGTGGATGCGGGACAACGACGTTGAGATGATCTCGTTCAACGATCTGAAGATCCGGTAGTTTTATCAATACAGTGGAAACGCGGCATCGTATAGCACGAGCCGTATAAAAAGAAGGGGCGGCACCTGCCGCCCCTTTGTTAATTAGTTTGTCACACGCCCTGCAAATCCACGGTGATGCGGTACATATCCGGCGTTGCAGCCGCTTCGTACGCAGCCTGGATCTCACGAAGCGGGAAAACTTTCCCCTCGAGCGAGTAGCCCATGTTGACGAGCTTCTTGCCCATCAGCTGTGCTGAATCGACGAAATCGGCCGTGTTGCCGCTCATGGTTCCGATGATTTCGATCTTGCGGTAATGGATCTCGTTGGGATCGATCTGCATCTCGGGCTTCGGATAGCCGGCCGCAAACAGCAGCATCTTGCCGCGAAGCTGTTTGAGCATCTGATAGGCTTGTTTGTATGCAAAGGTGTTTCCAACCGCCACGATGACGGTATCCGCTCCTTTGCCGCCGGTCAACTTTTTGACCTCTTCGACGGGATCGCAGCTCTTTGCGTCAACGACATCCGCAATACCCATCGACCTGGCACGCTCAAGTTTCTTTGGCGTGAGTTCCGTGATGATCACGCGCGCTCCGAAAGCCTTAGCGACCTGGGCATTGACTAGCCCCATCGTCCCTGCGCCCACCACTACGACGTCTTCCATCGGACTGACCTTCACTTTTTTATTGCCCGAAACCGCTGTTGCCAATGGCTCAAGGAATCCAGCTTCGGCCGCAGGGATTTCCTTGGAGAGCTTATAGGCAGTACGTTGGTTCAAAATGACATAATCCGCAAAGCATCTGTTGCCGTAGAAACCGTTGACCATTTGCCTGCCGTGGCGTACGACGCAGTCCGACGTCAGCCCTCTTCTGCAGTTGTCGCAGATGCCGCAGCCCGATCCACCGGTGCCGACACGGTCGCCAACCTGGAATATGTCAAGAACCTTATCACCTTTTTCCACGATAATGCCGGCCCATTCGTGACCGCCTGCCATCGGAAAGCCCTGGTGGTCGCGCAGACCCTGCCATTGCTGATAGTCCGTCGTGCAGATGTTGCAGGTTTCCATTTTGACCAGCATCTCATCCGGTCCAATTGGGCGCAAGGGTTCCTCGTGGACTTCAGCCACCTTATGCCCCATAATCGCTCCAAAATGTTTGACAGTTGGTGCCATACACTCTTCCTCACTTTCGCATTTTTCGATCTCCATACCGGAGAAATTTATTAAATATATTATACCATATCGGAGTCCGATAATATATATACACGCCTGATTAAATTGTCTTAACAATTGTTCGGGTTTGCTGGTATGTACCTTTCACTTTGCGACTATTGGAACATAAAAACGCGCTCGCGTCCGATATTTTACAGTTTGTTAATATATAGTAATATAATTGTAATTATCACTCCATGATTTTATAATTTAACTGATACAAAAAAGCGTTGAAAGTTAAAACCCGGATTGGGGGCATACCGCTTTTGAAGAAACTAATGGTATATGCGGTCCTGTTGTCACTCGCCATCTCCCTGTTTTCCAAGACGGTATCCGCCGCGCCATTTCTTGATTTGAACGTCACATATCGCGGATCATTCCCGATGACAGCATATTTTCCCATACGAGCTTTACAGCAGATATGGGCTTCTTCCGAATCCCGCATCCTGCAAAATACCATATCCGAAAATGGTTCAGATGCGGCTGAAACGGCAAAAAGCTCGAACGTCGAGCAATTCATCGCCATTGCAGAATCGAAGCTTGCCAGCCGATACGAACGGGGCGGTAAGGGGCCAAATGCCTTCGATTGCTCCGGTTTTGTCTACTGGTGCTTAAACCAAGCGGGAGTCAATCAGCCGTATTGGACATCCGCCATGTGGCGCAATGGCAATTATGTCAAAATTGCTAGCATGGACGAGCTAAAACGTGGCGACATTCTCGTGTTCGAAGGGCATGTCGGTATCTATCTTGGAGATGGCAGCATGATCAGCGCTTTGAATCGGGCAAAAGGCATCTGCATCAGCAAGGATATACTCCATTCTCCCTATCGGATAAAGCGGTTTCTCTGCGCATACCGCGTTTTTTGACAAGATCCGGATTGCTAATCATCAGTCCTTTCCAAAGTTTCCGGTATTGTTTTCATTCAGCTTATCGTAGTTCTTTTGTTCAATATCTTATATTATGTTGTCAATTGTTTGCCATTCAAAATCCAAAACTCATGGTTATTATGCAACTATGAAATTGGAGGTGGATGGATGAAAAAAGTTTCAAAAACGCAAATTGTGCGCTGGGCTTTGCAGATAGCATCCTTTTTCCTGCTGCCCATGCTGTTTATAGATGCATTCAACGGTTTGAAAACAGTGACGACGGCGATTGTCAATGGAACTTTCGATTTTACTTCCCTGCTCCCGGAGCTGTTTGTTACCGTTTTCTTGCTAGTGATCACGCTGGTTTTCGGACGTTTGTTCTGTGGGTGGATGTGCGCGTTCGGCTCTCTTGGTGATCTTTTTCATTTTGTCGGCAAGAAGCTGTTCCGGATCAACTATAGGATTCCCGAACGATTCGATGCAGTTTTGAAAAAATGCAAATATGTCCTGTTCTTCTTTACCTTGATCGGCATCTGGATATTGGGGCTTGGCTTGTTCTCATCGTGGAGCCCATGGGATGTGTTCGGCATGGAGTTCTCGCTGACGCCGGACTGGGGATTGGCTTTTACCTCGTTTACAGTCGGAACCATCCTGCTCATCGCCATACTGGTCGGTTCTCTGTTCGTCGAGCGTTTCTTCTGCCGGTATTTCTGCCCTATGGGTGCGGCATTCGCAGCGGCAAGCACGCTGCGGATCGCTTCAATCAAAAAGCCTGCCGACAAGTGCGGCAAGTGCCGCGTTTGCACGAACGAATGCGCTATGGGGATACCGCTGTACAAGTACGACGTCGTTCGAAGCGGTGAATGCATCCAATGCATGAAGTGCATCCCGAAATGCCCGCGGTCGAACGTTATCTTGACTATCGCAGGCAGCGACGTTAAGCCATTGGCAACCGCAGCGACCGTTGCCTCTGTCATGGGCTTATACTACATTGGTTCTCTGGTTGTATCCAGCACAGATGTATCGGCTGCAGCGTCGCAATCCGCACAGGCTATTGCAACGCCTGCCGGCACGCAGCCCGGTTCGTATGTAAATACGCCAAGCCCGACACCTACAACAACGATGCCTACAAACACTCCTGCAGCAACCGCTACGCCCACACAGGCTTTTAGCTACAAGGACGGAACGTATCAGGGTTCCGGCAACGGATTCCGCGGCACAACGACGGTTTCCGTCACCATCTCCGGCGGCAAAATAAGCAACATCAGCACGGTATCCACAAGGGATGATGGCAAGTATTACAACCGCGCTTTCTCAACCGTTACTTCTGAGATCATCAGCGCGCAAAGCACGTCCGTTAAGGCGATCAGCGGCGCGACCTATTCGAGCAAGGGCATTATGTACGCGGTTGCCAACGCGCTTGCAAAGGCGAAGTAACATGACCAAACAATCGGAAACGCACTTCTTTGCATTAGGAACGCAAAGCAACATAACGGCATACGGCGAACACGCGGAAAAAGCAATCGGCCTGGCTGTTTCAAGGGTTTGGGAGATCAACGACAGAATGTCGGCTTATCATGAAGACAGCGAGATCTCCCAAATTTCCATAAAAGCCGGCATCTCGCCTCAGAAAGTAAACCCCGATGTCTTTGCTCTTTTGCAGAGGGCGGTTGCTATGTCCAAGGCATCCGGCGGGGCATTTGATATAACCGTTCGTCCGCTTACAACCCTCTGGAATTTCAGTGGCGGCGGGGACTTTCCGATTGAACGAGAAATACGAAAAGCGAAAAAGCTGGTCAATTACAGGGATTTGATCCTTGATGCAGATGAAAAGACGGCGTATCTTTCAAAGCCCAAAATGGCAATTGATTTGGGCGGCATCGCCAAGGGTTATGCCGCTGATGAAGTAAGGCGGATACTACTTGAAAATGGTGTACGGGACGCGCTGATCAACCTGGGCGGCAACGTCGTAGCCATGGGCAGCAATCCGGAGGACGGCGGATGCTGGCGGATCGGCATACAAAATCCGCTTTCAACAAGAGGCGTATATGCGTCCGTCATATCCGTTTCCGATAAGACTATCGTCACTTCTGCCGTGAATGAGCAGTTCTTCGTCCGAGAAGGAAAGCGCTACCACCACTTGTTGAACCCGAAAACCGGTTATCCTGCAGACAGTAGGCTTTTAAGCGTCACTGTGATTGCTGATAGATCCGAACTCGCCGATGCGCTGTCCACCAGCATTTTTGTTTTGGGTATCAAGGATGGCTTGAAACTGCTGAAAAAGGAAAATGCGGAGGCGGTTTTCATCCTTGAAAACGGGGATATGTTCGCCACATTGCAGGCGGAGGCGATACAATGAAACCGGTATACAGCGCGCGAATCCGTTGATACGCCAAATGGCAAGTGGCTGGTTGATCTCTTAAGTACCTGTAGCGAAGAATAAACGAAACCGCCATCTCTACAAAGATGGCGGCTCAAGTTATCCGTATGCTATTTGGCTGAACCACCGATCGCACGGGATATTTCCGTTATATAATCCGAAACCTTTACAAGATAGGAATCCGAAGCCCTGCTTGCGTTGGAGATGTCGTTGATCGTCCGAAGCGCATACGCTCTGGTATCCGTCATGGACGCAATGGATTTTTGCGATTCTGCCGCAAGATCCCGAATGGCTTCGGCTATCACGGAGAATCCACGCCCTGCGCTGCCAGCCCTCGCCGCCTCCACCGACGCATTGAGCGAGAGGAGCTGTGTTTGCATGGCGATCTTATTGATCATCTGTGCCAGCTCGTTGTATTGCTGGATTGCCGATTCAACGCCATTGACGCTTTTAAGCACATCGTCGAACACCTTTTTGAAGCTCTCAATCTCTTCGGATATCTGGTTGAGGTTCACAAGGCTGTTGCTTCTCTCTTTGATAAAGGCCTCGTGTTCGTGCAGGATATCCGATCTGGTCTTCTCCATGCAATTATCTGGAACGTTGATGCCCTTCGCGATGCGAACGGCCATTTCGTGACAGGTATCCGACCCACAAGCGAAACAGTCGTGCGTCCGTTGCTCATGGTGCAGCTTGCCCAATTGAATGAACGCTTTCTCCACATCGCTTTCGGAATACGGTATCTGGTGAACGCGTTGGTTCTTGTAGCTGCGCATGAAAGATTCGATCTTCAATTTCCGGTCGAACATTTCAAAGAGCTCCGTCATCTTGGCTTTGTCCGTCTTGGGATATTGTGCAAGCGCGCCCTGTTTTTCGTTGTTCATCACGGAATTCACCTTGAACACCGATGCGCTGTGGTTGCAACCCGTCCCCAGGTTGCAGCCTTCGGGGCAGTTGAGCACGTCGAAGATCGGCGGCATTGTGGTTTTGGACTCCTTGGCAAGCAGGTCAAGGTTTTTATACACCACGCCCTGCCCTTCCGATTTGTCAATGCGGACCGATTTGCCTAAGTAATTCTCTACGTTTTCCTTCAGCCCACCCGGCATCGAATAGATCCGCCCCAACGACGGCGCGATGTGGTCGAACTCGAAATCCCAGTTGGGGATCTTGACATGGTTTTTCTCCATGTATTCTGAGAGCTTTTTGAAGGTTACGTTGTAGCTGGCCAGCCCCGTATCCTCAAATTCCCGCGCCTTGGCGATACAGGGAGACAGCACGGCTATTTTATCCGTGATCTTCATCTCGTCCCGCATTAAAATCGCCGTGCACATCATGGGGCTGTGGATCGGCGAAAGCTGTGTCAGTAGCTCAGACTGATATTTGGAAATATAGCTTACGATTGCAGGACACGGTTGAGTGATGACAGGGCCCGTGTGTTTTTCCAGATAACGAATGTGCGCCCAGGTACAGATATCCGCACCCAGGGAAACGTCGTAAATTTTACGCACACCCATGCTCTTTAGCCATGCAAGCACGGATTTCCAATTCGAGAAATTCGTCCGAAGCGCAGGTGCAGTCATCATCGATATGGCAACGCCGTTTTTCAGGTCGTTGAAAAACCGCTCGGTGTCATCCTCATACGAGCGGGCTTCATGCCTGCACACGCTTATGCATGCACCACAGGCGATGCATTTTGCCGGGTCCACCTTGACCTTGATCTCTCCATCGTGTTTGAACACAACGTTGCATTCTGCAACCGGGCATACGCGCACACAGCGGTTGCATCCCTCGCATTTGGATAAATCCGTTTTGATCAATTCTCTCATAGAACGAACGATCTCCTTTGGGCAATAAATATATGTCTGCAATCTAGAAATCCATACTGTGCTTGTACCGATATTTCATTCATTGAATGCTATCGATGTCTTGTGATTCCTCTTATCGTGAACGCCTCCAAATTCTTCTACCCTTTTATCTATCGAACATTTACTTAATTATCTTTATCGGAGACCGTTTGCAAAATATTTTCTTTTTATTTGTACGCTAAAAAGGGGATGTGTCATCCCCAAATAACGTACAACTCATCTACGGATACTATAGCTTTTTCAAATCATGTTTGTGCGTAATAGGATGTCGGGAGATAGAAGCAATGTTCCCTTATCCGGTTGTGTATTACACCGGATTGGTTATAAGGGAAATAATCAGGGCAAATCCCGTATGGATTCATATACCAGAGGCTTTGGTCCACCCCCTGCAGGATGTTACCGGAGAGGGCCCAATCCGCTATTTCATAGTGGATTGCATCCGGCGTTATGTTGAATACGTTCTGAGGATTCGGAACGCCGTTGATGGTATCCATATAGCAGGTAAATTGATACGGCTGTTCGAGAATCCTGCGCAAATCGCCTTGTCCCGTACGAAGATACTCGCCGTATGCAACATTTACCCTGTTCATGATGACGGAAGCCACGGCTTTCATACCGTCTTCCCCTTCTCCTTCTGCTTCGCATCGAATCATCCGTGCAAACAATTCCCTTGTGGTCATTGTCATCCCGCCTTATGAAAAGGATGCGGCTATGCCGCGTAATACAGAATATTCCCGCAAGCATGCCTCAATGCACGGTTATGGTTGGAATCCGCCAGCTGCGGTATACCTTAAAACAAGACGCCGGGTATGGTGTTTATTAAAAGACCGAGGGCGCATCGCCCGGATTACCACGATCCCTTGATCTGTAATCATACGCAATGTAATCCGGATTTTAAATTACTTTTTCCACAAAGACTCTGATGATTTCCGGGTCGAACTGTGTTCCCGCACCTCGGATCAGTTCTTCGCGCGCCTCGCCCTTCGTCTTCGTTTTTTGATATATTCTTTTCGCTGTCATGGCCTCGTAGGCATCGGCCACCGCGATGATCCGCGCCTGAAGCGGTATGTCATCCCCCAACAGGCCTACCGGATAGCCCGTTCCATCCCATCGTTCGTGATGATAGAGCACGGCTTCCGCGAACCCGGCATATTCATCAACCGCTTTTAATATCTGGTAGCCAATCAACGCATGCCGTCGGACCGCTTCCCGTTCCTCGATGTTCAAATGCTCCGGTTTGTTGAGCACTTCCGCCGGAACAACGATTTTGCCAATATCATGCAGTATTCCTGCGATCTTGCACTCCTCTATTTCCTTACCGCTCAAATTCAACGCCCTGGCGATGCTTTCGCAGTATTGGGAAACCCTCTCCGTATGAATCTGCTCCCTATCGTATTTGCTGTTGATGTTTCGCAGCACCGTTTCAATCGTCTGGCTTCGCATGATCTTGCCGTATTTCATCTTGTTCTTATACATATGATTGTCGGCGTCTTTGTATATTTCCATGATGTCCCTGTCCCTGGTATCCTTGACCGAATAGCCGACCGCCAGGGAGACCATAATGGAATCAAGCTTTGTGGTGATCGTCGTTTCAAAAAGTCTCTGTTTGATGGCTTCGGCCTGCTCTGCGTTTGTTTTGGGGAGCAGTATGGCGAACTCATCGCCGCCGATGCGGCAGATTATGTCATCAGCCCTGCAGGTTTTTGTCATGATCTCGGCGACCGTTTTCAACAGACGGTCCCCCATCTCATGGCCGAAGGCATCGTTGGTGAGTTTCAAACCGTTTACATCCAATACCATGATAGTAAATGGCAGATTCCGGTCTGTATCCAGCCTTTTGATCGCATCTTCCATATACAGGCGGCTGTAGAGACCGGTGAGGGGATCGTGGAGGCTTAGGTATTCGACCTGTTTTTGCTTTTCGCGGGCTTCGGTGATATCCCTGAATACGATGACGATGCCGGTCGTCTTGCCTTCGCTGTCACGAATAGGCGCTACGTTCTTTTCAATGGCAATCTCCCTGTCCGTTGCTGATACGAGTATCGTATGATTTTCGTTTCTGATGATCTGTCCCGTTTCCAGAATCCTTTTTACCGGGTTTTTTTCCGGCTTCCGCGTAAACTCGTGCAGCGTTTTAAATACCTCTTCCAACGGCTTTCCAATCGCCTCTTCCTGCGATATACCGCAAAGCGTTTCCGCAATCGGATTTAAGATTTTGATTTTGCCGTAATTATCCGTCGAAATAACACCGTCGCCGACGGACAGCAGCGTTGTTTTGAACAATTCCCTCTCGTTGAAAATGTCCTTTTCCAGCTGCTTTCGTTCATTGATGATCTCGATATAAAGGATGATACCGCCTATGCTGCCATCCTTTTCAAACCAGGGCCGACATTCCCATTGTGACCATTCAACAGACCCGTCACTGTGTACGTATAAATCATCTTCGGTGCTGCAGACTTCGCCTCTTAAGGCACGTTGATGGACATCCTTCCAATTCTCTGGCAGATCCGGCATGACCTCATAATGATGTTTGCCAATGATATCCTTGTTCCCGATTTTGTATGCTTCCAAAAAGCGTTGGCTCAGGTACATATATCGCAGGTTTTTATCCAGCACCGCGATAGCGCTCCGGTTGTGTTCGATGATATAGCTCATCAGGTCATAGGAATGCAGCAGCAGTTCTTCCGCGTTTTTACGCTCGGATATGTCTCTAAAGAAGCTGATAAATACGACAGGATCCCCATGCATACAAGTTACAGAGGCTTCCACGTCAAATGTTGAGCCGTCCTTTTTACGGTGCCTCGCGACAAACAACTGAGATTCAGCCCGTGTGAATTTGTGTAAATTATCTTGGGCATCCTCTGTCTCGGTATCGATCAGTTCCCATATGTGCAGGCGCAGCAGCTCTTCTTTGCAATAACCCGACATATTGCAATACGCATCATTGGCATCGATGATCTTTCCGTCTTGCTCGACAATGAGGAATCCGTCATGCGTTGTTTCCAAGATGGTGCGAAGATACCGCTCGTTCTCCTGTTGCGCTGTCTCTGCCTGCTTCTTTTCCGTGACATCCTGCAAAGTGCCGATGGCACGGATGGCTCTGCCCGATTCATCATAGATCGTTCTTCTGATCACATGGATCGTGCGAATTTCGCTGTCCGGCCGAATGACTCTAAATTCATATTCGGCAAAATCTTTCCCCCTGCTCATTTCTTGGTGGATCGACAGAACAAAGTCCCTATCATCCTGGTGCCACATGGAAACCACGGTGTCAAAATCCATCTTCGATGTTGCAGGATCAAGACCATATATCCGATAAGCTTCATCGGACCATATAATCTGATTTGTAATCAGATTTCTTTCCCAGCTTCCAATATGGGCAATGCTCTGGGCTTCCTCCAAATTGCGTTGGATTCGCTGGATTTCCAGCTCGGCTTGTTTGCGTTCGGTGATGTCCTGAATGACACCTATTCCACGCAAAGGATTCCCCAATTCGTCATATGCCATCTTTCTGGTCGCATGAATGTGCCGTATCTCGCCATCCGGCCGTACGATGCGGTACTCATACTCCGAAAAACTCTTTCCGTGCAAGGATTCAGCGATCACTATGGCTGCGTTATCCCGATCATCCGGGTGCCTTAGCGCCATGATCGATTCATTGGTAATGTTGAAATCCGTTCCAACGCCATAGATCTGATATGATTCATCAGACCAGAAATAGGTGTCCGTTTTATAATCCCTTTCCCAGCTTCCGATGTGTGCGATGCCCTGCGCTTCGTCCTGAAATTCACGTATCCTTTTCAGCTCCAACTCAGCCGTCTTTCGCTCGGTGATGTCCCTGGCTGCCGCATAGATCAGATCGCCATACGGATGCGAGCGCCATTCAATATACTTATACGTATTGTCGGAGCACCTGTATCGATTGACAAAATTAATAACATCTTCCTTTTTCGCCAGTTTCCGCATGACATACAGGGTCTTGGCAATATCATCCGGATGGACAAATTGCATAAATTTGCTGCCTTCTAGGACATGGACAGGATATCCAAGCGTGTTCTCCCAGGCTTTGTTGACCCGCAAGAGGCGCCCCTGCGTATCGGCAATGCAAAGCAGATCAGGGTTGACAAAAAAGAATCGTTCGAATTCCTCTGCCGTATCGAACAACTTTTGGTTTGCCTTCTTCAATTCCGTGATATCCCGAATTGTTCCCAAAAGGCCGACCGTATTGCCGGATGCATCCTTAAGAGGAGCGGCACTGCTCGAATGCCATACCCATGAACCGTCCTGATGACGAATTCGGTACTGAATGCATTGCTGTTTTTCCCCTGTTTCGAGCACTTTTCGGAGAAAGTTGCGGCATAGCATTCGATCGTCCTGATGGATGTCGGTGCAAAAAGTTTTCCCAAGTAAATACTCCGCTCTGTATCCAAGCAGCTGTTCACAGGCAGGCGAAACATAGGTGTAGATTCCTTGATTGGATACTGTATAGATGACATCAGGGCTGTTCTCTATCAGGAAGCTGTATTTTTCCTCGCTATTGATCAGCATATCCTTATTCATTACGGTATTGGCTTTGTCAATCATGACAGAATGCTCCCGTTAATGTTTCGTAGTGTTTACCTACTGTTGGCAAGGTAAGCCGCAGAGGGATATGCGGCTCCTCTTAATCGTTCATGTCCTGTCCATGGCATATATATATCCGTTAAGAGTTACAGGTACTATTATAAGAGACAGATCAACCGTTTGGTTGGCCATATATCTAAATCGATAGAATTTCAGAGATAATTACAAAATAATCTCTGCGGTCTGCTAAAAATAGAATGTACCTACCGGTATTGACGATATTTTGTCATTTAAGCTTGAAAGAGGGAGATTGATGGTATATGATATTATTAATATTTGATTTTTGTTAAAGGAAATCAGCATATGAAGAAAGATGAAATCAAGAGCGTTGCCCTTAGCATGTTTGCAGCGAATGGGTATTCTGGATGTTCCATTCAAGACATTGCTGATAAAGTCGGCATCAATAAGGCTACGTTATATTTTTACTTTAAAAGCAAAGCCGATATTTTCCAGTCTATTCTTAGCGAGCACGCCAAATTGTACGCCGATTCTGTTCGGTCAACAATCGAAGCAAATGCAGATCAACCTCTTGAAATTGTTTTATATAAAGTCGCAAAAACGTTCTTTGACATCTCTACCACAGAACGATTGCTCCTTTGGAAAAATGCGCTGCTCAGAATCATCGGAAATGCAGACGATGACGTTTGGAAAGCTTCCCGTGAGATCGTATATGAACAAAATAGTGAGATTTCTACCTCGTTGCGCTCCCTGCTGTCATCCAAATCCAAATCATCAAAGGCCGAGCAAGTTAAATTCATTTCAACTTATTATCTTTTCATTCAAAGTTTGACCGATTGGCTCCTGCTTAACAACTATACCATGAAAAATGAAGCGAAAATCGACTTTGACTATTTGTGGAGTTCTTTCTTAAATGGAAGCAGGATTGAATAACATGTCTGTTGTTGATTCATTCTCCGGCATATTACACTCAGCATTCCGTTATTTTTTTATAATTCACATTTTTCTTTCTTTACGTATGCATTTTGATCGATTATATGAGGCAGAGGTTTCCTATGGATACAGAAAAGAGATTGAGAGTTCTATTTCTCAAGCAAGAACATACGAAAATTGAAACGATCCAAGCCGCGCTTCAATGCTTGCCACATCCTATTCGTTTAGATGAGACATCCGATAAGGACGAATTTCTTAACCACCTCCTCAACAGAAAATTTGACGTTATCCTAGCGGAGGATACAAATGCCGGAATCCGCTTTGATGAGGTTGTCAGCCTCGTTCGCTTACATTGTTATAAAACTCCCCTTCTCTGTCTCTCCGGATCCATAGGCGAAGAGAACGCCGTCGAGCGTATCAAGCAAGGCTCGTGCGATTTTGTGTACACCGGCCGGTTGGAACGCCTTGGTTACGCTGTGCAAAGGGCGATTGAACAAGCGTCTTACAAGAACGACGATGACCTTTCCCATTTTCAAAAATCACGTCCCCGATCTTACAAATTCCCTATTCACGCAATGCGCAGCCATGCAAAATGCAGCATGAACAGAACCAGCGAACTCCTCGAGGAAGCGCAAAGCATCGCGCACATCGGAAGCTGGGAGAGGGATTTTAAAACAAATACCTTTTTCTGGTCCGACGAATCGTACCGGATCTTTGGAGTGGACAAGAATACGTTCAATCTCAACACCGAATCCGTCATGGAACTCAGGCACCCCGATGACAAGGAATATGCCGCCGAAGTGATTGAGCAATCCTTGCACGGAAAGAGCTATTCGGAATATGATTACCGCATCATCCGGCCGAATGGGGAAATTCGGTACATCCATGCGACGAGGAAGATGTTCTACGATGAATCGGGAGAACCTTTGCGCGGAATAGGCATCCTACAGGATGTAACGGAACGTACCCTGGCCGATGCGGAGATGGCTCGCATCCAACGGAACCTCGCGGAAGCCCAAAGCATCGCTCATATCGGCAGTTGGGAAAGAAATTTGATTACCAACGAAATGCTTTGGTCGGACGAGGCATACAGGATCTATGGCCTGGATTCCAATACATGCACCATCGATTACGATACGCTGCTCGCATTGCGACACCCTGAGGATCGTGATACGGTTAATCGCATCCAGGAGGAAACGGATAAGGGAAAGG
>CAZHNN010000011.1:15970-34269 GCA_964533965.1 uncultured Clostridia bacterium | reverse complement strand
AGTACGAGTACAGGATCATTAGGCCGGATGGCAACATACGGCATCTTCATGTTACCAGAAGAACGCATTACGACGCTTTCGGCAAAGCGGTGCGCGCCGTGGGCACTACACAGGATGTCACCGATCGTATCTTCTTGGAACAAAGGTCGAGGCTTTACGCAGACTTCGAACGTGCCATTACGCTTTTGGCACAGGATTTTATCAACATGCCGCTACCAAAGATGGACATTGCCATCCGAAATGCGATGGGCTTGATCTCCGAATTCTGCGATATGGACAGGATTGCAATTTACCGGTATGACTTTGAACAGAAGATCGCCACGCAACTTTATGCTGTTGACAAGCCGGAATGTGATAAGGTGAACACGCTTAAAGTCGTCCCCTTTTCCGCCATCCGGAGTGCCCTGCAATGCCACAAGGCCGGAAAGGAATATATTCGTATCCGCATAGAGGAACTTGCTGAAAATAACGAATTCAGGAACCTGATCGAAGAACTCGGCTGCACATCGGTATTCGCCAGCCCACTAACAGAACAGGGTGAACTGTGGGGGACATTTGTGATGACATCCATCGGGCGCCAGAACGAATTATCCCAGATGGATGTAGCAATCGTAAAGATCTTTTGCGAAATGATCATCAACGTCCTTCAGCGCATCGAGCGGGAAAGAGCCTTGGAGGAGGCATATGAGAGCAACCGGCTCATATTGGACTCCATCAATGACGGTATGGGCTTATATAACCGGGATGGGATTGCTTTAAACGTAAATCGGCATTTGGCACAGCGGTTTCATGCTTCGGTGGAGGATATCATTGGCACCGGGATGGAGTACTACTTTCCTCAAGGGAACAACGGTAGCTTATTTGAAAGCTGGATACAGAGGCTCAGAAGCGTATTCGATACAGGCGTACCGGATAGTTTTATGGACGAGTGGGGCGGGATGACTTTAAGCAACCGGTTCTTTCCGGTGTATAAAAGCGGAAAGGTTGAAGCCGTCGCGATGTTCTCCACCGACGTAACGGACAGCATCAAGGCGCTAGAAGAAGCGCTAAAAAACGCGCTGTTGCAGCGCGAGGCTGAATTGCTCAGGGAGAAGGAGCTGGAATATCTTGAAATCCTGGATGCCGCAGTCGACGGAGCATGGATACGGGATTTTTGCACAGACGTGATTACATTCTCCGACAAATGGATCAAACAGCGCGGATTGGAAGACGTGGATGCAGAAGATATGGAAGCCCGCGGGCTGGATCTGATCCATCCCGAGGATGTCAACGTGTTTAGGCTTGCCCAGGAAGAATGCCTGAAATACCGTCGTCCCATGTATCAATATGAGCACCGCACAATAATGCTTAATGGCCGCTATGAATGGATTCTTGGACGGGTAAAAGTCATATACGACGAGAATGGAAATCCCACACGGCTCTATGGCGCTTGCATGAACATCAACGACAGAAAGCATATGGAAGAATCGCTTCGCCGGAGTGAAACCCTGCTGCGCAACATCATCGAAGGCGCAAGAAATCCAATTTTTTTAATGGACATGCAAAGCCGTATGGTCCTGTGCAATACCGCACTGGCAACGCTGTTCGGCAAAACCGTTGCCGACATCATCGGGAAAACCGCAATTTCGTACATGGGCAATCCAAAGAAAGCAAAAGCCGTCATGGAAAACGACAGGCAAATGCTTGACGCGGGAATCCCCATGACGTTCGAAGAGTCGATTCAAACGATGTACGGTGACCGTGTGTTTCTCGCTGAAAAAACGCCTTGGAAGGATACACAGGGCAATACCATCGGGTTGATTGGCATTTCCCAGGATATCACAGAGCAAAAGAACATCGAGGCGGAATTAAGGCTGACGACGCAGGATCTCACAAAAAAGAACAAGCTAATTACCGACTTCATCGCAAACATTTCCCATGAGCTCAAGACGCCGCTCACCATTATATTGATGCAGATGGAGCTGATGAGGCTATGCTTGGACGATCCGCAGAATTTGACCGGCATGATCGACGCAGCGACGCAAAATGCGATCCGCCTTTCGAGGCTGGTGGGTAATATTCTGGATCTTTCCCGGGCGGACGCCGGTTATTTGGAAAAAAGGCTGGATAGCGTGGATATCGTAGGACATATCAGGGATATCTGCGAATCCGTGAGGATCTACGCTCAATCCAAATCGATCGAACTTATCTTCGAATCCAAGAGATCTCGCAAGATCATGCTGATCGACGTTGAAAAAGTGGAAAGGATCCTGCTCAACCTCTTGTCCAACGCCATCAAGTTCACTCCGGCGGGTGGCCGCATCCGCGTATGTTCGACATTCCGCAGGCGTGGGGATCTGATCCTGATGGTTCAGGATACGGGCGTTGGAATCTCAACTGAAAAGCAAAAGACCATTTTCGACCGGTTCGTCCAAGTGGACACTTCTTTAAGCCGTGAGAACGAAGGCTGTGGCATCGGTCTTGCATTGGTCAAATCGTTTGTGGAAATATTGGGCGGGAACATATCAGTTTACAGTGAACTTGGTAAAGGAAGCATTTTCCTGGTTGAGCTTCCATCGCTTGAGGTGGACAGCAGCCAAAAGCAATACGAAGTAATCATGCCGAATATGAAAAACCGAGTGGAGATGGAACTATCGGATCTTTTGATCTAATAACATAGTTTTCATGCATAGGCCCGCGTGAATATATTCATGCAAGCCTAACGGTTATTTTGCGTTCATTCCCCATACAGTTGTTAAGCAGCCTTCTACCGTCGCGTGGCCTTTGTCCTGTCGCCCAGCCAAATACTGTTTTCCCTGCCCTTTGGTTTGGATTGCGATACCATATTGGAGAGCACAACCTAATTTGACAACTCTGCGCTTGCCGACGCTGCCTCCTTGGCCGTAGCTGAATTGTATAACTTATGCTTACTTGTTCATGTTGTCATACAAGGTATCGATGAGCATGCCACTCTCATTTTGTGATAGCTCCCAAATTGTGGCGCCGCCAAGCCCGCTGGTGCCGATATAAGTTCCCTTGCCCGCAATCGAAGTCAGATCGTCATAGGAGATGAACGTGGATCCGTTATACAACCACGGAGCTTGTGCATCAGAATGCACGAATTTCTTAAAAGCCTGATTGTTCGAATACGATGCCATAATGGTATCGTAGGACAGCGTCGACCCGGAAGTAAATTTCTGATAGAGCCCGTTATTGACGTTGGCAACACCGTTGAACTTGACGCCATAGAACGGGACACCCATCAGCAGCTTCGATTTTGCAAAACCCTGGCTGACCCACAGGTCCACGGCTTGTTCACAGCTCCACTGGTATTGCGGTGAAGTATCATTTGGCACGTACAACGGCGCGTTAAAATCGGTATAGCTGTCCGGCCACGGTCCATGCATGTCATAGGTCATAACGGTTGCGAAATCCACATAGTTCGACAATTGGTCAAGCTCGGTATTGTTCGCATAGAACGTTCCCGCAGCTCCTGCGAATGTCAGCAGATAATGACGCCCATCGAGAGTACCCTGTGCATCCAACTGCTCACGCAATTCTGCGATGAGTTTGGTAAAGTTGCTCTTATCCTCCGGTCTTGTGACATTGGAGGAGAGACCTCCACCCACGGGGTATTCCCAGTCGATGTCGATGCCATCAAAGCCGTATTGCTTGATAAATGCGACGGCACTCTGCGCAAAAGAAGACCGGCTTGCATCCGTAAGCGAGGCATCCGAAAACTTATCGGACCACGTCCAGCCACCGATAGAGATCAGCGTCTTCAGCTGTGGATATTGAGTCTTGAGGCGGCTGAGCTCGTTAAAATTAGCGGGATCGATTGCGGGATCCCCCATTGTGACCTTAAGGTCCGTACCTATGTTGGCAAATGCATAATAGATGTGTGTCAGATTGGCAGCTTTGATATCCAGCGGCGTATACCCGGAGTATGCCGCCCAGGCTGCGTAATAGCCTGTCAACACCTTACCGGAAACCACCCCGAGAGTATCCGAAGCGTTAGGCGAAGGCGTTTCTGACGGAACCGGAGCAGATGGGGCAGATGGCGTCGTTGTGAGCAAAGGTGTGCCCGCTATTGGAGTTGGCGTTGGTTGGATCGTATGAACGGGTGTGGAAGCCGGCGACGGCGTTGGTGTCGCAGAAGTGGTTGTGACCTTAAGATAATTTGAATAAATATAGCCTGTCTTTGCATTGTATAGAATCTTATACCACGAACCCGACTGCCCCGTCACACTGTAGGCAGCGCCTTTGGGTGCAGTACCGATCACCGCATAGCCGGATCCCGGCCCGCTGCGTACGTTGACATAGCTTGTAACATTGACTACAACGCCAGTTCGTGTACCCGTGGTCGTAGGTGTTGAGGAAACCGTTTGCGTTGTAATTTTGATATATGTCTTATACACGTACCCTGTCCGCCCGTTGAAGCTGATCTTTACCCACGGGCCGGATGTCCCCAGCACGGGATAAACGGCTCCTTTGGGCGCCGTGCCTATTTTGGCATAACCGGAACCAGGTCCGCTGCGAACGTTTACATAGCTCGTGCAGTTGACGATCGTGCCCACCTGCGTAGTTGCAGACTGTGCGAAGGTTGTAAGCGGCATAAAAAGCAAAGCCACAACGAGAAGGAAGCAGAAAGCTCTGTGCGAAAGGCAATTCCTCAATACAATTTCCCCTTACATGTGTTCAGCATGTAAGAGCGTAACATAGGTTGTGTATGCTCACAACAGGGGGTTATTGGATGGGTTTTTACATTATTTGCTTTGGACAAATAGTTAAAATAAAAGGAGCAAATGGCAGTGTGCCATCTGCTCCTTTTATTGTCTGCTCTGTCTGATTTATTGGGCATTCTGGCCGGAGTCGGGCAAAGCTGGGTTTGTGTCGTTGTTCTTGCTCGCTCCGTTCTTCTTCCTGGACCATAGGTAGCTGGAGATGATCAACAGGACAAAGATCAGAAGCCCGTTTCCGCGATATCCGATACGCACGCTGAATTTCTGCGTTAAAAAGCCCGCATAGATATTCCCAATCGGAGAAGCTCCAGCACTTAAGAGTGTAAACACGCTCATCACACGGCCCCGGTATTGATCCTGTGTGTGGTACTGCACGGTGGAGTTCGCGCTCGAGGTAAACGAGACGAAGCAAAATCCCAATATAGCCATTCCTGCAGCCATAAACAGGAAGCTGTTGGCAAAAGAGAGGATGACCAACAGGCCTGCAATGAAAAACGGGAAATACTGCAGAACCACTTTATGGGGACCGTTCCGGCTCATCGAGGCAACGACCATCGCACCGATAAAGGAACCTGCTCCCATGATCATGATAATATAGTTATACAGATATTCATAATTCGCGCCGCCGTTGGCCAGAACATACTTGGCAAAAGCGGTTAGCAGAACGTTGGTGGTCATAGCAAACCCGCTGATGGTGAAGATGGAGGAAAGCGTCCGAAGGATAGTTTCATTCCCTCGAATGTATTTCAAGCCTTCCTTGATGTTTTGCCATAACTTCTGATCCTTCTTGTCATGCCTTGGTGACTCCATCGGCTTGATGAAGAACAGGCTGATGATGACGGCGGCAAAGCTGATGGAGTTGAACAGGAAGCACGCAGATATTCCCAGCGTTGCCATCACCAATCCCGCCAAAGCCGGTCCCGCAACTCTGGCGACATTGAAGACCGAGGAATTGATCGCGATCGCGTTTAAAAGGTCTTCCTTCCCAACAAGCTCGATGACGAATGTCTGCCTTGTAGGCATATCCAGCGTGTTGATGATGCCAAGGCTGATAGCGCTGACAAGGATATGCCAGTATTGGACTTTATTCAGCCACACCAGCATCGCCAGGATGAAGGTGATGATAAGCTGTGCTGACTGCGTAAAGATCAATATCTTCTTTTTTGAATACCGGTCGATGATGACGCCGGAAAAAAGCGAAAACAGGAATACGGGCACAAACTGCATGGCAGAGATCAATCCGACCAGAAACGAGGAATTGGTAAGGTTGAACGCCAGAAGAGGCTGCGCCACGTTCTGCATCCACGTACCGATCAGCGAAAAGCACATTCCGGCAGCATATAGGGCAAAATTCCTGTGTTTTAGCGCGATGAGTGGATTGGTCAGATTCGTATTTTTCTTTTCCATTCCTTGTTTCTCCAATATATATTAATAAAATACAGTCATATCTTGCAGCCAATACTGCACAATCAGCATTCATTGTTTCCATATTCGCCCGGAGTATGATTTCAGAAAGCCTTTGGAGGCCATGCTTTTCGACTACGGCGTCGGGATTGCTTCGAAGAATGATATCAGTCAGGTCGCCAAATCGGATAAACAGTATTAACTTATTATCCTACTTTTTACGTGGGTTTTCAAGCGTCTCCCATCCTGCAAATATTTATGAATTGTGGTCATGCAAACATGCACAACTATATTGTGCCACTCTATCAAGACTCGGGTAAATCGTTATATAATGAAATGAAAGCACCTGGCAAATAAGAGAGATTCGGGGGATGATCAATGAAGAGCTTATTGGAAGAGGCGCGGGCGATACAACCCACACTTATCAATCACCGCAGGTATTTCCACGAAAATGCCGAAGTGCACAACGAATTGCCCAAGACTGCGGCATACGTCATGGCGCGGTTGACACAAATGGGCTATGAACCCAAAGAGATCTGCCAATGCGGCATTGTCGCCACCGTTGGCAAAAAGTCTGGCAAAACCATCCTTTTGCGCGCGGACATGGATGCGCTTCCGATCGAAGAGCAGAGTGGCGTAGAATTTTCCTCCAAGACTAAGAACATGCACGCATGCGGCCACGACTTGCACACCGCCATGCTGCTGGGCGCGGCAAAACTCCTAAAGGATCATGAGGATGAACTGGAAGGTACAGTGAAACTGATGTTCCAGCCTGCGGAAGAAACGCTGTTCGGCGCAAACGAGATGATCAAGGCCGGACTTCTGGAAAATCCGTCGGTAGACGCGGCATTGATGCTGCACGTTTTGGCAGGCTCTCACGTCCCCACAGGGCATGTCGTGGTCCCGCCGGATGGCATCTGTTCCGCTGCAGCCGATTGGTTTAAAATCACCGTTCAAGGCAAAGGCGGTCATGGAGCGAATCCCCACAAGGGCGTGGACCCGCTCAACGTCCTCGCCCATACGTTTTTAGCCCTGCAGGAGATCAACGCAAGGGAAATCGCGCCGGATGACGCTGTGGCGCTCACCGTGGGGCAGATCCACGGCGGCAATACCTCCAACGTCATTCCGGATACAGCGTTCATGTCCGGCACCATCCGCACGTTCAATGAGCAGACCCGGGTATATGTTAAGCAGCGGCTTGTGGAAATAGCCCAGGCCGTGGCAGCTACCTTCCGTGCTACTGCCGAGGTTGAGTATTCCTTCGGCTGTCCCTGTGTGTTCGTGAACAAAGAGATGATCGACGACATCAGCTGCTATTGCTCAGAGCTGTTGGGAGAGGAAAAATTGGTGGATATGAAGACGGCGACCGGTTCGCCGATATCTGCCGGTTCCGAGGATTTCGCATTCGTATGCGAACGGGTTCCCGGGGCAAGGCTTAGCATACCGGCGGGTTCCGTGGAGGAAGGCCATCCCTTCCCCGGTCACCATCCGAGGATCACCTTCAACGAGGACGCCTTAGCAATAGGTGCTGCGGTGTATGCCAACTCCGCCCTGGAATGGCTAAAGAACCATAAATAATTAACGATATTGTTATGAATAAATCATCAGGAAGCCGGTGTATCGGCTTCCTGATTTTTTGTTCATACCGTTGTATGTAATCCAAGTACGGTCTTAGTGTCAATCTCGTCAATGTTTTGAAATATTATTGTAATAATTGATGCGTTCATTTATACTGGACATAACATCCATGGGAAGCACCAAGTGTACATGGATCCGGGGTTATCTTGAATACATCGGATGGGGGAAAAGGCATGAAGAAGAGGATACTATCTGCGATCATACTGCTGTCGGCTGTGCTGACTCTGTTTTCAACCACAGCTCTCGCCGCGCCGAAGGTCTCCCTGAAGATGGGATCCAGCGGCGGAAATGTCAAGATATTGCAGAAGTATCTGATCGCCAACGGCTATTCGCTTACGGCGGACGGCAAATTCGGTGCAGATACAAAGAACGCCGTTATGAAATACCAGGCGGCCGTTGGCCTTAAGTCCGACGGCGTCGTGGGTTCTGCCACCTGGAACCGCCTGGAAAGGGTTGAAAAATTCATTACCATTGCAAAAACCAAAATCGGCAACAAGTATACAAGCGGCGGCAAAGGTCCAAACGCCTTTGACTGTTCCGGCTTCGTCTATTGGTGCCTGAACAAGGCTGGCATCAGGCAATCTTATATGACATCCTCTTCATGGCAGATCAGTAAAAAGTACAAAAGAATCACGGACATCGACGATCTCCAGCGGGGAGACGTGATCAGCTTCAAAGGGCATGTCGGTATCTACCTTGGGAACAATCAGATGATCAGTGCATTGAACAAAGCAAGCGGAGTCTGCATCAGCACCACCAACTCATTTTATCGAAAAAACCGTTTTGTCTGCGCGTTCAGGATTTATTGACGCTTTCAGGCTAACAATTCGATAATTCCATATTAAGTACCCAGAAGCCTTTGCAGCAAAGCCGAAAACTTTTCTGCAAAGGCTTTGTCTTGTTCCCTTGTTCGCTTGGCGGGGCCTTTGAGCCGTCCGCCTGCGTTGCGGATTTTCTTTGCCAAATGACGGGAAAACAGCAGCGAATCGATGTTCTTCTGCGTGTATTCCATGCCGTTTTGATCGATGGGGTTTGCCTCTCTTGAAAGGCACATCGCCGCAAGGCCGTAATCCTGCGTAATAACAATGTCGCCCTTTTGTACCGCGTTGACAAGCGCAAAATCCACACTGTCCGCCCCTTGGGAAACGGTAATGGTCTGTGCACCTTCCTGCTCGATGATGTGGGCTGTGTCGCAGAAGATCAGACATTCCACACCATGTCTTTGGCAAATCCCGACCGCTTCCCTAACAACCGGGCACCCGTCCGCGTCGATCAACACCCTCATCCCGAAAAATCCCCTTTCCTCCGGATACCAAGCTCTTCCAATGTGTATTCCTTTAGCTGATATTCCCCCGTGACAGGATCGCCGTCTTGATAGTCCACATACACGGCGGATTGTTTGGTATACAAAATGGCCACCGATCGCCGCACGCCGACCGGTTTTTTCGTTAGCCCGTTCCGGTCCAATTCCGCCCGGACCCTTCTGAGCAATCCGTCCTCGACCCGAAGTGCTTTGGGCAAAAAACCCGACGAATTGGTCGCAAGCCGGTCACAGACAAGATGATCCCGCAAAGCGCCGGGATTTACACCCTCGTGTTCGACAAAATACCGATAGAAGAACTCCGTATAGCCATCCAGAGAAAGGGATTGAGCGGCATTCGCATGTGCATGTTCTCCAAATCTATAGAACAATTCAAAAGGAGTATCGCCGGTGTTATCCAACAGGTAGCGAAGTGTTCTTCTGAACCGACTACTGTTGTACAGGCGGCCCAACGCATCCTCCGTATGATGCAGCGAACGCAGCTGTACTGCGCTCAGCCATGGTGTCTGCATTACCTCGTAGGGTGGTTTCGGGCTGTATTCACACGGATACTCCTGCGGCTGTCCGCGCATCGCGGAACCGTGCAACAGCTTTAGAAACCCAAGTTGCAGCATGTGCGGGGACAGCGCGTAGGCCTCGTTGAAGCTGTTCGCAAAGCTGTCCCAATCCTCATATGGAAGGCCCGCTATCAAATCGATGTGCAGATGGATACCAAGCACAATTAGCTTTCGGATGTTCTCTTTCAACGCTTTTGTATCCGTCTTCCGGCATATGCTCTGAAGTGTTTTCTCGTTGAAACTCTGCAATCCAATCTCAAACTGCAGAGCCCCTGCGGGAGCTTTTGAGAGTATCTCCAGCGTTTTTTCGTCCAACAGATCTCCCGCTATCTCAAAATGAAACCGCACACCCTTTGGTATACTAGCACCTATGTTTTCGATGATAAATGAGAACAGTTCCCTTGCCCGCTCTTTGTTTGCGTTAAATGTGCGGTCGACGAACTTGATTGTCTTCGTCTCGCTGTTGGCAACCAGCACAATTTCTCGCTTAACACGCTCAAGGTTGAAATAGCGCACACCTGCTTGGCGTCCCGAAAGGCAGAAAGCACAGGAGAACGGACAGCCGCGGCTTGTTTCGATGTATGCGATGCGGCCGACAAGCGCCTCAAAATACTCGGGTACATAGGGCGATGGCGGGTCCTCCTCCGACACATGGGGGGTGCTGATGTGTACGTCCTGGCTATCCCTGTAACAGAGCCCCGGGATTCCCGCGATGTCCGAGCCACTTTGAAGCGCATTCAACAGGAGTGCCAAAGGCCGCTCCCCCTCGCCGGATACGACGAAGTCCACCGTCGGATCGTTAAGTACCTGCTCCGCATTGTAGCTTACTTCCGGTCCGCCCAGCACGATCTGCGTGCCTGGCAAAGCGGACTTGATCCGCCGCGCCGCTTCCAATGTCTTTTCGATGTTCCATATATAGCAGCAAAGGCAGACGGCATCCGGATTGCATTCTATGATCCGTTCCGCCACGGTTCCCGTCTGCTCGTTGATGGTACCTTCAACGACAAAAGCAGAAAGAGAGTTCCCGCCATACGCCCTGATCCCCGCCAGCAGATACCAGGGTGCAAGCGAAGAATGGACATATTGGGAATTCAACGTACTTATCACGACTTTTGTCTGCCGATCCATGCATTCTCCTTAGTCCGCTGATTCTACCAAGCGGCTTTTTCCTATTATATCAGCCTGCACTGTCCCATTGGCAATCGAAAACCAGCGCTTTCGGCAAAACGCATAAAAAATGGCCACGGTCCCCTATCGCGGGGATGTGGCCAATGTGATTGCGCTTCACGCCATCATCGTGCAGACATCGTTGCAATAGGCCAACGGATCTTCGATCGGCAGCCCTTCGATCAACAGCGCCTGGTTGTAGAGTATATCGGTATACCGATTCAGCTTGTCCGCATCGTTGTCAAGCGCATTCAACAACGCCGCATAGACCCCATGCTTCGGGTTGATCTCCAGCACCTTTTGTGCGGATATCCCAGAATTTTCAGGCATGGTTCTTAGAATCCGCTCCATCTCGATGGATATGCCGCCGTCCGAAGAGAGGCAGACTGGGTGCGTTTCCAACCGTTTGGAGAGTCGAACATCCTTTACGCGATCGCCCAAATGCTTTTTCATCGCTTCCAGCAATTCCTTGTCGCGACCGCTGTCCTCCGTCTTTTCCTCCGGCTCGTCAAAGCCGAGATCGCTTCCGGATACAGAGCGGAACTCCCTGTCCTTGTAGCGCATCAGCACGCGAATGGTAAACTCGTCGACCTCATCGGTGAAATAGAGGATCTCATAGCCCATTTTTAACACCTTCTCCGTCTGGGGCAGCTTTTCGATGCGCCCTACGGATTCACCCGCCGCATAGTAGATGTACTTTTGGTCTTCCTTCATCCGGGACACGTATTCGGCAAGCGAGACGAGCTTCTTTTCGATGCTGGAATAGAACAGCAGCAGATCCTGCAGATCGTCCTTGTCCATCCCGAAGCCGCTGTACAGGCAGTATTTCAGCTGCCGCCCGAAGGATTGATAGAACGACTCATATTTCTCCCGATCATCACTCAATAGATTTTCGAGTTCGGACTTGATCTTCGTCTTGATGTTCTTAGCAATTAGCTTGAGTTGCCGGTCATGCTGCAAGAGTTCTCTGGATATGTTCAGCGACAGGTCGTCGGATTCCACGACACCTTTGACAAAGCTGAAACAGTCCGGCAGCAGGTCGGCGCATTTCTCCATGATCAGCACGCCGTTGGAATACAGCTCCAGGCCTTTCTCGTATTCCTTCGTGTAAAAATCGTACGGCGTCTTCTCCGGAATATAGAGTATCGCGTTGTACCGAACGGCGCCTTCCGTCTTGATGTGGATATACCGGATGGGCTTATCAAAGCCGAAGTGCTTTTCCTCGTAGAACTGCTCGTAGTCCTCCGGTTTCAGCTCACTCTTGTTCTTGCGCCAGATCGGTATCATGGAGTTGAGAACCTGTTCCTCCATGACGGTCTCGTATTCGTTTTCCGTCCCTTCCCTGTGCCTGCGCACCTCTGTGTCCATCTTGATGGGGTAGCGGATAAAATCCGAATACTTCCTGACGAGTTCTTGCAGATGACGTTCGTCTAAAAAGTCGTCGTACCGTTCGTCCTGTGTATTGGCCTTGATCACAAGTGTGATCTGTGTGCCGACGCCGTCCTTTTCGCACGGCTCTACCGTATATCCCGAAGCCCCTTCGGATTCCCACTTATACGCTTCATCACTGCCCAAAGCCTTGCTTATTACCGTTACCTTGTCCGCTACCATGAAAGCAGAATAGAAGCCGACGCCGAACTGGCCGATGAGTTCGTGATCATCCTTTATCTCATTCTCCTGCTTGAATTTAAGCGATCCGCTTCGTGCGATGACGCCAAGGTTATCCTCCAGCTCGTCGCGCGTCATACCGATGCCGGTATCGGTGATACTAAGCGTGCGACTTGGCTTATCCACGGACAGTTTGATGAAGTAATCCGCGCTGTTGAATGCGATCTTGTCGTCTGTCAGCGCCTTATAGTAGATTTTATCGATCGCGTCACTGGCGTTTGAAATCAATTCGCGAAGGAATATTTCCTTGTGTGTATAGATCGAGTGGATCATGAGGTTCAGCAATTGTTTGGATTCCGTTTTAAACTGTTTTTTGGCCATACACGACTCTCCTTTGTACAAGTATGTTAGCACTCAATCTTTGGGAGTGCTAAAAGATAATGTACCACTTTTGGCACATTTGTCAATGTTTGGTTCTGGTTTTCTTCGATTTACCCGGGATATTTTACCAAACAGGCGGTGTTTTGCATAAAAGCGATGGCTCTGAAAATTCTAAAAGCAAAGACATCGGGAGGCAGGTGAAAAAGATGGAAGCTCCAAACATTAAAGTCAAATGCAGCGTGGACAATTGCCAGTACAACCGCAACAAGATGTGCTATGCAAAATCGTTGGAAGTAAACGCGATGGGCGACGGAAGGGCAAAGACCAGCGATGGCACTTGCTGCACGACGTTCGTAAACAAATAACCGGAAAACAAAAAAGAAGAAATGTTTCTTCTTTTTTGTTTTTGCTTGATTTTTGTTCGGGACGGAGTTAATACGTCTATTCTTATCTTCGGATTTCTATAGGCGTGCTATTTCTTTTTCCGTCAGTCCTGGCACACAAAAAATACGCTCCTCATTTCGCAAACCTATTAATTCGCTTCTGCTTTTGCTAACTTCTGTTTACGGCGTTCTTCACGAAATCGCAGCAATAATTTCGGATATTTAGGCACAGAAATAAATTAAATAACCAAGCCGGTGCATGGTGGTTTTGACGCCATCCCTCCGATTGGCTTTACTTCCAAAATCTTAATAGTCTGCGATTTAGCAGTTTGTTGACGGCATTAGTTGAATGGATTAACATATTGATATAGGACGGAGGGTTGAATGGGTGCGAAGCAAATCAACGACCGGCATCATGGCATTGCTGCTTCTTTTCATCACGGTGACAATTATCACGCCGATGTTCACCGGTACTGCTTCGCACGCCATTACAGCCGCCAAAGTACGCATCAATGAGGTAATGGCTTCCAACCAGCAGGCTGTTCCCGATGACTTTGGCAATTACTCCGATTGGATCGAGCTGTACAACCCATCGGATGCCGCAGTGTCTCTGGAAGGTTGGGGCCTTTCCAATTCCAAGTTAAAGCCTGCCAAGTGGACATTCCCTGCCGTTACGCTGGCGCCGAAGGGCTATCTTGTTATTTATTGCGACAAGCTGGACCGCCGCAATCCCAAGGCCGGAGCGCTGCATACGAATTTCAACCTCTCCTCGCAGGGTGCATCCGTGATGCTGATGGACAACATGGGGAGCCTCGTTGATGTTGTCGATTATAAGACGATGGCGTCCAACATATCGCTCGGTCGCGATGCGGGTGACGCGAATGCGTGGAAACAGTTCCAGAAGGTCACGCCCGGCTACGAGAACAGCGACGCGGGATACGCGCAATATGTTTTTAGCATGAAGGGTGGCGAATCCCCGCTTCAGATCAGCGAAGTGATGACAAGCAACGCAACCACTCTGTTGGACGATTACGGCAATTATTCAGACTGGGTGGAGATACACAATACCGGCAAATCCGCCATTGACCTTGCAAATTTCGGCCTCTCGGACAAGGAAAACAACACGCTGAAATGGAAATTCCCAAGCATGAGTATAGCGGCGGGAGGCTATGTTGTCGTGTTCTGCTCGGGCAAGGGCGTGCCTAAAAATCCGAACGACACGAAGCATCTGAATGCGAGCTTCAAGCTTTCCGATTCGGAGGCCGCTATTCTTTCCAGCCCGAGCGGGCAAGTCATCGATACCGTCGATCTGCAAAAGCTTTCGGCGGATTTTTCCTATGCGCGCACATCTTCCGGCAAATTCGAGGCCTCCGCCAAACCCACACCCGGGTATTCAAACGACGATACGGGCTATCAGGCGCTTACCGGGCAAAGCGTTGCTTCGGGTCCTGTTATCATCAATGAGATCATGCCCTACAACAGTAAATACGCCAAGGCCGACAACGGGGCGTATTACGGCTGGGTCGAGATCAAAAACATCTCCTCTTCTCCCGTGAACCTGCAGGGATATGGGCTGTCCGATAACATGCGTAATCCCGCCAAATGGCGGTTTCCGGCTGTTACGCTGCAGCCGGGTGAAACGAAGATCATTCTGTGCAGCGGGCTTAACAAGACAAGCGGAACGTATCTGCAGACCGGCTTCAAGCTTTCGTCGATCGGATCCGTCGTCGGTCTTTTTGACAAGGCCGGCAAACTCGTAGACCGCATCAATGCCGCGGACATCCCCGCCGATATGAGCTATGGACGTATGTCGGGCTCTTCCGGTTTCTTCTATTTCACAGCGCCTTCCCCCGGCGCCGACAACGCGGGCGGTATGCGCGGATTTGCGGATACACCAACAATCGATCTTGCAGCGGGCATCTACAAGGGCACACAGAAGGTGACGCTCAAGGCCGGAACCAACTCAGGCGAGATCCGGTATACGACCGACGGCTCAACCCCCACACAATCGAGCGCTTTGTATTCGGGGCCAATCAACATATCCAAGACGACGGCGCTGCGCGCCCGCGCGTTCAAATCGGGCAGTCTGCCAAGTTCTGTCGCCACCTCCACCTATTATATCGATTCAACGCATACACTCCCGCTCGTCTCCATCGTGACGGATCCGGGGCTGCTGTTTGATCCGACCACCGGCATCTATATGCTTGGGCCCAATCCGGTGCTGGTGCCGGGGTCGACAACCCACTACAACGTGGCAAATTACCTCGCTAAGGGGCAGGCTTCCGAACGGCCCGCTTCGTTTGAAGTGTTTGACGCAAACGGCAGACAGACTTTTGAGCAGAACATCTCCATTCGGATCCAGGGTGGATTTAGCCGCGACAACCAGCAGAAATCGTTTGCAATCTACGCACGCGACCAGTATGGTTTCGACACGATGGACTACCAATTCTTCTCCGACCTGCCCTATACGCAATACAAAGCCATACAGCTGCGCGACGGCGGGCAGGATCAGCCGTTGACCAAGATACGTGAGGCTGTCGTGTTGAACCTCGTCAAGGGCCAGATACGCTGCCTCACGCAGGACATACAGCCCTATGTGGTATATATCAACGGCCAGTACTGGGGCGTGTATTTCATGGAAGAAAAGCGCAACGAGGCCTTTGTAGCCCAACATACGGGGATCGCCGACCCGAACAGCATCAACCTATTATCCGGATCGGGCAGGATCGTCAAGAACGGGTCAAACGCGGGATACCTTGCGCTTTTGGACTACGTGCAGACGCATGATATGTCGCAAAAGGCCAACTTCGATTACGTCGCGGCGCGGTTTGACACGGACAATTATATGGACCTGATGGTGCATCAAATCTACATCGCAAACTCCGATTATGGCAACCTTGAGTTCTACCAGATTCCGAACGGCAAGTGGCAGCAGATCTTCTATGATTTCTGTTGGACCATGGGCAATGCGGAACACCAGACGCTTGCGCTGCGCATGTCATCCACCTCGAACGCCTCGCCGTACCGGACGATGTTCGTGGGGCTTTTGCAATACGAACCATGGAAGCAGGCGTTCATCAAGCGCCTCGCCTGGGCAATGGAGCACATCTACACGCCTAACCGCATCATTAGCGTCGTTGACCAGGTAGCGGGCTCGATTGCCTCCGAGATGACCGCGGAGCGTACGAAATTCACCGACACCGGTTCCAACTGGCCGGGACGTGTGGAGACGATCCGCACGTTTGCCAAACAGCGCCCCGCCAATATGCTCGCACAGCTCAAGAGCGTGTTCAGCCTCACGGGCACGCAGCTTCGCAGTTATTTTGATTTCACGGATGCACAGCTAAAGAGTGAGTTCAACCTGACAGACGCACAGATGCAAAGCCTTTTCGGAAACTAATGCGAGAAATTCGATTCATCGCCAAGATAACAAGGAGCACACGCCTGTAAGGCTTTGTGTGCTCCTTGTTTTCAGTTCTCGTTTTCTTTTTTAATGCCCATCAATCTACGCGCATCAGACCGCGGTTCTCTCCGGTTATGCAAACGCCGCCTTCTTTGGTCACCAGGAACGTGTTCTCAATGCCCACCATGCCTACGCCCGAAACGCCGTATTTGGGCTCGAGCGCTATGGTCATTCCCTCTTCAAGTGGCTCTTCAAACCCCTCTGCGATGACCGGATACTCGTCGATCACAAGACCGATACCATGTCCCAAGAATTTGACCTTTCGGTTCTTGTAGCCCATAAAGTTCAGAAGAAATGCGGCGTCCAATTTACCCATAACGGAACGGTAGATCTCGGAGGGAATATTGCCCGGCTTGAGCATGGACGCTATCTCGTCCTGTATCGCCAGGCACCGGTTGTGCATGTTCACCGCCTCATTTGGCAGTTCCCCCTTGTACACATAGGTCATGGTCTTGTCCGTATGGTAGCCTTCATAGCCGAACCCGATGTCCGCAAAGACGAGATCGCCCGCTTTAAGCTTGCGTTCCCTGCTTCCCAAAATCGGCGTTGCGGGGCTCATCCCGAGACTTCCGCCGGGCCCGTTGAAATAGGCGGGATAGATCGAATTCTCCCCGAATCCCATTTGACCCAGCACGATCTCGGTATCGAACATTGCAAAGCGCGTAATCCCCTGGTATCCTTCCTGCAGCATCATGGAAAAGATCTGCGCGCAGAGATCTACCTCGCTCATGCCCTCGCGCAGGGCCTTCGGAAGACGCTCTTCCAAAACCCTCGCATGCCGTAACCCTGATTGTTTCATCCGGTCGAGTTCGTATACCGATTTGACGGAGCGGACATACGCGATCTGCGCATCCAACGGCTTTACATCCGAAAATGGGAAATACCTTTTCAATCGCTGCAGCATCGCCACCGGCATGAGTTCGGTTTCAAGGTAAACAACGTTTGGAAACCCGCCTGCAGGCGCCATGATGTCCCGATAGCTCTCCATTGGCCGAATATCTGGAAATAGCGATTCATCGACAGCTCTTTCATAGCTGCGCCGCACCCAGAATACCGCTTCGTCATCCCTTGGGATCAACAGCACGCCTTCCTGCATGGTGCCGGTAAAATAGAAGAGGTTTATCTTTCCTACAAACAATGCAAGCTTCCAGTCCGGACATTTCAGATCCATCCTGGCTCTGAAAGCGTGCATTCTCCTCAAGAGCTCTTCTTTTGGTACGATCGGTGCCATGTTGCTCATATCTTATTTCCTTCCATTGCTCCATTGGAAAAACAAATGATAGCGACAATTATATCATGTTTTTACCATGTGGTCAGGTTCATTATGCTCAAAGCATGCGTTTTCCGGTCTTTATATATCATCACATAATTATAAGTATATTGTATCATGCCATATTTTCTTTATCCTATTGATATCAACTCATGTAAACTATGTACGTTACATCTGCATTTCTGTTTAACAGTCTGCTTGGACTCATCATTGGCTTGGGTAGACATAAAAGCCCGGCGCAAGCATGCTCCGGGCTTTGTCTGTTTTTTGTTTCAGATACCTTGAATCATTGCGTGCATTCGTTTGGATTGATCTTCCTGCGCAGAACCGTAAAGAATACGGCGAACGCCCCCACCATGAACAGCGAGTAGATTGCAAACGACGGC
>CAZHNN010000011.1:0-15960 GCA_964533965.1 uncultured Clostridia bacterium | reverse complement strand
TAAAGCCGATCCATTCGGTCATCATACCGCCCAATATGGATCCGACGCCCGAACCCAGATCCATTGCGGAGTAATACGTTGCGCTCGCTGCACCGCGCCGGTGAAGCGGAGCCGATTTCATCACAAACGCCTGTATTGTCGGATTGACGATGCCATACCCGAACCCCAGCATCATTCCGGCTACAAGGAATATTAAGAGCGAGCGAGCAAATGCAATACAGAGGATGCCGCCAAATATGAGGATCAACCCCGGCGGCAGCGCGCGCTGCGCCCCCACCCTATCGCAGATGCGGCCCACAAACAGGCGGCTCAAGATCATCGCAATCGCGTTGAAGGTAAAGTATAACCCGATCCCTTTTATGCCCAGGGTCTCGCTGTATTTGACCAAAAATGAAGCGATCAAGCCATTGGGCAGCATGATCAATATCAGCACCAATGCGCCCGGGATCGCCGTCTTCTCCACAACAGCGTCCAGTGTCAGCTTTTTGGATTTTTCCGGGATTACAGGGCCGGCTTTTGCTTTCGTGTTTTCATATTTGAGTGTCGAGCCCAGCAGGAGCGTCAATATGCTGATTGCTCCCGTCGCATAGAAGATGCTCTGGTATCCCAAAGAATCGCGCATGAAAAGCATCAGCGCAGGGCCGAAGGACGAAGCGATGTTGAAGGATACGCCGTAATAGCCGATCCCTTCGCTCAGCCGATTCTGCGGCAGCACGTCCGCCACGATGGTTCCCGCTGCGGTGGAAAACGCGCTGTAGCCCGCTCCCTGTACGCCGCGAATGATCAGGATCAGCGCTACGACCGAAGTAAGGCTGAAGCTAAAACAGGTGCCCAATACGATTATGACGCCGATGATCAGAACAAACCGGCGCCCTTTCGAATCCACCATATTGCCGAAAAGCGGCCTGCAAACGAGCGATACAATGGTATAGATTCCCATGATAAGACCGGCTACAGTCTCGCTGCTGCCCATTGCCATCACGTAAAGAGGCAGCGCTTGTATGATCATGCTTGAGCAGATGGAACTCAGCGTGTTCGCGCTCATGATCTTGATAAACGGTGCCGTCCACAATCTCGGAACCGCGTTTGCGTTTACCGATGCTTTTACTTCCATGCATATCCTTCTTTGCTATTCCGGCAGGATCGGTCATGCATCCCCTGTCCGGCAGGCATTGTATGATACCGGCACATATTCAGCCGATATCCTGTATGCTTTTAGGCAAGACTTTCCCATTATATTCTCATGGTTTGCCTGTTTCAACCCATAAACTTCAACAATTTTTTATAATGCGGCAGCTGTCATACAATAAATCTATTTTTTATGGATATTAAATAAAGAAAGCCGCCTTCCCTGCTGACAAGCGCGGCTTGATCCGTTGCATAATGCAATTCAATCGTCCCACTCGCTCAACACGGCTTCACAAGCTGCTATCGCAGCGGCAAGACGGATCTCTTTTGCTTCGGCTCTTCCTATCCAATTGTTCCCCAAGCTGAAATACAAGCCATTGAGCATATCCTGCAAAACCTGTTTGGAAAAGCCGGCATCCTCCTGTTTTCGTCGGATCAGATCCTCATAGACCGGTTCAAACTCCGCATTGTAAAACTCCTCTGTCCTGTCAATCATCGCATTCTCCCGCATATCTTTCTTACACGGCATTGTACCACCACAGACCAATGCCCTCAAGCTGTTTTCTTTCGAATGCGAACACAGAAACATTTTTCAAGGCTATGACGCAGAAAGTTTCTTATGCGTCGGCAAACTGCTGCCTTAGAAATGCCCTAATCTCATTCATCGCCTGTTTGCCTTCCGGCAGGATGTCGCTTAGGATGGGGAACGCATGGAACAGGTTTTTAAAGACGTGCACTTCGATGTCAACGCCCTTTGCAAAGGCATTTTCACCGAGCTGGAGAGAGTCTGCGAGCAACAGCTCGTTTTCTCCCACATAGACCCTGACGGGCGGCAATCCCGCCAGATCCCCCAGGACAGGCGAAAGATACGGATCGTCATAGGGATGGTCCGGCGCATAGAGATCGCGCACGTGTTCCAAGCCCTTTGTAAAAATCGGATCCACATCCGCCTTGGTGATATGCGTTTCGCCCGACGATGTGAAATTCACCGCCGGAGAGAGGGCGATGATGGCCCTTGGAAGCGGTTTGCCCTCATCCTTTAATTTCAGGCACAGCGATATGCACAAGCCACCTCCAGCCGATACGCCGTACAGGATGATATCCGAAGACGCGTGGCCCATGCCGACAAGCCCCGTATACGCGGCATGCACGTCGTCCAGCGCCGCCGGAAACGGATATTCGGGCGCCAGCCTGTAATCCGGTGCTACAGTTTTATACCCCGTCTCCATCGCAACTTTCATAGCGGAGAAATGACAATACGGTCCGTCGCCCAGCACAAAACCCCCTCCGTGAATGGCAAAGAGGATCTTCTGTCCGTTTGCGCCGTCAGGCGTTTGGACGATGCAGGGGACGTAATTGAGGACCAATGCGTCACAATCCACAGGTCCGAAACGCTCCAGTGGTTTCAGCCTGTTTAGCTGCCGACGGATCTTTTCGTATTTGCCAAGGTCAATGCCGATTTTGAGCGTGTTGATCGCCTTGACGGGCAGCGACGGTTTCGTTTCGACAACCTTCAGCCATATCCCGGCATATTCCCTTGTTTGCATGCATCCATCTCCGTTCATGCCGATTGTTTTATCGACCATTGTTCTGCCCTTTCGTAGTATGAATCTCCTTCTCTTTCGTATTCTTTTGAATACTATTTTTTATCTGTCATGAATACAGTTTTAAGGAATATATTTCGAAAGTCAGAAGCCTCGGATAAAGCATGGATCGGGCTTTTCACGATACCGTTACAAACAAATTGAAAGGAAAATGAACGATGCAGAGAGCCACATACCCGTTGACAAACGGGCAGAAAGTGATCGGCCAATCGGGGCAGTTATTCCCCAATACTCCTTTGAATAACATCGGCGGGCTTCTGCTTTTGGAGGACGATCTGGACTTCGATCTTCTTCAAAAGACGATCAAGCTGTGCATCGCGCGCAACGACGCTCTGAGGCTGCGGCTTATTAAAGACAACAGCGATATGGATATGATCCAACAGTATCTATACAACATGGTAAGACAGTATGTCACAGATGAACCGATCCGTGACATACCGTTCGTTGATTTTTCCTCAAAAACGCAACAGGAAATGGATGACGAGATCTTACGCTGGAACAGCAAACCGATCAACGTGTTTGAAGAGCCTTTGTGTGAGTTTGTCATGGTCAAATCTCATGACGGAAGGCAAGGTGTCTTTTCCAAGATCGACCACATGGCCACGGACGCGTGGATGAGTGCGATGCTGGGCGCTGAAATGATCGAGGTCTATTACGCGCTCAAACGGGGTGAAGAGCTTCCGCCGCCCGCATACCCCTTTGTTGATTTTATCGCGGCGGAACAGGCATACATGGAATCACCCCGGTTCCGAGATGACGAGGCTTTCTGGCTTTCCCTCTATGAGCAGGCTCCCCCCAAAACTTTCCTGCATGAATCCAACGAATACCACATGAGCCAAACTGGCAAGACCAGCAGGAAATCCGCTTTGTTGGACGCAGAACTCACAACTGCCATTCAGGAATTCTGCAGGACCTATTCCCTTTCCCCTGCCAATTTCTTTGAAACGGTTCTAGCCATCTATCTATATCAATTAAGAGGCAGCCAAGATGTGGTTTTGGGGAGCACAGCACTGCTTCGCTCGACATTGCGGGAAAAACGCACCTGCGGGCCATTGGTAAATAACCTGAACATCCGGTTCAGTCTGGATGAGAACAAATCCTTTCGTGAAGTCTGCGAAGATACCAACCTGCAGCGGCTCGGAATGGTTCGTCATATGCACTATCCGCAGCTGAATTTTACATTGAACATCTTTACAAAGCACAACGCATTTTGCTTCTACGATTGTTTAATGGGATACCACATCGGGCGAATGCAAACCCGGGAAAAAGTTAAAAGTCAGGCCCTTTGGTATTCCAGCGGTTACTTTGCCATACCGCTTTTCATCAACGTGACGGATATAGACGATGCCGGCAGGTATCTGCTCTATTATGAATACCAAACCGAGGTTTTCAGCCAGCAAAGAATAGACGAGGTGCACAACAGCCTGATCTTCCTCCTACAAAAGGGCATTGAGAAGCCGGATACGATTATAAGTCGCCTGTGAAGACGTATTATGCCAAAAGGCGGTGAGTCCCATCAAAAACTATGGTTGGTATTCATGCAAAAAAATAAACGATTTGCGGGAAATGCTCATCAACAGCGCACTTGTTTTTGGAAAAAGGGATGCATTTCACATCAAAACGCTGGAAGGCGGAATCCGCAGCATCAGCTTTGAGCAGCTTCGTCAGGACGTGGACGCCCTGGGTACGGCATTGTTGCATATAGGATTACAGGGTCGGCATATCGCCGTGATAGGCGAAAACAGTTACGAATGGGTCGTCACCTACCTTGCTACCGTCAACGGCGTTGGCGTAAGCGTGCCCATAGACAAGGAATTATCCGAAGAGGAAATCGCGAATGTGCTGAACCAAAGCGATGCCTCCGCCATCGTGTTCTCGGCGAGCTTTTCAAAGATCATCCAATCCATACTGCCGCAGGTTCCGAAGATAAGTGTGTACATCGATATGCACGCGCAATCGGAAGACGATGGCATCCTTAGCTTTTCCCATCTTTTGGAAATTGGTAGGCTTCTTCTGAAACGACGGGATGAAAGCTTTACCAAAGCTCCGATCGACATCAACAAAATGTGCGTTCTGCTCTATACATCGGGAACGACCGGAAAGAGCAAGGGCGTTATGTTATGCCAACGAAATTTTGCTTCCGTGTTATATGGCGCAATGCGCGCGGTGCGCGCGGAGCGCGTGACGATGTCCGTGCTGCCCATTCACCATACCTATGAGAATTCCTGTGGTATTCTGACCGCTTTATACATCGGCGTGACCATCTGCTTTAACGACAGCCTGAAGTACATTTCCGAAAACCTGAAGCTATTTAAGCCCTCCATGTTGGTCCTCGTCCCGTTGTTTTTGGAGACCATGTACAGAAACATCTGGGACAAGGCGGCAAGAACCGGCAGGGCGCAGTTGCTTCGCAAGCTCATCCGAATCAGCAACCTTTTCTTACAAGTTGGCATCGACCTTCGAAAGCTGTTTTTCAGGAGTGTTCGGCAAGCTTTTGGAGGCAGATTGAAGCTCATCATCTGCGGCGGAGCGCCATTGCGCACGGAATTGGTCACGGGCTTCAACGAGTTGGGCATTCAGGTGCTAAACGGATACGGCATCACCGAATGCTCCCCTCTTGTCAGTGCAAACCGTAACCGGTATTACAAGGCGGATTCGGTCGGGCTTCCGATCCCCTGTTGTGAAGTCTGCATCGGCAATCCCAATGATAGAGGGGAGGGTGAGATCCTCGTTCGCGGCGACAACGTCATGTTGGGCTATTACAAAAATGAAGAAGCTACAAGAAATGCCTTTGAACGGGAATGGTTCAGAACGGGTGATATCGGCAGGATCGATGCAGATGGATTCGTATATGTCACCGGGCGGCTTAAAAACACCATCATCCTTAGCAACGGCAAGAACGTTCAACCGGAGGAGCTGGAGGAAATGCTGACCGGGGAGATTCCATATATCAAAGAAGTAATCGTCTTCCCCGCCTTGGAGAAAGAAGGAAAAGAGCCCGTGATCGGCGCAGCATTTGTCCTCGACGAGGATTACATACAGGTCAACGGCATCCGAACGCCCGAAACGCTGCTTAGGACCGATGTTGCCAGGATCAACCGTCGGCTTCCAACATTTAAGCACATAAGCCATGTGCAGATTCAGTATGAGGAATTTGAGAAGACCACGTCCAAGAAGATCAAGCGTTATAAATTGGTATAGAGGTGCAATGATGATTGATAAAATGCGTTTTATTATCTGTAAATATGTTGATTTGAACCCTGAGCAAATCACCAGCGAATCGGATTTCCGAAGCCTGGGCCTTACCTCTTTTGATGTGATGAACATCATTGCGGAGTGTGAATTGGAGTTCAAAGTCGTCATTCCTGAACGGGATATCCGGACATTGCTGACCGTTGGCGACCTGATAAACTATATCGGCCGTTTTGCACATTGACACATCTTTTAATGGCGATACGCCTCACATGCATGGATTTTAGGTTTATCCATGCGGCCGAGAATACTTTACAGAGTAACGGATGCAGATCAACAGAATACGGAGGAAATTCACATGCCCGATTATGTGGAATTCAAAGGTGTCTTTAAGCGCTACAAGATGGGCGAAGTAACCATACCCGCAGCCGATGGAGTTACATTCGGAGTCGGCAAAGGAGAGTTTGCCGTCGTGGTGGGTCCAAGCGGCGCAGGAAAAACGACCGTGTTGAACATACTGGGCGGCATGGACTTTTGCGATGAAGGCGAGGTATCGGTGGACGGAAACCTTGTCAGCGGCCTGACATCCCGCCAATTGGCCACATACCGCAGGCATGATATCGGCTTTGTCTTTCAGTTCTACAACCTGATACAGAATCTTACGGCCAAGGAGAACGTGGAGCTTGCCACGCAGATCTGCAACGGCCCGCTGGACGCCGCATCCATACTTGGGGACGTCGGCTTAAGTGACCGCATGAACAACTTCCCTTCCCAGTTATCCGGCGGGGAGCAACAGCGCGTTGCCATAGCGCGGGCATTGGCCAAGCGTCCCAAGCTATTGCTGTGCGACGAACCAACCGGAGCACTCGACTACAATACCGGAAAGATGATTTTGAAATTGCTGCAGGACATGTGCCGGATTAACGGCAAAACCGTCATCGTCGTCACGCACAACCAGGCGATCACGCCGATGGCCAACCGTATCATACGGATGCGCAGCGGCAAGGTCTCCGAAATCATTTTCAACCGCGACCCGCGCCCGGTCGAGGCCATCGAGTGGTAAAAAGCGAAAGAAGGGGATTTTGGCCGTGCGAAACGCTTCTTTAAAGGATACGATACGAGAAATCAAGAACAAGCCAAGCCGGTTTTTCTCCATTTTAATGATCGTGGCCATTGGCGTCAGCTTCTTTGTGGGCCTAAAAGCCACGTGTCCCGATATGAAGATTACAGCCGACCGGTATTTTAGATCCACGAATTTGAGCGATATCCATATCGTCTCGTCTCTTGGGTTTGAAGAGGCGGATGCGCAGGCGCTTTTAAACCTAAAGGAGATCTCGACGGTAATGCCGTCCTATACAACCGACGCCCTGATGGAAGCCAACGGTTCCAATATCGTCGTGAAGGTACATGCAATGCCAAAGGCATACGACGCTTCGTCCAAGGCTCTGAACGACCTTGTCCTCCTTTCCGGCAGGCTCCCGCAGAAATCCGGCGAATGCGTTGTAGAAGCGAATAGCATACAGAATCCAATCACCTTCAAATTGGGGGATACCGTCAAATTCATCGCCGAAGAGGGTGAAGATCTAACTGACAGCCTGAAAGTAGATTCGTTTGAAGTGGTGGGCTTTGTCAATTCGCCGCAGTACATATCGCTGGAAAGAGGCAGCAGCACCATCGGCAGCGGCTCAGTCGGCTGCTTCATGTATATCACACCCGATGACTTCAACTATTCGATCTATACGGATATCTACCTAAGCCTAGCCGAAACCACAGACATATCCGCATTTTCAGACGAATACGCCGATGCGATATCAAAGATTAAAAATTCGCTTGATCCACTGGGCAAAGAGCGTTCGGTCATCCGGTACAACAATGTCAAATCCGAAGCCGATGCTGACATAGCGGAGGCGTCCCAGAAGCTTGACGATGCCGAAAAAGAGTACAACGACGGGAAGGCAAAATACGATAGAGACATTGCCAGCGCCGAGAGAAAGCTCAATAATGCGTACAATCAGTATTATGTTGGAAAAGCGAAATACGACAAATCATACAGCGAATTCCAGGTGACCAAAGCGCAAGCGCAGGAGCAGATGGCGGAGCAGCAGGCGAAACTGGACCAGCTGCACTCGCAGATTCAATCGCTGCAGGCGCAAATCGACGCAACACCCCCCGACGATCCGAATCTTCCAGCCATGCAGCAGCAGCTCGCAGACATGCAAAAACAATACGAAAGCGGCACGACACAGCTCGCACAGCAAAAAGCACAGCTGGATGCCACAGAAAAGCAGCTGACAGCCACGAACGAACAATTGGAGCAGACAAAAAAGCAGCTGGATAAGCAGCGTTCAGATCTGAACAGGGCAAAGAGAGACGCGCAGAAGGACCTAGACGACGCCCTTGTGAAGATCAACGATGCCAAAAAGGAGATTGCCGATGCGCAGAAAAAAATCAACGATATTGAAGTGCCCGAGTGGCTTGTTCTCACGCGCGATGATAACCCGGGTTATACGGGGTACAGGGAAAACGCCGACAGAATGGACGGGGTTGCCACGCTCTTCCCCCTCTTCTTCCTGCTCGTGGTGTGTCTTGTCTGCCTGACAACCATGTTGCGCATGGTGGAAGAGCAGCGCACGCAGATCGGTACTTATAAGGCATTGGGCTACAGCCACATCAGGATCGCATCCAAGTATTTCTCATATGCCATACTCGCGAGTCTTCTTGGCAGTGTCGCCGGAATTTTTATGGGCTATGTGCTCTTCCCCAAAGTGATTTACGGCGCATTCGACATCATGTATAGCCTGCCGCCCATCGTCACCGTCATGCCTTGGGGTATAGCAATTGCATCCGTTGTCGTAACGGTGCTGTGCACTTCGCTGACAGCCGTGTTTGCCTGCATTAAGGAGCTATTATCCCAGCCTGCCTTGCTCATGCGGCCTAAGCCTCCCAAACCCGGCAAACGGATTTTCCTGGAGAAAACTGCCTTTGTATGGTCCAAATTGAGTTTTATATCCAAGATCACAAGCCGGAACCTGTTTCGTTACAAAATCCGCTTTTATATGACGGTGCTCGGCATAGCGGGCTGTATGGCGTTGATGGTCGCAGGCTTCGGGCTGAAGAGCTCGGTATCAATGGTTGTAAGCAAGCAGTTTGAGGAGATCTCACATTACGATATGATATTCAGCCTAAAGGACAACTTCACGCAGCAGGATAAGCAGAACATGGATGCTTCGATCCGATCCGATACCAGAATCCGGGAAGGTTTGTTCACCTGTCAGAAAATCCTTCATGCTCAGGCAGGTGTAAAGAAGCTGGAGGTGAACATCTTCGTACCGGATGATTTGCAAAAGCTGCCTGATTTTATCTCCCTTAGACACCGATCGGGCGGAACCGGCATCGGACTCAATGAGAGCGGCGTTGTGATCACTGAAAAGCTATCCGATCTACTGCAGGTAAAGATCGGCGACACCATTTCCCTTACTGACGATGACAGGACGCTTTCATTCAAAATCGTCGATATCACGGAAAACTACGTGCACCATTATGTCTATATGACCCCGGACGTATACGAAGCCGCATATGGTGAAAAACCCGTTTTCAATACGGTTCTGGCAAACACGACCGAAAAGAATGATTCCGTCAAAAAGCTATTGGCAAACGACTGGCTGAAAAACGATAGAGTGATGACCGTCTGGTATGTCACCAATATGAGCAAGACCTTCTCCGATTCTATCAATAGCCTGAACACGGTCGTTCTGGTGATGATCATATGCGCCGGTCTTCTGGCGTTCGTTGTGCTGTATAACCTTACGAACATCAACATCGGCGAGCGTATCCGCGAGATCGCTACCATTAAAGTATTGGGCTTTTATGACAATGAGACATCGAACTTCGTATTCCGGGAAAATATCATCCTGATGATCATCGGAATGCTAATCGGAGCAGCCCTTGGCGTGGTACTGCATCACTTTGTCGTAGCCTCTGCCGAGATGGATATCGTTATGTTCGGGCGAACGTTGAATCTGCTAAACTTCCTGTTCGCAGGCGTTCTGACCGTGTTGTTTACGGTGATCGTCAACTTCCTCATGCACTTCCGGCTAAGGAAAATCGACATGGTGGAATCCCTAAAATCGCTCGACTGATCGATAAGTAAACAAAGATCCTCCCGCTTCTTGCCGTTCATAGAGAGCAAGCGGAAACGGGAGGATTTTTCATGTGTTGATTCCTTGCATGTTGATCGAAAAGCAGAAGGTATTCAGCCTTTCGATCACTGTTATACGTATTCGGTGGGTATGGAAGAAAACACCTTTGTGACCCTGTCAGACAACGGCGCATATTTCATCGCCTTCATCATGTTTCCTTTGAGTTTCAACTTCCCGGACATCATGGCCGATTGCGCGCTCAGTTCCTGTTTCGCCATCTGTATATGCACCCAGTAGTCCGCAATAACGCTCAAATCCGCCTCCGGCACCTCGCCCGTTCCAATGCGGAATGCATCGAGTTTACCATCCGACAGGCTGAAATACACATATTTATCATTTCCGTCCGGACAGTTGCAATAGCAGTTGGCCATGGATATGCTTGCATTATTTGTAACATCCGGCGTCAATTCCTCCGCCAACCTCTTCTCCGCTTCTTCCCTCCATTGGTCGCTCAAGTATACCAGCGTCTCAGGCATTTTCGTTCCCTCCCATTATTCCGCTAATACAGTATTATTCCATTTGTAGCCGAAATAGTATTGCAAACTTATTTCCTGGAAATATGAAAGGGATGAATTTATTGTCATCCCTTCGCTTAGCGGAGAATTCCGATTCCTCGGGAAACCCGTTGTATTTTGCATTTTGGATATTCACTTCAACAATACGATCTTACCGTGTACCACGTACCTTGCATTTTCATACTCATATGTGCACGTCGACAGTGTCACTATCCTGTCGACGGACGTTACGCTTATGCTGCTCTTAAAGTCTGATTTCTTCGTGGCACTCACAAGATGCGAAGTGAAATTCGTTTCGGGCTTGATCTGCCTTTCAAACGCGGATGATGTGGAACCACAGATGTATCCGCTGAACAGCTCGATGCGATAGTTGTTTGAAGGCGTTAAAAAATACAATACAGGGTGCTTGTCATAATAGGATTGGGAGCGATAGTTCACGAGGCTTGCAAACATGCTGCCGTTTTTCATATGATGGCCGTACACAACGGTGTTTTCATCCGAAAAGCCTTTGCCGTTGCGGTAGTCGATGAAAAGCGTTCCGCTCGCGTTTTTCGTTCCGTTGTACAGGTGTTTCAAGTAATAGCTGTTGTCCTTCCCCTGCACGACCGGATAATTGATTACCGTTCCTTCACAGTACAGCCAGCCAACAATATCCGGATTCGTCTTTTGAAGCGAACCAAAATCCACCTTGATGGGCACCGGATCCGAATCCGATACGGTCTCCGCTGCTTTGGCAACCGTTAAGGCGTTCTGCAATTCATCATACGCCCGTTCGCTCCTCTGATATTGGATCAGTGTGCTGACAAGCGTATACCCGAAATAGATAAACACCGCGAGGAATAAGCACCCAGCGACCACAAAAAGGCTCTTGCCTGGCTTTATCACTTTTGTCCTCATATGTATCTCCTTTGAAAGGAGGTTTGCTGTAATCAGCAAACCTCCTTCATCGATTTAAGGATTATCGGGAATGACTGGCCGGTTTACTTGCTCTTTTCCTTTTGGGCGCGGGCCTTCCCGAAGGTTACCGCAGCGCCTGCCAGGGACAGAGCCATCACGGCGACATACAGCGGGATGTTTGATTGATCGCCCGTATCGGGCACATCGCTGAGCTCATACACGACAACCACCGTGTGGTTGGCAGCGATGCTGCTAAACGTATAGCTATTGGGATTCAGGGTGATGTCCACCGCAACGCCGTCCACTGTCACGCTCTTGAGCGTGTAGTCTTCGTTCGGGCTGTAGGTGATCGTCCTGTCAGATCCATAGAGGATACCTGTCTCGTCCGGCGTGATCGTGCCGTTGGTAACGGTGGTGTCGATCGTGTACTTGTTGATTTCATACACTACCACCACTGTGTGGTTGGCTGTCACGCTGTCAAACGCGTAGCTGGTGGGATACGTTGTGATGTCCACCGCTAATCCGTCCACTGTCACGCTGACAAGGTGGTAACCCGTGTTCGGGCTGTAGGTGATCGTCCTGCTGGACCCGTAGGGGATGCCCGTTTCGTCCGGCGTGATTGTGCCGTTGGTCACGGTCGTATCAATCGAGAACTTGTCGATCTCATATATGACCGAAATCGTGTGATTGCACTTGATGCACTCGAACGCATAGCTGCTTGAATGAGCCGTGATGTCTACCGGTTTTCCGTCAACCGTGACGCTCGCCAGATGGTATCCGACGTTCGGGCTGTAGGTCACCGTTCTGTCTGCGCCATACGGGATGTTCGTCTCGTCCGGCGTAATGGTGCCGCCTGTGACCTCGGTGTCGATCGTAAACGTTACGGGCGCGTACACGACTTCAACCAGATGGTTGGCGGTGACATTCTTGAAGAAATATACAAAGGGGCATGTTGTGACATCCTGCGGGACGCCGTCCACAGTGACGCTCACCAGGTAGCATCCGGGATTCGGTGCATATGCTACTGGGAACAGAGGCAAGCCATAGGGAATCATCGTAAAGGTCGGCGTGATGCTCCCGTTGACGACGGATGTGGCGACGGTATACAAATTGATGCAATACACGACGTCAATCTTGTGGTCGGCTGTGATCTCTGTGAACGTGAAACTGTCCGGGTGAGCGGTAATGTCCACCGGCACGCCGTCCACCTTCACGCTTACAAGATGGAAGCCGGGCAGCGGGCTGTAGCTGATCGTGCGATTCTCTCCGCTCGGAATACCGGTGATGTCGGGCGTGATGGTGCCGCCTACCACCGATGTGCAGATCTCGAAGGTATCGACTTGCTCTTCTTCATACACGACTTCAATGGTATGGTTGGCACTGATCTCAGAGAACGTGTAGCTGTCGGGATACGCCGTGATGTCCACCGGGGTGCCGTCAACCGTTACGCTCACCAGATAGCAGCCTGCGTTCGGGCCGTAGGAGATCGTCCTGTTGGCGCCTTGCGGAATCCCCGACTCGTCAGCCGTGATGGTGCCGTTTGTCACAGTCGTATCGATGCCAAACGTGGGGTTCGCTTCATATACGACGACCACGGTATGGTTGGCATTGATCTCATAGAAGTTGTAACTGTCCGGGTGTTCGGAGATGGAAACCGGCTCTCCGTCCACCGTGACGCTTAAAAGGTGAAAGCCTGTGTCCGGGCTGTAGGAGATCGTCCTGTTGGCTCCTTGCGGAATCCCCGATTCATCAGCCGTGATGGTGCCGTTGGTTACGGTCGTATCGATGCCAAACGTGGGATTCGCTTCGTATACGACAACCACGGTATGGTTAGCGGCGATTTCATTGAATGTGACACTATCCGGGTTCGTCACGGTCGCATCGTTGCCATCTACCGTGACGCTCAAGAGGTGATAGCCTGCATCCGGGCTGTAAGAGATCGTCCTGTTGGCGCCTTGCGGAATCCCCGACTCATCAGCCGTGATGGTGCCGTTGGTTACGGTCGTATCGATGCCAAACATGGGGTTCGCTTCGTACACGACGACCACGGTATGGTTGGCGGCGATTTCATTGAATGTGACGCTATCCGGGTTCGTCACGGTCGCATCGTTGCCGTCCACCGTCACGCTCAAGAGGTGATAGCCTTCGGCCGGGCTGTAGGAGATCGTCCTGTTTGCTCCTTGCGGAATCCCCGATTCGTCAGCCGTGATGGTGCCGTTGGTTACGGTCGTATCGATGCCAAACGTGGGGTTCGCTTCGTACACGACGACCACGGTATGGTTGGCGACGATGTCATTGAATGTGACACTACTAGGGTTCGTTGTGGTCGCATTGTTGCCGTCCACCGTGACGCTTAAGAGGTGATAGCCTTCGTCCGGGCTGTAGGAGATCGTCCTGTTTGCTCCTTGCGGAATCCCCGACTCGTCAGCCGTGATGGTGCCGTTGGTTACAGTTGTATTGATGGAATATGTGGGAGCGCTGGCGTTAAGGACATCAACTCTGATAGTCCCGCTTCCCCCGCCTTCCATACCGATATCCAAATCGGTGCCGGAATAGGTAACTGAGACTGAGCCATAATGTACGATGACCGAATCAATCTCGTCTGTAACATATTCCCCTTCATCGTTCACCGTCCAATGACTGCCTTGTTCTGAACAATCCTTGATGACACCATCAACATTTACATCAACATCGGTAGCTTCATCTGGAACACCGAACACGTGGATGCTGGTACTCTTTTCTCCTCCTGCCGCATAGGCAACAATGCCCGGCATGTTTTGCATGAACACAAACGCGGCTACAATTGCATAGATCAGCAATTTTTGCCATTTCTTTGGCTTGTTTTTGTACATGGCATCTACTCCTTTTATTGTTTTTTTGGATATCAACTCCTTTATATATTTTAAATATTATTTAGTTAATTTATAGCGTATTTTATTGTATTATTTGCACTTTTATTGTCGAATTTTAGTTTTAAAAATAGCATATTTACCGTGCGTTCCAAAAAGCTTTTATATAGCAGCCATACTAATTAATTTGGCGCTAGATAGTTGGTTTGGATAGAAAATGGTTGCGCTCAAAACAAGCTATAAATAGCGCTTTTGGTCTACACAAAATTTAAAAGATACTTTGAATTTTAAAATGGAAACGGAAGACGAAGAATGCTAGATTTTGGCGGTTGGTATATGATCTGTTACACTATATAATTCTTGTATGGGAGTGAGGAATATGCATCAAAAAGAAAATGGGACATCGCGTCTTTGTTTTTTCATCCGTTACGGCTTTTTCATTTTGTTGGCCAGTGTATTGTTCGGCTTAAAGATAGCGCAAGCAACTAGAACCATCACCATACTCGCCTTGGGAGGCATGCTTTTTTTGTATGGCTTATATTTCCTGCTTGGGCTGCAATTCAAATTCAAGCACCTCTATTCTGCCATGCAAGCCGTATACCATGAAAAAATAGCCTACGACAAAGGCTGCCTGGATAAAGACATCAGAATTACCGGGTATTTTTTTACAATAATAGGCATGATCGGAACCATCGCGTTTTATTTCAGGCTATAGTTTGATTTTGTACGTTTGTTTACATTCCAAAACGAAGTAGAAAATCATCGAAATAGAAAAAGGCCGCGTACCTGCGGCCTTTTTTGTTAATTCTTAACAGCGATTTGAGGAGCTCTTCTTTATGTCTCTTATAGCAAATGGGATATGGCGCCAAGAATCACCGGGAAAAAGGCGATGACGGAGGAAAGCCGGAACGTATGCATGATCGCAACCTTCGTCGAATCGACGCCAAGGTCGTCCGCCAACAGGGACATCTCCTGCACGCCGGCAGGCGCACAGCCCAGAAGGCTTATGCCGAAATCCAGCTTCGTGAACTTGTGAACCATGAAAGCGAGCGCCATCGAAAACCCGACCAGGCAAATCACCATGATGATGGTCGGTACGAAAAGCGAAACCAATGTGGTAAGCGTACTTGCATTCATCTGAGTACCGATATAGGCGCCAGCGAGTATTTGGATATACGGGCGTAATTTGCCAGGAAAGAACCCTTTGTTGAACACGACGTTAGAAATAGCCGTGAAAAACATCGCACCTACCATGGGACCTGCCGGAATGCCTGCCATCGTAGCGAGTACACCGCCAATCGTAGCAGATGTTATTGTAAATGCAAATCCTGTCGCCTTTTCTTTTGTCGATGCGACTGCTTTGGGTTTTTCAATTGGGGGTTCTTCTTGAGCAGGAAGCTGCTCCACTGTTTCCGCCACTGCGGCTTTCGCTTTGCGCTTTGCGAGCATTCGACCAATCATTTGTGGGAATATAATATATACCGCAATAACCCGCAATAATTGCATGAGAGCCACAGTGATCGTGTTCGCCCCCATATCCTCCGCGATGATGGCCATATCGGACATACCGCCCGGA
>CAZHNN010000010.1:79253-92734 GCA_964533965.1 uncultured Clostridia bacterium | reverse complement strand
ATCGTCGTGGATTTCGGATCCGGCGCGCTTTCGCATCTGTTGGAGTTCATAGCGATAGACCGGGTGAATGCCATCGTGCTTAGCCACCTGCATGCCGACCATGTTTCGGATATGCGCGTGCTGGCATATATGCTAAATCCTATTGTGTTGGCAGGGAAACGGGAAAAGCTCAAGGTATATCTGCCGGACAGCCCGACAAAGGATTTCGACGAAATTGCAGGCCAGGCGGCGTTTGAAGCCATTGCCATCCATTCAGACAAGCCGGTCGTCATCGGAGATGCGATCGTGGCATTTCAGAAGACCATCCACGCCGTATTGTGCTATGCGATGCGCATCGAATCCAAAGGGACGGCGCTTGCCTATTCGGCGGACAGCGTCTATGACCAAACGCTCATACCGTTCATCCGTAACGCCGACCTCTTTTTGTGCGATGCGGCGTTTTCGAAGGAGAACCAACCTGTAAAGGCCCCGCATATGAACGGGGAAGAGGCTGCGGATCTTGCCAAATCGGCTGGTGTTAAAAAACTGTTGCTCACACATATCAACCCGACGACGGATGAGCAGGCGCTTTTACTGCAGACAAGGGCGGTCTTTGAAAACGCCCAAACAGCCAGTGAACATGAGAGCATCGAGCTCTGACAAGCCAAAGATATGCAACCCCAGACGCCTGGCAGGATTGTGCACATGCTTCCTGCTGGGCGTTTTCGTTTCTTTTTTTGTCGAATTGCCCCGATGGCTGTGGTATATCACCTTGGTATTTGGTGGCATTGCGCTTTTGTACAGAAAGATCCCCAAAGTAGCACTGTCATCGTTATGTGTACTCTTCTGCCTGTTCGGGGCTTTGCGTGGAACGCTGGAATTCCATGCCGCCAGGTTTGCCCCGCAGGAAAAGGGAGTGCTGACCGGCACTGTGATCGAAGTAAGCTATCATGAATACAACAAGAGCCAGTGTATCCTTACAGGTGCACGCTTTGACGACATGCCGCTTGAAACCGATGTGGTCATCACGGTGTATGGTTCCTTTGACGTAAAGATCGCCGACGACATCCGCTGCAAGGTAAAATTAAGACCGATCGAAAACTACGAGGATACGACGTTTGATTACAAGACCTGGCGTCTGTCGCAGAACATCGCCTATCAGGCTACCGGCAACAATGCCGTGATCACCGGCCAAAACCAAGGTGCCCAATTCTGGCCGGCACGCTTTGCGGACAAGCTAAACGGAGTGATGACATCCCTGTACGGCGACAAGGCTGGAATGGCCATCGGCATGACTTTAGGCAACACCGAACAGATGAGTGAAGATGAGTTAACTGTGTTTCGTGCTGCGGGCATCGCGCACGTGCTATCCGTATCCGGGCTGAACTTTGCGTTCTTCATGGTGGCGCTGCAGTGGCTGCTGGGCAGGCGCACCTATGCTTCAACGACCCGGTTTCTTATCACATTGGCACTGCTGTGGTGCTATTGCGCCGTGGTGGGCTGGCCTGCGTCTGCCGTCCGCGCCTGCCTGATGCTCTCTTTGTATCTGTTAGCAAACTGGGCGGGATGGCAATACGACCTGCTGACCTCGATCTGTTTTGCCGCAGCCGTCATCGCAGCCGCGCAGCCAGCGCAGCTCTTCACTGCCGGGTTCTGTCTGTCCTTTTCCGCGACGCTTGGCATTGCGTTGTTCTATCCATCGTTTACAAAGGGATTGAGCCACGTAAAGTTCGTGCCGAGGCGGATCAATCAGGCGTTGTGCGTATGGGCGTCCGCGCAGATCGGGATCATGCCGTTTCTGATATATTTCTTTCATACGGTGCAGCTCTACGGCGCCTTGGGCAACCTTCCCGTCGTGCCGCTCTCAAGCATCGTAACGGTGGGTGGCCTTCTAAGCGGACTGATGGGGCTGATATTCCTTCCTGCAGGCAGAGCAATCGCATGGGTCGTACGCTGGGTATGCGTGTTGATTGAAGCCATCGCGCGGTTTTTTACGGGGTTGCCTGCCGCGCAGATCACGCTGCAGACTACGCGTTTATCGCTGATATTCGGCTGGTGTTTCGTGGTGATCGTGCTGTCCCGCTATTGCCTTCTTTCATCCAAAGCGAAGATGATCATAGGCGCAGTGGGTGCGGCCATCGCCGTTGTCCTGCCGGTATAGAGGGCAAGCGTAAAAGAAAAGCAATTCGCCAATTTTTCTATGGTATAATATAACATGTGAATCCTATAAAGGAGTGTGCGCCTTGAATACGTATATCATCAAAAAAGTGCCGGTAGGCCAGGAAATCGCTTGGGATGCTGTTCCGCAAGCGGATATCACGAACTATAAGCCCTCTGAAAACGAATACTATCCCAAGGCATACGCAAAGGTCTGCCATGACGGGAAAGCGTTTTATGTCATGTTCCATGTGGAGGAAAAGGGTGTTCTGGCAAACCTGTATAACTACAACGACCCGGTTTCCCAGAACAGCTGCGTCGAGTTTTTCTTCAACGCTTATCCCGAACTGCGCGAAGATTATATGAACTTTGAAACGAATGCAATCGGAACCCTGCTGCTGGGCTTTGGGTATATACGCCCCGGCCGCGGCAGGCTGTGGAACATTCCGCCGGAGACGTTTAAAATCGAAACCACGGTGAAAGATCCTGCGGACTACAACGGGAAATTCTGGGAGATTCGCTATTCGATCCCGTTTGACATGATCAACGAAACGTACGGTGAGCAGAACTTAGGATCCGGCAAAACGATTCGCGGTAACTTCTATACGATTTGCAGCGGGGGCGAACTGGGGCATGCGGGCACCTGGAATCCGACGCCGGAGTTCCATGACCGCTTCAACTTCGGTTATCTGGTTCTGGAATAATCGGGAAAGAGAGAACAACCTGTCTATAACCAAAGGGAAAGGATATCATGGATCTTAACGCGCTGAACGATCAGATCAAAAAGGGAGAACTGCAGCGGGTTTATCTGTTCTACGGGACAGAACGATACATGCTCCAGCTGTATGAAAGCCGCCTTATGCGCAGCGCGCTTGCGGGGGCGGAGCCGTTTTGGAATGTCAGCCGCTTCGGGTCCAACGCCGATCCCATGGCTGTATACGACGCCTGCCAACAGCTGCCGATGGGCGGCAGATTCCGCGTCGTTCGCGTGGAAAATTGCCCTGCGTTTGAAAAAGCGGAATCCGACAAGGGATGGGCGGATATCATCAAAAACGTCCCGGATACCTGCGTGCTGTTGTTCATCCAGGGGGAGAAGATCGACAACAGGCTTGCTCCGACCAAGGCGGTAAGCACGGACAGGCAGATGATATTCGATACGCTTGGAGAAGAGGAACTCTGTAAGGTCATCATCGCCTCCACCAGCGCCAGAGGATTGATTTACCGCAAAGATGCGCTGCACCAGCTCATCTATCAGGCGGGCTTCGACGCGGGCACGCTGGCACAGGAGACGAGAAAACTGGAAAGCTACATCCATCCCCGCACGGAGATCACCGTAGAGGATGTCAAAAAGGTCGCCATCGTGAACGAGACGGCGGACGCGTTTGAGATAACGGATGACTTGATCGACGGTAAGTGGGAAAGAGCTTTTTCGCGCCTGTCGCTGTACCTAGAACATGGCGGCGTGATCCTGATGCTTCGCGGTGCCATCGCATACCGGCTGCGTGAGCTAATCACCGCCAGAAAGCTGCTGGATGAGAAAAAGCCGCCGGCTGCCGTGATGCAAAACCTCAAAGGCCCACGCATTGCGAGGGAAAAGACGGTGCAGGCGGCCAAGCGTGTATCCCTTGCATATCTGGAACGCGCGCTGTGCGCGCTTGCGGAAGGGGACGAGATGAACAAGACCGGGCAGATTCCGGATGAGAGGCAGGCATTTGAGCTGTCACTGATACGTGCGTTCATTACAAATAGGATAAGTGAAATGAAGGGCTCGGAGAAGCCCGCTTGATTCCGAAAATACAGTGATGATTTTGAAGACCAAAGAAAATACAATGCCATTTGACAATCGTCAAATGGCAATTCTATTTGGTGTAACATACTTATCCGATGATATGTGCGGCGGATTTGCTTCAGAAGCTTGCGAAACAATTTAAATCGCTAAAAAACATAGTTTCTTAGCGAATATATTACGCCTTCTTCGCGTTGTAGGCTTCTGCCAGCTGTGCTTTCTTGCGGTTGGACATATTCTTATGGATCACGCCCTTGGAGGCCGCTTTATCCACCATGCTGACTGCTGCGCGGTAAAGAGCTTCGAGATTCTTGTCGTCGACCTTGGCAGCGTCAAACGCTTTGATGCTGGTCTTCATGCGGCTCTTGACGATACGGTTGCGAAGGTTGCGCTTTTCTTCGATTTTGACGCGCTTGATAGCCGATTTGATATTGGGCAATGTGTTTCACCTCCCGAGGCTCATTTGACAAACGTCATTCTACCATGGCAAAAGTTTTATTGCAAGGAAAATATCCAATAAAACCAATCGATTGAACGCAGGCAACTCCCAATCCAAGGTGTTTGAAAAGAAAAAGGCAGCTTTTTTCATGCGACGGATGATTTCGGGCAACATAGCGGAGAAGGAGGAGATAGGATGAACAGTCGTACAGATCTTGCGGTGGAACTTGCTAAGCAGACGCCGCGTTTGCCAAACGGCGTTTCGTTTGAGGAAAAGGATTTTTCGAATCACGTTCACGTCGAACGCGTTATCGTAGAGAACGAGGAAGGGGAAAAAGCCTTAAACAAGCCCAAGGGCATGTATATCACGCTGCATGCGCCGGAGCTGCGCGATGGCGATCCCGAGGTGATCGAGGATTGCGCCAAGGCACTTGCCTCGATGATGGGCATTTTGATGGAAAAGGTGAAAGTGACGCGCGAAGCCCCTGCGCTGATCGTGGGCCTAGGAAACCGCGCCATCACGCCGGACAGCATCGGTCCGCGCACCGTGGAGGATGTGCTTGTCACAAGGCATCTGTTTTCGTTGCTTCCGGATAAGATAGATGAGCGTGCGAGTGTCGTCGCGGCTATTGCGCCCGGCGTTCTCGGAGATACCGGCCTCGAGTCGGGCGAAGTCATCGACGCGCTTGTCAAGGAGATCAAGCCTTCCTGCGTGATCGCGATCGACTCGTTGGCGGCTCTTTCGCCGCAGAGATTGACGACAACCGTGCAGCTTTCAGATACGGGCATCGCACCCGGCGCAGGCGTGGGAAACAACCGCCCAAGGCTGGATCAGGCATTGCTGGGCGTGCCGGTGTACGCTGTCGGCGTTCCAATGGTGGTGCATGCGCGCACGATCGTGGAGGATCTGGCACAGCAGAGCGGCATGGGGAATGTGCAGAAGATGCTGGATGCCTGCGAAGACCTGTTCGTTACGCCCAAGGACATCGACATGCTGGCTGCCAACTGCTCCAAAGTACTGTCGACAGGGCTCAATATGGCGCTCCACGGAGATTTGGCTTATAGCGAAGCTGTGGATTTGATAACATCATAGAAATTATTCAAAAAGACCATAAGGCTGCCTTTGTACTCGAATCAGAATAGATATCCCTCCCCATCGCATACGCTGTTGGGGAGGGATGTTTATGCGAAGGAACCAACAGTCCGGAGCGTTCACAGGCAAAGGAGCCGCGATACTGCTGGCGGCAGCGCTCTTTGCCGTAAGTCTTTTGGGCTTTACCATACTCAAATACGACCCACAAACCGGCAGCACATATAGCCCACAGACGGACGTTCAGGCGGCGGCGCCCGGGGATTGGGCTGCCAATCTATATGCCATTGAATTGCCGGGCATCAAAATCGATACCAATAAGGTGAGGGCGTCTTTATCCGATCCGGATTGGCCGATGCCCACGCCGACACAGGCTGAATCAAGCGGCTCTGAAGTGACGCCGATCGTTACTACCAAGACCGGGCCCGTCATCATGCTCTACTCCACCCACTCCGACGAGTGTTACAAAAAGGTGGATGGCGAGGTGTACGCGGAACTGCCCAATTCGAACACGGTGAACAAGAACTTCAACATTCTCAAGGTCAATTCAACATTGTCCGGACTGATGGCGAACACCTACAAGCTGCCGATCTACTTTAACAACACAGATCACGAACTGGGAAAATACTATACCACAAGCTACGAGAGATCACTGCAGACCATCGAGAAGGCGAAGAAGTCCTATTCCACGCTTGCGGTTTTCTTTGACATCCATCGCGATTCCGCTGGCAGCGGCGGCACCGACGATTCCATTACCATCGACGGGAAGAAGTGCGCAAAGATCATGTTTGTCGTTGGCACTGGGCAGGGTCTCACAGGCACCGGTTTTTCCGAAAAGCCGAACTGGCAAAAGAACAAAGCGCTCGCGGATCTTTTGACCGCCGAGATCAATAAGATCGCCCCCGGCCTCTGCCGCCCCGTGCGCGTCAAGACGGGCAGGTACAACCAGCATGTCTCGGACGCTGCGCTTGCCATCGAGATAGGACACAACAAGAATACCCTTCAGGAAGCGCTCAACACCGTCCCGTATCTGGCAGAGGCATTGTTCAATGTGCTGACGCAAAAGCTTGACATCAAGACCGTCGCCGTGCAATGATGAAAAAAGCCTTGCAGTACAAATCGCTTGCGGTTTGTACTGTAAGATAAAACAAAAATGAGGACGGCGGATCTGTATGCAGCAATGTTCACCCATAGGGGTGTTTGACTCCGGCGTGGGCGGGTTAGCGACGCTCAAAGACCTGATCAAAGCATTGCCGGGCGAGGATTTCATCTATTACGGGGACAACGCGAACGCGCCTTACGGCGTGCTGACGCAGAAAAGGATCGAAGAGCTCACGCTTGCCTGCGTAGATATACTTTTGGAGATGGGCGTCAAGAGCATCGTCATCGCGTGCAATACGGCGTCATCGGCTGCGGTACAGGCAGTGCGCGAGAAATACACCCTTCCCATTGTCGCAATGGAACCTGCCGTACGGCCTGCCGCGGCCGCTTTGAAAAGCGGTAAAGCGCTTGTGATGGCTACCCCGGCTACTTTAAAGCAAGCACTGTACAAGATGCGTATAGAGGAATGTGGCGTTGCGAACCGTATGATCCCGCTGCCCTGCCCGAAGCTAGTGGAGCTCGTTGAAGCCGGGATTGTGGAAGGCGAGCAGGTCGACGAAGCCATCAAGGGCTATTTTTTGCCCTATCTCGAAGAGCGCATTGATGCGGTAGTGCTCGGATGCACCCACTTCATCCACATCAGGGATAACATCACAACGCTGGCGAAGACAGTCTGGCCTCAAACACAGATCATCGACGGCAACGAAGGCACAGCGCACCAGCTGAACCGCATATTGGAGAAATTTGTCCTGAAGAATCCGAGAACATCCGGCGGTACGGTACAGTATCTCACTTCGGGTGACCCCGCTGTGTATTTACCATTGTATGAGCGCCTGATGCGATAGAAGATGAACCAAAAAAGCCGCTTTTGGGGCGCTCAAACAGGGATTTTGGTTTCCCAAAACAATGCATTGTTGTAATCTCTATGATTCTGAATTACAGGATGGTGCAGACAGGTTCAATTTATTGGATAGTGTAAGTACCACAAATAAAAATAAAATAAAGTTCAACAGACAATGAAGCAGGGGTGTCCAATGGGTAATTCTCCATATGGATGCCCTTTTATTATTTTATTAATCACCTATGTCACCTTTAGGCTCAAAGACTTGATATTGCAGAATATACTGGGGGGACAAATAGGATCACAATTCCTACACAAAAAAAGAGAGGTAATAGTTGCCACCTCCTCACTATAGACTATTAGGGAGGCGTTAAGCATGGTGTTAATTAGAATAAACAGAAAATTGATGAAGGTTTTATTTGCTGTTGGTATAATCTTTTCCTTTGGTTTCAACATTTACAGTTATATTCATGGGGTGGAATTGACTGAAAAATATGAGTCTCTGATTTGTATAGCAAACCAATTTATAGATAGCAGTTTAGTAACTTTTGTGGCTTCAACACAGACATCAGGCCCTGAAAGTAAAAATATCGAGATTTTTGACATAACAAAAGGTGAAGTAATAAAAAAAGTTCAACCTAGCACTTCCATACAAATATTAGCTAATGGTTATCTTAATGGAATCACAGGTATATATGTTAAGGTTAAGGCGTTTCCAGATAAAGGTTACATAGTTAGAATTCCATTAAATCCTCCCATAAAGGTACAAACCCCACTGCTTACAGATTACAGTATAAACTCTGTAGATGAAGTTTTCATTTTATTTCCAGAACAAGGCAATCCATTTCTGCTGGTGCTAGATAAAAAATACAGACCTTTCTTTTATAACTTTGAGGGTGATGTGAATGCATTATTAGAACAATTAGACTTTTATCCAACGCCATCAAACAATGAATAAGTAATGTGGATGTATGGTAATATCACTTGAACATCTTGTTAAACCAACAGTATGTATTATCCTAGTGGCCTGTCCGTGTTTTGGTTTAATCCCTACGTGAAAACACTATTCGCGGCTTATTTTTTTCTTTCAAAATTTAAACAGAAATTTATTTTCTGGCAATTGGTAAAAAACGCGCAGTACAGGCGCTTTCGCACACAGCCGAAACGCGATGTATCTGTATTGGCATATTTACATGATTTTTCCGGAATGCTACAATATCTTGCGTAGCTTTAAATATTCGAATACACGATATAGGTTGTGTAGCCAAGGGAGGCAATAGAAATGGAGTTTTCGGAAAACGCAAAGATTGTGTTGGAGCGCCGTTATCTGGCCAAGGATGAAAAGGGAAATCTGCTGGAGGATATACCGGGAATGTTCACCCGCGTGGCAAAACATGTTGCTCGCGCCGATCTTCTGTATGATCCCAACGCGGATGTGGATGCGCTTGCCGACGCGTTTTACAAGAGCATGATGAGCATGTCCTTCATGCCGAATTCTCCAACGCTGATGAACGCGGGCCGCCCCTTGGGCCAGCTGTCCGCTTGTTTCGTGCTGCCCATCAAGGATTCCATGGAGGATATCTTCGATGCGGTGAAAAACGCCGCGCTGATCCATAAGAGCGGCGGCGGCACGGGCTTCTCGTTCTCGAGGCTTCGGCCTGCGGGCGCTTCCGTCAAATCCACGGGGGGCGTGGCATCGGGCCCCATCAGCTTTATGAAGGTGTTCAATGCGGCCACTGAAGCCGTCAAGCAGGGTGGCACGAGACGCGGCGCCAACATGGGCATTCTGCGCGTCGATCATCCCGATATACTCGAGTTCATCTCCTGCAAGCAGGATACCAAGGAGATCACGAATTTCAACATCTCCGTAGGTATCACCGAAGCATTCATGCGCGCCGTGGAACGCGGTGACAGCTATCCGTTGATCGACCCGTCCACAGGCGCTACCGTGCGCATGCAGAACGCGCAGGACGTGTTCGATCTGATCGTCGAGATGTCCTGGAATACCGGGGAGCCCGGCATCGTGTTTTTGGATCGCATCAACGCTGAAAACCCCGTGCCACAGTTGGGCGAAATAGAGAGCACCAACCCTTGCGGCGAGCAGCCGTTGCTGCCGTATGAAAGCTGCAACCTCGGTTCCATCAATTTAAACGCGGTGCTGACGGAGAAGAACGGCCGCTATGTGCTGGATTTTGAAAAGCTGCAGAGCGTTGTGGAGCTGGCGGTTCATTTTCTGGACAATGTGATCGACGTCAACGAATATCCGCTTCCCAAGATCGCGGAGATGACCAAGCAGACCAGGAAAGTCGGTTTGGGCGTGATGGGCTTCGCGGACATGCTCTATAAGCTTCGGATACCCTATAACTCCGACAAAGCGATCGAGACCGCCGAGATCGTGATGAAATACATCGACGATTGCAGCAAGGAAGCTTCCGCAAAGCTTGTCAAAACGCGCGGAACGTTCCCGGCGTTTGACAAGAGCGTTCTTAGTAAGGGCGTGCCGCTTAGAAATGCCACCACGACGACGATTGCGCCCACCGGCACGATCAGCATCTTCTGCGGGGCGTCAAGCGGCGTTGAACCCCTGTTCGCGCTGGCATTTGTTCGCAATGTTATGGACAACGACGCGTTGCCGGAAGTCAACCCGTTTTTCGAGCAGACGGCCAAGGAGATGGGCTTCTACTCGGATGCCCTGATGCGAGAGATTGCCAAGCATGGCACCGTGCACGACGTGCAGGGCGTGCCTGAAGAGGTGCAGCGCGTGTTCGTTACCGCGCACGACATTTCACCCGAATACCACATCCGCATGCAGGCCGCTTTCCAAAAGTATGTGGATAACGCCGTATCCAAGACCGTGAACTTCCCGAATTCCGCAACGAGGGAGGATGTACGGCAGGTATACATGCTCGCCTACCAGCTTGGCTGCAAAGGCGTCACGATCTACCGTGACGGGTCCAGAGAATCGCAGGTGCTGAACATCGGAAGTTCCGCACAGACACAGGCTGTGCAAGCACAGCCCGAAGCCCGCTCGATCCGCCCGCGTCCGCGTCCCGATGTGACCTGCGGCTACACAGAAAAGGTGAAGATCGGCTGCGGCAACCTGTATATAACCGTGAACTACGATGACGAGGGCATTTGCGAGGTGTTTGCAAACCTTGGGCGTGCGGGCGGATGCCCGTCGCAGAGCGAAGCCACCAGCCGGCTCGTTTCGATGGCTCTAAGGTCCGGCATGGACGTGGACACGCTGGTCGAACAGCTCCGCGGCATCCGCTGCCATTCCACGTTGCGCCAGAAGGGCCTGAAGGTCTTGTCCTGCCCGGATGCAATCGGACGTGTTATCGAAAAGGTGTATGCGCTGCAAAAATCCAACAAGCAGGGCATAGGCCTGCAGGCGATGGAAGAGATGGCCATACAGCGCCATGCGTGCCTGGAAAACTGCTCGCTTTGCAGCCAACAGGACATCTGCAAGGGCCCCAGACGCCAGGATACCAAAAAGGGACTCTTGTGCCCGGATTGCGGCGAGGAGATGGAGCACGAAGGAGGATGTGTCGTTTGCCGCAGCTGCGGATACAGCAAATGCGGTTGATGATTGATTTGAAGGCAGTAAAATGGGATGTATCGCTATTTAGCGGTACATCCCATTTATAAGAAGAATTTTGGCGCAGGAACAACGAAACTCATCTTGTTTGCCGCATAGCGGAGGCATATATTGTTGTTCTGCAAGGCATTTTTTCGTAAAACAGCTACTTTTTGATTTTCCGTTTTGCTCTTCTATGGTATACTATATCCATTCGTGGCTTACGGGACCGCTGATTCATTCGGAACGTCGTATAAACGGCTGGAGTTTGTGCCCTGCTTTGTCGCTAAATCTTGAAATAGCGCTGCTATTCCTGTGATTTTACTTCTTGCAGACGCAAAACCATCCCGCCTATCCGGCATTCCACATTGAACAGTCGTTCCCTAAAGGGAGGGCAGCTGAAGCCGTCCGAATCTGTTCGGTCGGCAATTTGGCGCGGCGTACCCTGCGATATCCATGCAAGGAGGACTTTGATGAAACCATATTCCGCAGAACAACTCAGGAACATCGCTTTGGTCGGACATGGCAGCGAAGGCAAGACGACGCTGGCCGAAGCCATGTTGTTTTACACCGGCGCAATCGACCGCATGGGACGCGTGGAAGATGGAAACACCACGACGGATTTTGATGCGGAAGAGATCAAACGCACCATTTCCATATCCGCTGCACTGGCACCGGTCGAATGGAGCGGCTGCAAGATCAACGTCATCGACGCGCCCGGCTATTTCGATTTTGAAGGCGAACAGGTACAAGCTCTGCGCCTTGCAGACGCAGGCCTCGTTGTGGTAGGCGCGATGTCCGGCGTTGCGGTAGGCACCGAAAAGGCGCTTGCCAACTGCAAAGCGATGGGGTTGCCCGCGATGATCTTCATCAACCAGATGGACCGCGAGCATGCCGATTTCGTAAAATCGCTGCACGATTTGCAGAATCGTTTCGGAACGTGCGTAGCCCCTGTGGTCATCCCGATCGTGAGCGGCATGAAGATCAAAGGCTATGTTGACGTAATTGAACATAAGGCTATGATGGTCGATGGCAAGGGATATAAAGCCGCCGACGTGCCCTCGGAGCTTTCGGATCTGCTTGAAGAATGCTACAACGCGCTGGTCGAATGCGCAGCGGAAAGCGATGACGAGCTGTTGGAAAAATACTTTGGCGGCGAAACGCTGACCAAAGAGGAGATAGTAAGCTCCATGCGCAAGGGTATCGCATCCGGGCGGATCATCCCGCTGTGCGCGGGTGCTGCGATTGGCTGCCAGCTGATCGATGTGCTGTTGAACCAGATCATCGCGCTGATGCCCTCGCCCGCCGACAGGCCGGCGGTTGTGGCGTTGGATGCCAGGACGAACGAGAAGCGTGAAGTCGTCTGTGATGAAAGCAAGCCGGTGGTGGCGCAGATTATCAAGACGATCACCGACCCGTTTGTGGGCAAGCTTTCAATCCTTCGGGTGTATTCCGGCACGCTCAAGGGCGGCGTAACGCTGCAGAATACGATTTCCGGCAAGGCGGAAAAGATCAGCTCCGTATACACCATGCGTGGCAAGAAGCAGGTGGACCTGGAGAAGTTGTGCGCCGGAGACATCGGCGCCGTTGCCAAACTGCAGGCAACGAACACCGGCGATACGCTGTGCGATGCTGCTATGCAGGTGCTGATGCCGCCGATCAAGTTCCCCAAGCCCAGTATCTCGTTGGCTGTTACCGCTGCGAAAAAGGGCGAGGAAGACAAGGTTTTCGGTGGACTGGCTCGGCTTGAGGAAGAAGATTCCACTTTCAAGGTATACAAGGATCCAGAGACGCTGGAGACGCTCATGTCCGGCATGGGTGAATTGCATCTCGAGGTCATCATTAAAAAACTCAAGAACAAGTTCGGTGTGGACGCCGTGTTGGCCGACCCGCGCATTCCGTACCGCGAGACCATCCGTAAGCCCGTGAAGGCCGAAGGCAGGCACAAGAAGCAATCCGGCGGACACGGCCAGTTCGGCCATGTATGGATCGAGTACGAGCCGCTCGTAGAAGTTAACGGATTTGAGTTCGTCGATAAGATCGTCGGCGGCGTGGTTCCGCGCAACTTCATCCCTGCGGTGGAAAAGGGCTTGCGCGAGAACCTGGGAAGAGGCGTTTTGGCGGGCTTCCCGATCGTTGGCTTGCGGGCGACGCTGTACGATGGCAGCTACCATCCGGTAGACTCCTCCGAAATGGCGTTCAAGACGGCTGCGCGCTTGTCGCTGCGCAAGGGCTGCCTCGCTGCAAACCCGGTGCTGCTTGAGCCGATCTACAAGATCTCCATCACGGTACCGGACAGCTATATGGGCGATATCATCGGCGATATGAACAAGCGCCGCGGTCGCATTCTCGGTATGAACCCGATGGAAGGCGGCAAACAGCAGGTTGTGGCAGAGGTACCGCTGGCCGAGGTGTTCAAGTATGCGACGGATCTCAGATCCATGACACAGGCAAGGGGAGAGTTCGAGATGGAGTTCGTCCGTCACGAAGAGGTCCCTGCCAACATTGCACA